>NZ_JBEPRN010000002.1:0-987763 GCF_040548375.1 Bradyrhizobium sp. F1.4.3
AGAGGGCGCATAGCGCCGGGTGAGGGGCTCTTGCGGCTTGCACCTCGCTTGTGGCGGGGGGGGCCCCCCCCCCCCCCCCCCCCCCCCCCCCCGGCGGGGGGGGGGGGGGGGGGGGGGGCCCCCCCCCCCCCGCTCCGGGCGCCAGCGCTTGTGGCTTACCCCCCTCCCGGATCGCCTGCGGCGATCCGACCTCCCCCGCAAGGGGGGAGGTAACGAAGAGCGCGGTGCGCGATCATGATCGGCAAGCTCAAGGGCCTGATCGATTCCTACGGCGAGGACTACGTGCTCCTCGACGTCGGCGGAGTCGGCTATCAGGTGCATTGCTCGGCGCGCACGCTGCAGCATCTGCCCTCGCCGGGCGAAGCCGCCGTGCTGTCGATCGAGACCTATGTCCGCGAGGATCAGATCAAGCTGTTCGGCTTTCGCACCGACCAGGAGCGCGAATGGTTTCGCCTGCTCCAGACCGTGCAGGGCGTCGGCGCCAAGGTCGCGCTGGCCGTGCTTGGCACGCTGGCGCCGGCCGATCTTGCGAATGCCATTGCGCTGCGTGACAAGGCCGCGGTGGCGCGCACGCCGGGTGTCGGCCCCAAGGTGGCCGAGCGCATCGTCACCGAGCTGAAGGACAAGGCGCCGGCCTTTGCCAATGTCGATCCCGCTGTCGTGCATCTCGCCGGCGCCGTCGACGACCAGCGCGCGCCGCGCCCGGTGGCGGATGCGATCTCCGCGCTCGTCAATCTCGGCTACGGCCAGCCGCAGGCGGCCGCCGCCATTGCGTCGGCATCGCGTAGCGCCGGTGAAAATGCCGAGACGGCGCAGCTCATTCGCCTCGGGCTGAAGGAGCTCGCGAAGTGAGCGACCCGAAGGCCAATCGCATGGTTTCGCCCGAACGCCGCAGCGATGACGTCGGCGACACCGCGCTGCGGCCGCAGTCGCTGTCCGACTTCGTCGGTCAGCAGCAGGCGCGCAAGAATCTCTCGATCTTCATCGAGGCGGCGCGCAAGCGCGGCGAGGCGCTGGATCACGTGCTGTTCGTCGGTCCCCCCGGCCTCGGCAAGACCACGCTGGCGCAGATCGTGGCCAAGGAGCTGGGCGTCGGTTTTCGCGCCACATCGGGCCCGGTGATCGCCAAGGCCGGCGATCTTGCTGCGCTGCTGACCAATCTCGAAGAGCGCGACGTGCTCTTCATCGACGAGATCCATCGCCTCAGCCCGGCCGTGGAAGAGGTGCTCTATCCTGCGATGGAGGATTTTCAGCTCGACCTCATCATCGGCGAGGGGCCGGCGGCGCGCTCGGTCAAGATCGAGCTGTCGAAATTCACCCTCGTCGGCGCCACCACGCGCGCCGGACTTCTCACCAATCCCTTGCGTGACCGTTTCGGCATTCCGGTCCGGCTGAACTTTTATACCATCGAAGAGCTGGAAAGCATCGTCACCCGCGGCGCCCGCGTGCTCAATGTCGGCATGAGCGCGGACGGCGCCAACGAGATTGCACGCCGCGCCCGCGGCACGCCGCGCATCGCCGGCCGTCTCCTGCGCCGCGTGCGCGATTTCGCCTCCGCCGCCGATGCCGACAAGATTGACCGCAAGATTGCCGACCACGCGCTGAGCGCGCTCGAGGTCGATGCCGCCGGCCTCGACGCCATGGACCGCCGCTACCTCACGACCATCGCAATGAACTATGGCGGCGGCCCTGTCGGCGTCGAGACGATGGCGGCGGCGCTGTCCGAGCCGCGCGATGCGATCGAGGATATCATCGAGCCTTATCTGATCCAGTGCGGCTATCTCCAGCGCACCCCGCGCGGACGTCTGCTCACCTCGCACGCCTTCCGTCATCTGGGCATCAGCGAACCCTCGCGCGATGCGGCGCAGTTCGGCCTGTTCGGGACGGACGAGAGCGACGACTGATCCCGGCTGTCATGAACTTCCGGTAATCTTGTGCAGACTATCTGCACAAGCGCACCCCAATTCCGCTCCAATCGGGCCGCATCACGAAAGCGCATCACCATTGGGCTTGCATGATCTCTCGTCGTCATCTCATCCGTTCCATCGGCGGTCTGTCCGCCCTCGGCGTCTCGACCGCGGCCTACGGCGTCGGCGTCGAGCCGGTGCTGCGGCTCCGCATCACCCGCTATCATCCGACGCCGCGGCAATGGCCGGCGGATTTTCCGCTGAAGATCGCTGTGATCGCCGACATCCACGCCTGCGATCCCTGGATGTCGCTGGACCGGATCGAGGCCATCGTCGATCGTACCAATGCGCTGAATGCCGACCTCATCGTGCTGCTCGGCGATTACGTGGCCGGTCTTCACCAGGTCACCAGGATCATTCCCGCCAACGAATGGGCCAAGGTGCTGACCGGCCTCAAGGCGCCGCTCGGCGTCCATGCCGTTATGGGCAATCACGACTATTGGGATGACAAGGTCGTGCAGCGGATCGGGCACGGGCCGACGGTCGCCCATCGCGCGCTGGAGGCGGCCGGCATTCCCGTCTACGAGAACGACGTCGTGCGTCTCACCAAGGATGGCCGCCCGTTCTGGCTCGCAGGTCTCGGCGATCAGCTCGCTTATGCTCTGGCGCCGCGCTACGGTCGCGTGCAACGCTTCGGCGCCGATGATCTCAATGCGACGCTGGCAAAGGTCTCCGACGACGCGCCGGTCATCCTGCTCGCGCATGAACCCAACATCGCGCCGCGCGTTCCCGCGCGCGTCGCGCTGCAATTGTCCGGCCACACCCATGGCGGCCAGGTCCGTCTGCTCGGCTGGTCGCCGGCCGTTTCGCCGCAGCACGGCCTCCGGCTCGCCTATGGCCACTTTCGGCTGAAATGCGACGTCATCATCTCCGGCGGCCTCGGTTGCAGCATCATCCCGGTCCGCGTTGGCGTGCCGCCCGAGATTGTCGAGGTGAAGCTGGGTCGGGGACCGGTGATCGCGTAGCCCCGCTTGCACGTTCGGCCGTTTTTGCGCAAAACGGGCCGGTAGCGAAAAGCGAAGAGGTTCGCGACGTGACAGCTCATCTCGACGGCGAGATCCGCGACGGCCGCCATCACATGCAGGTCCGCGTCTATTACGAGGACACGGATTTTTCCGGCATCGTCTATCACGCCAATTATCTGCGCTTCATGGAGCGCGGACGGACCAATCATCTGCGACTGATGGGCGCCGAGCAGCAGGCGTTGTTCGAGCAGCCTGCGACGGAAGACACCGGCTTCGCCTTCGTGGTGCGCTCGATGCGCCTCGATTTCATGAGGCCCGCGCGCATGGATGACGTGCTCGACATCGTGACCTGGCCGGTCGCGGTGAAGGGCGCATCCATCATGCTGGCCCAGGAGGTACGGCGCGGCGAGGATGTGCTGGTGAAAGCCGAGGTGCGCGTCGCCTTCATCAGCGGCGGCCGCGCCCAGCCGATCCCGAAGTCGATCCGCACGCTGATGAAGGCTGATCTGATTTCGTGATCGGGCGATAGCGGACGGTCTATCGACTCCGCGGCGTGCGACGATAGATTGCGCTCTCAGTCAACCGATGAGGCCATCATGTCGCGCCCGCCACTTCCGCCGTTCACGAGAGAGACTGCCGCGCAAAAAGCCCGCATGGCCGAGGACGCCTGGAATTCACGCGACCCGGTGCGTGTCTCGCTCGCCTATACCGAGGATAGCCGCTGGCGCAATCGCTCGGAAGTCTTCCAGGGGCGCGAAGCCATCGTCGCGTTTCTCACCCGCAAATGGGAGAAGGAGCAGGACTATCGCCTGATCAAGGACCTCTGGGCCTTCGACGGCAACCGCATCGCGGTGCGCTTCCAGTACGAATGGCATGATGCCAGCGGCCAGTGGCATCGCTCCTACGGCAACGAGCAGTGGGAGTTCGACGAGCACGGGTTGATGCGGCGGCGCGAGGCCTCGATCAACGATATCGCGATTGCGGAGAAAGATCGCCGGTTTCACTGGCCGGCGCCGGGGCCGAGGCCGCAGGATGTGACGGGGCTGGGAAGCGATCCGTTCTGAGATGCTTCCTCTCCCTCTCGCCGTTCTTACGGGGAGAGGGTTGGGGTGAGGGGCTGCTTCCACGATCACGGTCAGAGACAGACTCGCGGAGAGTCTCCCTCACCCGGATTGCATCTTCGATGCAATCCGACCTCTCCCCGCAAGCGGGGCGAGGTGAAGGCTCATCGCCGCGTCAAAAATCTTGTGATCGCCCCGCCAAGTTTCCCGCTGTCCAGCGGCTGCGCCAGCGACGCCTTCGCTGTGGCGACGACATCATCCGGCGCTTTACCGTCGCGCAGCTCGCAGCATACCTGCGCAAAATCGACGTCGAATTCCGGATGCGGCTGCACCGACAGCGTCGTGCCGTTGGCATAGAGCAGTCCGGCATGTGGCGTGAAATCGGATGAGAGGATCGTGTGCGCATCGCGCGGGGCTTCGATCACCTGGTCCTGATGTGAGGCGGCGATGGCGACCTCCTCGCCATCGACGACGCCGTTGTCCGGCTGCACGCGATAAACGTGCCGTCCGATGCCCCAGCCGTTCTCCGATTTGCGCACGGTGCCGCCCAGGGCCTGCGCGATCAGCTGATGGCCGAAGCAGACGCCGACCATCGGCGTCTTGTTCGCGTAAGCCCTGCGCACGAAATCTTCCAGCGGCGCGATCCAGTCGAGCCCGTCATAGACACCGGCGGCCGCGCCCGTGATGAGGACGGCCTCCACCTTGTCCGGATCGGGAAGCGCATCGCCGTTCGGGATGCTGACGACCTCGACCATGGCTGACGGATCCTCGGCGCGGACCATGCGTTGGAACATGTCCGGGAACGAGCCGTGGCGCTCGCGATATTTTGTGGGGACCTGTCCCGTCTCGATGATGGTGATGCGTGCCATGTGCCCTCAGGTAAAAGCTTGCGCGTGCGGGCGCAAGCTCAGTCGCTTCCTGCCTTGTGTTCGTGTGGCGTTGTGCGGTCCAGCAGCGCGCTCTCCTTGCGCACCTCGCCGAGAAAGGCTTTTGCCAGGCGCGACAGCGGTTCGGCTTCCGACCATAACATGTAGGCGACGGCGCGCGTCGTCGGCGTGAACGGCCGGACGACCAGGCCGTGGCCGCCATTCTGGCGCGGTGAGAAGGGATCGACGACCGCGGCGCCGACGCCGGCGGACGCGAGTACGCAAGCCGTGTTGCAGTAGCGCACCTCGACGGTCGGCTGGAACGGTGCGCCGGCGCGGGCAAAGCTGTCGCGCACGGCTTCGCCCAGCCGCGTGCCGCGCTCGAGCCCGATGAAGGGCAGGCCCGAGAGATCGGAGGCCGAGATCACGGGTCTGTCGGCGAGCGGGTGCTGCGGCGGCAGCACGCAAACCATCTCGCCGGAGTGCACCACCTCATGCGCGATGCCGGGATGATGCGTCAGCCCGAGTGCGAAGCCGAGCTCGGCGACATGGCTGAGCACGCCTTCGATGATGCCTTCGTAACGGCGCACGTCGAAGAACACCCGCGTCTCCGGGCGGCGGCGCAGGAAGCCGGACAGCGCTGAGGGAATGATGCTGTAGGCGAGCGGCGGTGTTGCCACGATGGCGAGATGGCCGGAGCGGTTCTCGCGCAGATCGCGCACGCGGTTCTCGAGCTTTGCATGCAACGCGAAGATCGCCTCGCTCTCCTTGTAGAGCGCCATCGCCTCCGCGGTCGGAAACAGCCGGTTGTTGACGCGCTCGAACAGCGCAAAGCCTGCCTGCGCCTCCATCGTCTTCAGCGCGTTGCTGACCGCGGGCTGCGACAGCGCCAGCTCGTCCGCCGCCGCCACCGTGGTGCGGTGGCGGATGACGGCACGCAGGATCTCGAGCTGGCGCAGGTTCATATCACTGCCAATTATACTCTGGGCCAAAAGATCATAGCACGATGAATTGCTTTTGCAGCCCGGCTTGCGCCTAATGGCCGCGGATTTGCACGCTGGATCAAAGGGTTCATCCGCCCATTGAGGCAGCATTGCGCACAGATTGGAGGCAATCTTGGTTCGTGTCCTTCGCGCCGCCGCCGCCCAGATGGGGCCGACGCAAAAAGCCGATACGCGCGCGCATACGCTGAAACGGATGCTCGACATGCTGGAGGAAGCCGCCAGCCGCGGCGCGAGCCTTGTGGTGTTTCCTGAGCTCGCCTTCACCACCTTCTTTCCGCGCTGGCTGCTCGAAGGCGAGGCGCTTGACGAACACTTTGAGCGCGGCATGCCGAACCCGGCCGTGGCCAAACTGTTCGATCGTGCCCGGGCGCTGCGTGTCGGCTTCTATGTCGGCTTTGCCGAGCTAACGCCTGATGGTCGCCGCTACAATTGCGCCATCCTGGTCGATCGCGACGGCGAAATTCTCGGCCGCTATCGCAAGGTGCATCTGCCGGGCTCGGTCGAGCCGCGCGCAGGCGCCCGCTACCAGCAGCTCGAGAAGCGCTACTTCGAATATGGCGACCTCGGCTTTCCAGCCTTCCGGGCCGGCTCGGCCTGGGCGCACGCGATCATGGGCATGATGATCTGCAACGACCGCCGCTGGCCGGAATCCTGGCGCGTGCTCGGCCTGCAAGGCGTCGAGCTCGTCTGCATCGGCTACAATTCGGCGGCCTATGATCCCAATGGCGGCGTCACGGAAGACGCGTCCTTGCGCACCTTCCATTCGACGCTGGTGACGCAGGCCAACGCCTACATGAACGCGACCTGGGCGATCTCGGTCGCCAAGGCCGGCGACGAGGACGGCTCGGGATTGATCGGCGGCTCCTGCATCGTCGATCCCAATGGCTGCATCGTCGCGCAGGCCGTAACGCTCACCGACGAGGTGATCGTTGCCGACATCGATCTCGATCTCTGCCGCCAGGGCAAGGACAAGATGTTCAACTTCGCCGCCCACCGGCGGCCCGAGCAATACCGGGTGATCACCGAGCGCGCCGGCGTCATCGAGCCGGCCGTTCTCGACGCGGACTGACCAAATGGCACGGCGCTGGCAAAGGATCGGCAAAGGAAGAAGATTGGCAAAGGAGCTGACATGACACGCCTCTCACTTTCTCTTGGTCTTGCAGCGCTGGCTGCCATTGGCTCCGCGGGAGCCGCCGAGCTTCCTGCGGAGATCAAGCAGGCGGGGACCTTGCGGCTCACAGTCAACGCGACCTACGCGCCGATGGAGTATCGCGATCCCGCCACCAGCGAGCTGGTCGGGCTCGATATCGATCTGGCCAACGAGCTCGCCAAGCGGCTCGGCGGTCTCAAGATCGTCTGGAGCGAGACGCCGTTCGCCGAGCTGATCCCCTCGCTCCAGACCAAGCGCGCCGATTTCATCATCTCCGGCATCTCCGATCGCGCCTCGCGGCGCGAGACCGCCGATTTCGTCGACTATCTGACGACCGGGCCGCAGTTCTTCGTGATGGCGGAGAGCGAGGCGAAGGCCGCGGCCGATCTCTGCGGCAAGAAGGTCGGCACCACGCGCAGCACCAGCTTCCCGGTCGAGATCGAGAAGTGGAGCAAGCCGAATTGCGAGGCGGCCGGCAAGCCGGCGATCCAGTACGTGCCGGGTGAGAACTCGATCGACGTCCGCAACCAACTCAAGCAGGGCCGTATCGATGCCGCCGTGCAGGGCAGCGAGACGCTGCCTTATGCGCAAACGCAGGAGCCCGGTAAATATCGTGTCGTTGGCGAGGCCTTCGCGAAAGGCTATCAGGGCGTCATGTTCCGCAAGGACGATACGGCGCTTCGTGAGGTCGTGACGGAAAAGCTCACCGCCATGATCGCGGACGGCTCCTACAAGGCCGTGCTCGACAAATGGGGCCTGGGTGCGAACGCGGTCGCCCAGCCCATGCTGAACGCGGCGCCGCAATGAAGCCTGCGCCGGCACTCGCGGAAGGTTTTCCCGATCTGTCGGGGATGCGGATCGCGCGCGAGCCGCACTGGTTTCGCTGGCTCAGCGCAGCTCTGATCGTTCTCGGACTGGCGGTGATCGCGCGCGCCTTTGCCGGCGGCCAGATCGAATGGTCCTATGTCAGCCGCTTCCTGATGGCAAAAGTCATTCTCGAAGGCATCGTCAACACCATGGTGATGGCGGTGCTGGCGATGGCGCTCGGCATTTTCCTCGGCGTGGTCGTCGCGATCATGCGGCTGTCGCCCAATCCGGTGTTGAAGACGGTCGCGGCCGGTTACACCTGGCTGTTCCGCGGCACCCCGCTGATCCTGCAATTGCTGCTGTGGTTCAACCTCGCGCTGGTGTTTCCGACCATCGGCATTCCCGGCCTGTGGAGCGCGCGTGCCGTGGATGTCATGACGCCGTTCCTTGCAGCCCTGCTCGGGCTCGGCATCAACCAGGGCGCCTACACCTCAGAGGTGATGCGCGCCGGCATGCTGTCGGTCGACATCGGACAATATGAGGCGGCGCAGGCGATCGGCATGGGGCGGCTGCGCGCGCTGCGCCGGATCATCCTGCCGCAGGCGATGCGGGTGGTGATCCCGCCGCTCGGCAACGAGTTCATCGGCATGGTGAAGGCAACCTCGCTCGCGAGCGTCATTCAGTATCCCGAAGTGCTGCACAACGCCGAAAACATCTACTACGCCAATTCCCGCGTGATCGAGCTGCTGATCGTCGCCGGGCTTTGGTACCTGCTCGTCGTCTCGATCCTGACGCCGCTCCAGATGCTGCTCGAACGCCGTTTTGCCCGCGGCACATTGCAGTTCGCCCGATGACAAAACCCCTCGTCGCGATCCGCACTGTCAGCAAGAATTTTGGCGAGTTCCAGGCTCTCAAAAGCGTCTCGCTCGACATCTGGCCCGGCGAGGTGATGTGTCTGATCGGAGCGTCCGGTTCGGGCAAGACTACGCTGCTCCGCTGCATCAACCAGCTCACGGCGATCGACAGTGGCGGCATCTGGCTCGACGGCGAGCTGTTGGGCGTGCGCGAGCAGGGCGGGCGGCTCTATCGCCTGAGCGAGCGCGAGATCGGGCGGCAGCGGCTGAAGACCGGCATGGTGTTCCAGCGCTTCAATTTGTTTCCGCACAAGACCGCGCTGGAGAACATCACCGAGGGTCCGCTCCAGGTGCAGGGCCGGAAATCCGACGAAGTGCGCGCCGAGGCCATCGAGTTGCTCCGTCGCGTCGGGCTCGCGGCCAAGGCGGACTCCTATCCCGCGCAGCTCTCCGGCGGGCAGCAGCAGCGCGTGGCGATTGCCCGCGCGCTCGCGATGAAGCCGATGCTGATGCTGTTCGACGAGCCGACCAGCGCGCTCGATCCAGAGCTCGTCGGCGAGGTGCTCGCGGTCATGAAGGAGCTGGCGCGGAGCGGCATGACCATGATGGTGGTGACGCATGAGCTCGGCTTCGCGCGCGAGGTCGCCGACCGCGTCGTTTACATGGATCAGGGCGCGATCGTCGAGCAGGGGCGCGCCTCCGAAGTACTGGCTGCGCCGCGCGAGGAGCGTACCAAGGCATTTCTTTCGGCAGTGATCTGAATGGGGGCGTGTTGATGAAGAGAGTTTTGGTTGCGGCGGCGTTTATTGGCGCCATGAGCGTTTCCGTTCTAAGTGTTCAGGCTTGGGCGATCGAGCTGCCGGCGGAGATCGCCAAACGCGGCAGCATCAAGGTCGCGCTGGTGCCGAACTATCCGCCGATGGAGTTCCGCGATCCCGCCACCAACACGCTGTCCGGCTTCGACATCGATCTCGGCGAGGCGATCGGCCGTAAGCTCGGCGTGAAGATCGAATGGCAGGAGACCAGCTTCGACCAATTCATGCCGTCGATCTCGACCGGCCGTGTCGATGCGATCCTCTCGGGCTTCACGGACTATGCCAGCCGGCACGAGACTGCGACCTTCGTCGACTATCTGAAGAGCGGTCCGAACTTCTTCGTGCAGCAGTCGCGCGCGGCAGAGTTCAAGGACATGGCCGCGCTCTGTGGCAAGAAGGTCGGCGCCAGCCGCCGCACCATGTTCCCGACCATGATCACGGCCTGGAGCGAGAAGAGCTGCGGCAGCAATCCGGTTGTCTTCGTCGGCACCGACGGCTCGGCCGATGCCCGCACCCAGCTCAAGCAAGGCCGCATCGATGCCGCCGTGCAGGGCAACGAGACACTGCCCTACGTCATGGACCTCGAGCCCGGCGCCTATGCGCCGGTCGGCGCGCCCATCGCGCAGCAATTCACCGGCATTGCCATTCCGGTCAAGGAAAAGGCGCTTCAGCAGGCGATGCTTGAGGCGGTCGACGCGCTGATCGCCGACGGCAGCTATCGTACCCTGCTTGCCAAATGGAAACTGACTGACAACGCACTCGAAAAGGCGACCATCAATGCTGGACAGTAAGGCACTCCAGAGCATCCCGCTTGTTCCGGCCAACACCGCGGACCCCGCGCCTGAATACCCGTGGCCGAAGCCGTATACGTCCGCAATGTTTCTCTCCTTCGACGTGGACGCGGAGAGCGCATGGACCAGCAAGGACGCGGTGCACGCGCAGCGGCTGATCACCATGAGCTATGGTGGCTACGAAGCGCGTGTCGGCACGCCAAAGCTTCTGGAGCTGCTCGACCAGCTCGATCTCAAGGCGACGTTCTTCGTCACGGGCTGGTCGGTCGACGCGCATCCGGCGATGGCCGAGTCCATCCTCAAGGCGGGTCACGAGATCGGTCATCACGGCTATCATCATCTGCTGCCCGATCCCGGCGATCCCTGGATCGAGGAGGAGCTGGAGCGCGGTTTCGAGGCGCTGAAGCGCCGACTCGGCGTCAGGCCGACCGGCTATCGCGCGCCTTACGGCGAGTTCACCGAGGAGCTACGCGTCGCGTTGGTGCGTCACGGCATCGTCTATACGTCCTCGTTCCGCGACGACGTGCGGCCCTATCGCCATCGTCTCGCCGACGGCAAGCCCGGCACGATCGAACTGCCGGTGACTGCGAGCTACGACGACTGGATGCACGGCCTCTCGGCGCGCTTCAGCCCGCGCTCGATCTTCCCCAAGGAGCACGTACTGTCGATCTGGAAGGACGAGCTCGACGAAACCCGAGACTGGGGCGCGATGGTGACGACCGTGCTGCATCCGCAATGCAGCGGCCGTCCGATGCGGCTGCGCCTGCTGCGGGAGTTCCTGACCTACGCAAAATCGTGCCCGGATGTCTGGATCACGACCGGTGAGAAGATCGCGGAGAATTTCCTGCGCCACGAGGCCGGCAACCGTTGAGCAGCACCATGACCCGTCGCCGCATCCTCGTCATCAACCCAAACTCCTCCGCGTCGGTGACGGCGGCGATCGATGACGCAGTCGCGCCGCTGCGGATCGCCGGCGGACCTGATATCGAGGTGGTCGGGCTTGCCGAGGGGCCGCCGGGCATCAGCTCGCAGCGCGATGCCGACAGCGTGATCATGCCGCTGGTCAATCGGGTCACGCGCGACGATGCGGATGCCTTCGTGCTCGCCTGTTTCAGCGATCCCGGCCTGCATGCGGTGCGCGAGGCGGCCGATGGCCGCCCGGTGCTGGGCATCGCCGAGTGCGGTATTTTTCGCGCGCTGATGCTCGGCGAGCGTTTTGGAATCATCGCGCTGTCGCCGTCGAGCATCCGCCGCCAGCAGCGCATGGCGCGGGTGATGGGCGTCGACAGCCGCTATGCCGGAAGCTGGTCGGTCGGCGCCAGCGCGGCGGAGACGGCAGGCGCAGACATCCGCGGCCGGTTGATCGAAGCCGGCCGCGCGCTGGTCACGCAATGCCGCGCCGATGTCGTGGTGATGGGTTGCGCCGGCATGGCCTCGCATCGCGCGGCGATCGCGGATGCGATCGGTGTGCCCGTGATCGAACCGGCGCAGCAGGCGGTCGCGGCTGCGATCGGCGCGGTCTTGCTCAACACGTGACACGCGAATGATGCATTCTGATCGTTTGATATCACTCTGGCCACGCACTCGCTGCACCTCTCCCGCTTGCGGGAGAGGGAGCACACCGCCGCTGCGGCTGGATCTCACTACACCTAGGAGCCCTTTGTAATGCCCGTCTCCCGCCGCTCCCTGCTGAAAGCCGCAGCCGCTGTGCCGGCGCTGTCGTTCCCGGGGATTTTGCGCGCCGAAGCGCAGACCACGTTGCGCTTCATCCCCGTCATCGATCTCGCCTTCGTCGATCCGATCTATTCGACCGCGCAGGTGTCGCGAAACCATGGCTTCATGGTCTACGACACGCTCTACGGCATGAGCTCGTCGCTCCAGGTCTCGCCGCAGATGCTGTCCGGCCACATCATCTCCGGTGACGGGCTTCAGTGGGATCTCACGCTGCGTGATGGCCTGTTCTGGCATGATGGCGAACGCGTGCTGTCGCGCGACTGCGTCGCCAGCATCCGCCGCTGGGCCGCGCGCGACGGATTTGGCGGCGAGTTGATGGAGGCGACCGACGAGCTCTCGGCGGCTGACGACCGCACCATCCGCTTTCGGCTCAAGCGTCCGTTCCCGCTGCTGCCGCAGGCGCTCGGCAAGGCCGCGATCAACGCCTGCTTCATGATGCCGGAGCGGTTGGCGAGTCAGGACCCGTTCAAGCCGCTCACCGAAGTGATTGGCAGCGGTCCTTTCCGCTATCTCGCCGACGAGCGCGTGCAGGGCGCGCGTAACGCCTATGCCAAGTTCGAACGCTACCAGCCGCGCACCGACGGCAAGCCGGATTGGACCGCGGGTCCGAAGGTCGTGCATTACGATCGCGTGGTCTGGACCACCACGCCCGATGCCGGCACCGGCGTCGCGGCGCTCCAGACCGGTGAGCAGGATTGGCAGGAAACCACGCCGCATGATCTGTTGCCGGTGATCAAGGCTGCCGGCGACATCGAGACGCGCATTCTCGACCCCAGAGGCTACGCCTGCATGCTGCGCCTCAATCACCTCCAACCGCCGTTCGACAATCCGGCCGTCCGTCGCGCGCTGTTGGGTGCGATCGACCAGTCGGCGTTCATGACGGCCGTGGCCGGCACCGACCCGGCCTTCCAGGTGTCGCCGATCGGCTACTTCGCGCCGGGTACGCCGATGGCGAGCGAGGTTGGTCTCGACGTGTTCCGCGGGCCGCGCGACTACGCCAAGGTCAAGGCCGATTTGAAGGCCGCCGGCTACAATGGCGAGAAGATCGTGGTGCTCGTCCCGACCAACTCGCTGGCGCAGAAGCCGCTCGGCGAGATCGCGGTCGACTCATTGCGCAAGGCCGGCATGAACGTCGAATATGCCGGGCTCGATTTCGCCGTGGTGTTGCAGCGCCAGCTCAAGAAAGACCCGCTTCCGCAGGGCGGCTGGAGTGCGGCGGTCGGCAACTGGCAGGGCATCGACTGGCTCAACCCGGCCGGCAACACCAACATCCGTGGCGAAGGCAAGGTCGCCGGCTGGTATACGAGCGAGAAGATGGGGGTCTTGCGCAGCCAGTGGCTGGCGGCCTCCGAGCTCGCCGAGCAGCAGCGCATCTGCCGCGAGATCCAAGCGGTCGCGTTCGAGGAAATCCCCTATATTCCGATCGGCCTGTACAAGCAGCCGACCGCCTATCGCAAAGCCATTACCGGCATTCTCGACGGCACCGCCGTCTTCTGGAACGTACGCCCCGCATGAGCACGATCGCAATTTTTGGCAGCTATGTGCTGTCACGCAAGGACGGCGCGCAGGATGTGTTGCGCGACCACTGGGTCCTGGTCGAAGGCAAGAAAATCGCGGCAATCACGCGCGACAAGCCCAGGGCGGATCTGGTCTACGACCGCCCCGGCCGCTTCGTGCTGCCGGGCCTGCTGAACCTGCACAATCACTGCTTCAGCGAGGCCGTGGCACGCAGCCACAGCGAGGACGGCAATGGCCGCCGCAACAACCAGAGCATCGTCTACACGGTGCTGTTGCCGCTGACCAAGCGCGGCGCCGATATTTTGTCGGCGGAAGAGCGCCTCGCGGTGGCGCGGCTCGGCATCCTTCAGCTCCTCAAGGGCGGGGCGACCACTGTGATGGAGCCGTTCCGCAATTCGATCCCGGAGATGTTCGACGCCGCCGAGGAGATGGGCATCCGCTTCTACGGTGCGCCCTATCTGTTCTCGACGTCGGACGCCAAGGCCGGCCCCGACGGCGTGGTGCGCTATTCCGGCGATGACGGCACTGCCGACATGGCGACATGGGACGCGCTCTACCAGCGCTGGAACAATCGCGGCGACGGCCGCATCGGCCTCGCGATGAGTCCGCACGCGACTGACACCTGCGGCCCCGATTTGCTCAAGGCCTGCGCTACGCGGGCGCGCGAGCTTGGCGTGCCCATCACCACGCATATGGCGCAGAGCCGCGCCGAGGTCGAGACCATCGGCAAGCGCTATGGCGGCCGCACGCCGGCGCAATATCTCGACTGGCTCGGCCTGCTTGCGCCTGATCTCATGGCTGCGCACTGCATGTTCAGTACCGACGATGACCTCAAGCTGATGGCGGCGCGCGGCATGACCGTGCTGAATTGCCCGCGCGTGTTCGCGCGCGCCGGCGTCACCGCAGCGTTCAGCCGCTTCGCCGAGCATGGCGTGCGCACCGTGGTCGGCACCGACGGCTACAACATGGACCTGCTCGGCGAGCTCAATGCCGCCTCGCTCATCTCCAAGATCACCTCAGCCCGCGCCGACGTCGCCAACTCGCCCGAATTGATCGAGGCGAACACGGCGATTGCCGCGGACGTCGTCAAGCGGCCTGATCTAGGCCGTATCGAGCCAGGGGCGACTGCCGATCTCACCATCGTCGATCTCACCCATCCGCATCTTCAGCCGTTGTTCGACCCGCGCCGCGCGCTGATCGCGCTCGCCAACCGCGCCAACATCGATCAGGTCATGGTCGATGGCCGCATGTTGGTCGATGCCGGCCACTATCTCGGCGCTGACGAGGCGGCGATTACGGCGGCAGGCACGGCCGCAATTGGCAAGATCTGGGATCTGCCGGAAGCGCAGGTGGCGTTCAACGGCTGAGAGCTGGCTCGTCGAATTCCGCGAGCGACTTGCGCATGGTCTCGACGAGATCCAGCGCCACCGGCGACGGGCTGCGCTGCGCGGGAAAGACGGCGGAGAATTCGAAGTCGATGCGCGGCAGGAAGCGGCGCACGACGACGCCGCGGGTGGAAAATTCCTGCGCGGTGAAGGGATCGCAGATCGCGACCCCAAGCCCTGACGACACCATGCCGCACATGATCTCCGACAGCGTGGTCTCCACCCGCAGCACGCGGCGGACATCGTGGCGATGGAAGACCTGGTCGACGAGGTGCCGGCTCGACGATGCCGCCGACAGCGAGATGAAGGTCTCGCCCTCGAAATCGCGCGGCTCCAGGACTTCCTTTGCCGCGAGGTGATGACCTGTCGGCAGCACGGCCACCCGCGCCGGTGCCGGCAGCTTCTGGCTGGGCAGGCCGGAATGCGCGATTGGCACCTCGGCAAAGCCGACGTCACACTGATTGTTCAGCACCCAATCGACCACGATCGGCGAGATCACGCCGAAGAAGGCGAGGTTGAGGTTCGGTCGCTCTTTCAGGAAATGTCCGGTGAGCCGCGGCAGATAGCCGTTCGACAGCGCTGGAAGTGCTGCGATGCGCAGCGAGCCGGTGCGGCGGCTGCGGATTTCTTCCGCGGCCGCGGTGATGCGTTCGAGGCCAACGAAGGAGCGCTCCACTTCAGTATAGAGCGCCATTGCCGCCGCGGTCGGCACCAGCCCGGTGCCGCGCCGCTCGAACAGCTCCATCTTCAACAGCGCCTGCAGGTCGCGCAGCAACCGACTCACTGCCGGCTGCGTTACCGTCATCAGCGCCGCCGCCTCGGTCACGCTGCCGGTCAGCATTGTCGCGCGGAAGGCCTCCACCTGCCGCGAATTGATTCGCGCCATTCCGAATTCCATTCATAACATTTTGCTATGCAGAGGGTGCCATTATTCATTGGACGATGGAAGCCGGGGTTTGCGATCTTTTTCATCAGAGCTGGAGACAGCCCGCTTTTTCGGCAGATTGGAGGGGTTCAAACCTTCCGGATCGCGCCAAAACCCGCCGAGCAGGGGCCGGAGCCCTGGTCGGTGAGGGATTTGCGCGGAAGGAAATGCGGAAGTCGCTTCGGCCACGAGACCCGTTCGGCACGTCACCTCATCCCGGTATTGGAGATCGGTCCATATGAAGACTCTCAGCCTTCTGACAGCGGTCAGTATCGCGACGCTCATTGCCGCTCCGTCGGCCGTCTCGGCCCAGCAGAAAACGCTCTATGTCGCCGGCTATGGCGGCTCGTTCGAGAAGACGATCCGCGACGAGGTGATCCCGGCCTTCGAAAAGGAGAACGGCGTCAAGGTCGAGTACGTCGCCGGCAACTCCACCGACACGCTGGCCAAGCTGCAGGCGCAGAAAGGCAACCAGCAGATCGACGTCGCCATCGTCGACGACGGCCCGATGTACCAGGCGATCCAGCTCGGCTTCTGCGGCAAGCTGGACAGCCTGCCGGCCGATCTCTACGTCACCGCGCGCTTCAAAGACGATCGCGCGGTCGCGATCGGCATCGTCGCCACCGGCCTGATGTACAACACCAAGGTGTTTGCGGAAAAAGGCTGGGCGCCGCCGACCTCCTGGAATGACCTGAAGGATCCGAAATACGCCAAGCAGCTCGTCATCCCGCCGATCAACAACACCTACGGCCTCGAGGCACTGGTAATGCTGTCGAAGATGAACGGTGGCGGCGAGGCAAACGTCGATTCCGGCTTCAATATCTTCAAGGAGCAGATCAATCCGAACGTGCTGGCCTACGAGCCGTCGCCGGGCAAGATGACCGAGCTGTTCCAGTCCGGCCAGGCTGTCATCGCGGTGTGGGGCACCGGCCGCGTGCAGAGCTTTGCCAATACCGGCTTCCCCGTCGACTTCGTCTATCCGAAGGAAGGCGCCGCGACGCTGCTGACGACGGCCTGCCCCATTACCAAGCCCAACGCTTCGCCGCTCGCCGGCAACTTCATCAAGATGCTGCTCGATCCAAAAATCCAGCTCGTGATGTTGAAGGACTACGGCTACGGCCCGGTGCTGAAATCGATGGTGGTGCCGCCGGAGCTCGGCAAGATGGCGCCGATCGGCGAGCGCGCGGCGAAGCTCTATAATCCGGACTGGACGGTCATCAACGACAGGCGCGAGGAGTGGACCAAGCGCTGGAACCGCGAGGTTGAGCGCTGATCTGATCGTTCGTAGCGGAGACAGCGCATGGCCTATCTCGAGCTCGATCGGGTCGCCAAGCAATTCGGCGCGCAGACCGTGGTCGACGACTTCAGTCTCGCGGTGGGCAAGGGGGAGTTCATCTCCTTCCTCGGCCCTTCCGGCTGCGGCAAGACCACGACCCTCCAGATGATCGCGGGCTTCCTCGATCCCACCC
Organism: Bradyrhizobium sp. F1.4.3; assembly: GCF_040548375.1. Lineage (NCBI taxonomy): Bacteria > Pseudomonadati > Pseudomonadota > Alphaproteobacteria > Hyphomicrobiales > Nitrobacteraceae > Bradyrhizobium > Bradyrhizobium sp. F1.4.3. The sequence continues at coordinate 17,312 of NZ_JBEPRN010000002.1, forward strand.
GCGGCGCGATCCGCCTGGAAGGCAAGGACCTCACGGCGATCCATCCGGCCAAGCGCGGGCTCGGCATCGTGTTCCAGAGCTACGCGCTGTTTCCGCACATGACCACGGCGGAGAATGTCGCGTTCGGCCTCGAGATGCGCAAGGTACCGCGCAGCGAGCGGGCCGAGCGCGTCCGCGCCGCGCTCGCGATGGTCGGACTCGCCGGCTATGAAGATCGCCATCCGCGCCGCATGTCCGGTGGCCAGCAGCAGCGCGTGGCGCTGGCGCGTGCGCTGGTGATCAAGCCGAGCGTGCTGCTGCTCGACGAGCCGCTGTCCAATCTCGACGCCAAGCTGCGTGAGGAGATGCAGATCGAGCTGCGCCAGATCCAGCGCACCATCGGCACCACCACGATCCTGGTCACCCATGACCAGAACGAGGCAATGTCCTTGTCCGACCGCATCGTGGTGATGAGCCAGGGCCGCATCGAGCAGATCGGCACGCCGCAGGAAACCTATGAGCGGCCGGCCTCGGCCTTCGTCTCGCAATTCCTCGGCAAGACCAACGATTTTGCCGGGACGATTGATCGGACCGCGACACCGGCGCGGCTGGTCACGGGCTCCTGGAGCGCGCCGGCACCGGCTGGGCTCAGCGGTCCCGTGACCGTCAGCATTCGCCCCGAGCGGATCGGCTTCGGCGACGCCGGCCTCAATGCAAAAATCGTCACCCGCATCTTCCAGGGTAATCACTGGCTGTTTCAGTGCGAGAGCGAGTGCGGCCCGGCGATCGTGATTCGCCAGAATGACGGCAAGGCGCAGCCAACCGAAGGCGAGGCCGTACACCTCACCTGGCGGCCAGAGGACATGAGTGTGCGCGGCGGAGTCTCCGCATGAGCGCGGTCGCCGAGGAACGAAACGCACGCGCGCCTTGGGCACTCACGGCGCCAGCTCTGATGCTGTTTGTCGGCGTGCTCCTGATTCCGCTCGCGATGACGGTGATGCTGTCGTTCCACGATTGGGGCCAGTACAAGGGCATCGAGCCGGTCTTCATCCTCAAGAACTGGCGGGAGATCGCGACCGATCCCTACTACGCAGAAATGTTCTGGCGGACCTTTCGGATCGCGATCCTGACCACGCTGCTCACCGCCGTGTTAGGTGCGCCCGAAGCCTACATCCTCAACCGCATGAGCGGCCGCTGGAAGAGCATTTTCCTGCTCGTCATCCTCGGACCGCTGCTGATCTCGGTGGTGGCGCGCACGCTCGGCTGGGCGCTCTTGTTCGGCGGCAACAACGGCCTCGTCAACAAGCTGTTGATGTCGGCCGGGCTGATCCGCTTCCCCATTCCCTTCATGTTCACCGAGACCGGCATGGTGGTCGCGCTCGCACATGTGATGATGCCGTTCATGGTGCTGTCGGTCTGGGCAGCGCTGCAGCGGCTCGATCCGCAGATCGAGAATGCTGCGCTGTCGCTCGGCGCGGGCCCCGTCACCATCATCCGCCGCATCATCATGCCGCAGATCATGCCGGGCGTGCTATCTGGCGCGATCATCGTGTTCTCGCTCTCGGCAAGCGCCTTTGCGACGCCCGCGATCATCGGGGGACGCCGGCTCAAGGTCGCGGCGACGCTTGCCTATGACGAGTTCCTCAACACGCTGAACTGGCCGCTGGGTGCGGCCGTCGCCACACTGCTTCTGGTCGCGCTGGTGCTCATCGTCGTCGGCAGCAACGCGCTGATCGAGCGGCGTTATGCGGAGGTGTTCCGATGAGACGGAACGGCCCGCTGGCGCTGATCTTCCACACCATCTTTGTCATCGTCATGGTGGCGCCGATCCTGGTGGTCTGCCTCGTCGCCTTCACGCCCGAAGGCTTTCTCTCACTGCCGACCAACGGCTTCTCGCTGCGCTGGTTCAGGGCGATCGCGAACTATCCCGAATTCATCCACGCCTTCTGGGTCAGCCTTGGGCTCGGTGCACTCTCCTCTTTTGTGGCGCTGTTGTTCGCAGTGCCGGCGGCGCTGGCAATCGCGCGCTATCGCTTCTGCGGCCGCGATGCGCTCGCGGCGCTGTTCCTGTCGCCGCTGATGATTCCGCATGTCGTGCTTGGCATCGCCTTCCTGCGCTTCTTCACCTCGGCCGGAATGGGCGGCAGTTTTGCGGCGCTGATCATCGCCCATGTCATCATCGTGTTTCCGTTCGCGCTGCGGTTGACGCTGGCGGCGGCGACCGGCATGGACCTTTCGGTCGAGATGGCGGCGGTCTCGCTCGGTGCCGGCGGCTGGACGCTGTTCCGCCGCGTCACGCTGCCGCTGATCCTGCCGGGCGTCATCAGCGGCTGGGCGCTCGCCTTCATCCAGTCCTTTGACGATCTCACCATGACCGTCTTTCTCGCCGCACCCGGCACCGAGACATTGCCGGTACGCATGTTCCTTTACATCCAGGACAACATCGATCCGCTGGTGACGTCGGTCTCGGCCTGCGTGATCGCGATCACCATGACCGCCCTCATTCTGCTCGACCGCTTCTACGGGCTCGACCGCGTGCTCGCCGGCAAGGGCGATACGGGACGATAGGAGAACTCATGTCAGGAGAATACGACGTCGCCGTTGTCGGCGGCGGATTGCTCGGCTCCGCCATCGCCTGGGGCCTGGGCCGGCTCGGCAGACGCGTCGCTGTGCTCGACGAGGGCGACATCACCAAGCGCGCTTCGCGCGCGAATTTTGCGCTGGTCTGGGTTCAGAGCAAAGGGCTCGGCATGCCGGCCTATACCGTTTGGACCGTGCAGGCATCACAAGCGTGGGGTCGGCTCGCCGCGGAGCTGAAGCAGCAGACTGGTCTCGACGTCTCTCTTCAGCAGAACGGTGGCTTCCACCTGACGCTCGGCGAGGACGAATTCGGCCAGCGCACCGAGCTGGTCAAGCGCATGCACAACCAGACCGGCGCGGCCGACTACAAGATGGAGATGCTCTCCGCACCCGAGGTGAAGAAGGCGCTGCCGCTGATCGGGCCGGAAGTCTCCGGGGGCAGTTTTTGTCCGCTTGACGGCCACGTCAATTCGCTGCGGACGTTCCGCGCGTTCCACACCGGCTTCAAGGCGTTCGGCATCGACTATCTTCCGGAGCGTCCAGTCTCGGCGATCACGAAGAGCGGCGGCGAATTCAGCCTGACCACGCCGAAGGGCGAGCTTCGCGCCGCCAAAATTGTGCTCGCCGCCGGTAATGCCAACCAGACGCTGGCGCCGATGGTCGGCCTCTACGCGCCGATGGGCCCGACCCGCGGCCAGATCGTAGTGACCGAGCGCACCATGCCGTTCCTGCCACATCCGCTGACCACGATCCGCCAGACCGACGAGGGCACGGTGATGATCGGCGACAGCAAGGAGGATGAGCTCGACGATCGCGCACTGAAGCATTCGATCAGCGCCGTCATGGCCGATCGCGCGCAGCGGATGTTCCCGCATCTGGCGCGGCTCAACGTGGTCAGGAGCTGGGCCGGCATCCGCGTCATGCCGCAGGACGGCTTTCCGATCTACGACCAATCGGAGACGCATCCCGGCGCGTTCGTCGCCTGCTGCCATTCCGGCGTGACACTCGCCTCCAACCACGCCTTCGAGATCGCGCGCATGGTTGCGCAAGGCGCGCTCGAGCCGGAGCTGGTCGGCGCGTTCTCGGCCAGCCGTTTTGGCGACGCAGGCGCGGCGAACGACAGCGGCTATTAGAGATTTTTGAGAAGGAGCCAAGAGGCATCCCATGTTTAGACGATCCGAACAGGACAAGCGGTCACCGGTGCAGATCTTTGTGGACGGCGTGGCCGTCACGGCGCGCCAGGGCGATACCGTCTCCGCCGCGCTGTTGGCCTCCAGCCGCGACGTACGCCGGTCGACCGCGGTCAGCGGCGCGCCGCGGCTGCCCTATTGCATGATGGGGGTGTGCTTTGATTGCCTCGTAACCATCGACGGCGTCGGCAACCGCCAGGGTTGCCTCGTCCCGGTCGTCGAAGGCATGCAGGTCGAGATCCAGAAGGGCAAGCGGGAGATCGGAAAATGACCATGGCTCCCAAGCGCGAAGCATACGACGTCGTGATGATCGGTGCCGGGCCCGCCGGCCTCGCCGCCGCTGCGACATCTGCCGAAGCCGGCCTGTCGACGCTGTTGCTCGACGAGAACATCGGTCCTGGCGGACAGGTCTATCGCGCCATCGCCTCGACACCGGTGACCGAGCGCAATCAGCTCGGCGCCGATTACTGGTTGGGCGCCGACCTCGTGCAGTCACTGCGCGCGAGCAAGGCTGAGATCATCCAGCGTGCGACGGTCTGGAGCCTCGATCGCAATCTCGACATCGCCGTCTCCATCGGTGGCGCTTCGGCCTTCGTCAAGGCAAGGCGCGTCATCCTCGCGACCGGTGCGCTGGAGCGGCCGTTTCCGATTCCCGGCTGGACGCTGCCCGGCGTGATGACCGCGGGCGCCGCGCAGACCATGCTGAAATCGTCGGCGCTGGTGCCGGATGGCCGCACGGTGATCGCGGGGCAGGGGCCACTGCTCTGGCTGCTCGCCGCGCAGCTCCTGCGTCTTGGCGGCCGCATCGACCGCATCCTCGACACCACCGAGCGCGGAAATTATTTCGCCGCGCTGCCGCACGCCTTCGCGTTCCTGACGTCGCCCTATTTCGCCAAGGGCCTGTCGATGATGCGCGAGGTGAAGGCAAAGGTGCAGGTCGTGTCCGGCGTCACCGAGCTTGCCGCCTCCGGCGACGGCCAGCTCGCAAGCGTGTCCTATGTTGCAGGTGGGAAGCGCGAGACCATCCCCGCTGACCTCTTGCTGCTGCATCAGGGCGTCGTGCCCAACGTCAATCTGGCGATGGCGGCCGGAATCGAGCATCGCTGGGACGAGCTGCAATTGTGCTGGTCACCAGTGTTGGACGCGAGCGGCAATTCGTCGATCGCCGGCATCGCGATCGCCGGCGATGGCGCCGGCATCGGTGGCGCAAATGCGGCGGTGGTTCGCGGCCGCATCGCGGCGCGCGCGGCTGTTGACGCGCTGGCGCCGGCTGCCGTCGCGAAGCTTCCGTCAATGGCGACGCTCCGTGCCGATCTCGCCAAGGCCGAGCGCGGCCGAATCTTCCTCGACACGCTGTTCCGTCCTGCGCAGCAGTTTCGCATTCCCTCAGGCGACACCATCGTCTGCCGCTGCGAGGAGGTCACCGCAAAGGACGTTCTCGATTCCGTTGCGATCGGCGCGACCGGGCCGAACCAGCTCAAGGCCTATCGCCGCACCGGCATGGGACCGTGCCAGGGGCGCCTCTGCGGCCTCACCGTGACCGAGCTGATGGCGCAGGCACGTAGCAAGACCCCGCAGGAGATCGGCTATTACCGGCTGCGCGCGCCGGTGAAGCCGATCACGCTGGCCGAGCTCGCGGCCGTTCCGAAGAGCGAGGACGACGTCAACGCGGTGGTGCGCGGATGACCCAAAACGTGGATGCGATCGTCGTCGGCGGCGGCATCCACGGATGCTCGACCGCGCTGCATCTCTGCCTCGCCGGCCTGAAGCCGGTGCTGATCGAGAAGGACTATGCCGGCCGCCACGCCTCGGGCGTGAATGCGGGTGGCGTGCGCCAGCTTGCGCGGCACATTCCCGAGATCCCGCTCTCGATTCGCTCGATGGGGATCTGGGAGAAGATTTCGGAACTCCTCGATGACGATTGCAGCTTTGAAAGCTACGGCCAGGTCCTGGTCGCCGAGAACGAGGACGAGCTCGCGGTCTGCCGTGCCCGCGTTGCCGAGCTGAACGCGCTCGGCTTCACCCATGAGGAGCTGATCGACGCCGCTGAGCTGCGGCGGCTCGTGCCTGCGGTGGCCGAGACCTGTCCCGGCGGCATGGTCTCGCGCCGCGACGGCGCGGCCAATCCGGCGCAGACGACGACCGCGTTCCGACGCAAGGCCGAGCAGCTCGGCGCCACCGTGCGGGAGGGCGTGGCGGCCACCAACATCCGGTACAGCAACGGCCTCTGGCACGTCGATGTCGGCACCGAGAGCTTTGCCGCGCCGGTGCTCGTCAACGCCGCCGGCGCCTGGGCCGGCAAGATCGCGGCCGCGCTCGGCGAGCCGGTGCCGGTCGAGATCGTGGCGCCGATGCTGATGATCACCTCACGCGTGCCGCACTTCATCGATCCCGTCGTGATCCTGCGCGGCCGAAAATTATCCTTCAAGCAATTCAAGAATGGCACCGTGCTAATCGGCGGCGGCCATCTCGCAACGCCTTATCAGGACCGCAACGAGACGGTGCTGGACTGGAAGAGCCTCGCGACCAGCGCGCGCACCGTGTTCGAGCTGTTCCCGGTGATGCGCGATGCGACGATCATGCGCGCCTGGGCCGGTATCGAGGCGAAGATGAAGGACGACATTCCCGTGTTCGGGCCGAGCGTGCGCCACAAGGGTCTCTATCATCAGTTCGGCTTCTCGCTACACGGTTTTCAGCTCGGCCCCGGCGCCGGTGCCGTGATGGCGGAGCTGATCGTCAATGGCGGCACCCAGACCCGGATCGGCGATCTTGGCATCGACCGTTTCCATCCTTCCACGCTCTAACAACAAGAGGACATCATGAGCATCACCCGCAGCATCCGAACGCCCATCATGCACCGCGCCGTCGAGGCCAACGGCTTCGTCTTCGTCGGCGGCACCATCGCCAACGACACCAGCGTTTCCATGGGCGATCAGACCCGCAACATCCTCGGCAAGATCGCCGGCTATCTGAAGGAAGCCGGCACCGACAAGTCGCACGTCGTCAGCGCCTCGATCTTCGTCACTGATCTTTCCAAGAAGAAGGAGATGGACGCGGCCTGGACCGAGTTCTTTGGCGACAATCTGCCGACCCGCGCCACCGTCGGCGTTGCCGATCTCGGCGGCGGTGCGCTGATCGAAGTGGTGGTCACCGCGCTGAAGGGCTGACTTGTTTGCGCTCTCCCGTCGCGCTTGCACCGATGCGGTGGGAAGGTTTCCGATCCGAACATGACGAAGATGTAATGGTCCGGACCTGCTGCGACGCTTTGACGCGCGGCGGTTTCCGTTTATCAGTAGAGGACACGGCTGGAATGCCCAATGTCTTCGCAGACCAATAACAACAAGCTGGCGATCAAATTTCGCTGCCCCAAAGAGCTGGAAGGACTGCTGCCGCAGCCGGTTCCGGCTAATCTTGGCGTTCCCGACTGGCTCAAGTCGATGCCGACGACGGCCTTCAGCGCCCTCAATCAGCAGGACAACGAGACCATCAAGCGCTGCCCGCCCTTCATCGACGCGATGACTTGCGGCTTTCTGATTCCGCTGATCTGCGATCTCCGGGTCGAGGATGGTGAGATCATCTGGGACAACGACATCCCGCCGGGGGGCGAGATCGATTTTCCGCGCTCGCCGATCAGCTTCCACGATCAGGGCCAGCTTACCGGCTCGCCGCTATTCGAAGCCGATCGCTTCGTCATCAAGTTTCACAATCTCTGGACCATCGAAGCGCCAGAAGGCTATGCCCTGTTCTTCACGCATCCGGTCAACCGCTTCGATCTACCCTTCACGACGCTGAGTGGCCTCGTCGACTGCGATCGCTATCGCGACAGCTGGATCCACTTTCCGGCACACTGGCACAACACCAGCTTTCGCGGCGTGCTGCCCAAGGGCACGCCGATCGCGCAATGCATTCCGGTCAAGCGTGAGGACTGGACCAGGCAAACCTCCGCCTTCACCGAGGACGAAGCGCAGAAGGTCCATGCTTTGCGCGCCGCGCTGAAGCGCGAGCCGGGTCTGTATCGGAGGAAATTCAGGGTGTAGCCGCCCGTTCGGATTCGCGTTCGAGAAATTTCGCCGCCGCGCTTGGACGGAAGAAGAAGCGGCCATGCGACGAGGTGGCCATCGCGAGGGCGGTGCGGCCGAGCATATGCGGCCGTCCCCGCAACACCGAACGCAGCGCGGCCTCGCCACCCTTGCGCTCGCCCATCTCCATCAGGCAGATCGCGAGATTGGCGCGGGACAGCGTGTCGTCCGGGCGAAGCCCAAGCGCGTGGCGGTAGGTGTCGGCGGCCTCCGTATAGGCCCCGTCGAGAAGCTCGGCCCAGGCAAGCTCGGTCAGGATGTCGGTGCGCCCTGGCGCGGTGGCGCGCGCAGCGGCCAGGACGCGGCGCGCTTCGCCGCGATTGTTGTTGCGCACATGCATGCGTCCGAGGTCGAGGTGCAGATCGATGCTGGCGGGCGCGAGCGCGAGGGCCTTCTCCATGATCTCGACCGCCTCGCCGACCGCGCCGGTATTCGCGATCTGGCCGGCCAGCTCTTGAAACGCCGGCAGGTAGGGTGGGCGGCGGGCAGCGGTCCGGCGCAATTGCGCGATCCCGTCACTTGTCCGCTGCGCGCCGCAGAGTGCGTGGCCGAGCAGCGTTTCGATCTCCGGATCGTCATTGCGCCGCACGGCACGTTCAAGCGGTGTGATTGCCTCATCCTTGCGCCCCTGGCCAATCAGCGCATGCGCGAGCATCATCACCGCATTCCGGTCGGTGCGGTTGGATTTGAGGGCTTCGCTGGCAAGTTGCCTTGCGACATCGAACTGCTTGGCCCGGAGCGCCAGGAAGGCTTGTTGCAGCAATTGGGCGAGGGCATTATTCAGCCTGCCGTTCACGAATTGGCCTCTTCATTGAAAAATGTCATTGAGACTTGGGCTTTATCCGCCTCTATCGCGCGCAACGCGAAGCGTCCATCAACGAGTTCGTGAGACCTGAGGGCCTCGTCGAAGACGCAGCTGGATCTTGCCGCTCGGCGGGATTATGAGCGGGCTCTCAATCAGGAATTCGCAGCCATGGATCTCACCCCGACCGCAAAGCCGACCTGCCTTGCTCACGGGGAATTCCATGCCTGCTTCAATCATCCTGTCGAACCTGTCGCTGTCCACGCCTGACGGCCGTTCCCTTCTCTCCAACATCGATCTGACATTCGGCGCCGAGCGAGCCGGCCTCGTCGGCCGCAATGGCGTTGGAAAAACAACGCTGCTCGCCTCGATCACGGGCGAGCACGTTCCTCAGTCGGGGCGCGTTACCGCCAACGGAACCGTCGGGCTGCTGCGGCAGGACGCTCAACTGCCCGCGGGCGCGACGGTGGCAGATCTGTTCGGTGCGCGCCACGCCCTGAGCCTGCTTCGTCGGGCGGAGCGCGGCGATGCCTTGGCCGAGGAAGTCGCCGACGTCGACTGGACCCTCGAAACGCGCCTCGCATCCGCCCTTGCGCGTGTTGGGTTCGATATCGCACCCGACACGGAATTGGACCGCTTGTCGGGCGGACAGATCACGCGGGTTCGTCTCGCCGCGCTGGCGTTCGCCGAGCCGGACTTCCTGCTCCTGGACGAGCCCACCAACAATCTCGATCGGGACGGGCGCAATGCCGTGATCGATCTCCTGGCGGCTTGGCGCGGCGGCGCAATCGTCGTCAGCCATGACCGGGCACTGCTCGAGACCATGGACGCCATCGTCGAGCTGACCTCGCTCGGAGCAACGCGATATGGCGGCAACTGGAGCACTTACCGGGACCAGAAAGCCATCGAGCTCGCTGCTGTCAGGCGCGACCTCGCGCACGCCGAGAAGCATCTGTTCGAGATTGACGGAAGGGTGCAGGAGGCAACCGAACGGAAAGCGCGCAAGGACAGTGGCGGGAGGAAGAAGCGCGCAAAAGGCGACATGCCGCGTATCCTGGCCGGTGTGCGCAAGGATCGCAGCGAAGACAGCGGCGGAAAGAATGCGCAGGTCGCCGAGCGGCGGCGTGCGGAGGCACTCGAGGCCGTCGACACGGCGCGCCGGCGCATCGAGATTCTCCAGCCGCTGTCCGTAAAACTGTCCTCGACGCATCTGCCGGCGGGCAGGGAAGTGCTTTCGCTCGATCGGGTCTGTGCAGGCTATCAGCCGGAGCGGCCGGTCTTGCGCGATCTATCGCTCACCATCGTCGGTCCGGAGCGCGTTGCGCTTGTCGGGCCGAACGGCTCCGGCAAGACAACCTTGCTGAAGCTCATCGCGGGCAAGATGCGTCCTCTTTCAGGCATCGTGCGCGTGAGGCCCGACTTCGCGCTGTTCGACCAGAAGGTTAGCATGCTCGATCCCTCAATTTCCATCCTGGACAATTTTGGGCGTCTCAATCCAAAGGCGGGTGCGAACGAGTGCCACGCCGCCCTGGCGCGTTTCATGTTTCGCGCCGACACGGCATTGCAGATCGTCGGAAGCCTGAGTGGCGGGCAATTGTTTCGTGCCGCTCTCGCCTGTGTGCTCGGCGGGTCGACGCCGCCGTCCCTGCTGATCCTGGACGAGCCGACCAATCATCTGGACTTCGAGTCCATCGAAGCCGTCGAAGCAGGCTTGAGGGCCTATGACGGCGCGCTGCTCGTCGTCAGTCATGATGAGGCGTTCTTGCAAGCGATCGGGGTCACGCGCCGGTTCGATCTCGCCGCCCCAGGCGGATTGTTCGGCCCCGTAGAACAATGATACCGGCCAGCGACTGATTATCTTTCGCCCCAAAAGGGGCAAATCCTCCCGTGTCAGCCGCTGGAGGCGGCGCGGAACCACGGAGAAGGCAAATGTCCAACGCAAGCAAAAACGTCGCGATCGTCACCGGTGGCTCGCGCGGGATCGGCGCTGCGATCGCCGAACGGCTCGCCGGCGATGGCTTTGCGGTCGTCATCAACTACGCGGGCAGCGCGGCCGAGGCGGAAGCGTTGGCCGGCAAGATCTCGCAATCCGGCGGCAGGGCCATCACCGCGCAGGCCGACGTCAGCGATCCAGCCGCGGTGGCGCGGATGTTCGACGCGGCGGAGGCGGCGTTCGGCGGCGTCGACGTGCTCGTCAACAATGCCGGCGTGATGCGGCTCGCAGCGATCACCGAAGCCGACGATGCCATCTTCGACAGCCAGATCGCGATCAACCTGAAGGGCACCTTCAACACGCTGCGCGAGGCGGCGCGCCGGCTGCGCAATGGCGGCCGCATCGTCAATCTGTCGTCGAGCCAGGCTGGCCTGCTGTCTCCGACCTATGGTGTCTATGCCGCCACCAAGGCGGCGGTCGAAGCCTTGACGCATGTGCTCGCCAAGGAGTTGCGCGGCCGCAACATCACCGTGAACGCTGTCGCGCCCGGACCGACCGCAACGAAGCTGTTTCTGGACGGCAAGACGCCGCAGGTGATCGACCACCTCGCCAAGCTGGCGCCGCTGGAGCGGCTCGGCGAGCCCACGGACGTCGCTGCTGCAGTCTCATTCCTCGCCGGTCCCGACGGCGGCTGGATCAACGGCCAGGTGCTGCGCGCCAATGGCGGGATCATCTGATCCCGCCCGCCAGAGCCGACGTCAGTTTCGAAATCGAAGGAGATACAACATGAGCAAGGTTGTCCTGATCACCGGCGCGTCCAGCGGGTTCGGACGCCTCATGGCCGAGGCGCTCGCGAAGGCCGGCCACAAAGTCTACGGCTCGATGCGCCAGACAAGCACGCGCAACGCAGCCGTCGCAGAGCAGATGGTGGCCTTCTCGCGCGAGAACCGCGCCGATCTGCGCGCGCTGGAGCTCGACGTGCAATCGCAGGACTCGGTCAATGCCGCGGTCGCGCAGGTGATCGCTGAAGCGGGGCGGATCGACGTCCTCATCCACAATGCCGGCCACATGGTCTTCGGCCCGGCGGAAGCCTTTACCCCAGAGCAATATGCCGAGCTCTATGACGTCAATGTGCTGAGCACGCAGCGGGTCAATCGCGCGGTGCTGCCGCATATGCGCCGCCAGAAGCAGGGGCTGCTGGTGTGGATCTCCAGCTCTAGCTCCGCCGGCGGTACGCCGCCTTATCTTGCGCCCTATTTCGCGGCCAAGGCGGCGATGGATTCGATCGCCGTGCAATATGCCCGCGAGCTATCGCGCTGGGGCATCGAGACATCGATCATCGTGCCCGGCGCCTTCACCTCCGGCACCAACCACTTTGCCCATTCGGGCCGTCCTGCTGATGCCGCGCGCGCCGCCGAGTACGAGGCCGGCCCGTATCATGGCTTCGGTGATCAGGTGCAGAAGGCGTTCGCGGCGATCGTGCCGCCGGATGCGGACGCCGGCCTTGTCGCCGAGGCGGTGGTGAACGTCGTCGATGCGCCCTTTGGGAAGCGGCCGTTCCGCGTCCATATCGATCCGACACAGGATGGTGCCGATGTCGGCTTCACCGTGCTCGATCGCGTCCGCGCCGAAATGCTGCACCGGGTGGGCCTCAGCGATCTCCTGAAGCCCAAGGTGCTGGTGTGACTAGTAGCTCTCGTGGCGATTTTTCAAAAGCCCGACGCCCTGCCCCCAGCGCGTCGGGCGGAAAGATTGAATATCAATCGGTGATCCCAACGCCTCTGTTCTGACCCGTGCCCGACCAATTTTCCACTCCGGGAAACTACCGCAATGGAACGGTCTCCACCTGCCTTCGATCGGCGCGGCCTTACGCGCTGCCGCCCGGTTCGAGCGCCTCGCCCATCTCCAGCGGATGCGCCATGGTCTCGTGCAGCGCCTCGCGGTCGAGCTCGCCCTCGGAGATGCTGATGACCACGCAGGCGACGCCGTTGCCGATCAGATTGGTCAGCGCGCGGCACTCGCTCATGAACTTGTCGATGCCGACCAGGATCGCGATCGACTGGATCGGGATATCAGGCACGATCGAGAGCGTGGCGGCGAGCGTGATGAAGCCGGCCCCGGTCACGCCCGAGGCGCCCTTCGAGGTGATCATGGCGATGCCCAGAATGCCGAGCTCCTGCCAGATCGTCAGATGCGTGTTGGTCGCCTGCGCCAGAAACAGCGTCGCCAGCGTCATGTAGATGTTGGTGCCGTCGAGGTTGAAGCTGTAGCCGGTCGGAATCACGAGGCCGACCACTGACCGGGAGGCGCCGAGATGCTCCATCTTCTGGATCATCTGCGGCAGCACCGTCTCCGACGACGAGGTGCCGAGCACGATCAAGAGCTCGTCCTTGATGTAGGCGATGAAGCGCAGGATCGAGAAGCCGGCGAGCCGCGCGATCGAACCGAGCACAATCAGCACGAACAGGATGCTGGTGAGATAGAACGTGCCGATCAACGCGGCGAGATTGAGCAGCGAGCCGAGGCCGTAGGCGCCGACAGTAAAGGCCATCGCGCCGAACGCGCCGATCGGCGCGACGCGCACGATGATGCGGATGATGCCGAAGAACATCTTTGCAGCCTTGTCGATCGCCTCCGCGATCGGCTCGCCGGCCTTGCCGAGGAAAGCTATGGCGAAGCCCGACAGGATCGAGACCAGCAGCACCTGCAGCAGGTCGCCGCGCGCGATCGCACCCACATAGCTGTCGGGAATGATCGCCATCAGATGGGCGACGATGCCTTCCTCCTTGGCCTTGGTGACGTAGGTCGCGACCGACTTCGGATCGATGGTAGCCGGATCGATGTTGAAGCCGTGTCCGGGCTGGAGAATTTCGCCGACCAGCAGACCGATGGCGAGCGCAACGGTCGAGACCGTCTCGAAATAAATCAGCGACTTCAGCCCGACCCGGCCGACGCGCTTGAGGTCGCCCATCGAGGAGATGCCGTGCACCACGGTGCAGAAGATCACCGGTGCGATCATCATCTTGATCAGCGCGATGAAGCCGTCGCCGAGCGGTTTCAGCGCCTTGCCGAGATCGGGATAGAAGTAACCAATGAGCACGCCAAGTGCGATCGCGATCAGGACCTGGATGTAGAGGATCTTGTACCAGGGTTGATGCCTGCGATGGACGGCTGGCTGGATCGCGACTTGTGCCATAATGTGTGCCCCGGAACGCATTGATTTTGCAGGATTGGGATTTTGCAGGATTTGGATCTTGCATGATTTACATCATGTGATGGCCGCCGCAGAAGCGACAATCACATTTTTGTCTGTTCGCACGAAGATCGATCGCTGCACTGCAATGGGGGGAACATGTCGACAGCAACGGGCTCCGAAGAGCAAGCGCAAGGATATTTTCCGCGTTGGAAACTCAAGACCTCGGGCGTGATCATGCCGGAGGAGCGGCTGCCATGGGGGCAGACCGTCGTCTCCGGTCTCCAGCATTGCGTCGCAATGTCGGGTTCAACGATTATCGCGCCGCTGCTGATGGGGTTCGACCCCAATGTTGCGGTCCTGTTCTCCGGCATCGGCACGCTGATCTTCTTCGTCATCGTCGCGGGGCGGGTGCCGAGCTATCTCGGTTCGAGCTTCGCGTTCATCGCCGTCGTCATCGCTGCCACCGGCTATGCCGGGCATGGGTCGAACCCGAACCTGTCGGTTGCGCTCGGCGGCATCGTCGGAGCCGGGGTGGTGTACGGCCTGATTGCGCTGATTGTCATGTGGTCGGGGATCGGCTGGGTCGAGCGCTTGATGCCGCCGGCTGTCACTGGCGCTGTGGTCGCCGCAATCGGCCTCAACCTCGCGCCCGTGGCGGTCAAGGCGGTGAGCGCCGGCGCGTTCGACACCTGGATCGGGCTCGCGACCGTTCTGATCATCGGCGTGGTAGCCGTTGCCGCTCCGGGCCTCTGGCGCCGCCTGCCAATCATCCTCGGCGCGATCGGCGGATATCTTTTGTACCTGCTGTTCGCGAACGGCCTCGGCTTCGGCAAGCCGATCGATTTCGCGCAACTCTCGGCCGCGCCGTGGCTCGGCCTGCCGAGTTTCACGGCGCCGAGCTTCCATGCCGATGCAATTGTCCTGATCGCGCCGGTTGCGGTCATTCTCGTCGCCGAGAACCTCGGTCACATCAAGGCCGTCGGCGCGATGACTGGCCGGAGCCTCGATGGCTATCTCGGCCGCGCCCTGCTCGCCGACAGCCTCGCGACGATCGTGGCCGCCTGCGGCGGCGGCACCGGCGTCACCACCTATGCCGAGAACATCGGCGTCATGGCGGCAACGAAGGTCTATTCGACATTGCTGTTTGCCTTCGCGGCGTCGGTATCGATCCTGCTCGGCTTCTCGCCGAAATTCGGCGCGCTGATCCTGTCGATCCCGGGCCCTGTCATCGGCGGCCTCTCGATCGTGCTGTTCGGATTGATCGCGGCGATGGCCGGCCGGATCTGGGTCGAGAATAAGGTCGACTTCGCAAGCCCTGCCAACCTGATCACCGTCGCCGTGGCGCTGACCGCGGGCGCTGGCGACCTCACGCTCAAATTCGGCGCGTTCACGATCGGCGGGATTGGCACCGCAACCTTTGGAGCCATCATCCTGTACCAGATCCTGACCTCGCCGCTCGCGCGCCGCGCAGAGTGAATCCCAGGGATGCGCTAAGGGATGGAACAAAACGCGCCTTCCGCCGATGATGAGGCATTCCGGAGAGAACCCATGCCGCAAACCGATCGCTCGACCCCATTCCCCTCGCGCCTCGTCGGCCAATACGCGCTGGTGACCGGCGCCTCCCAAGGCATCGGACGCGCCGTCGCCATTCGGCTCGCCCAGGAAGGTGCTACGGTCGCCATCAACTATTTCGGTCATCCCGGGAAGGCGGAAGAGACGCTCGCGCTTGCGCGCACGGCATCGGGCGACCGAGGCCACGGCAAGCTTGATCATGTCATCGTCAAGGCCGACATCGGCAATGAGCCGGAGATCGCCGCGATGTTCGATACGATCCTGGCGCGCTGGAAGCGTCTCGACTGCCTCGTCAACAATGCCGGATTTCAAAGAGAGTCGCCAAGCGAGGCGCTCGACGTCGAAACCTATCGCCGCATCATCGACGTCAATCTCAATGGCGCCGTGCTCTGCGCGCAGAAGGCGCTGGCGCATTTCGTCGGGCGCGGCGGAGGCGGCAGTATCATCAACTGCTCGAGCGTCCACCAGACCATTCCAAAGCCCGGCTACCTCGCCTACTCGATCAGCAAGGGCGGCATGGCCAATCTGACGCGCACGCTGGCGCTGGAATTCGCCGGCCGCGGCATTCGCGTCAACGCGGTCGGGCCGGGCGCCATCGACACGCCGATCAACGCGGCCTGGACCGGCGATCCCGCAAAGCGCGGCGTCGTCACCAGCCATATTCCGCTGGGTCGCGTCGGAACACCGGAAGAGATCGCCGCCGTCTTCGCCTTCCTCGCCTCGGATGATTCGAGCTACATCACCGGGCAGACCATCTATGCCTGCGGAGGGCTGACGCTGTTCCCCGAATTCCGGGACAACTGGGCGAGCTAAATCGTGGACTCAACGGGGGACTGCCAACTCAAGCTACGCCCGAGCGGATTGCTCAAAAATCTTCCGCGACCAAATTGTAAGAGCCCCTGCTGCCGCGGACATACGCCTTGGCAGCGGCGGCACATATCAGGTCGCGATGGGAATCAAACGCGTTCAGAAAGCCCAATTCGTTGGAATCACCATTCGGCTGGAGTCGCTTCAATGCGCCTTCCTCTATGAAAAATGAGGCCTCGATGGCGCTGTCGTGTCCCCAAAACCGCACGGCACGCCGTGTTCGGTCATAGGAGCGGCTGTGATTTGGAAAATCAATCATGGTTCGGGCCGATCAATTTTCAGGTGCCGCGCGCCGGCTTTTGCGCCGTTTGAACCAGGGCACGTTGGGTGGCGAAACTCGGCTTGCGTAGGTCAAGAACTCGGACGCTTCGTCGAGGCGCCGACAAGATCTGGCGTCGGAAAGCCCTTCGGCGAAGGATAGAGACGGTGGAACGAAGCGTTTGCGCTTCTTTCAGATGATGATTTGGCAACCGGGTTACAACCCGGGTCGATGCTTATCGTGACTAATAGTTTTGCCGGGCCTCGCTATTCGGCGGAAGGTCACTATATCCAGGCTATCACCGCGCGCCCCTCGGCCGTTATCGGTGACTGAGAGCAATGGCTCCCGCCGCGACCAAGAGGCGGCCTATATGTCGGATTCCCCTGGATTCAGCTTTCGCGCGTGGCTCGTCCCTCCGGTATTGCTGCCGATCTTCTTTGTGCTGTTGATCGCCGTTTCGATGCTCATTCAATGGTAGTCGGCTTCGGCGCGCCTTCGCCGTCGGATCAGGCAAGCAGCTCATTGGATTCAATTCAGCCGTCGTTGGCTTGCGAGCTAAACTCCAGGGCGATCGACGCCCTCCGTCGAGCTCGCGAGATGCCGTCGGGAGACAAGCGCACGGCGGCAATGCGCGGCGCCGCGATCCTCGGAAACGCCGCCGAAATCCTCGCATATTTCTCGGCAACGAAGGAACGCAAGCAAGATGACGATGCCGCTGAAATCCCGCTTTCGTGACGGAACGTTCTACTGAAATCAGGTCCGGCAGAAACCCCCGTGATACAGTCGCCAAAGCTCGATATCGATCTCCGCACGGGCCAGCACCCCGGCAGCGCAGAATCGCATGAGGATGCTCTGGCCGCAGAGAATGTCAGCCTGCGGCTTCTCCTCGCCCAGGCCGAGATCAACGCGAGGGGTCTGCTTGCCAGAGCGGGCATCGACGCCAAAGAGCGAGAGACGTCCGACAAGCTGCAAAAGCTGATTTTTGAAGAGCTTCACCACCGCATCAAGAACACGCTCGCGACCGTCGCCGCCATCGTCTCTCAAAGCCTGCGCAACGAGCAAGGCGTGGCGCACGCACAGCAGGCCATCGAGGGCCGGCTACTCGCGCTCGGCCGGGCGCACGATCTCCTTGTGCGGGCGAGCTGGTCGAGCGCCGACCTCGGGGCTGTCGTCCGCGGCGCCATCGAAGCTTTCGATGATCCCGATGAGTCGAAGTTCTCGATTTCGGGGCCCGATATCCGGATCAATTCGGGCGCCGTGATCGCCGTCGCGATGACGCTCAATGAACTCTGCACAAACGCCTCGAAATATGGTGCCTTTTCGGTCCCAAACGGGTGCGTCGATCTCCACTGGACGATCGACCCGCAGGCGCAACGCTTGCGCCTGACCTGGATCGAGAAGAATGGTCCGTTGATCCAGTCACCCGAAAAGCGCAGCTTCGGCACGCGATTGATCGAGACGCTTGGTCGCGAACTCCAGGGCAAGGTGCGATTGACCTATGCGCAGCGGGGCTTCGCGTACACGTTCGACGCTCCACTGGCTTCTCTGAGCGTCCCGACGCCGGCTTAGCGGGCAGGTTGAAATACGCGGAGACTTTCGACGAAAGGAGCCCGCATGTTTAAATTCCCACAGTATCGCGCAAAAGCGGCCGCGTACGGCGATCTGGCCAGGAATTCGTCCGGCAAGGATGATACCCGCAAATTTGAGAAACTGCAGGACAGCCTTGCATCGCGTGCGGATAACGAACAGGTCCTCGCGGATAATTTCGTGGATGCAGTCAACGCCGGGGAGGCGGAGCGATCGTGCGGCGCGGCCCTCGCGGCGGAGGAGGAGCATGTCTTGCGGTGTCTCGGCGCGGCCATCATCATGCAATGGAATTCCTTGCCGACGACGCTTCAACGCGAGATTTTCGACACCGCCGGATCGGTGGAAACATTGTTGGAGACAGCGGCGCTCCGCGGGCAGCTCGCTCGGTTTCTTCACAAGCACAAGCATGACGTCGGTCCCAACAAGGTCTGATGGGTGACGTGCTCGTCTTCCGCAAGACCGGGACCGCGCGGCAGAGCGAGCTTGTGAAGCTGATTGCCGGTTTCAAGCTGTCTGAGCGCAGCTGATCTGGAAAAAGCCCGCGGCGTGGACTACATCTGCGTCCATGGCAAATGCTCCGCTGGCAAACCACCCGCTTGAAGATTTCGTCGACCGGCACGAACGCCTCTTCGTGCTGACCGGCGCCGGCTGCAGCACCAATTCCGGCATTCCCGACTACCGCGACAGGCACGGCAACTGGAAGCGGACCCAGCCGGTCAACTTCCAGGCCTTCATGTCGGAAGAACATACAAGGCAACGCTACTGGGCGCGCAGCCTGATCGGCTGGCGGCGGTTCGGCCAGGCCCGTCCGAACGATGCGCATCATGCGCTCGCCCGCCTGGAGGCCAGCGGCCGGTGCGAGATGCTGCTGACCCAGAACGTCGACCGCCTGCATCAATCCGCCGGCCACCGCCAGGTGATCGACCTGCATGGCCGGCTCGACCTGGTCCGCTGCATGGGATGTGGCCAAAAGACGCCGCGCAATGAATTCCAGGACGCTCTCGGTCGCGCGAATGCGGAGTGGCTGACGCTCGATGCTGCGGATGCACCGGACGGCGACGCCGATCTGCAGCACGCGGATTTCTCATCGTTCAAGGTGCCGGCCTGCGAAGCGTGCGGCGGCATCCTCAAACCCGACGTCGTGTTCTTCGGCGAAAATGTGCCACGCGACGTGGTCGCCGCCGCACAGGATCATCTGTCACAGGCCGATGCGATGCTGATCGTCGGCTCGTCGCTGATGGTCTATTCCGGCTTCCGCTTCGTACAGGCTGCCGCGAGCCGGCAAATCCCGATCGCCGCGGTCAATCTCGGACGCACCCGCGCCGACGACCTCCTGACGCTCAAGGTCGAAGAGCGCTGCGAAGCGGCGCTTGCATTCCTGCTCTGAGCGCGCGCGGGGCGAACACGCCTTGCCTATTGCATAGGTGCCAAGCAGAATGGCCGGGCGTATCATTGCCGGTGCCGTCGATGGCATGGAAATTGCTGCGCATTCATCCCCAGTCTTGACGATCAGCACGGAGAATTTGGAATGCTTGAGGGAGCCGAAGTGCGGCTTGCCGTCGATATCGGTGGGACCTTCACCGACATCGTGCTGGACGTGGGCGAGGCGCGCAAGACGCGCAAGCTGCTGACGACGCCGACGCGCCCTGAGGAGGCGGTGCTGGACGGGATGCGTCTCATTCTCGCCGATGCGCGTGCCCATATCAGCGACATCGACGTCTTCATTCACGGCACGACGCTGGCGACCAACGCCATCATCGAGCGGCGCGGCGCCAAGACCGCGCTGATCGCGACCGATGGATTCCGTGACGTGCTCGATATCGCCACCGAGAGCCGCTACGACCAGTACGACCTCACCATCGACAAGCCGAAGCCGTTGGCGCCGCGCAACCTTCGCTTCACCGTGCCAGAGCGCATCGACGCGCATGGCGCCGTCCGCCTCCCGCTCGACGAAACAGCGGTGCGCGCACTCGCGCCAAAATTGCGTGCGCTGAACGTCGAGAGCGTCGCGATCGCGTTCCTGCACTCCTACGCCAATCCCGAGCATGAGCGGCGCACGGCTGCGATCCTTGCGGAGGAGATGCCCGGCATCTCCGTGACCGTGTCGTCTGCGGTGTGTCCGGAAATCCGGGAATATGAGCGCACCTCGACGGCGGTTGCGAACGCCTATGTGCAGCCGCTGATCGACGGTTATCTCGCGCGCATGTCTGATGCCTTGCAGGTCGAGCAATACCGCGGCGCCATCTATCTCGTCACCTCCGGCGGCGGCGTCACCTCGATCGAGACGGCGCGGCGCTTTCCCGTGCGCCTGGTCGAATCCGGGCCTGCCGGCGGCGCCATTTTCGCGGCGCAGATCGCGGCGCGTCTCGGCGAGAGCAAGGTGCTGTCCTTCGACATGGGCGGCACCACCGCAAAGATCTGCCTGATCGAGAAATATCAGCCCGAGACCTCGCGCGTGTTCGAGGTCGATCGCGCCGCGCGCTTCCTGAAAGGCTCCGGCCTGCCTGTGCGCATTCCCGTGATCGAGATGGTCGAAATCGGCGCCGGCGGCGGCTCGATCGCGCATGTCGACGCCATGAAACGCGTCACCGTCGGTCCCGAGAGTGCATCCTCCGAACCGGGGCCTGCCTGCTATGGCCGCGGCGGCCTGCGCCCGGCCGTGACGGATGCGGACGTTGCGCTCGGCATGATCGATCCCGACGCCTTTGCGGGTGGCACGATCAAGCTCGACCCGGAGCTTTCGAAACAGGCGCTGCTGCGCAGCGTCGGCGAGCCGCTGGGCCTGTCGGCAGAAACCGCGGCCTATGCCGTACATGAGGTCGTCTGCGAGAACATGGCGAGCGCGGCGCGCGTGCACGCGGTCGAGCGCGGCGCTGTGGTCGGTCAGCACACCCTGATCGCGTTCGGTGGCGCTGCGCCGTTGCATGCGGCGCGTGTCGCCGAGAAGATCGGGGTCTCTCGCGTGATCGTGCCGTCGAACGCCGGTGTCGGCTCGGCGGTCGGATTCCTCGCAGCTCCAATTGCCTATGAACTGGTGCGCAGCCGTCACGTCCGGCTCGACGATTTCGACACCGATGGGGTCTCCGATCTGCTTCAGGACATGGCGACCGAGGCGCGCGCGCTGGTCGAGCCCGGTGCGGCCGGAGCGCCGGTGCGCGAGCGTCGCGCGGCCTTCATGCGCTATGTTGGCCAGGGCCACGAGATCACTGTCGAGCTGCCCAACCGGCGGCTGACGACCGCCGATCTCGCCGGCTTGCGTGAGAGGTTCGAAGCGGATTATTCCGCGATGTTCGAGCGGCCGATTCCGGGCGCTGCGGTCGAGGTCTTGAGCTGGTCGGTGCTCGCGACCACGGAGCCGCGCAATCCGTCGGTCGTCGCGAGCGTTGCGCGCAAGCCTGCGGGCAAGGCGTCCGGCAGCCGAAAGTTCTTCGACGGCCGGGCCGGGGAGGTGATCGAGATCCCGCTCTATCGCCGCGAGGACATGGCGCCCGGCGCGACGATTGCGGGCCCCGCCGTGATCGCCGAGGACGAAACCTCGACATTCGTCTCCAACAGTTTTGACGCCCATATCGACGGTGCCGGCAGCATCGTCATGGAACGAAAGGCGGCCTGATCATGAGCAAGGCAAGTGGCGCGAGCCTGATCGACCTCCAGATCATGTGGCACCGGCTGATCGCCGTGGTCGAAGAGCAGGCGCAGGTGCTGCTGCGCACCGCCTTCAGCCCGATCGTGCGCGAATGCGGCGACCTCTCCGCCGGCGTGTTCGATCTCAAGGGGCGAATGCTGGCGCAGGCGGTGACCGGCACGCCTGGCCACGTCAACTCGATGGCGGAATCGGTCAAGCACTTCATCGCGCAATTCCCGCTTCAGACGATGAAAGAAGGCGACGCCTACATCACCAACGATCCCTGGATGGGCACCGGCCATCTCAACGACTTCGTCGTCACCACGCCCTGCTTCAAGGACGGCAAGCCGGTGGCGCTGTTCTCCTGCACCAGCCATCTGATGGACATCGGCGGCATCGGCTTCGGACCCGACGCCACCGATGTGTTCATGGAGGGGCTCTACATCCCCATGCTGAAGCTGATCGACCAGGGCGTCGTCAACGAGACGCTGATGGCGATGATCCGCACCAACACGCGGCTGCCGATCGACACCGAGGGCGACACCTATTCGCTCGCCGGCTGCAACGACGTCGGCTGCGAACGCCTGGTCGAGATGATGACCGAGTTCGAGATCGACACGCTTGACGAGCTCGGCGATTACATCTGCGACCGCTCGCGCGAGGCCGTGCTCGCCGAGATCGCGAAACTGCCGAAGGGAAGCTGGCGCAACAGCATGGTGGTCGACGGCTATGATGCGCCGGTGACGCTGGCGGCGACGCTGACGATCTCGGATGCGGGCATTCACGTCGATTTCGACGGCACTTCGGCCGCCTCGAAATTCGGCATCAACGTGCCCTTGTCCTACACCACCGCCTATACCGTGTTCGGCCTCGGCTGCGTCGTCGCCTCGCAGATCCCGAACAATGCCGGCTCGCTCTCGCCGCTGACGGTGTCGGCGCCTTCGGGCGCGATCCTCAACGCGCCGAAGCCGGCGCCGGTCGCCTCGCGCCACATCATCGGCCAGATGCTGCCGGACGTGGTGTTCGGCTGCCTGCGCCAGATCATTCCCGAGCGCGTGCCGGCGGAAGGCACTTCGTGCCTGTGGAATCTCAACGTGCGCGGACAGACCCGCTCCGGCGCCGGCGGCAATTACGGATTCTCGATGGCGGTGACCTCCAATGGCGGCACCGGCGCGCGCTTTGCGAAGGACGGGCTGTCGGCCACCGCCTATCCGAGCGGCGTGCGCGGCACGCCGGTCGAGATCGCGGAGACGCAGACACCCTTGATCTTCTGGCGCAAGGAGCTGCGCCCGGATTCCGGCGGGGCAGGGCGCACCCGCGGCGGCCTCGGCCAGATCATCGAGGTCGGCAGCGGCGTCGATGCGCCCTTCGACATTCTCGCTGCGTTCGACCGCATCGACCATCCGCCGCGCGGCCGCGACGGCGGCCGTGACGGCGAGGCCGGCTATGTCGGCCTGAAGTCCGGAAAGAAGCTGCGCGGCAAGGGCTTTCAGCAGGTGCCGCCGGATGACCGTCTGGTGGTGCTGACGCCGGGCGGCGCCGGCATCGGCGATCCCCGCGAGCGCGCGCCGACAGCCGTCAACGACGACGTCGAGAGCGGCCTCGTATCTTCAGACAATGCAGTTGCGGTTTATGGGTCCGCGCGGTGACGAGCCGGGAAGCTTGCGCGCTAGCGAACGGAGAGAAGGAATGATCACGCGACGAAGTTTTACCACGGGCGCAGCGACGCTGCTCGCCGCCAGTCAAATCCCCACCCGCGCGCGAGCGGCGACGGTGAGCTGGGACATGTCGACGGTCTGGCCCGACGGCAATTTCCACACCCAGAACGCGTTTGCCTTTGCCGAGGAGGTCAAGAAGCAGACCGAGGGCGCCGTCAGCATCACCGTCAAGGCCGGCGGACAGCTCGGCTTCAAGGGGCCGGAACATCTGCGTGCCGTGCGCGACGGTCTGGTGCCGCTCGCCGACGTCCTCAACATCCAGCAGGTCGGCGACGAGCCGTTTTTGGGCGTCGAGAGCATCCCGTTCCTGTGCAGCTCGATGGAGGAATTGAAGGTGCTGCACAAATATGTGCGGCCCGAGTATGAGAAGGTCGCCGCGCGCAACAATCAGAAGATTCTCTACATCGTGCCGTGGCCGACGCAGTATCTGCACCTCAAGGTCAAGATCGCCGACGTCGACGGTTTGAAGAACATCAAGATCCGCGTGCCCGACAAGGGCGCCGTCGACATGCTGTCCGCCATCGGCATGGCGCCGATCATGATTCCCTGGGGCGAGACGATTCCGGCCTTGGCGTCCGGCGCGGTCTCCGGCGTTTCGACCTCCGCGGTGTCGGGCGTCGACGGCAAGTTTTGGGAATTCCTGAAGTACGTCTATCCGACCAACCACGTCTGGTCGTCGCAGATGCTCACCGTGAACCTCGATTCCTGGAAGGCGCTTTCTGGCGATCAGCAGCAGCTCGTCGCCGGTATCGCGACGAAGATGGAGCCAGGCTTCTGGGCGAACTCGCTCAAGGCGGACGTTGACAGCCTCAATCGCCTCAAGGAGGGCGGCATGGAAGTCGTGCCGGTCTCGGATGCGATGATGACGGACATCCGGGCCAAGACCGCGCCTCAGCTCGAGGCCTTCCTCAAGCGCGTGCCGGCTGCGGACAAGCCGGTGCGGGCCTATCTCGCCGAAATGAAGCGCTGAGGTCGGGATCGTGGTGAGCATCTCGCCCGCAGCTCCGCACAGCCTCAACGCAGCGGCGCCAGCGCCGCTGCGCCTCCTGCTCGACGGGATCGACCGTCTCGGCCGGCTCGACGGATGGATTGGCGGAGGCTGCCTGCTGACGCTGACGCTTCTGATGTTATGCGAAGTTGCAACGCGCTTCCTTTCGAACTTTTTGCCGTTCTTTCCGCCGACGATCTCGATCGCCTGGGAATACTCCTCCTATCTGATGGCGGCATCCTTCACCTTCGGTGCCGCGATGACGCTGCGCGTCGGCGGCCACATTCGTGTCGTCCTGCTCCTGAAGAACGTGCCGGCGCCATTCCAGCGCGCGATCGAAATCCTCTCGGCGGCCGCCGGTCTCGCCTTCATGGCGTTCCTCACCTCCTCCATGGCGAAATTCGCCTTCGGCGCCTTCGTCCGCGGGCAGGTCTCGACCTCGAGCGATACGCCGCTGTGGTTTCCGCAAGCGGTCGTCACCTTCGGCATGCTGCTGCTCACGCTCCAGTTTTTGGCACGCGCGATCCAGGCGGTGCTGGGCCTGCCGCTGGAGGATCACCGCATGAAGGCCTCGCCCGTCGAATGATCGATTGCGCCGTGAACGCTCTCACGCTCGGACACCGGATCCCATGACCATCGAAGTCGTTGCTCTCTTCGTGATCCTGTTCGCGCTGCTGGCGTGCGGCGTGTGGATCGGCCTGACGCTTGCGCTCACCGCGACGCTGCTGCTGGCGATGTTCCGCTCGATCCCGCTCGACAAGCTGCTGCCGCAATACGCCTGGAACATCCTGACCACGCAGGAGCTGTTGGCGCTGCCGCTGTTCATCCTGATGGGCGAGCTCCTGTTTCGCACTCGCTTATCGCGCTCGCTATTCCAGGGGCTCGCTCCATGGGCGGGACTGCTGCCGGGCCGCCTGCTGCATGTCAACGTGATCGGCTGCACCATCTTCGCCGCGATCTCCGGCTCGTCGGCGGCAACCACGCAGGTGATCGGACGCATGTCGCTGAACGAGCTTACGCGCCGCGGCTATTCCCGCGACATCGCGATCGGCTCGCTCGCCGGCGCCGGCACGCTCGGTTTCCTGATCCCGCCGTCCAACATCATGATCATCTATGGCGTGCTCGGCGACGTTTCGATTCTGAAACTGTTCACGGCCGGCGTGCTGCCCGGCCTGTTGCTGGCCGCCACCTTCATGGGCTGGGTGATGCTGCACACGACGCTGGACCGCACGCTGGTGCCGGAGGCGGAGGCGAAGCTGTCGCAGGTGCCGTGGGGCGAGCGCTTCGCTGCGCTCAAGGACCTCGCGCCGGCGTTGTTCCTGATCGCCTGCGTGCTCGGCTCGATGTATGGCGGGCTGGCGACGCCGTCGGAGGCCGCCGCCGTCGGCGTGCTCGGCGCGGCGCTAGTCGCCTGGGCGCAGGGCTCGATGTCGCAGCAGGTGGTGCGCGACGTCCTGATCGGCTCGGTCGTGACCTGCTCGATGATCGCGATGATCGTGCTGGGCGCCTCGATCCTCGGCAATGCGGCGGCGTTCCTCGGCATCCCGCAGGCGGTCGCTGCCTTCGTGAAGGGCCTGGGGCTGTCGCCCTTCATGCTGATCGTCGTGCTGATCATCTTCTATCTCATCCTCGGCTGCTTCCTCGACGGCTTCTCGATGATCGTGATGACGCTGCCGATCGTGCTGCCGATCGTGAAGGGCGCGGGCTTCGACGAGATCTGGTTCGGAATCTTCCTCGTGCTTGCGGTCGAGATGGCGCAAATCACCCCGCCGGTCGGCTTCAACCTGTTCGTGATCCAGGGGCTGACCGACGACGGTCTCGGCTACATCGCGCGCGTGACGATGCCTTATCTCATCATCATGGTCGGCTTCGTGCTGCTGCTGACGCTCTGGCCCGGCATCGTCACGATCCTGCCGCGGGTGCTGTACGGATAATCGCTTCAGTCTGAGATCTCTGTCGAGACGAACGGTCAGCGCAGCTGACGTTTCAAATTCGCGCTGCGCGTCAAATTCGCGCCGCGCGCGCATTCCATCTTTGTGCTCTCCGTCATCCGGCGTACTCTGTGAGAGCGAGCACGGGTGCAACAGCAACCAGCCCAGAGAAGGTAGCTCCTTTTGGCGATGTCCGCCGAGAGAGATCGAGAGCTGTCGGCAGCTCATATGCGATGGAGAAGAACCGACACATAGCGAGCTGAAAACATCCCTCGCCGCGGCGTCTGTAAGACGCAAGTTCAACAATCACAAAAGCGGGAGGAACGGATGAAGAAGCGTTGGTGTAATTCTGGTCTACCTCTTGTTGCCGGCGCGACGCTGATCGTATCGTCGGCGTTGGCCCAAACCGTGGATACTGCGCGGATCGAGGCGGCCGGTCAGAACGATTGGCTGACCTATCACGGTTCATACAAATCCTATCACTACAGCCCAATGGCGCAGATCAACACAAACAACGTCGGCAATCTGGGCGTTGCGTGGATCCATATTCCTGGACGCTCGACCCGTGGCCTGCAATCAATGCCGCTCGCGGCTGATGGCGTGCTCTACTACACGGGTTCTTATAGCCGGGTTTTTGCGCTCAACGGCGCGACCGGTGAGGTGATCTGGACTCATTTTCCGGAGCTGGACGAGGCGCTGATCGCCCGCCAGACTCATTCTCCCTACAATCGCGGCGTAGCGCTCGGCGAGGGCAAGGTCTTCGTCGGCACCATGGATGGCAGGGTTCTTGGCCTGGATATGAAGTCGGGGAAGGTGCTCTGGGAAACCCGGCTGATCGACTCGCAGAAACTCACAGTCGGTTTCACCGGTGCTCCGCTTTACGCGAAGGGTACGGTGATCATCGGAGCGCAAGGCGGTGAATGGCCGGGCCGCGGCCCGATCTTCGCCCTGGATGCCACCACTGGGAAAAAGAAGTGGGAGTTCCTGACGGTTGCAGGCACCGATGAAGCCATGAAGACCTGGGGCAATGATTCCTGGCGTACGGGCGGTGGCGGCGGCTGGATGCCCGGCACTTACGATTCCGAGACCAACTCCATCCTGTGGGGCACGGCAAACCCGGCACCGCTCTATGATTGGTCGGGCGCCGACTACAAGACGCAAGGCGCGCGTCCCGGCGACAATCTCTATACGAGCTCGGTGATCGCTCTCGACATCGATACCGGCAAGCTGAAATCCTATCATCAGGAATTGCCGCACGACGCCTGGGACTTCGACAGCGCAGTCGGCGAGTTTGTGATGCTCGAACGCGACGGCCAGAAGTTCGTGGTCCATCCGAACAAGGGCGGTTTCGTCTTTGTCTACGACCGCAATCTCGCGGTGAAGAATGTGTGGCGGCTCGTTGAGAACATCAATTTCGTCAAGGATATCGATCCCAAGACCGGTGCTCTGATCGGCCGTCGCGACTTCACCGCGGGGAAAGTCACCGAACCGCCGCTGTGCCCATTCATTGGTGGCGGCATCAGCTGGAACGCTGGCTCATACAACCCCAAGACGGGCCTCTACTACAAGATCGGCCAGGAATGGTGCATGACGCTCGACGTCCAGAAGACGACGCCGATCACCACGCCCCAGGTCCAGCTCAACATCGGCGCCGATTTCAAGATGGCTCCCCCTCCGGGCGGCGAGATTTATGGACATCTCGATGCGCGCGATCCCATCACCGGGGCCAAGAAGTGGGAGGTTCGTTATCCCGAGCCGCCGCTTGGGAGTGTGCTGTCGACCGCGGGCAATCTCGTGTTCGTGCCAGACTCCCGCGGCATCATTCATGCCTATGATGCTGAAACCGGGACCGAGCTGTGGAATCACAACAACGGCACCGGCCATCAGGGCGGCATCGTCAGCTATTCCGTCAACGGCAAGCAATACATTGCCGTGGCCGCAGGCTTTGGCGGCATGCTGGCAGACGAGTACGCGCCAAACTTCGGCGGCGTCTACAAGAGCATGCCGCGTGACGACGGGGCGCTCGTCGTCTTCAGCCTGAAATAGGTCATCGCAGATTGCCGGGGAGCAGGTGCAAGCTTGCTCCCCGTGCATTGAAGTTGCGGGCGCGCTTCAGGACATGGAGCTGGTTACCTTGAAATTGCATTCGAAGAAGATCATCGCGCTGCTATCGGCGGTGCTGGGCGCCTCGTCGCTCTGTGTGGCACCGGTTCACGCGCAGTCTGCCACCCCTGCACCCGACAATGGGACGTTCGACGTCGAGCAGTTGTTCGCGGGGACTTGCGGCTTTTGTCACTCCGACGGCGGCCGAGCGGCAGGCAAGGGACCGCAGCTGATGAATTCGCAACGCGACGATGACTTTCTGCGCAGCCGAATTGCGACCGGCAAGGAAGGTGCGATGCCGGCATTCGGAGGGGCCTTCACCGGTGAGCAGATCGATCAAATCGTCAAATACATCCGGGCCTTGAAGCCGCGCCAAGGGTGAGGCCGAATGAAAAAAATCCTTCTGTTCGTGGTCGGTGCCGTTATCGGACTGTCAACTCCGGCGCAGGCGCGAACCCTGGACGCGATCCGCTCGTCCGGCGCGCTCGGGTTGTGCGCCCATCCCAACTCGCTTCCCTTCGCGAGCAAGGTCGGCGATCCTCCCGGCTTTCAGGTTGAGCTGGGCCAGGCGCTGGCACGCGAGCTCGGCGTCTCGCTGCGTCTCGACTGGATCATCACCCAGTACCAGATGCGGAGTGCCGGCTGCGACATTCTTCTGGATGTGATCGCCGACCGGGAGGCGCAAGGCGAAACCCGCTTGAGGCTCTCAAAACCGTATTATCGCACGGGCGTCGCACTCGCCGTGCCGTCATCCAGCACGCTCGCATCGTTCCAGGGCCTCAACGAGCATACCAAGGTGGGGGTGCAGGTCGGATCCGTCGCAGCCATGATCATCGGTCAACGGCACGTGCCTACCTCGACCTTCGGCTTCGAGAGCGACAGCCTCGACGCCCTGTCAAATCGTGAGATCGATGCCGCCGCGGTTACGCCCACCGCGGCGAGCTATTTCAATCTGACGCATCCGGACAAGGAGCTCCGCATTCTGGATCGCGACGAGAGCGTGGCCGATCTCAACTGGAACGTCGCCGTCGGCATGGTCCGTCCGGATGATGCGTTGCGCGAAGCCATCGATGGAGCGCTTGAACGGTTGCGAAACGACGGAACGATCGATCGGATATACGGCCGCTACGGGGTCGTACTGCAAGCGCCGAGGTAACTACGGGTGCCAGGTCGGGCGCAAACGCGATACATTCGCAAGCATCGCGGCGGGTGCCGTCCCGGCCGAGGTGGCCGGGACGATCTCTCTCACTAGTTCATTCCGAGTGTTACTACGCTGCCGCCTTCTTCCGCGCCTGCTCGACCTTGTACAACTCGAACTCCTCCGCGATCGCCTTCGCGACCGACGGCCGTTGGCGCAGGCGCTCGTAATAGGCCTTCACGTTGGGCCATTTCGCGAGCTCGATCGGCGGTGTCGCCATGGTCCAGTTGATGACCGTGACGAGATAGGCGTCTGCCACGCTGAAATGGTCGAGCAGGTAGTCGCGTCCCTTCAAATAATTGTCGAGATAGTCGAGCCGCGACAGGTTCTTCTCCAGCACATAGGCTTTCACCTCCTGCGGCGCCTTGCGGTCGAGCACGGGCACGAACAGGCCCTTGTGCAACTCGGTGCCGATGAAGCAGAGCCATTGATGTAGCCGGGTGCGATCGATGCCCGCCGGGGCGCCGAGCCCGGATTGCGGAAAACGGTCGGCGACGTATTGCAGGATCGCCGCGTTCTCGGTCAGCACCACGCCCTCGTCGGTGCGCAGCGTCGGCACGAGGCCGATCGGGTTGACGGTGCGGAAATCGGAGCCGTTATTGAGCACTTTCTTGGTCGGCGGATCGACTTCGAGATAATTCGCCTCGGCGCCCGCTTCATAGAGCGCGACGCGCGTCGCCATCGAACAGGCGAGCGGCGAGAAATAAAGATCCATCTTGGGCCTCCTTGGGCAATTCCTCGGTGTGACTTTTGGAGTGTCGCTCAACCTGGCCAGATTGATTTTTGTACTGTCTTGCATAATATAAAGCCAGTCAAGGAATAAATTGCGACATGGTACAAAAATCAGAACCGCCAGCTGCTGCCAGTCCCCCAAAGCGCCGCGGCCGTCCGCGCGCCTACGAGCCCGAGGTCGCCCTCGGCAAGGCGCTCGACCTCTTCCGCAAGCAGGGTTTTGCGGCAACGTCGCTCGACGACCTCAGCGAAGCGACCGGCATGAACCGTCCGAGCCTCTATGGCGCCTTCGGCGACAAGCGTGAGCTCTACATCAAGAGCTACCAGCGCTACCGCGAGGAAGCGCGCGCAGCGATGGTGGAGATCTTTCGCCAGGAGATGCCGGTGCGCCAGCGGCTGGAGCGCATTTACGCCTCCGCGCTGAACATCTATCTCTCCGGCGAGACCGGCCCGCGCGGCTGCTTCACGGTGGTCACCGCGGCGTCCGAAGCGGTGAGCGATCCCGAAATTCGCGCCATGGTGCTGGACGGGCTCAGCGAGCTCGACAAGGCTTTTGCTAATTGCTTCCGCAAGGCGAAGGAGAAGGGCGAGCTACCGGAGACGGCCGATGCCTCCGTGCTGGCGCAACTCGCGTCCGCCACCGTCCACACCATCGCCATCCGCTCCCGCGCGCGCGTGCCGCGCAAGGATCTGGAGGCGATCGTGAACGGCGCGATTGACGTGATGGTGGGTGCCAGGAATTAGCCTGTCGTCCCGGCGAAGGCCGGGACCCATACCGCGGAATCCATCGGCCATGATTGGTCGCAGTACCGAACTGCGATCCTCCGCCGAACTACGTCCCGGGGTTATGGGTCCCGGCCTGCGCCGGGACGACACCGAGTTTTCGACGCGCGCAAATTTCACCAGGACGCCATCTGGGATGAGGCGCGATCCCGCGTCCAACTACGCTGCGCGGATATCCGCGAGGAAACGATCCACTTCATCCCGCAGCCGCTGCGACTGTTTTGACAGCTCGATCGCCGAGCCCAGCACTTCTTCGGCCGCCGTGCCGGTCGCAGCGATGCCGTCGGTGACCCCTGCGATGTTTTGCGAGACCTCGCCGGTGCGGGCCGCCGCCTGCTGGACGTTCTGCGCGATCTCCTGCGTCGCCGTGCCCTGCTGGCCGACGGCCGCCGCGATCGCGGCCGAGATTTCGTCGACTTGCTGGATCGTGGCGCAGATCGACTGGATGCCTTCCACCGCGCCGGTCGTTTCACCCTGAACCGCCGTCACCTGTGCGCCGATTTCCTCGGTGGCCTTCGCAGTCTGGGTCGCCAGTGCCTTGACCTCGGAGGCGACCACCGCAAAGCCGCGGCCGGCCTCGCCGGCGCGGGCCGCCTCGATGGTCGCATTGAGCGCGAGCAGGTTGGTCTGCCCGGCGATGCCGTTGATGAAGGAGACGACGTCGCCGATCTTTTGCGCGGCGTCGGCCAGGCTCTGCACGCGCGCGTTCGACCTTTGTCCGTCGCTGGCGGCCTTGCCCACCACCTCGGTGGCATGTGCGAGACGGCGGCTGATCTCGGTCATCGACGATGACAACTCTTCGGCTGCGGCCGCGACCGTCTGCACGTTCTCCGAGGCGAGCGCCGAGGCCGATGACACCGTACGAGTCTGCTGCCGCGACTGCTCGACGATGGCCGACATCGAGCGCGCGGTGTGCTCCATCTCGACCGCAGCCGCGGACACCGTGGTGACGACCTCGCGGATGCTGGCCTCGAAATTGTCGGCGAGCGCGGCAAAGGCGCGCCGCTTCTCCGCCTCGGATTGCGCCTTGGTGTCGGCCTGCTCGGCCTGGAGCTTGTTGAAATTCACCGCGTTGTCGCGGAACACCGCGACCGCCTTCACCATCGCGCCGACCTCGTCATTCGCCTTGCTGACGGGGACGACGACGTCCAAATGGCCGTCGGCCAGCTCGCGCATCACGGATGTGATGGAGATGATCGGGCGCGAGATACTGCGGGCGATGAGATAGCCGACGATCGCAGCGAGCACCAGTCCGAGCGCCGCGATGCCGATCGCCAGCATCCAGGCGCGATCGGCGGAAGCGACATAACCGGCGTTGTCCATCACCAGCTCGACCGCGCCGAGCGGCTTGCCGGAAAAGTCCTTGATCGGTCCGAGTAGTGCGGCGACGGGCGCATTGTCGAGCTTGGCCTGCCGCACCGTGAAGCTGCCCTCGGTGGCGCGGCCATAATCGGCCGCCTCGAAGAAGCTCCTGCCCTTCAGTGTGCCGCCGAACAGCTTGAAGCCTGAGCCATCGGCGAGATGGAATGCGACGTCGACATGGCGGTTGAGCTTGAAGTCGTCGAGGAAGGGCTGGCCGAAGGTCAGGCCGAATTCGACGCTGCCGAGATGCTTCTCGCCTTGCGCGATGGGCACCACGCCGCGGATGCCGAGCCCGGCGACGCCGCCTTCGAGGCCGACCACGACCTTGTGCTCCTGGTTGGCGACCACGACGGTCTTGCGGAAGCCGGAGAGGTCGTCGCCGAATTTGGCCGGCTGGTGCACGCGCAGGTACGACGTCGCCGGCGGCACGTGGAACTGGAACTGGTCGACGCCGTAGTCGGACTTGATGGCGGTGAACACCGGTCCGAACAACCTTACCAGCGCCTCGCGGTCCTGCTTCGCCATCGCCTCCTGCGTCGCCGGCATCGCCGCCACCACGGCGCTCATCGCGGCGGCGCGGTGGGATTCTTCGGCGATGCGCGATTGCAGGGCGTCGTAATGGCTGCGCAACTCGCGCTGGTCGGCACGGTCGATGATCCCCGCGATGATCCACATCGCGCCCAGCACGGCAATCAGCGCGGTCGCCGCCGCCGTCACCGCCAGCGCAACCGTGATCCGCATCCTGAGGCCGAGGCTCGCCCGCATGTCCGACTCGTTCTTTGACCGTTGGTTAAGAACGACTATCAATTTCTCGCTAAGAGAGGGTGAACGGGGGGGAGGGGGCTGTCAGCTTGGCTGATTGAGACGATGGTCGCGCCTGAAATTCAGTTGTCGTCCCGGACAAGCGCAGCGAAGCGGAGCGCCGATCCGGACCCATAACCACAGGGTGAAGTTTGGCGAAGACTCGGAGTTACCACTTCGCGCCACAACTCCTCCCTGGGGTGATGGGTCCCGGCCTTCGCCGGGATGACACTGAATATGAGGCGCGCGCGTTCTCGAAATCTCGAGCGCCTAATACCCCCGCGCCCGATCCACCACATTCTCCAGCGTCCCCCCCGCCTCGAACCGGGCGATCTGCTCAGCGACATAGGCGGAGATCGCATCCGCGTCGGTGTCGGCGGCGTTGTGCGGGGTCAGCGCCACCTTGGGGTGGGTCCAGAACCGGCTGTCGGCCGGCTGCGGTTCCTGCACGAAGACGTCGAGCGAGGCGGCGCCCAGCGTGCCGTCGTCGAGGCAGGACAGAATATCGGCTTCGTTCTGGAGGCCGCCGCGGCCGGCATTGATCAGCACGGGAGCGCCGAGCGGGCTCTTCCGGTTGAGCTTTGCGAAGACGTCGCGATTGAGGATGCCATGCGTGTCCGGCGTCAGGGGGAGGAGGCAGACGAGGATGTCGGTCGTGCGCAGGAAGGCATCGATCTGGGCTGTGCCGTGGAAGCATTCCACACCCTCGATCGTGCGCGCACTGCGGCTCCAGCCCGCGACCCGAAAGCCGAGCCGCCGCAGCACGTCGGCCGCGTCAGCACCGAGCGTGCCCAATCCCATGACGCCGACCGTGATGGCGCTCGCCGGCCATTGATATTTCGGCTCCCAGCGCTTCTCGCGCTGCGACTGCCGCAGATAGAGCTCCTGGCGGTGGTGCATCAAGACGTGCAGCACGACATATTCGGTCATGCGGTTGGTGAGGTCAGGCACGGCGACGCGCACCAGCGGCACGTCGGGCAGGCTGCGATCCGCCATCAGTGCATCGACGCCCGCGCCGAGATTGAAGATCGCGCGCAGGTTGGGGAAGGAGCCGAGGTCGCCCGGCACCGGCTTCCACACCGCAGCATAGTGCACCTCCGTCGGATCGAGCCCGGCATCGGGCAGCAGCACCACGCGGCGGCCGCCGCAGACCGCGTCGAACCGGGCCTTCCAGCGCTCCGGCAGCCAGTTCTGCTGCGTGCTGTTGATCAGGACTGCCAGTGTGCCTTTGGTCATTCGAAGTGCCTCGTCGGGTTCCGCTTTTGAGGGCTCTCCTTGGCACGATCCGACGGATTTTTCTCGCAAATTTTTTCCGCAGCCCTGTCGGGGCGATGCATAGTGGATCGTCTTCAAAACAAGAGTTCAGGGAAGGTGCTGCTCATGCTTTATGCGATCCTTTGCTATCACGACGAGGACTTCGTCGGCTCCTGGAGCAAGGACCAGGACGAGGCCGTGATGAAGAAGCTCGCCGTGGTGCAGGAGAAGCTCACACAGCAGGGCCGGCTCGGCCCGGTGGCGCGGCTGTTGCCGACCACCGCGGCGGCGACGCTGCGCAAGGAAGACCCGCCGCTGGTGCTCGACGGCCCCTATGCGGAGACCAAGGAGCAATTGCTCGGTTTCTACATCGTCGATTGCAAAAACCTCGACGAGGCGCTCGACGTTGCGCGCGACCTCGGCGCGGCCAATCCCGGCGGCGCCTATGAGGTGCGCCCCGTGGGCGTGTTCAGGCCCGGAGGGAATTTGACGTGAGCGAAGCCGATACCGCCTGGATCGAGACCGCGCTGACTTCGGCGCGACCTCAGGCGGTCGGCGCGCTGCTTCGCTATTTCCGCGATCTCGATACCGCCGAGGAAGCCTTCCAGAACGCCTGCCTGCGTGCGCTGAAGACCTGGCCGCAGAACGGGCCGCCGCGCGATCCCGCAGCCTGGCTGATCATGGTCGGCCGCAACGTCGCGATCGACGAGGTGCGCCGCGCCCGCAAGCAGCAGCCGCTGCCCGAGGACGACCAGGCAATCTCGGATCTCGACGATGCCGAAGGCGCGCTCGCCGAGCGGCTCGACGGCTCGCACTATCGCGACGATATCCTGCGGCTGATGTTCATCTGCTGCCATCCGCAGCTGCCGGCGACGCAGCAGATTGCGTTGGCGCTGCGCATCGTCTCCGGACTGACCGTGAAGCAGATCGCGCGCGCCTTCCTGGTGTCGGACGCGGCGATGGAGCAGCGCATCACCCGCGCCAAGGCGAAGGTCGCGGAGGCCGGGACGCCGTTCGAGGCGCCCGGTCCGGTCGAGCGCTCCGAGCGGCTCGCCGGCGTTGCGGCGATGATCTACCTGATCTTCAACGAGGGCTATTCGGCGAGCGGCGATACCGCGGAGATCCGCAAGCCGCTGTGCGAGGAGGCGATCCGGCTGGCGCGGCTGTTGCTGCGGCTGTTCCAGAGCGAACCGGAGATCATGGGGCTCGCGGCGCTGCTGCTGTTGCAGCATGCGCGCAGCAACGCGCGCTTTGCCGGTGATGGTTCGCTGATCCTGCTGGATGACCAGGACCGTTCGCTGTGGAACCGCACCATGATCGCGGAGGGCGTGGCGCTGATCGACAAGGCGATGCGTCATCACCGCAGCGGGCCTTATCAGATCCAGGCTGCGATCGCCGCGCTGCATGCGCGCGCCGTAAAGCCGGAGGAGACCGACTGGGCCCAGATCGACCTGCTTTATGGCGCGCTCGAGGTAGTGCAGCCTTCGCCGGTGGTGACGCTCAACCGTGCCGTCGCGGTGTCGAAGGTACGTGGCGCCGAGGCTGCGCTCGAACTGATCGAACCGCTGACACCGAGGCTTGCCAACTACTTCCATTTCTACGGCGTGCGCGGCGCCTTCCTGATGCAGCTCGGCCGCAATGACGAAGCCCGCATCGCCTTCGACCGCGCCATCGCGCTCGCCAATACTTCGGCGGAAGCCGCCCACATCCGCATGCACATCGATCGCCTGATCCGGGACAACCAGCCGAAAGGCGGCAACGGCAGCACCAGACAGGGCGCCAAGGCGAAATAGGGCGCCCCTATTGCCGCGCCGTCATGCCCGGGCAGAAGCGCGAAGCGCGTCTTCGCGCTAGATGTCCCGGGCATCCACGTTCTTTCCATCCGCGCCAAGAGCGTGGATGGCCGGGACACAGGCGAGCGGAAGCGACGCAATCCTTCGGACGGCTAAGCCCGGCCATGACGTGGGGTGGGTGGGCAGCGGGCCGAAAAATTTCGTCCCGAATTGTCGGCCTCAGCCCCCTCCCTTCGTCCTAAGCCCGTATCCAGGGAGCCATTCATGCTGAAAGCCATTGCCATCATCGCCATCGTGCTTGCGGTCGGCATCGCCGCGATCCTCGCCTTCGCCCTGACCAAGCCCGACACTTTTCGTGTCGAGCGCTCGCTCGCCGTGAAGGCGCCGGCCGCTGCGATCTATCCGGAGGTCGCCGATTTCCACCGCTGGACGGGCTGGTCGCCCTATGAGGACCGCGACCCCGCCATGAAGCGCAGCTTCGGTGGAACCGTGCAGGGCAAGGGCGCAACCTATGCCTGGGACGGTAACAACAATGTCGGCGCCGGCCATATGGAGATCCTCGAGGCGAGCACGCCGTCGAAGCTGCGCATCAAGCTCGACTTCGAGCGACCCTTTGAGGGGCACAACACCGCCGAGTTCACCTTTGTGCCGCAAGGCGATGCCACACTGGTCACATGGGCGATGTACGGTCCGGCCCCGTTCATGTCCAAGCTGATGCAGATCTTCATGAACATGGACAGCATGATCGGCAAGGACTTCGAGGCCGGCCTCGCCAGCCTGAAGAAGCTCACCGAGAAGTAACACCGTTCACGCCCAAGGAAACCAAAAAGGAGAGAAACGATGCTCAACCCCTATCTGTTCTATCAGGACACCTGCGAAGCGGCGTTCAACTTCTACGCCAAGGTTCTTGGCGGCAAGATCGATGCGATGATCCGCTCCTCCGAGGCGCCGCCGGACATGCCGGCCGCGCCCGGCCGCGAGAAGACGATCATGCATGCGCGGATGTCGCTGCCCGGCGGCAGCCTGCTGATGGCCTCCGACGCCCCGCCGGAGCATGTTCAAAAACCCCAGGGCTTTTCGATCTCGCTGACGATCACCGACGTCGCGGACGCCGAGCGCAAGTTTAACGCGCTCGCGGACGGCGGCACCGTGACCATGCCCTTCGGCAAGACCTTCTGGGCCAAGGGATTTGGCATGTGCGTGGACAAGTTCGGCATTCCCTGGATGGTGAACTGCCCGACCGAAGGAATGTGAGCACGGGCGTGAAGTGTTGAGTCGCGACGCCCTCTCTCCATTGTGAGAGAGGGGTCGTGCAGAGCTGCGGTTACGTCACGCGCCGCACACTTTTCAGCGGATCGATCCAGTCGTGTCCTCGCTCGGCGGCTGCGCCACGCAGCTGCGGCAGATCACGAGCTTCGAGCCGAGCTGCCTGTCGTTCTCGGCCTCGATTTCGTCATGGACCGCCCACCATGCGTCGGAGTAGGGGCGCAAAGTGCCGAGCACTCTTTCTCGCTCCTGATTGGGATCACTCTCTACGGGTGTATGATTCACGGGTGTATGATTCGCCGCGCGACGCTTGGTGACGGCAGGCCGGTTCGGGTTCTGGCCGAGGCCGTCCCATGCGATCGGACGGCGCTCCTGTGCCGGCGCCGCCGTGCATCCCGCAAGCGCTGCGCAAAAAGTGAGCAAGATGAAGCCGTGTCGCATCATGCCGGACCCTTGGTGCGGCGACACGCAAAATCCGCGTGGGAAATTTTGCATCGCGCCGGTTAAATGGAACTTAAGGGAAACAACGTGGCCGGCATGGCCGAGTATGGAATCCTGCTTCGCATGACTTTGCGAGAGCAGTGAGGCCGCTTCGTGAAAAGATGCGGACCGCATCGCACAACAACTGGCGCAATATTAGGCTGTGAACTCCGCGCCAGAATCGCTAATTCTATTCACAATAACTACAAACTAGGGTGGGGCGTGACTTGGAAGGGAGCGACCGATGGTGGCGGCGCTACAAATCAATTTTGCTCTTTGGGGGATGCTCATCTGCGCCAGCGTGAAGCTCGCGCCGGTGATCCAGAGTCTCTTCTATTAGAAGAACAGCCAGTTCGTGACGGCCACGGCTCCCTGTGCAAGCACGTAGAGCCAGCCGACGGTCGCGACTGCGCTCGTGATCAGGAATGTCAGGGTGAAGGTCTGGTCGCTCGCCTTCCGCAAAAGTGATGACTGAGCTTGCGAACCGGCATCTCCGTCGGTTCTGATGCTGGTCATGAAGATCTCCGCGGACATCGGCGTCGCTTGGTGCAAAGTATGCCAAGCCAACTTGGCTTTAGTGTGACGCGGTGCACAAATGCGGCGCACTTTCACGAGCGCCACACGTCGTTGGTCAGCTGATGAACATGCGATCAGCATGAAGCTCATGCCCATCACGACGATCATGGGAACGATATAGTTGCGCTGTCGCGACGGCCGTGGTGGCGGCTTCGACGTCGCGGCGTTTCACTGACCTCGGACGCCGGTTCCGATGGTGCGAACCGCATTTGCCCAATCATCGGACAGCGGCCGCGTTCGTTCGGGTCACGGTACGTGCAGCGGGCCGATGGCCGCCGGTCATCGAATCGTCATCGACAGCGCGGATAGATCGCGGCGAGGTCGCGCCCTCTGAGCAAAAGCAACCGCGACGTGAGACCGCCGCGGCGGCTGATCCAGTCGCGCACCGGGCCGGGATAGGCTTGCAGCACGGCGTCGGACGCCTCGGGCTCGGCATAGAATCGCCCGCGCCGGTCGACGGAACGCGCCGCATGGAAGCCTAGCACCGCGCGCTTCGTGACGCAGATGCGCTCCCCCGGCACGATGCTCAGCACCAGCGTGCAGGCGGACAGGCAGGGACCGTCGATCACCACGCGCTCGCCGCTCTCGCGCACCTTCTCGAACAGATCGAGGAACGGTCCGACCTGTCCGCCCGGACTCTGGATGATGCGGATTTCGGCGGAGGCGGGCGCGGTGGCGAAAAGCGCAGATGCGAGCATCCAGGCCTTGACGATCGTCGTGCGATGCATGGAGCGCTCCACGAACTCGGTGTCGTAGGGTGGGTTACGCCTTCGGCTAACCCACCCACAAATCGCGTGCCTACCCGTTGCGGCGCTGGCCGCGCAGCGTCGGCAGACCGATACCCGCCGCATCGAAGCCGCCATCGACGGCCAAAATTTGGCCGGTGATGTAGCTCGCGCGCTCCGAGCACAGGAAGAAGATCGCTTCCGCGAGTTCCTCCTCGAGGCCGTAACGGTTGAGCGGGATGGCGTCATGATAGTCGGCGCGGATCTCCGGCGTATGTACCAGCTTTGCCATTGCGGTCTCGACCGGCCCCGGCGCGACCGCGTTGACGCGGATGTTGAGCGAGGCGAGCTCGACCGCGAGCTGCTTGGTCAGGTGCGCGAGCCCCGCCTTGCTGGTGCCGTAGGCCGAGCGCAGGGTCGAGGCGCGCACCGCCGAGATCGAGGTGATGTTGACGATGGCGCCGCCGCCTTGCTCGCGCATCAACGGCACCGCCGCCTTGGTGCAGAGGAACGGGCCGGTGAGGTTGACCGCCATGATCCTGTTCCAGTCGGCCTCGCTGGTCTCCAGCACTGGCGCGAACACGGCGACGCCGGCATTATTGACGAGAGCATCGAGCCGACCGAAGCGGCTCATGACCGCGGCCATCGCAGCTCCCACGGCCGCTGCGTCGGACACGTCGCAGGTGATCGCCAGCGTGTTATCGGGATTCTTCAGCGCCGCTGCCGCGCTCGCTTGCAGCTCTCCCTCGATATCGAGCAGCGCCACGCGCCACCCTTCGGCGAGAAAGCGCTTCGTCGTCGCCAGCCCAATCCCGCGCGCGGCGCCGGTGACGAGGGCGACTTTGGCGGGTGAGGAGGTCATGACGCGGTCCTTTGCTCGGGCCTGCGGCATGACAGTTTAGGTGGTCCCGTGCAAGGGATCAGAATTTGGTGCCGACGTATCTGAGGCGGCCTATGTCGGATTGTCCCTGCTCGGGGAAATCAAGCGTCGGCGTGACATGGCCGACAAGTATGCCGGGCGTCACTGCTGTCTTGATGTACTTCGACTCGCCCGCAGCCAACTGGAACGTAACCGCATTTTCGACCTCGGTTGCCGTTGTTACGGCATATTTCCCCGGGGGGCGGTCGACGAAGGAGAACCCGCCGGGCACAGATCTGCCGACAACCTCATTGTTCATCCGAATCTCGGGCTGAACAGCGGACCCTGCAAATTCGCCCGGCCTGGTGAAGTAGACGCGGCCGTAACCCGGCTTCAATGGTGGAATTTGCAAGGGCGGTTCATCGAGACCGCGTGGGCTCGCGCAACTCGCCAACAAGAATCCGACAAGCAAAAGGGACCCCGCCCCGATCTTCGATCTCATATGCCCCGTCTCAAAATATTGGAGCGCCCAGCTCCAAGTCGACGGCAAACGGCCAGCAATTGCCTCGCTGTTCCTCGCCCCCAAGACTCAATTAGGCATACACGCATTGATTGTGCAACTGCTTTGCGATCGGAAAGCACAGCAATGACTAATTGTCGATCATGCACGTCATTTGGTGGCCGCAAGCGCGCCGGTATTCGAGGCGTGCCGGAGGCGGCCGAGCGAGGCGACGCGGCGATGGAGCGTTGGCTAGGACAGCTCCGCCGACGCGCGCTGCACGTTCGCGGACATGTCCGAGGTCACGATGCTCTGCTCCTCGACGGCGGCGGTGGTGGCGATGAACTCGTTGACGCCGGCGATCGCGGCCTTGATCGCGGTGAGCGAGCTGGCGACGTCGGTGTTCCGCGCGTCGATTTCGGAGGTAATCGTATCGGTCGCCTGCTTGGCGCGACAATGCCGCTCATGGCCTGCGCCGCCGCATTCAGCCGCTGCGCCTGGCCGTCGGCGGCCTCGACCCGGGTGGTCGCGACCTTGGAGTTGTCGCGCATCGATGCGGCCGTAGTTTTATGGGCGACAATTCGAGTATTTTTCGTGTTCCGTCACGGATCGCTGCGACGAATTGTCGGCGCGATCGAGCATGCATCGTCTTCCACTGGAGCGATGTGCAAGGAAACGCGCGATGTCCGACAGCCGTGAGCACCTGATTCGAAGCCTGTTCGCAGCCTATCTCGCCAACGACCGGCAACAGGTCAGCGATGCGCTGGCCGACGACTTCCGTTTCACCAGCCCGTTCGACGACGACCTCGACAAGGCGACCTATTTCGAACGCTGCTGGCGGGATACCGGCTGGATTGCGCGCCACGATATCGAGCGCATCTTCGTCGCCGGCGACGAGGCCTTCGTCACCTATCGCTGCCTGGCGACAGATGGCAGGAGCTTTCGCAACACCGAGTTCTTCACCTTCTCCGCCAGCAAGGTGCGTCGCATCGAGGTCTATTTCGGCGCCGCCTTCCAGGACGGCCGGTTTGTTCCCCAGCCGCGCTAGCGCCGCGCAATAACCTCCAGAATAATTTTCGATCCGATGTCGGTTCTGTTAGAAGGCGTTCGTCTTAAAGGGGAGCACGGGTCGGAACGGCCCGCCCCAAGAAAATGTCACGGAGCACGTCGATGCGTTTCATGGTGATCGTCAAGGCAAACGAGGACACCGAGGCCGGCACGATGCCGAGCACGGAGAGGCTGGCCGCCATGGGCAAGTTCAACGAGGAGATGGCCAAGGCCGGCGTGATCGAGGCCGGCGAGGGCCTGCATCCGACGGTGAAGGGCGCCAGGATCAAGTATGGGACGTCCGAGGCGAGCGTTGCCCGCGGCCCGTTCAATCTCTCCTCCGATCTGATCGCTGGCTTCTGGCTGATCAAGACGGCCTCGCTCGACGAGGCGGTCGCCTGGATGAAGCGCGCGCCGTTCGATCCCGGCGCCGAGATCGAGATTCGCCAGGTGTTTTCCGCCGAGGATTTTGGCGAGGCCTTCACGCCCGAGCTGCGCGAGCAGGAAGAGCGCACCCGCGCG
This sequence comes from Bradyrhizobium sp. F1.4.3, assembly GCF_040548375.1. Lineage (NCBI taxonomy): Bacteria > Pseudomonadati > Pseudomonadota > Alphaproteobacteria > Hyphomicrobiales > Nitrobacteraceae > Bradyrhizobium > Bradyrhizobium sp. F1.4.3. Next base: position 59,618 of record NZ_JBEPRN010000002.1, read on the forward strand.
CACGCGGCGAAGAAGTAGACGCGAGGGCTTCCCATGCGATTCATGATGCTGATGATCCCGCTCGGTTACGAGACCGCACCGGCGGACGTTCAACTCGATCCCGAGCGCGTCGCCGCGATGATGCGCTACAACGAACAGTTGAAGGATGCCGGCGTGCTGATCACGCTGGATGGCCTGCACCCGCCGTCGACGGGTGCGCGCGTCTCGTTTGCGACCGGCGAGCCTGTTGTTACCGACGGTCCCTTCGCCGAGGCCAAGGAAGTCTTGGGCGGTTACTGGATGATCGAGGTCCACTCGCGCGCGGAGGCGATTGCCTGGGCCCGGAAATGCCCGGGATCGCCCAACGAGATCATCGAGATCCGCCAGGTGCAGGAGATGGCCGACTTTTCACCGGAGGTGCAGGAGGCTGCCGCCGGCTTTGGCGACCTGAAGAAGAAGTAACCACGGCGGCCGCGGATAAATTCGCGGCCTTCGTCAATCCGTCAGCAAAGGGAGAGAACCGATGAGCACCGACACCTATCTCGCCGTTTTCCTCGGCAGCAAGACGAGCTCGAAGATGGCCGCATGGAATGCGATGTCAGAGGCCGAGCGCAAGGCGAAGGAAATGGAAGGCATGGCGGCCTGGAAGGGCTGGGTCGAAAAACACCAGGGCGCGATCCAGGCCATGGGCGGCCCGCTCGGCAAGACCAAGAGGGTTGATGGCAAGGGCACAGCCGACATCGCCAACGAGATGGGCGCCTTCACTGTGGTCCGCGCCGCGTCCCACGAGGCCGCCGCGAAGATGTTCGAGAACCACCCGCACTTCGCGATCTTCCCCGGCGAGCGCGTCGAGATCATGCCGGTGCTGCCGATCCCGGGCGGCTAGGGCTTCAGCCGCCGCTCTGGCTTGCGGGACATACGGATTAATCAAATCCGCCCCGCGCTAGTGACCTTCACGCCCGGCTCATGTAAAGGTCGTTCACATGAGCTGGCGCAAGGAAGAGCGCCGCGCCGAGCGCGGCTATCACCACGGCAATCTGAAGGAAGCCTTGTTGCAGGCGGCCCTCGGGCTGATCGCCGAGAAGGGCGCGGCCGGCTTCACCTTTGCCGATGCCGCGCGCATGGCCGGCGTCAGTGCGGCGGCGCCTTACCGTCATTTCCGCGATCGCGACGAGCTGTTGTCCTCGATCGCGCAGCGCGGTTTCGAGCAATTCGAACAGCGTCTGACCGCAGCCTGGGACGACGGCCGGCCCGATACGGTCACGGCGTTCGAACGCGTCGGCCGAGCCTATCTCGCCTTTGCTCGCGAGGAGCCCGCTTTCTACAATGCGATGTTCGAATCGGGCCTGCCGGTCGACGCCAATCCGGCGCTCCAGGCCGCAAGCGAGCGCGCCTTCAACATCATTCGCGCGGCGGCCGAGCGGCTTGCGGCGCTGGCACCGCCGGGCGCGCCGCGTCCACCGGCGATGATGATGGCGCTACATATCTGGTCGATGGCGCATGGCGTGGCTTCGCTGTTCTCGCGTGGCGATGCCGCGCGGCGAAAACTGCCGATGTCGCCGGATGAGCTGCTCGAAGCCGAGGTGCTGATCTATCTGCGTGGGCTCGGCTTCCCGACCGACCGGCGTCCACCCGCGAAGAGCGCCGAGCCGCCGCCCGTGCCACCGGAGGCATCCTCCGGTTCCGGCGTGCCGCCCGGTGGCCCCTGGGGCAAGCCGAAATAAAATTGCGCAAATAATCCCGAGACCGTGTCTGGCGGCTGGCTTGACAAAATCGCGGGATGATTTAGCTATGTAAATGTTATTTACATTCACAACGGCGCAGACGCCGTGATGGAGATCGGAAATGGCCTACACCGCTGATGTCAATCGATGGCGCGGCCCTTCGGACCAACAACACTATGACCGCCCCCACATGCTCGACACGCCCTGGCATCCCGGCTGGATCGCCGTGACCATCCTCGGCTTCATCATCTGGTGGCCGATTGGACTTGCCCTTCTCTTTTTTACACTCGGGAGCAGAAGAATGTCGTGCTGGAGTAACTCGGATCGCTGGCAGAACAAGATGGAGCGGATGCAGTACAAGATGGACCGCATGCGCGGCCGCATGGAGCGCCGTGGCTTCGGCTTTGGCTTCGGCCCGCCGTCGTCCGGCAACCGCGCCTTCGACGAATACCGTACCGAGACGCTGCAGCGGCTCGAGGAGGAGCAGGTCGAGTTCAAGAACTTCCTCGACCGTCTGCGCCACGCCAAGGATAAGGAAGAGTTCGACCAGTTCATGGCCCAGCACAAGACGCGTCCGACCCCGCCGCCGACCGACCAGCCGCAGGGTTGATCCGGAAAGGCCGATCCTGAGGCCGACACCTCTCAAAGCCTTCAGGCGCATGCCCCCAAAATCCTGATGGCCCCGAGCCGCCCGCCTGCGCATCCCGCAGGCGGGCGGTTTGGTATTTTCACCTCGCCCCGCTTGCGGGGAGAGATCGGATTGCGAAGCAATCCGGGTGAGGGGGACTCTCCGCGAGTCCATCTGCGGCCGAATTTGCGGAAGCAGCCCCTCACCCCGGCCCTCTCCCGGTAAGAACGGCGGTAAGAACGGGGAGAGGGAGCAGACCTCCTTCAGGCGGTTTGCTTGGCTCTGAACGGCTAGAACCTATACCCAGTCACTGGACACCAAGACTCGCGCGTTTCCTCTCCGGGTCGCGCATCTCATCTCTGGACACCGCGCATTATGGACATTTACACCCGTCTGCTGCTCGGCGTGACCGCCTTCGCGGTGCTCGGCTACATCGGCCTCGTCTATGGCGGGTGTGCGCTCGATCCCGACTGCCATTTTGGCCAATGTCCCGGCGGCCGCGCGTTCTGCGGCGTGGTCCATGGGCCCGTGCCGCCGGCGTCACTGGCGCCTTGATGCGGACCGCCTATATTCCCCGTCACAAAAGCAGGCGGACCGGAGGCGACGATGGCGGAAGCTGCGATGACGGCGAGCGACAGCCTCTGGCAGGCGATCCGCAGCGAGGCGCAGCGCGCGGCGGCCACCGACCCCGTTTTCGGCAAGTCCCTTGCCGCCGCCATTCTCGCCCATGACGATTTTGCCGCGGCGCTCGCCGATCTGATCGGGCGGCGGCTTGGCGGCAGCGCGGAAGAGCGCGCCCGTTTCACGGCATTTTCCCGCGACGCCTTTCGCAGCCAGCCGGACCTGGTCGAGGCGGCCAGCCGTGACCTGCAGTCCATTGCGCGCCGCGATCCCGCCATTGCCAGCCTGTTATCGCCGCTGCTGCACTTCAAGGGTTATGTGGCGCTGCAAGCCTGGCGCGTCTCGCACTGGCTCTGGCAGCGCGAGCATCGCGATGCGGCGCTGCTGCTTCAGAACGAGTCGTCGAATGCGCTGCAGGTCAGCATCCATCCCGCCGCACACATTGGATCGTCGGTGTATCTCGACCACGCCACCGGCATCGTGATCGGTGCGAATGTCGTGATCGGCGATGAGGTCACTATTCTCCAGAATGTCAGCATCGGCCGCAGCAGTGAACTGCCGACGCGTTCGCCCCGCATTGGCCGCGGCGTCTACATCGGCGCCGGTGCGGCTATTCTCGGCGATATCAGGATCGGCGATTTCGCCAAGATCGGTGCGGGCACGGCTGTGACCAGCGACGTGCCCGCCGGCTGCACCGCGGTCGGCAATCCTGCGCGACTGACCAATTGTCCCGAACCTGCCTCTGCGGCGTGAGCCAACGATCCCATCAGCTTTCAATCTCCGGAGAGGTGCAATGAAGACGGCAATCGTGATCGGCGTCGGACCCGAGCGCGGGCTCGGGGCCCAGCTCTGCAAGCGCTTTGCAGCCGAGGGGCTCAAGGTGATCGTCGCGGGCCGGACGCTGTCTGCATTGCAGGCAGCTGTCGCCGACATCGAAAAGGCCGGCGGAGCGGCCGTGCCCTTCGTTGCCGATGCGACCAAGGAGAACGAAATCGCCGCGCTGTTCGATGCCGCGGGCCAAAACCTCGATCTCGCGATCTACAACGCCGGCAACAACACGCCGGGAAAAATCATCGAGATGGAGGCCGATTATTTCGAGACCGCCTGGCGCGTGGTCTGCTTCGGCGGATTCCTGTTCGGCCGCGAAGCGGTGCGCCGCATGGCGCCGAAGAAGGCCGGCACACTGCTCTTCACCGGTGCCAGCGCCTCGCTGCGCGGCCGCTCCGGCTATGGCGCCTTCAACTCCGCGAAAGCCGGCCTGCGCACGCTGGCGCAGGCGATGGCCAAGGAATACGCACCCGACGGCATTCACGTCGCCCATGTCGTGGTCGACGGCGCGATCGCCGGCGACAAGATATTTTCGCGCTTTCCCGATGCGGCAAGCCGCGAGGACAGCCTGATCAGCATCGAAGGCATCGTCGATGCCTTTGCCTTCCTCTACCGCCAGCCCGAACGCGCCTGGTCGTTCGAGCTCGACGTGCGGACGTCGAAGGAGAAGTGGTAGCTCCGGCGGAATTGAGGGAGCAGCGAATGGAACGCCTCCTGTTTTTCCATTCGCGATCCCAAATCGCCGATCAATACCCCGCCGCCAATCCCGAGTTGCGGCGTGGATCGTTCGCCCCGTAGTAGCGGTTATTGCCGACTTGCGTGCCGCCAAGTGACGGCGCGCCGACGATGATGACCGCCAGGTGATTGGCTGGCTGCGGCGGTCCGAACGTGTGTCCCATGCCTTCGAGGATCTTGCGCGTGTCCGGTGACAGCGCGTAGTTTTCGACGTTGGTCAGGTCCGGCAGCCATTGCTGGTGGATGCGCGGCATATCGACAGCCTCCTGCGCGTTCATGCCGTAATCGATCGCGTTGATCATGGTTTGCAAGACAGCCGTGATGATACGGCTGCCGCCGGGCGTGCCCACCACCATGACCGTCTTGCCGTCCTTGGTGACGATGGTCGGGCTCATCGAGGACAGTGGACGCTTGCCGGGAGCAATAGCGTTGGCCTCACCCTGCACCAGGCCATATAGGTTCGGTACACCGACCTTGGCGGTGAAGTCGTCCATTTCATCGTTCAGCAGCACGCCGGTCTTGGCCGCCGTCACCTTGGCGCCGAACCAGTCGTTCAGCGTGTACGTCACCGATACCGCGTTGCCGTCCTTGTCCGCGATTGAATAATGCGTGGTGTTGCTGCCTTCGTGCGGCGGTACGCCCGGCTTGATGTCCTTGGAGATTCCGGCCTTGTTCGGATCGATCACGGCGCGGATCTTGGTCGCGTAATTCTTGTCGAGCAGGCGGTCGAGCGGGTTCTTCACGAAGTCTGGATCGCCGAGGTAGCTGTTGCGGTCCACGTAAGCGTGGCGCATGGCTTCGATCTGCACGTGCACGGCCTGCGCGGAGTGGTAGCCCAGCTCCTTCAGCGGATAGCCCTCCAGGATATTCAGGATCTCGCAGATGACGACGCCGCCCGAGCTCGGCGGCGGCGCGGAGATCACGTGATAGCCGCGATAGTCGCATTCGACGGGTGCGAGCTCACGCGTCTTGTAGCCGTCGAGGTCGTCCTGCGTCAGCAGGCCCTTGCCGGCCTGGCTCGATGCCACGATGGCGCCGCCGACCCAGCCCTTGTAGAAGCCGTCGGTGCCTTTGCCGCTGATCTCGCGCAATGTCTTGGCGAGCTCCGACTGCATTAGCCTTTCACCCACCTGGAACGGCTGACCATTGTTGAGGAAGATGGCGGCCGTTGCGGGATCGTCTCGAAAATCCGCGGTGGCGGTACGCAATAGATCGATGTCGCCCTGGTCCAGCGCAAAGCCCTGCTCGGCGAGCTGGATCGCAGGCGCGAGCAGGTCGGCGCGCTTCATGGTGCCGTACTTTTCGCGCGCATATTCCATCCCCGAGACGGATCCTGGCACGCCCACGGCCAAATGCCCCTTGGTCGAGAGGCCCTTGATGACGTTGCCGTCCTTGTCGAGATACATGTTCGCAGTCGCGCCCTTGGGGGCCGTCTCGCGGAAATCGAGGAAGGTCTTGCGGCCGTCGGCGAGCTGGATCGTCATGAAGCCGCCACCACCGAGATTGCCGGCTGCCGGATAGACGACGGCCAGGGCATAACCGACGGCCACGGCGGCATCGACGGCATTGCCGCCGCGCTTCAGCACATCGACGCCCACCTGGGTCGCCAGATGCTGCGCGGACACCACCATGCCGTTTTCTGCGGCGACCGGCGCGACCGACGCCGCGCGCGCGGGGCTGAACGTTACAAGGCTGACCGATACGATCGCGGCGACGATCCATCGCACATTTGTTTGTGGTTTCGGCATAGGACGCTCCTCGGGCTGGCTGGTGATGCCGGCACATTTATTGTCGTTGTCCGCGAGCGGAGCCTATCAGCTCGTGCCCGCTGTCAAATGCGAGATGGAGCATAGCGACATGGTGCAGCTGTGGCGCACACTGCGCTCCTCCCCTTGCGGGGGCCTCGTTGGCCCTCCACAAGGGGGGACGGAACCGATCCCGTTCGGGGCAAGTGGCTCCGATGCGTCGGCCCGCGGCGTCGTGTCCGGTGCCCAACCGCCTGCGCCGCCTCCCTTTCCGGCCGCCAAATTCGTCTGCGGTAACCCCGCATTAACCATCGTCGGGGTCTGGTAAAAGCCGGTAAATCGCGCCCAAAGGCTTAGTCGAGGCCCTTAGTTTTGACATTTTGGCAGGGAAAGCAGACGGCCGGCCCCGGATGGGCCGCTGCAATCCAAAAAGACAAGGCTTTGCGCAGGCTTGCCTGCAGTGCCGACTCCGCGCGGCCTTGGGGAACCGGCAGCCGTTTTGCTCCCGGAGGATATGGAACGATCGCCTTGAGAGGATACTGCTTATGAATCCGGCCGACGTGGCTCAGTCAGCCCTTCCGGTTGCCGCTTCCGCGGACGTGTCGCTGATCGCGCTGTTCTGGCAGGCTCACTGGATCGTGAAAGCCGTGATGCTGGGACTTCTGTCCTGCTCGGTCTGGGTCTGGGCGATCGCTATCGACAAGATCTTCCTCTATGCGCGCACCCGTCGCTCGATGGACCGCTTCGAGCAGGCGTTCTGGTCCGGCGAGTCGATCGAGGAACTTTATCGCACCCTGTCGGCCAAGCCGACCCATTCCATGGCGGCCTGTTTCGTCGCGGCGATGCGCGAGTGGAAGCGCTCGTTCGAAAGCCATGCGCGCTCGGTCGCGGGCCTCCAGATGCGCATCGACAAGGTCATGAACGTCTCGATCTCGCGCGAGGTCGAGCGGCTGGAACGCCGGCTGCTGGTGCTCGCGACGGTCGGCTCCGCCGGGCCCTTCGTCGGCCTGTTCGGCACGGTCTGGGGCATCATGTCGAGCTTCCAGTCGATCGCGGCGTCGAAAAATACCTCTCTCGCGGTCGTGGCGCCCGGTATCGCGGAAGCGCTGTTTGCGACCGCGGTCGGCCTTATCGCCGCCATTCCTGCCACTATTTTCTACAATAAGTTCACGTCCGAGGTGAACCGGCAGGCCCAGCGGCTCGAGGGCTTCGCCGATGAATTTTCAGCCATCCTGTCCCGTCAGATCGACGAGCGGGGCTGACGGACGGCATGTATAGTGTGACGGCTAGATTGGGCAGCAGACCATGGGCATGAACGTAGCCAGCTCGTCCGGAGGCGGCGGCCGTCGCAGCCGGCGCAAGCCGGTCATGGCCGAGATCAACGTCACGCCGATGGTCGACGTGATGCTGGTGCTGCTCATCATCTTCATGGTGTCGGCGCCGCTGCTCACGGTGGGCGTGCCGCTCGACCTGCCGCAGACCCAGGCCAAGAGCCTCGACCAGAACGACCAGAAGCCGCTCCAGATGTCGGTCGACATCAAGGGCAAGGTCTTCATCAACGACACCGAGGTGGCGCTGACCGATCTGATCCCGAAGCTGAAGGCGATCACGGACGCGCGCGCCGGGCTCGACGAACGCATCTATCTGCGTGCCGACAAGAAGGCGGATTACGGCACGGTGGCCAGGGTGATGGGCCTCCTGTCGGGTGCAGGATTCAAGAAGCTGGCGCTCGTCACGGAAGCGGATCAGGGGTCCTAAGCCGGTGAAGGTGAACGTCGACAAGACACTCGTTGCGTCGATCGCCCTCCACGTCCTCGTGATCGGATGGGGACTGGTCACCTTTAGCAGCAGGGCTTTTGTCGCGCCGGAAGAGTCGCTTCCGATCGACATCATCACCACCGATCAGCTGGCGCAGATGACCGCCGGGCAGAAGACCGGCAAAAAGGAAGAGCCGAAGCCCAAGGTCGAGAAGATCGCCGAGGCCAAGCCCGAGGAAGACGCCGTCGGCAAGGTCACCGAAAAGAAAGAGCTGATCAAGACGACATCGACGCCCGAGCCGCCGCCGAAGCCCGTCGAGAAGCCGGTCGAGAAGAAGCCCGAGCCGCCCAAGCCGGTCGCCGAGGCCAAGCCCAAGGAAGAACCGAAGCAAGAACCGAAGCCGCAGGAAAAGAAGCCTGACCCGGCCAAGGAAGATCCGATCGCCGAGCTCCAGAAGAAGCTGGAGACCAAGAAGCCGCCGCCGAAGCCGCCGGAGCAAAAGGTCGCCGCAGTGCAGCCGCAGCAGCAGCCGAAGCCCAAGGAGCGCTCGTTCGATCCAGCGCAGATCCAGCGCGACCTGGACAAGCGCGCTGCGACCCGGCACGAGTTGACCGGGACAGCGCTAAACGCGTCCGCTTCACTGGGATCGACGACCGGCACTGCCGCCAACAACGTCGCGACCTGGCGTGGTGCATTCCAGGGTGCAGTCAAGCGCTGCTTCACGCCCACCTATAACGGGCAGGACGCTGATCAGTACGAAGCTGACATCGACATTCCCATGAAGATCGATGGATCGCTGGCGTCCGAACCGATCGTCGTTGCGGTGAGAGGGCCGTCGCGGTCGATCGCGGTGGCGGTGGCGGAGAGCGCCAAGCGTGCCATCGTGCAGTGCCAGGTCTATTCGTTCATGCCAAAGCAGCAGTACGAGAGCTGGAAGACCATTCCGATGACTTTCGGTCTGAAAGATATGTTGTGACATCCGAACAAAAGAATTTTCCGATGAATGACGTCCGATCGATCAACCGCCGCCGCTTCGTGACTCTGACCGGGTCGGGGCTCGCGATGCTCGCGGGTGGACGCGCCTTCGCCCAGCAAGCCCAACCGCGGCTCCGCATCGACCCCACGGAATTTCAGCCTGTTCCGATCGCGATCACCAACTTCCTGCCGGGCTCGCCGGCCGACGCCGACGTCGGCAACGGTGTGACGCAGGTCATCACCAACAACCTGAAACGCTCGGGCCTGTTTGCCCCGATCGACCAGGCCGCCTTCATCGAGCGCATCAACAATATCGACGTCGCGCCGCAATTCCAGAACTGGAAAACCATCAACGCGCAGGCGCTGGTCACCGGCCGGATGACGCGGCAGCCGGACGGTCGGCTCAAGGCCGAATTCCGCTTGTGGGACGTGGTCTCCGGCCAGCAGCTCACCGGCCAGCAATATTTCACCTCGCCGGAATATTGGCGCCGCATCGCGCACATCATCTCCGACCAGATCTATGAGCGGATGACCGGCGAAAAGGGCTATTTCGACAGCCGCGTGGTGTTCGTGGACGAGACCGGACCGAAGGAGCGCCGCGTCAAGCGGCTCGCGATGATGGACCAGGACGGCGCCAATGTGCGCTACCTGACCCGCGGCTCCGACCTCGTGCTGACGCCGCGCTTCTCGCCGAACTCGCAAGAGATCACCTACATGGAGTTCGGGCAGGGTGATCCGAAGGTCTATCTCTTCAACATCGAGACCGGCCAGCGCGAGATCGTCGGCAACTTCCCCGGCATGACGTTTGCGCCGCGCTTCTCGCCGGACGGCCAGCGCGTCATCATGAGCTTGCAGCAGGGCGGCAATTCCAACCTGTTCGCGATGGACCTGCGCTCGCGCTCGACCACGCGTCTCACCGATACGCCGGCGATCGACACCTCTCCGTCCTACTCACCGGACGGCACCCGCATCTGCTTCGAGTCCGATCGCGGCGGCAGGTCGCAGATCTATGTGATGGCGGCGGGCGGCGGACAGGCGCAGCGCATCTCCTTCTCCAAGGACGATAACAACGCCACCTATTCGACGCCCGTGTGGTCGCCGCGCGGCGATTACATCGCCTTCACCAGGCAAGGCGGCGGGCAGTTCTCGATCGGCGTCATGAAGCCGGACGGCTCCGGCGAGCGGCTCCTCACCTCTGGTTATCACAACGAGGGCCCGACCTTCTCGCCGAACGGGCGCGTGCTGATGTTCTTCCGCGATCCCGGCGGCAACGGCGGACCGTCGCTGTTCTCCGTCGACATCTCCGGTCGCAACGAGCTGAAGGTGCCGACGCCGGGCTTCGCCTCCGACCCGGCATGGTCGCCGCTCCTGTCCTCGACAGCGGGCCAATAGCGGTCGGCTCCTGGCGCGCGATCGTTTGAACGCGTGCCTTTTTCGAAAAACTTTGCGAGAAGTTTTCCAGCGGCAACCATTCCTTTAGGTTGTGCTCGGCAAACTTTTCCCAGTCTTTTGTTTCTATTGATGTATTTCAATCGCTTGCGCTACAAAACAACTCGACTTTAACGATGTTCCCTCAGAAAGACTTCATCTGAGCTGGGTAAAACTGCGCTCCGGACAGGAAGCGCGTACGACCCAGATGCAGTTCGAAAACCAGAGCGGAGAGCCGGAACAGCGGCCGCCGAAAACTTCGGCGGCGCAAATCGATTCGCTCTTCGAAGCGCCTGGCCCGCTGCTGGCAGGTCTCATCTTCGTGTCGATCGGTGCGGCCCTGACCGCACTGAGAACGGGCGAGCCTCTCATCTGGGCATGCGTGACGCTTCTTGTCCTGGCCGGGACCGCGCGGGCAATCGACTTGCGCCGCTATCAGGCGCGCCAGGCGATCATCACGGTCGAGGCGGCCGAACGCTGGCAGAAGCGCTATCAGATCGGGGCAAGGATCCAGGCGGCAGCGATCGGCATCTGGTGCGCCACCACGCTGCTGGCCACGGACGATGCCGTGGCCCACATGATCGCCCTGTCGGTCACCACCGGCATCGCGGCGGGGGGCGCGGGCAGGGCGTACGGCCGGCCGTCGATCTTCCACCTTCAGGCCATGCTGATATTCGGCCCGGCCGTGCTTGCGTTGGCGCTGCGTGGAACGCTCTACTACATCGCGATGGCGGTGGTGAGCGCTGCGTTCCTGATGGCGATCATGCAGCTCTCGGTGAATCTGCACAGAATCTTCATGGGTGCAGTCGTGGCGCGCGAGCGCGAAGCCGCGCTTGCGGGCCAGTTCGATACAGCGCTGAACAACATGCCGCATGGGCTCTGCATGTTCCGCCTCGACGGCCAACTCGCGGTCATGAACTACCGCTTCGGTGCGATGATGAACCTGCCTGGCGATCTCGCGCAGAGCGGCACCAATGCGCGTGACATTGTCGCGGCGTGCGTCCGCGCCGGATCCATCTCGGCTGCCAGCGGCGAACTGATCGTCGCGGACATCGAGAGCTCGCAGGCCAAAGAGATCATTACCGCCGATCCCGACACTCAGCGAAACCGGTCACTGTCCTGGACCGTCCAGCCGATGGCCGGCGGTGGCGCGGTGGTGCTGCTCGAGGACGTTACCGAACGGCGCAACGCCGAGGCCAAGATCACGCATCTGGCGCGCTATGACGATCTCACCGCGCTACCCAACCGCGTCAATTTCCGCGACGAGATCGAGCATCTGCTGGCGAGCACGCACCATGCCGAGCGCCTCTCAGCACTGCTCTTCGTCGATCTCGACCAGTTCAAGCAGGTCAACGATACGCTCGGCCATCCCTGCGGCGACCAGCTCCTGTGCGCGGTCGCCAACCGTCTGCGCGAGATGCTGCGTCCTGAGGATTTCGTCGCCCGCTTCGGCGGCGACGAGTTCGTCGTGTTCCAGCAGAACATCAGTGCGCCCGAAGACGCCGCGAGCCTCGCCCGCCGCATCGTCGAGCGGCTCAGCGAGCGCTACCGCATCGACAATCATCTGGTCGAGATCGGCGCCAGCGTCGGCATCGCGCTGACCTCGCCGGAAGGCGTCAGCGCCGACACGCTGCTCAAGAATGCCGACATGGCGCTCTACCGCGCCAAGGCCGACGGCCGCGGCACCTTCTGCTTCTTCCGCGACGAGATGGCGGCGACCGTCGAGGCTCGCCGCATCCTCGAGCTCGACCTGCGCAAGGCGCTCGCCAACGAGGAGTTCGAGCTGTTCTACCAGCCGCTGGTCAATCTGAAGTCCGGTAAGATCACCACCTGCGAGGCGCTGCTGCGCTGGAATCATCCGGTGCGCGGCACGGTCTCGCCGGTCGACATCATCCCGGTCGCCGAGGATATGGGCCTGATCGTCGATCTCGGCCGCTGGATCCTGCGCCGCGCCTGCATGGAATGCATGAAGTGGCCCGACGGCGTCAGCGTCGCCGTCAACTTCTCGCCGCAGCAGTTTCACCAGCGCGACGTGCTGAGCGAAATCCGCTATGCGCTCGAAGTGTCGGGCCTGCCAGCGCATCGCCTCGAGATCGAGATCACCGAATCTTCGCTGTTGCGCAACACCCAGCTCACCCACGACATCCTGTCGCAGCTGCACGCGCTCGGCGTGCGCATCTCGCTGGATGATTTTGGCACTGGCTATTCGAGCCTCAGCTATTTGCATAATTTCCCGATGCAGAAAGTGAAGATCGACCGCTCCTTCCTCGAGGGCATCGACGCCGACCGACCGCTGACGCTCTTGCGCGGCGTGGCGCGGCTGTCCGCCGACCTCGGCATGGCGGTCGTGGTCGAGGGCATCGAGACCAACGAGCAGCTCGAGTTGATCAGCGCCGACGGCACTGTAACCGAAGGGCAGGGTTACCTGTTCAGCCGGCCCGTTCCGGCGGTGCGGGTCCGTCAATTGCTCAACGCCTCGCATGGCCGTCGCGCGGCTGATGACCAGATCACCCTGGTTTCGTCGCGATCCATCGCCTGACTTTCCTCGATCGCCCGCCACTACGTACAGCGCTCGCTCTCCGTACTTTTGCGGGCCGCAAAGGTTAACCCTAACACTTCTAATTCTTTGCAATTCCATTAAGGAACCATTAATCTTTCCCTACTCGCGGAAGTTGCTTTGAGTTTAGGGGTACCAGATGAAGTCCGGAGCCGAACCGCAAACGGCGCTCCTTCCGCGGGGAGCCGCCTTGTTTGATCGCATCGACTACCGGCTGATCGAAATTCCAGAGGAAAAAGACAACCTCTATTCGATGCGGTACCGGGCCTACCTGCATGCCGGGCTGATCGAACCGTCGGAGTCGGGACGCGTCACCGATCGCTTCGACGAAACGCCCAACACCTGGAATTTCGGAGTCTATGTTGACGGGGAGCTTTGCAGCTCCGTCCGCATCCACGTCCTGACTTCGGATTGGCGGATGTCCTACACGACCGAGGTGTTCGGCGATGTCCTGCATCCGCGTCTCGACCGCGGCGAGGTTTTTGTCGATCCGTGTCGGTTTGTTGCTGATCCCGAAAAGCACCAGCGATTTCCGGAACTGCCCTATCTGACAGTGCGGCTGGCGTTTGTCGCGTGCGACCATTTCAATGCCGATACCGGACTTGCGATGATTCGTACCGACCACCAACCATTCTATCGCCGCGTCTTTCTCCACGAGACGATCTCACCCGAACCGCGCGGATTTCCAGGCTGGCCGACAAAAAAGGCGGTCCTGATGGCGTCGGATGTCCGCAACCAGCGAGAAAAGGTCCTGGCGCGTTTTCCCATCATGCGCTCCAGTGCCTTCGAGCGTCGCATGTTGTTTGAGCGCAGCAGCCCGCGCGTGGCTGTTCAGCGGCCGGTGCTGTTGTCCACATCGCGAAACCCGGACGTGCTCGCGTCCGCAGTCGGGACCGCTCGCTAGACGCGCGATCCTGCGGTTCCCCGTCCGGCCGGAGGCCAAAATTCCAGCAAAACCGGCGCGATTGCCGGTTAACGTGGCTTGCCTTCACCCTCGCGCCACATTTACAACCCATTAACCATGGCGGGTGCTTTTCGCCGGTGGGGGGCATTTGACCGGCTCTCGCAACGTCCCATCAAGGTTGACGGAACGTTCGCTTAACCAACCCCCTGTAGACCGGAAAGCAGTGGACGAAACGTGAGCGTGGAGGCTCCGGAATGAAACATCCTATGCGTATCCTCCAGGGATTGAAGCTGGCCGCGGTGCTTGCCGTCGCGCTGTCGATGGGCGCCTGCGCCAACAAGAACCTGGGTGCCGATGCGATGGCCAGCGCTGCGACGCCCGGCAGCCAGCAGGACTTCGTGGTGAACGTGGGCGACCGCGTGTTCTTCGAGAGCGACCAGACCGATCTGACCCCGCAGGCGATCGTGACGCTGGAGAAGCAGGCGCAGTGGCTCCAGACCTATCCGCGCTACTCCTTCACCATCGAAGGTCACGCCGACGAGCGCGGCACCCGCGAGTACAACATCGCGCTCGGCGCCCGCAGAGCCCAGTCGGTGCGTTCGTTCCTCGCCTCGCGCGGCATCGACGCGAACCGCATGCGCACGATCTCCTACGGCAAGGAACGGCCGGTCGCCGTCTGTAACGACATCTCCTGCTGGTCGCAGAACCGGCGTGCCGTCACCGTGCTGAACGCGAGCTCCTGAAGCGCGCGCCGTCAGCCAAGTCTAAGTCAGCCAGGTCTAAGTCAGTCAAGTGTAAGTAAATTCATCTGCCGGCGCCCTCTCGGGCGCCGGTTTCGTTTCAGCGATCTGTGACAGAAACCCCGTGGTGCCAGTCACATTTTTGGCGTACTCCCCTTCAATGTGTGGCGCGTCGAAGTTCCGTCGCAGGCCATTTCGCTTTCGTCGTCAGGGCAAGATGTCATCCAGATTTAAGGCCATTACCGGCATCGCGGCGATCGCTGCGCTGCTCTCTCTTTGCTCGCCCGTCCTCGCGCAGTCGGACGACGACCCGGAGATGCGGATCGAACGGCTGGAAAACCAGCTGCGCCAGCTCACCGGCCAGAACGAAGAGCTGCAATATCGCAACCGCCAGCTCGAAGACCGCATCCGGCAGCTCGAGGGCGGCGCGCAAGGCGCGGCGCCCGGACAGGCGCCCGCACAGCCCAACGTCGCCGCCGTGCCGCCCGCCCAGATCGCGCCGGCCTATCGCCAGCAGCCGCCCGCCCAGCCGAATTACGAGCAGCCGCAGATCGCTTCTCCCGCGCCGATCGTTCAGGAGCAGCCGGCGCCCGGTGCGCCCGGCACGCGCCGCCGTGGCGATGCCTTTGACCCGAGCCAGAATCCGAGCGCGCCCGGTGCGCCGCGCGCGCTGGGTGGCGGGCAGCAGCCGATGGCGGCGGGAGTCCCTAGCGGCGCGCCCGGTGGTCGCGCTGCGGGCGAGCCGCTCGATCTCGGCAACACCGGCGGCCGCTATCCGCAAGCTGCGGCGCCCAGCCCACAGCCGGGCTATCCGCCAGCCCAGCCCGGCTATCCGCAGCCGGCCGCCGGGGGTGGGTTAGCGACCCTGCCGCCCTCGGCCACGCCGCGCGACGAGTTCGACCTCGGCATCGGCTACATGCAGCGCAAGGACTATGCGCTCGCCGAACAGACCATGAAGAATTTTGCGCAGAAATATCCGAGCGACCCGCTGCTCGGCGACGCGCAATACTGGCTCGGCGAAAGCTACTTCCAGCGCCAGCAATATCGCGACTCCGCGGAAGCCTTCCTCGCCGTGACCACCAAATACGACAAATCGGCCAAGGCGCCGGATGCCCTGCTGCGGCTCGGCCAGTCGCTGGCCGCGCTGAAGGAGAAGGAGGCCGCCTGCGCCGCCTTCGGCGAGGTCGGCCGCAAATATCCGCGGGCGTCGGCCGGCGTCAAAGCCGCCGTCGATCGCGAGCAGAAGCGGGTGAAGTGCTGATCCGCGGCGTTCGATCCTGACAAGACGGACTGAGCTGCGCTAAACAGTCGGTCCATCCGCGGACGATTGCAGCGTCATGTCAGACGACAACTCACCGATCTCGGCGCGCGAGGCCAGGCGGCTCTTTGCCGATCTCAAAAGCGCGCCCGCGCTGGTGCTCGCGGTCTCCGGCGGGCCCGACTCGGTTGCTTTGATGTGGCTTGCGGCGCGCTGGCAGCGCAGCCTCGCCCGTGGCCCACAGCTCGTCGTCGTCACCGTCGATCATGGTCTGCGGCCGGAGGCAGCGCGCGAGGCGCGCGAGGTCAAGCGGCTGGCGACTGCGCTGGCGCTGTCGCACCGGACTTTGCGCTGGCGTGGCGCGAAGCCGAAGACGGGACTGCCCGCCGCAGCACGCGAGGCTCGATATCGCCTGCTTGCGCGGGCCGCGCGCGCGGCCGGCGCGACTCATGTGCTGACAGCCCACACCCGCGACGACCAGGCCGAGACCCTGTTGATGCGGCTGTTGCGTGGCAGCGGCATTGCCGGTCTGTCGGCGATGGCGCGCGTGACCGAGCGCGATGGCATCGTGCTGGCGCGCCCGCTGCTCGATGTCCCGAAATCGCAGCTGATCGCGACCCTCAAGCGGGCGAAGCTCGGCTTTGCCGATGATCCGACCAACCGTGACACCGCCTTCACCCGACCGCGGTTGCGCGCGCTGTTGCCCCAGCTTGCAGCGGAAGGCGGCGATATCAGAAATCTGACGCGGCTCGCAGTGCGGCTCTCCAGGGCCAATGCGGCGGTCGAGGTGCTGACCGACGGCGCCGAGCGCTTCCTTCGCCTGCGGGATCGCGGCGATGCGCCGCATCGGCCGGGCATGCGAAGTTTTGAGGCGGCAGCCTTCGCCACCCTGCCGGAGGAGGTCCGCCTGCGGCTGCTGCTGCGGGCCGTCAATGCCCTCGGGCACGAGGGGCCGGCGGAACTCGGCAAGGTCGAATCCCTGATGGCTGCGCTTGAGAAGGCCATGTCCGCAGGTCCCCGTGCATCCACGACGGGCCGGCCGGCCCTGAAGCAGACGCTGGCGGGAGCCTTGATCAGCCTTGCCGGGGGGCGTATCCACGTCGCCCCGGCGCCGGCCCGGCGGCGCAAGGGGACTGGCAAGGGCGCCGACAAGGGCGGATCATGACACCGGCCGTTTCGGCCGCGCACCGTCAGGGCACCTTAACCAGGCGGGAAAAACCCCGCTTCCGGCGCCATTATTTCAGCGGGAATCGGGCTAAGATGGGATAAATAGTCCCATCTCGTTCCCTTGGCAGCGACCGGGGCGGCACCTAAATTGTATGCGTCTAACAGAGAGGATTCCTTGGGGATTTCCTCGCACTGCCCGAATAACTACTCAAGTAACTGCCCAAGGATCAGGCCGCGATCCGCGCGACCACGAAGGAAGATCGATGAACGCCAATCTGCGCAATTTCGCCCTCTGGGTCATCATTGTCTTGCTGCTGTTGGCGTTGTTCACGCTCTTCCAGAATCCGGGTCAGCGCGCCTCCTCGCAGGACATCGCCTTCTCCCAGCTCCTGAGCGAGGTTGACCGCGGCAATGTGCGCGACGTCGTGATCCAGGGGCCGGACATCCACGGCACCTTCACCAACGGCTCGAGCTTCCAGACCTATGCGCCGAGCGACCCGACGCTGGTGAAGCGCCTCTATGACAGCAAGGTCCAGATCACCGCGAAGCCGCCCGGCGACAACGTGCCGTGGTTCGTCTCGCTGCTGGTCTCCTGGCTGCCCTTCATCGCGCTGATCGGCGTCTGGATCTTCCTGTCGCGGCAGATGCAGGGCGGCGCCGGCAAGGCGATGGGCTTTGGCAAGTCGCGCGCGAAGATGCTCACGGAAGCGCATGGCCGCGTCACCTTCGAGGACGTCGCCGGCGTCGACGAGGCCAAGCAGGATCTCCAGGAGATCGTCGAATTCCTGCGCGATCCCGGCAAATTCCAGCGCCTCGGCGGCCGCATTCCGCGCGGCGTGCTGCTGGTCGGCCCTCCCGGCACCGGCAAGACCCTGATCGCGCGTGCGGTCGCGGGTGAAGCCAACGTGCCGTTCTTCACCATCTCGGGTTCTGACTTCGTCGAAATGTTCGTCGGCGTCGGTGCTTCCCGCGTCCGTGACATGTTCGAGCAGGCCAAGAAGAACGCGCCCTGCATCATCTTCATCGACGAAATCGACGCGGTCGGTCGTCACCGTGGCGCCGGCCTCGGCGGCGGCAATGACGAGCGCGAGCAGACGCTGAACCAGTTGCTGGTCGAGATGGACGGCTTCGAGGCGAACGAGGGCGTGATCCTGATCGCCGCGACCAACCGTCCCGACGTGCTCGATCCCGCGCTGCTGCGTCCCGGCCGTTTCGACCGCCAGGTCGTGGTGCCCAATCCGGACGTCGTCGGCCGCGAGCAGATCCTCAAGGTTCACGTCCGCAAGGTGCCCTTGGCGCCGGATATCAACCTCAAGACCATCGCGCGCGGCACGCCGGGCTTCTCCGGCGCCGACCTGATGAACCTCGTCAACGAAGCCGCGCTGACCGCCGCCCGCCGCAACAAGCGGATGGTCACCCAGGCCGAGTTCGAGGAAGCCAAGGACAAGGTGATGATGGGCGCCGAGCGCAAGTCGCTCGTCATGACCGAGGAAGAGAAGCTGTTGACGGCCTATCACGAGGGCGGCCACGCCATCGTCGGCCTCAACGTCGTCGCGACCGACCCGATCCACAAGGCGACCATCATTCCGCGCGGCCGTGCGCTCGGCATGGTGATGCAGCTGCCGGAGCGCGACAAGCTGTCGATGTCGCTCGAGCAGATGACCTCGCGCCTCGCCATCATGATGGGCGGCCGTGTCGCCGAAGAGCTGATCTTCGGCCGCGAGAAGGTCACCTCGGGTGCGTCGTCCGACATCGAGCAGGCCACGCGCCTTGCCCGCATGATGGTGACGCGCTGGGGCCTGTCCGAAGCGCTTGGCACCGTGTCCTATGGCGAAAACCAGGACGAGGTCTTTCTCGGCATGTCGGTGTCGCGCACCCAGAACGCCTCGGAAGCGACGGTGCAGAAGATCGACACCGAGATCCGGCGTTTCGTGGAAGAGGGCTACAACGAAGCGACGCGCATTCTCACCGAGAAGCGCGCCGATCTTGAAGCGCTCGCCAAGGGCCTGCTCGAGTTCGAGACGCTCTCCGGCGACGAGATCATCGACCTGCTCAAGGGCAAGAAGCCGAACCGCGAGTCCGTGCTCGAGCCGACCACGCCGCGCGCCTCCGCCGTGCCGCCGGCCGGCAAGCCGCGCCCGCGGCCGGATCCGGATCCCGGCCTGGAGCCGCAACCGCAGGCGTAACGCCTCTCGCGCCAGAGCAAATTGAAAAACGCGGCGGCAGCGCCGCGTTTTTTTGTTGGCCGGATCTCGTGCCCCGGACGCAGCGCAGCGCCTCTTCGGCGGTGCGCTGCGTCCGGGGCCCATGTCTCCGCATCCTCCTGCGTGGCCTTCTGGGTCCCGGCTCTGCGCAGCAACGCCAAGAGTGTTGCAGCGCGTCCGGGACACGAGACCTTGCGCTGTGCCCACCATCTCTCGGCGATCGCGACAGAAGTGGTGGGCCCGCTTGCGCTTTGCCCACCCTGCGATCCCCTCAAATCCTGCCTCTATAATGATTGGCGTCGCTCTGGGCGCCATGGCATGCTCTTCTCCAATACAGGCGCGGCGCGACCGCACCAACACAGGGGAGGGCAAGCCGATGCGTTTTGCGCCGACACTGGGCGCGCTCTGCGCCGTTTCGTTCCTGTCATGCGCCAGCCCATCCCTTGCCGCCGAGATGCGCGGCGTCACCGCAACCGAGATCAAGATCGGTCAGACCATGCCCTATAGCGGGCCCGTGTCGGCCTTCGGCGCGCTCGGCAAGGGCGAGGTCGGCTACTTCAAGATGCTGAACGACAAAGGCGGCATCAACGGCCGCAAGGTCAATCTGATCTCGCTTGACGATAGTTACGCGCCGCCGAAATCGGTCGAGCAGACCCGCCGGCTGGTGGAGAGCGACGAGGTCGCGCTGATCTTCTCCTCGATCGGCACCGCCCACAACACGGCGATCGCAAAATATCTCCAATCCAAGAACGTGCCGCAGCTCTTCATCGGCTCCGGCGCCTCGAAATTCGCCGACATCGCGCAATATCCGCAGGCGACGATGGGCGTGCAGGCGCCGTTCCGCTACGAGGCGCGGCTCTATGCGCGCTATGCGCTGGCCAAGAACCCGAACGCGAAATTCGCCGTGATCTCGCAGAACGACGACTATGGCCGCGACTATCTCGCCGGCCTCAAGGACGTGCTCGGCGAGAAATACGACGCCCTCGTCACCAACGCGACCTACGAGATCCAGGACCCGACCATCGATTCCCAGATCGTGAAGCTGAAGGCCTCAGGCGCGGACGTGTTCGTGATCGCGGCGACGCCGAAATTCGCCGCGCAGGCGATCCGAAAATCGTTCGAGATCGGCTGGCGGCCGATGATTTTCCTGTCCAACGTCGCGGTGTGGATCTCGACGGTGATGCAGCCCGCCGGATTGGAGGCGGGCACCGGCATTCTGTCGACGGCCTACGTGAAGGACCCTGATGATCCCGCCTGGAAGGACGATCCGGGCGTCAAGGACTGGCGCGCGTTCATGACGAAATATGTGCCGGAGGCCGATCAGCACGACACCAACTACGTCAATTCCTACAACAGCGCGATGGCGCTGGAGGCGGTTTTGAAAGCGTGCGGCGATGATCTCTCCGCCGGGAACATCCTGAAGCAGGCGTTCGCAATCCACGATCTCGAACTGCCGATGCTGTTGCCCGGCATCAAGATCAACACCGGCACGACCGACCACGTCCCGGTCGATCAGATGCAGTTCATGCGCTTCAACGGCAAGACCTGGGAGCGCTTTGGCGAGTTGCAGACCGGGAATTGATAGCTAACGCCGGATCAGTTTTGGTTGAATCGGCTCCCGTCCAGAACTCGGATCACCTCTCCCCATTGGTGGAAAGCGAATCCTGGGCAGCCGACCCAAACTTGGTCCGACGGGCGTGCACTCATAAACCCGATGAGCCCGCGAACTCATGCCATGTCCGCTGCGCCCTCGGGAGCGGAAAAGGTCAACTCGCCCCGGCGTCTCGGCTAAGGGCCAATTGCTGACTCATGCACCGCAGCAACAGGGGGTTCTATTGATCACCTCGTCGTCGCGCGCGAGCACAGTTCATTCGGGCAACCCCGCTTTGCGGAGACCCTCAATAAACATCTTTGAGCTTTTGGGGACCCGGGCGATATGCCCCGATATTGTAAAGGCTGGATCGATCTCAAGCACACGCGACGCTGCGGCGTGCGCCTCAGCGTCGCGTCCGAGATGGGCGAAGGCAGACGCCAGTCCGCGGCAAGCTGGCATAAAGGAAGGATTCTGACGAAGGGCTTTCTTCAATACAATGATCGCCTCGTCAAACCGGCGAAGGCCCACAAGAGCATGCCCAATGCCCAGAAACGTCATATGCAGCAGCGGGTCTAATGGGCTCATGCGAATGGCACGTTCAAAGCTTCGAATAGCCTCTTCGGGCAGCCCCGCCATTGTATAGACCCAGCCTCTATTGTTCCAAGTGCGCCATGAATTCGGGTTGAGCGCGACCGCCCGGTCAGCCATTTCGATTTCGGCTTCACTATCGCCGACCACACACGCCGAGATTACGGCAACCCTTGACAACGTGTCCGGATCACCATCATCGAGGCTCAATGCCAAACGAGCAAGCCGAATTGCTTCCTTGGCGTCGAACTCGGGATTGTTGGCATAGCCTAAAGCGACGTTGCTCGCGTGACAGTCACCTGCCAGAGCCGCTGCAGAGCTGAACCTCGGGTCTAGCTCCAAAGCGCGATGAGCCAGCTTAATCGCCTCGGCCAAACTTTCGCGGGTCGTCAGGTAATACTGTTGCATGGATCGGAGAAAAAAATCATAGGCAGTGAGGTTCTCTGGTCGCCGCCGCGCAGCCGTTGCAATCTCTGTTTGAAGCATCTTTGGCTGAACGGCCGAGACAACGGCGAGCGCAACGTCGTCTTGGAGAGCGAAAATGTCCGTCAGATCACGCTCGAATCTGTCCGCCCAGATGTGCGCCCCTGTAATCGCGTCGATCAACTGTCCGGCGATGCGAACTTTCCCGGCAGCCTTGCGCACAGACCCCTCAAGGATATAGCGCACGCCCAGCTCATGCCCGACCTGCTTCACGTTCACCGCCTTGCCCTTGTAGGTAAAGCTGGAATTGCGGGCGATCACGAACAACCATTTGAACCGCGAAAGCGCGGTGGTGATCTCCTCAACCATTCCGTCCGCGAAGTATTCCTGTTCGGGATCGCCGCTCATGTTCTCGAACGGCAGCACGGCGATGGACGGCTTGGCTGGAAGTGGCGGGGCCGCGCTTAGTCTCTCGGTCAGCGCGCTAGACGCTCCAGCACGGACAGCGTAAGCGCGGACCGGCTTGGCGATGTTCTTGAGCTGCTGCTCGCCGCGATCCTCGAAGCCAACGTCCAGCTTGCCTTCGACTTCGCTATAGACCTTTTCGGACATCAGGATGCCGCCCGGATCGGCGATCCCCTCCAGCCGGACAGCGATGTTGATCCCGTCGCCATAGAGGTCGCCGTCCTGCCCAACGATCACGTCACCAAGGTTGAGCCCGATGCGTAGCTTGAATGGACCGCTCCCCTCGGCGAGATGATCCTGCATCTCAGTCGCGCATCTCACGGCGGCTAAGGGACTCGCGAATTCGGCGAGCGCGCCATCACCCGTTGTCTTGATCAGTCGCCCGTCGTGGCGGGAGAGGCTAGGCTCGATCAATTCTCGCTTGAGCCGCTCGAACTCGGCGTAGGTGGCCTCCTCAGCGCGTTGCATCAACGCAGAGTAGCCAACCACGTCGGCGGCCAAGATCGCCGCTAGTCGCCTCTGAACCCGCTGCTCGGTCACAGCCCCTCCGAACGACCAGACTAACCCCGCCGCTGGGACAAGGCGGAGCGTAGCACTTTGTTGCGGACATGTGAGCGGTAATCGCCGGAGAGACCCTATCTTGCCCAAAATTCGGGGCCGCCGTGGCACGGGCTGCACTCGCTTTTCCATTGCCGGGTGCAAGGCAAAGCGCCCCGGCCAATTCAATGCACTATGTCTCGGGTCAAACGCCGAATTGGCCGGAGTGCCTGCTCAAGTCAGCTTCATACTTGGAAGCGGACGTCTAACATGAGTGAGTACACGCCCAAGGTCTGCGTCCTCACTTCGACATCGTAGCGGCCGCGCCTTCCGCTTCGTCCCGCACATGGATCACCGCGATGCCGTCGCCGTAGATCCGCTTCCAGCCCTTGATGTGATCCAGCACTTGGGCAGCCGGCGCATCCGCAACCATCAGCGTGGCGTCGATCTTGTACTCCTCGAGCAGTCGCATCAAATTGTCGAGCTTCTTGACCTCGACCGCCTTGAAGAAGTCCATCACGAATTTCTCGCCATAGAGCTCGGCGCGGCCGTCGACGAAGACCGGGATGTCGCGCGAGATCAGATAGCCGCCGAACTGGTAGGCATTGAAGATGCGCTGCGCCTTGCGGCTCTGGAGCAGGTCGACGGCAGCAACCGGCGTCTGGCCCATCGTGAAGGTGAAGCGATGATGCGACATGTAGATCGAGGTCGAGGTCCAGGCCGCGGCCGCGATCATCAACGCGCCTGTGATGGTGACGTAGCGGGCCGGCCAGCTCTCGGTCGCTTGCGCGTCGCGTTGCGGCAGCGGGGACTTTTCGCCGAGCGGCTTGGCCAGCACCAACGGCACCAGGAAGGCAAAGGCCTCGATGCTCCTGACATGGGTGAGCCCCATCCAGGTGAAGAGCAGGATCAGGAGAATGCGCGGCGGCGACAGCGTCAGGCCGCGAAACAGGCCGATCGCGATCAGGCCGAGGATCGCGGCTTCGAATGCGGAAAACGAGGCGAAATTCGCCGGCATCCATTCCGAGATGACCGACAGCAGCTCACCGAGATTGAGGATGTTGGTGGCACCCAACAGCGTGCGCCAGCCATAGGGCGTGACGCAGGCAGCAAGCATGGCTGCGACGCCGAACAGGAACCAGCGTCCGAGCAACCGGACCTGCTTGCC
This sequence comes from Bradyrhizobium sp. F1.4.3, assembly GCF_040548375.1. Taxonomy (NCBI): domain Bacteria; kingdom Pseudomonadati; phylum Pseudomonadota; class Alphaproteobacteria; order Hyphomicrobiales; family Nitrobacteraceae; genus Bradyrhizobium; species Bradyrhizobium sp. F1.4.3. Next base: position 83,644 of record NZ_JBEPRN010000002.1, read on the forward strand.
GGAGTCGAGAGTCCAGATCGCCTCGATCGCCATCGGGCCGATTAGCGCGAGGCCAAGCACGAAGCCGCCATGCAGGTTCGCCCACAGCGACATCAGCGGCAGCCAATACCAGGACGGCACGCCCTTGCGATCGGCCGCCGCCATCAGCATGCCGACCCATGCGATCATCACCGGCAGCGCCAGGATGTGCGGCCGCGCCAGAATGTGATGCAGCGACAGCACGACCGCCAGCATCGCGAACAGCACGGAGCGCGGAATTTCGAGATGCGCATCGAGCAAATAGACCAAGATCGCGGCGGACGCTGCAATCGCAAGCGCGGTGAGGATCACCGGCCCGGCCCAGTCCCATTGCGTATACGAGAAGGCGAACAGAACCTGCGACAGCCATGACGTCGAGATCCAGGGCGCGCCAGGCCGCGTGAAGGAATAGAAGTCGGTGTAAGGGAGCGCGTGGTGATCGAGGATCCACTGCCCGATCTTGATCTGCCAGAACGAGTCGGAGTCCTGGAGCAGCGTGTCGCCGATATAGAGGAAGAAGAGGTAGGCGCCCGCGCCGACGCAGAGAGGCACCAGCGCTCGCGCGCGGCTCTGCACCGCGATGCTGTTGGTGAAGGAAAGGGACATGCCGCCTCGTCGTCCTGCTTGTTCTTGGTCCTGTTGTCGAACGGGCGGCATTGGACCATGACGGTCATAACTTCGGGTAAATCGGCGCAACCGGCTCCCGTTTATGTCCCGGCAATTTAACCGGCTGTTTTAGATTTCGGTTTACCATCGTCGAATACACGCAAACCGTTCTGGGTTTACGCAGTCGAGTTAACTGCGGCGCAATTCTTTGCCCTTACGTTCGGTTCCATGGTCGGGCGGCGCTGGGAAGCCGGAAAGACCAGACCAGTTGTAGCCTCGTGTACTTTTTGGGAGCACTCTATGAAGAACCTCGTTTCGCGTTTCGTGAAGGATGAATCCGGCGCGACCGCCATTGAATACGGCCTGATCGCCGCCGGCATCGCGCTGGCGATCATCACCGTCGTCAACAACCTCGGCAGCACGCTGAGCGGCAAGTTCGGCTCGATCTCGTCCAGCCTCAAGTAAGCTAGACGATCAACGGAATAGCGAAGAGCCCCGTCATCGACGGGGCTCTTTTGCTTTGTCCGAACGATCGGCGCGCGGCATCCGACAGTCAGGCTTAAGCCTCCTTCAAGTCATTCGGATGTATGGCTTGATTGCATCTGCGTTACCGCATTGCGTCAAAGGAAGCCGCATGGCTGAAGCCTCCTCCGCCCCGCCTGCTGTTGGCCGCGGCGCAGTCCCCGCAACGCTCGTCAACATCTCCTTCGTGCTGGCGATCGTCACGCTGGCATATTTTCCGACGGCCTATCTCACTCACGTGTGGATCTTCGGCGCGGACGGACGCGGAATCCCGACGGACTTCGTCAACGTCTGGGCGGCCGGAAAATTGGCGCTCGAGGGCCATCCCGCGCAGGCCTGGGATTGGGACATCCAGAAGCAGGTCGAGCTCGCGCTTCTCAAGCAGGATTTTGTCGGCCATTTCGCCTGGCATTATCCGCCGCCCTTCCTGTTCGTCGCCTCACTCCTTGCGCAGTTTCCTTATGCCGCGGCTTTCATCGGCTGGGCCGCGTTCAGCATGCTGCCTTATCTTGCCGTGATGCGCGCGATCGTCGGGCGCAACGCGGGCCTGGTGCTTGCGATCGGCTTTCCCGCCGCCTTCATCAACATCCTGGTCGGGCAGAACGGTTTCCTCACGGCCTCGCTGATCGGCGGCATGCTCTATCTGATGCCAACACGGCCGGTGCTGGCTGGAATCTGTCTCGGCCTTCTGAGCTACAAGCCCCAATACGGACTGCTGTTTCCGCTGGTCCTGCTTGCCGCCGCCGAATGGACGGTGCTCGTCACCGCCGCGATCGTCGTCGCCGCGATCGCTACGGTGTCCTGGTTCGCCTTCGGCACCGAAAGCTGGCAAGCGTTCTTTCACTGGATTCCGATGTTTTCGCAGGCCTTCCTCACCGAAGGCCGGGCGCCCTGGTTCAAGATGCAAAGCATCTTCTCGTTCGTGCGCTATGTCGGCGGTACTGAGCAGCTCGCGTGGATATTCCAGTGGGTGTTGACGGCCGCGGTGGCCGTCGTGCTGGTCGTGATGTGGCGCAGCAGGCTGCCCTACGCGCTGAAAGCCGCGATGCTTGCGGCGGCAACGCTCCTGACGACGCCCTATCTCTTCATGTATGATTTGGTGGTGCTGGCTGTCGCGATTGCCTTTCTCATCCGCGCCGGACTCGACGAAGGTTTCGCGCGCCACGAGGTGATGGCCCTGGTCCTCGTCTTCGCGCTGCTTGCGACCTTCCTGTTTCTCGGTCAGCCGGTGGGATTTCCGGCGATCCTCATCGTCGTCGGGTTGATTTTTGGACGCTGCGCAGCCTGGCGGTCGGTCGAGGCTGCATCGATGCAGCTCGCGGCAACACGAACGAACTGAGAAGGTCGAGCAAGCTCCGATCGGGCTCTACCGTGAGACGCTAACGCGAGGCCCGCTCGATGAGCGGGCAGCTTTCGAGGATGGTGCCGGGGCGGGCGCCCTCGATGGCGACGCAGGGCCTGGAGCGATCGATGGCAAGCGCGTAGCGATCCAGGAGCGCGGTGCGGTCCGGCTCGCCGCGCATGTGCAATTCGCGGACACCGCCGGGCAGGGGAGCCGTCAGCCCGTCGCGGATGCGCTGATCAAAGATCCCGCCGGGGACGATGGGCACGCCGATATCGGCGAGCAGGTAGAAGCGCGACTGCGGCGGAAGCTGCGGCGCGATATAAGCGAGTGGCTTGCCGAGGATGAAGTAGGTCGCGGGTTGATGGAGCTCGTCTGCGATCTTTGGCTGGTACGTCTCGGACCAGGGGCGGTGCCACCAGTCCGCCGGCTGCGACCACAACGCGATGCCAATAGCAACCGTCATCATCGTCGCGTTCAGCGGAACGGAGGACGTTGCCGGCGACGCCGGCCTCATGCTTGCACCGAGGCGGACGAGCAATAGAACGATCAACGGGCCGCACAGCAGTTCCAGAACCACCGCATAGCGCTGGATCGAGAACAGGCCGAGCCACGCCAGATAGGAGACCGCAAAGAGCACCACGAACTGTACGTCACGTCGTGTGAAGATCGCGCTGCCTCGCGTCATGCGCGCAAACAAGCCGAGCACGAGCAGCACCGTCGCGACCGCGAAACGCGCGTCCCTGAAAGGATGTTCGGCGCCTCTGTGGTCGCCCACCAGCCAATAGAAGGGATAAGCCAGCGCGTCGGACACGCTGTGGGGCATGAACTGCGCATCCATCAGATTGATGGACGCCACTTCCCTGGACTGGAACACCGCATTGAAAAGCGGGAAAATCGGGTTGCCGGTGTCACGCCACGTGATCAGGCACCATTCGCCGCCCGTGAGGGCCGCGCCGGCAATCCCGCCCAGCCCAAGAAGGACACTCGCCTGGAGCGGACGCGTGGCGGCGAACAGTGCCGCGGCTGCGCCCATCGCGTAGACGACATTGGTCAGCTTCAGCCCGACCGCGGCGCCGATCAGGAACCCGGCCAGCAGATAGCGGACTGCGGGCCGGCGATCCGCAACCAGGATCAGAAGGAAACCGCCGATCACGGGCAGCGCCAGCAGCACGTCGGAAAAACTCGTGCCCACCTCCGAGAGCGTCATCGGACCGAAGGCTGCGATCACGACCGCCGCCGCGATCGCCGCGAGGTTTGCGACCTGGCGCAGGACCACGCGTACGAACAGGCAAATGAGCGCGAGGTTGAGGCCGTGAATCGCGCCGATGATCATCAGCCCATAGGGCGACGGCAGGAAGTGGCGGAGATAATAGACCGGAAAATAGACGATCGGATTGAAGTAGGTCTGAAAACCCGGCGGAACCGCATCCAGGCGATAGTGGCCGTTGAGCACGGCCCAGACATTGTATTCGTGGTAGTTCTGCCAATCCCAGTTGACGTCTTCGCCCATCGCCAAGGTGTAGAGCGCGCCTGCCAGCATCGAGCAGACGACAATGGCGACGGGTGCAAGCGCTTTTCCGTGCAGGGCTGCCGTCCATTGTCGCCGGAGTCCTCCGGCCGCGGGCGTCGAAATGGCTTCGGGCAAGTCAGCGGCGGTTGTCGCGCGTTGCAGCATCAAGGCGCCATGTGTGCAGGTAACATCGCGGGCAGAGTCGAGTTGCTGATGTTGCTGTGCGCGTCGAACTGATGCCCGTAGCCTTTCTCGAAAACGGGGCGTGACGCAGAAAGTACGCTCGTGGGGCGCATTGCCGAATTCCGATTGACACCGTAGGACTATGGCCAGCCAGTTAAGGTTGCATGAATCTGTGCGGGAACTTTGCTGCTTTGCGCGTAAAGGTGGCGCACGGTCGAGCAGTCGCACTACCATCCGGCAGACGCAGCAGGTGCCGCCGCCGTCGCCCGAATTTGTCGGGATTCGGGTGCGCCGAAGCGGGCTGTCCTCGAAGCCAAAGCGGGTGAAACAACGCGAAGCGCGAAAACCGGCATCACGCATTTGCTTCTTGTCATCCATCCTGAATAGTTGTTCAGTCCTTGCGGGGCGATTTGCATCTATTGCAGTGACGAAGCGTTCGGCCGCGGCGTGCGGTTGGCGTGTGGGACAGGAAGCGCGCCATGGTTTATCGGCGAACGCATCAAGTGGTGAAGCGCCTTGCAGCTCGGCGCAGCGCCATTCTGGCGGCGGCGAGGGAGGCCGCAGCCGAAGGCGGCATGGCGGCGGTGCAGATCGCGCCGGTCGCGGTCCGGGCCAATGTGGCGGCGGGCACGGTCTACCGCTACTTCCCTTCCAAGGCCGAGCTGATCTCCGAACTGATTTCCGAGGTCTCCCGCGACGAGCTCGCGGCGATCCGCCGCGCGGCCGACGCCGCGCCCGGCCCGTCCTCGGCGCTGGCGGCCGCCGTGACCACCGTGGCCGTCCATACGCTGTCGCAGCGCCGGCTGGCCTGGGGCATTCTGGCCGAGCCGGTCGACGTTGATGTCAGTGCCTCCAGGCTTGCCAGCCGCCGCGAGATCGCCGGCGAGATGGCGGCCCGGATCGACGCCGCCGTGCGCGCCGGCCATCTGCCGGCGCAGGACACCGCGCTCGCCGCGACCGCGCTGCTCGGCGCATTGCATGAGTCGCTGGTCGGGCCGCTCGCGCCCGACAATCTCGAAGATCCCGTCAAGATGCGCGATGCGGTGCAGACCGTGACGCTGCTCGCGCTGCGCGCCGTCGGCGTCATGGATGCCCGCGCCCGTGGCCTGGTGGTGCAGCAGACGCTGCTGCCAACCACGAAAGCGCTGGTCGGAGCCTGAGCTCAAGGCCTGACGCGCGACGCGCGCGGATCGGCCCGAATTGTCAATGGTTTCGCCCAATCCACAAGGCATCGCGCCGGCACTTGACGGCTACTGTGCATGGGGTTGTTTTCGATATTTTTGTCGGAAGTCATTCGGGGACGCGCGTCAGCGCGCTCCGGCATGACGCGACATCAGATATCCGACTCGCCCTCGGGGCCGACGGAGGCGATGCGCACCATGTTGGTGGTGCCGGGGATGCCGAGCGGCACGCCGGCGACGATGATCACGCGCTGGCCGGCGCGGACGAAGCCGTCGCGGAACGCGATCTGGCCGGCGCGGCTCACCATGTCGTCCTGGTCGCGCGCATCTTCTGCCACCACGCAATGCACGCCCCACACCACCGCGAGCCGGCGTCCGGCCGCGATGTTCGGCGTGATCGCCACGATCGGCGGCTTCGGCCGCTCGCGCGCCACGCGCACGGCGGTCGAGCCCGAGCTGGTCCAGCAGATCAGCGCGGGCAGGTCGAGCGTCTCGGCGATCTGACGCGCGGCATCCGCGATGGCGTCGCCGGCGGTCGTTTCCGGCGCCGGGCGCTGTGCCGTGATCACCGAACGATAAGTCGGGTCGCGCTCGACCTCCTCGCCGATGCGGTTCATGGTCGAGACCGCCTCGACCGGGAATTTGCCGGCGGCCGATTCCGCCGACAGCATGATGGCGTCGGCGCCTTCATAGACGGCGGTGGCGACGTCGGAGACCTCGGCGCGGGTCGGCACCGGCGACTGGATCATCGATTCCAGCATTTGGGTTGCGATCACCACCGGCTTGCCGGCGCGGCGCGCCATGCGCGTCATCTGCTTCTGAAGGCTCGGCACGCGCTCCAGCGGCAGCTCGACGCCGAGGTCGCCGCGCGCGACCATCAGCGCGTCGGAGGCCTCGATGATCTCGGCGAGGCGGTCGATCGCCTGCGGCTTCTCGATCTTGGCCATCACGGCGGCGCGGCCGCGGATCATCTTCTTGGCCTCGACCACGTCGTCGGCGCGCTGCACGAAGGACAGTGCGATCCAGTCGACACCGGTGACCAGCGCGGCCTCCAGGTCGGCGCGGTCCTTCGGCGTCATCGCCGAGACCGGCAGATCGGTGTCGGGCAGGCTGACGCCCTTGCGGTCGGACATCCTGCCGCCGACCACGACGCGGGTCACCGCGTGCTCCTTCGAGGTCTCTTCGGCGATCAGTCGCACCTTGCCGTCGTCGAGCAGCAGCGCGTGGCCGGGCCGCAGCGCGGCGAGAATCTCCGGATGGGGTAAGTTGACGCGGGTGGCGTCGCCCGGCGTCTTGTCGGAATCCAGCGTGAAGGTCTGGCCGTTCTGGAGCTGGACCGCACCTTCCGCGAAGGCGCCGAGCCGGAGCTTCGGTCCCTGGAGGTCGACCAGGATGCCGATCGGGCGGCCGTAGCTGCTCTCGACGTTGCGTATCGTCGCCACCAGCTCCCGCATCTTGTCATGCGGCGTGTGGCTCATGTTGATGCGGAACAGGTCGGCGCCGGCCTCGAACAGGCGGCGGATCATCGCGAGGTCTGAAGAGGCGGGTCCCAGGGTCGCGAGAATCTTGATACGGCGAAGACGCCTCATGGCTTATTTCCAGGCGGGGGCGGGGCGGCGGCCGGTGGGAGGCCGGGCGAGCCCGGGGGCGTAGCACCGGGCGGCCCATTGGGCAAACCCGGAACGCCGCCACCGGGGCCAACCGGGCCGGGCATGCCAGGTACGCGGGGCGGTGCCGGCTGCTCGTTGGCGTCAGTGAGCTGCACCGTCCAGGCCCGCTGCTCGCCGGTATCGACCTCGAAATAGCCGGTCCGGTCGTAGCCGCGTGTCAGGCAGTCCTCGGTGCCGCGGATGGTGAATTCCTTGTCGCGCGAGCACATGAAGGCCTGACCGGACCATTCACCGCCGCGGTCGTAGTCGATCGCATAGATGTAGTAGTAGCGGGCGACCAGCGTGCCCCTGAGCAGCGTCTCGCAGGAGCGGGACGAGATGTTCCACCAGCCCTCGGTGGTCCAGCCTTCGGCGTCCTTGTAGCCGAGCGCAATGCCGACCCGGCTCGCGGTGTTGTTGCAAAGCCGGAAATCGGCGGAGGCCGGGCTGTTCCAGAGGCAGAACAGGGCAAACGCCAGCACCGGGGCGAACCGGGCGAGCAGGCGGAGGGCGAGGCGGGGAGATTCGGCGGTCATTGTCGCGGAAGCTATATCAGATCATTGACGATTTGGCGTAGAGGGCACCGGAACCGGCCCGGGGCGGCGTCGCGTCCGTTTGCGCTGCGATATGGCAAAATCTGTGACAGGACCCCACCTGATCCCGTAAGGGTGACCACCAGAGCCAAGGGATCCAGCTATGGCAATCGACGACAAAACCAGGACTGAGCTCGAGGCAGCCGCCTTCCGGCGCCTGGTCGATCATCTGCGGACGCGCACGGACGTCCAGAACGTCGATCTGATGAATCTGGCGGGCTTCTGCCGCAACTGTCTGTCCAACTGGCTCAAGGACGCCGCCGACGCGCAGGGCGTGGCCTTGAGCAAGGACGAGAGCCGGGAGGCCGTCTACGGCATGCCCTACGAGATCTGGAAATCGAAGCATCAGGGCACGGCCACGGCCGAGCAACTCGACGCGATGAAGAAGGCCCATCCCGGGCACTGAACGGCTTGCGCCCTGAGTCGCGCCACACAACAGGTTTCTTTGCTCCGACGCAGGAAGGTGTGGGCGCGCTGTGGACGAGCGCGATGCTGTCTTGAACGCAGAGGCCGCCAACCCTAAGGGTCAACAGCACGCGCGGTGAGGATGCCGGCGTCACCTCGTTTTGCCAGTTCCATTGGGAGTACCAAGATGGCCACCTCCGCCGCCGTTCGCGACGACGAGCCCGCGACGAAATTTGCCAAGGACCAGCTCAAATCCATCATCGAGCGCATCGAGCGGCTGGAGGAGGAGAAGAAGGCGATTTCCGACGACATCCGCGATGTCTTCGCCGAAGCCAAGGGTAACGGCTACGACGTCAAGGCGCTGCGCACCATCGTGCGCCTGCGCAAGCAGGATCCCAACGAGCGCGCCGAAGCCGAGACGATCCTCGAGACCTACATGCAGGCGCTGGGAATGATCTGAGGCCAGTGCTGTCGTCCCGGCGAAGACCCATAGCCACAGGACGTGATTATCGCGAAGGCGGGCAGTTGCATTATCGTCGTGCGGGATTGGTACCGCGCTTCATCGATAGATTCCGCGGTATGGGTCCTGGCTTTCGCCAGGACGACAACCTGTGTTGTGGACGCCATCGAAGGAGACTGGTGTGACTGCCCCGCCGCTGCCACGTGAGGTGAGCCGTGCCTTCGACGCCTTTCCGGCGCCGATTGGCAAACGGCTGCTTCAGGTGCGTGCGCTGATCTTCGCGACGGCCGCAGCTCATGACGAGGTCGGCCGGCTCAGCGAAACCCTGAAATGGGGCGAGCCTGCCTATCTGACCGATGAGAGCGGCAGCGGCTCTACGATCCGGCTCGGGCGCGTGAAGGACTCCGAGCACCCTGCCATTCTGTTCAACTGCAAGACGACGCTGATCGACACGTTCCGCGACCGTTTTCCCGATCAGTTCGAATATCGGCAGACCAGGGCGCTGTTGCTGAATGTCAAGGGCGCGCTGCCGAAGCAGCCGCTATTGGTCTGCCTGTCGCTGGCGCTGACGTATCACCTGGATCGGCGCCTCCGGAGGCCTTGAACAAAGACGTCAGCGCAGCGCGGCGGTGCGCACGACGAACGACGTCGTCTCGAGCTTGGCGGTGGCGCTGCCCGAGAAGCTGTCGCAGGACAGGCCCTGCATGGGATCGTCGACAAAGCCCATCGCGACCACGGACTGCGGCTTGACGAAATAGGCACGCATCGCGACCATATCGAGCTCGCCCATAAGCGTGACCGACATCGCCCGACTCGCGCTCGGCGACAACATCACGATCTTCAGCCAGATGCTCTCACCCTTGGCCGCGGAGAGCCGGGTTGCGGTCGCCACCATGCCGTCGGTGCTCTTGGCGACCACGGTGTTGATTTCGGTGGCCGGTGCGAGGTTGCGGGCTGCGGGACGGGCCATGCGCGGGATCGGCGCTGAGGCGGCGACCACGTTGGCGCGGTCGCCCGGGGAGGCGGCCGGCGCGTAGGCCAGCGCCTGATAGGCCGCGTTGGAGACGCTCGCGGTCGGCTGCGGATCGGTGGCGGCGGCAAGCGCCTGGCGCGCCTTCAGGGCTGCGACCTGGGCCGGCGTCGCCTGCTGCGGCGTGGCCGGGGTATCCCAGAAACCGCGGGCATTGATGATGTCTGCCGGCGTCTCAAGCTTTGCGTCAGCAGATTTAGCGGCAGCTGGCTTGTCAGCCACAGGCGCGGGCTTCGGCTTGGGCGCCGCAACGATCTGCGCGTCAGCGGAGGCGAGCTGGAACGTTGCGGCAATTTGCGGCTTGGCGCGCGGCGTCGGCACCGGATCGGCTGGCTTTGCTGCGGCGGTGACCACGGCAGGCGCCGCCGGCTTCTCGCTTGCGGCGGGCGCGCCCTCGTCATCCTCGTCGCTGCTGGCGGGGGCCGACTTGCCCTTGAAGAAGGCGGCGAAGAAGCTCGGCTTGCCGATGGTCGCGGCGTCGTCGCCGCGCCGCTCGATGTCGGCCTTGGCGAGCTCATAACCCCTCAGCGGTGTGCCGTCGGTCGGGACATGGACGGTGCGGCCGTCCGGGAACACGCGGACGAGCTGGTCATGCGTCATGCGCGGCCAGTGCCGGATGCTGCCGGTGTCGAGATGCACGAAGGGCGAGCCGGAGGTCGGGTAGAAGCCGACGCCACCGCGCTGGAGGCGCAGGCCGGCAAAGCGGATCTGCTCCAGCGGCACGCCGGGAATGTAGAAGTCCATCGCATGTCCCAGCATGTGCTGGCTGAAGCGCGCGACGCCCGAGGAGCGGCGGCGGAGCATGGCATTGGTGGCGGGAGAACGGTAGGAGGAGATGATCTGGATCGGCTGCTTGCCGTCGACGTCGCGATAGACTTCCCAGAGGATGTCGAAGAGGTGACGGTCCATCACCGTCTCGTCCTGGGTGCGCCAGTCGCGCAGGAAGTGGTTGAGCTGCTTCAGTGCCGCTTCGTCGTAGCGCCCGTCGCGCTTGAAGGTGATGGTGAGGTCTTCGCCGGAATGGGTGTGGTGGAACGAGAGCGTCTTGGTTTCGTTCAGCGCTGCAGCGTTATGAACCGAACCCGCGGCAGCAAGCAGCGCCAGCGAGGCGAGGCCGATCCGAGATCCGACCTTCACTCCCGCATGGGACAGCGACAACGCAGCGAATTGGCGTGCGAAACCAGCCAGCACGAATGAGCCCACCCAGTCGACGAGCGTTCAAAATGGACTCTCCCGCCAACCCCGTTAGCGCGCGAAAGAGGGTGAACGCTTTCTTAAAGCGAGAAGGTTAATTGGAGGTTTACCTTCCCGCGCCCAAACCAAGTCAGAATACAAACCTAAACGGTTCAGTGTGGCAAAAAAACGCCCGCTGGCTGAGCGCGGGTGGATAATGGCTAACGTTAAGCGATCCCGCCCACCGGGCGGAATCGCTGTTTTTATTGAAGAATTTCAGGAGACGATAGGCTGAGGCGCCTCAGCGCGTGAAAACCCGCTGAGGCCGGCGGCCGACCGGAGCCGGCGGCGGGGTCGGTGCCCCGAACAGCCGCTCGAAGAAGTTCGGCCCAGACGAGCCGAAGCCGCCGCCATTGTTGGCCACCGCCACGCCGCTCGGCAGCGTCGTCGCCGGCCGCGAATAGCTCGGCTGCGAGTGGGCAACGACGTTCTCGAGATCCTTGCCGCGGCCGTTCTTCAGGATGCTGATCATGGTCGCGTCGCGGCCATAGACGTCCTTGCGGAATTGCAGTTTGCCGCCGTCGTCCACGAACGCGGTCTGGTAGGTGATGTTGACCGGGATCGGCGTCGGGAATTTGAGGTCGATCTCGCTCGAGCCGTACATGCCGCGGATGCGCTCCGGCGTGTACTTCTCATTCGGCAGCGCGATGTTGAGTAGCACGGAGGCGTACTGATCCGGATTCTGCACGCGCATGCAGCCATGGCTGAAGGCGCGCTCGTCCTTGGCGAACAGGTACTTGTCTGGCGTGTCGTGCTGATAGACCAGGAACTTGTTCGGGAAGTTGAAGCGGATGCGGCCGAGCGCGTTGGCTTCACCGGGCGGCTGCGAGATGTGCACCGAGCCGTCGCGATTCTGCTCGAGGCGCAAGCCCATGCGCTGAAGCACGGTCGGGTCCTGCTGCAGCGCCGGCAGATATTCATTGTAGACGATCGACGGCGGCACGTTCCAGGTCGGGTTGACCGTGATGTACTTCATCGTCTCGGTGAGCAGCGGTGTGGCGTGCTGGCCCGGCTTGCCGGTGACGACGCGGGTGGTCCAGACCTGCTGGCCGCGCTGCATCACCTTCAGCGTGTAGTCGGGAATGTTGAGGATGACGTAGGCATCGCCGAGCGAGGGCACGCCGAGGTCGCGCGGCAGCCAGCGCCAGCGCTCCATGTTCACGAGCACCGTGTCGATCTGCTTGTCGCGCTTCGGGCTGTTCAGCGCCCTGACCGTCGATGCGTCGAGCACGCCGGTCGCCTTGATCTCGGCGCCGTCCTGGAACTTTCGCACGGCTTCCGCGACCGTCGCGTCATAGCGGGTATCGCTCGCGTTCTCGGTGATGCCGAGCTTGGCGCGGAGCTGCGGCACGCGCGGATCTTCCACCACAATTTCAGCCTGCTTCTTGCCGCGGGCGGGGGTGTATTTCAGCGCCGGACCGTCGGTGATCTCGATCACCGGGCCGTCGCCCTGGCCGCGCAGCTGCGCGAGCTTGGCCTTCAGCTCCTTGTAGAGCTTCTGCGGCGGGTTGTAGCTGTCGAGCGCCGACGAGGCGTCGGCCGCGGTGGTGACGTTGGTGAGCACCTCGGTCGGATCGACCGGATGTTCGGGAAAGAGGATGTCGGCGCTGACCTGCGACCAGTGCATGCGACCGCTCTGCGCCTGGCGCGCATAGTCGAACATGCTGGCGGTGAGCTTCAGCTCGGCCTCGGCGAGCGCATCGGGCGTCGTGGCGGCGGCGAAATCCGGCACCGGATAGTCGGCGGGATTGAGACCGTCGGAGGCGGCATCCTTTAGCCGTGCGATCACGCCCTTGGCCGCAGCGGTCGGGCTGCCGCCCTGCGTCCAGACTGGCGCGTACTCACGCGCACCGTAAAACTTCTCGACGGCGGCACGCTCGTTCTTGCGGTCGAGATAGCGCGAGGTCTTGGCGCCAATCATGTCCCTGAGCTTGTCGGCGACCGGCTGGTCGGCGGCCGGAACGTTGCTCGCGGCCTTTACCGGCTCGGCAGCCGGCTCCTTGGCGACGTCCTTCGGCGGCTCCGCCGGGATGGCTGCGGCGGCCGCAGGTGCGTCGGGAGCGACCGGCGTCGCAGTCGCGGCGTCAGCCTTGGCCGGTTCAGATTTGGCCGGTTCAGATTTGACAGGCTCAGTCTTCGCGGGCTCCGTCTTGGCCATCTCGCTCTTCGGTGCGTCGGCGGCGGGCGTGGTGGCGACGTCGGAGGGCTTGGTCTCAACCTTCTCGGTCGCCGGGGCAGCCTCGGCCTTCACGGGTTCCTTCGCCGGCTCCTGCACCGTGGCGGTGGTGTCGAGCTTGATGTCGGCAGCGGTCGGGGGCGGGACGTTTGCGGGCTCGGGGCGCGGGATCGCGGCTTCGATCGCGAGCTCGGCGGCGCTGCTGTGCGCCTGATCCTGCGCCAGGGCTGAGCCGGCCGATACCGTGAGGAAGGTCGCCGCGACCGTCATCAAAACGCGGTCAAAGCCTGCACGGTGGTTCAAACAGTCACGCATTGTGTCACACCCCTTGGGTGAACTGTCCCTCGTGGAACAGCTTTGTTATCGTCTATCAGCTTCGGCTAATCGCGCCGGCCTTTTGAAAGTTGCACGCCTGCACGCAACGATTCTTACGCAGACGATATACAGGCCCCGATTTTGCAGCCAGCACTCCCCGGGACAACTCACGACAAACTGACTTCAAGGAAGCCGCTTTGCAACGGATTGTGCGCTTCTGCCACGCGCTTTTCCCCTGTCTGTCACTTCCAAGTCACGGTTCCTGAACGGGTCGGATTCCTACGTCATCCGAACGGCTTACGGGCACATCCCATCGTCAGGCAAACCACCATTCACTGTGCGGTTCAGTGCGTCTCCTCGCCGCTTTTCCCGCCATGGCCCTGCACGCCGGCCTCGTCGAGTTTGCGGTAGAGGGTGGACCTGCCGATTTTGAGGCGGCGGGCGACTTCGGACATCTGTCCGCGGTAATGCGAGATCGCGAAGCGGATGATCTCATTCTCCATGTCCTCCAGCGGACGGACATCGCCGGTCGCGGTGAGCATCGCGAGGGTTCCCGACGAGGGGAGCGGCACGATCGGTATTTCGTTACCTGAAATCATGGCGGGCGCCGCGATCGGCTCGATCATCAGTGGCGCGGTCGGAATGTCTGTTGCGGAATGCGGATGCGAGGCGAGCAGCGGGAAATCGTCGAGCCCGAGCTGGTCGCCTTCGCTCATCACCACAGCGCGGTAGACCGCGTTTTCAAGCTGGCGGATGTTGCCGGGCCAATCGAGCTGGGCGAGATGCGCCACGGCCTCCCCACTGATGCCGCTGATCGGGCGGTTTTCCTCGGCGGCAAAGCGCGCCAGGAAATGCCGCAGCAGATGCGGGATGTCCTCGCGCCGGGCCCTGAGCGAAGGGATCGTCAGCGGCAGCACGTGCAGACGATAGAACAGATCCTCGCGGAAATGGCCCTGCTTCACCCGCTCCAGAAGCTTGCGGTTGGTCGCGGAGATGATGCGGACATCGACCTTCACGGGCTTGCGGCCGCCGACAGCCTCCACCGCGCCTTCCTGGAGCGCGCGCAGCAGCTTGACCTGCGCGGTCAGCGGCAGCTCGCTGACCTCGTCCAGGAACAGCGTGCCGCCATGGGCCTCGACGAACTTGCCCGTGTGCCGCTCGGTCGCGCCGGTGAAGGCGCCCTTCTCATGGCCGAACAGGATCGACTCGACGAGGTTATCGGGGATCGCGCCGCAATTGACCGCGACGAATGGCTTTGCCTTGCGCTCGCCGCTGCCATGGATGGCGCGTGCGAACATCTCCTTGCCGACGCCGGACTCGCCTTCGATCAGCACGGGAATTGACGAGTTCGCCGCCTTCTGCGCCGCGCGCATCACGCCCGCCATCGCCTCGGCGCGCGTGATGATGTCGGAGAAAGTCAGCCGGCCCTCGCGGCTGTGACGGATGCGCTGCAATTCGCCCTTCAGCGCGGAGGCGTTGAGCGCGTTGCGTAAGGAGACCTGGAGCCGCTCCACGCCGACCGGCTTGACCACGAAGTCGGCAGCACCAGCGCGCATCGCCGAGATCACGTTGTCGATGCCACCATGGGCGGTCTGCACAATGACAGGCACTGTGAGGCCGGCTTCGCGGATTTTTGCCAACACGCCCATGCCGTCGAGGCCGGGCATCACGAGATCGAGGATCACGGCGTCGATCGCCGGTGCGTCGGGGGCGGTGAGGACGGCTATCGCGGCGTCGCCGGACTCGACGACGACCGTCTCATAGCCGCATTTCTGCACCATGTTCTCGACCAGACGGCGGGCTACGGCGTCGTCGTCGGCGATCAAAATACTGGCAGCCATGGTGTTCCCCGCACGCTACTACTATCTGTCTCGAATCGGGGCACTCTGGCCGAAGCCGCTTAACGCACTCTTAAACCTTGCCGACCCCAGCCATTGCGATCCCCGCCATTGCGATCGTTGAACACAGGTTTCCAACACGATGACTTCGCGCTCCTCCGCTCTCCGCAAGCCGAACCCCAAAAAAGCAGCCACCAAGGCAAAACCCTCCGCAAAGCCTGCGAGCAGGACCGGCAAGCTTCCGGAGTGGAACCTCGCCGATCTCTATTCCGGGATCGATGCGCCGGAAGTGGCGCGCGATCTCGAAACCATGGACGCCGATTGCGTCGCGTTCGAGACGGACTACAAGGGCAAGCTCGCAACAGGCACAGCAAACGAAGATGGCGGAAAATGGCTCGCGGAAGCCGTGCGACGCTATGAGGCGATCGACGATCTCGCCGGCCGTCTCGGCTCCTATGCCGGCCTCATCCATGCCGGCGACAGCGTTGATCCCAAGATTTCAAAGTTTTACGGCGATGTGTCCGAGCGGCTGACGGCTGCGTCCACGCATCTGCTGTTCTTTGCGCTCGAACTCAACCGTATCGATGACGATATTTTGACCCGCGCCATGCAGGCTCCCGAGCTCGCGCACTACCGTCCCTGGATCGAGGACCTGCGCAAGGAGAAGCCGTACCAGCTCGACGACAAGCTCGAGCAGCTTTTCCTGGAGAAGGCGCAGACCGGCTATTCCGCCTTCAACCGGCTGTTCGACCAGACTATCTCGGGTCTTCGCTTCAAGGTCGGATCCAAGGAGCTTGCGATCGAGCCGACGCTCAACTTCCTGCAGGACCGCGACGGTGCCAAGCGCAAGGCTGCGGCGGACGCGCTGGCGAAAACCTTCAAGGCCAATGAGCGCACCTTCGCGCTGATCACCAATACGCTCGCCAAGGACAAGGATATTTCGGACCGCTGGCGCGGCTTCAAGGATGTCGCGGATTCCCGCCATCTGAACAATCGCGTCGAGCGCGAGGTCGTGGATGCGCTGGTCGCCTCCGTGCGCGCGGCCTATCCGAAGCTGTCGCACCGCTATTACGGGCTGAAGGCAAAGTGGTTCAACAAGAAGCGGCTCGTCTATTGGGACCGCAATGCGCCGCTGCCGTTTGCCGCGACCGACACCATCGCCTGGCCCGAGGCGCGCAACATGGTCCTGTCAGCCTATCGCGGCTTCTCGCCGAAGATGGCCGAGATCGCCGAGCGCTTCTTCACCGATCGCTGGATCGATGCGCCGGTGCGTCCGGGCAAGGCGCCGGGCGCGTTCTCGCATCCGACCACGCCATCGGCACACCCCTATGTGCTGATGAACTACCAGGGCAAGCCGCGCGATGTGATGACGCTCGCCCACGAGCTCGGCCACGGCGTGCACCAGGTGCTGGCCGCGAAGAACGGCGCGCTGATGGCGCCGACGCCGCTGACGTTGGCCGAGACCGCGAGCGTGTTCGGCGAGATGCTGACCTTCAAGCGGCTGCTCGCGCAGACCAGAAGCGCAAAGCAGCGCCAGGCGCTGCTCGCCGGCAAGGTCGAGGACATGATCAACACCGTGGTGCGGCAGATCGCGTTCTATTCCTTCGAGCGCGCCGTCCACACCGAGCGCAAGAACGGCGAGCTCACCGCGGCGCGGCTCGGCGAGATCTGGCTCTCGGTGCAGGGCGAGAGCTTAGGTCCCGCGATCGAGATCAGGGCCGGCTACGAGAACTACTGGATGTACATCCCGCACTTCATCCATTCGCCGTTCTACGTCTACGCCTATGCCTTCGGAGATTGTCTCGTGAACTCGCTCTATGCGGTCTACGAGAATGCGACCGAGGGCTTTGCCGAGCGCTACCTCGACATGCTCGCCGCCGGCGGCACCAAGCATTATTCCGAGTTGCTGCGGCCGTTCGGGCTCGACGCCAAGGATCCGAAATTCTGGGACGGCGGCTTGAGCGTCATTGCCGGCATGATCGATGAGCTGGAGGCGATGGGCTGAGGCGGCGCCAACGTCGCCTCGCCGGTCTGGAGACCCTGCTACGCTGGATTGAACGTTCACGCGAGTGGCAAGACTAATCGTGTAAGGTATCTCATTTTAAGAATGCAATTTTTGATTGTTGATTGTCTGGGTACCCTGGCAGGGAGGCGGACATGGTCAATATTGGACCCCACGTCCAGCAGCCGGATCCGAAACAGCTGGAGACGAAACGGGCCGTCGAACAGCAAAGATCCTGGGGCCAGCAGCACGGAGACATGGTCCGGCAGGAGCTTGAGGCGATCAACACCCGTCGTCGCGCCGAAGGCCTTTCAAGCGTCGATTATGTCGGTGACGAGAAGCCGATCGAGACCGTTGGGCTTGCGCTCTCGGGCGGCGGCATCCGGTCATCAGCCATTTGTCTCGGCGTATTGCAGGCGCTCAATCATCACGATCTGATCAAGCGGATCGACTATCTGTCGACGGTTTCGGGCGGCGGTTATATCGGCTGTTCGCTCACCGCGACGATGACCAGGGCGCGTGAGTTCGTCTTTGGCGGTGCCTCCAAGGGAAGGCCTGCCAATGAGATCAGCGACACCCCCGCGGTCGGCCACATCCGCAACTATTCGAACTATCTGATCCCTGCGGGTGCGCGCGATCTCCTCACCGGAGTTGCGATCGTCGTGCGCGGCCTGGTCGCAAATCTCAGCCTGACGCTTCCGGTCGTGCTGATCGTCGCGGCGATAACGATCCTTTCCAACGCCGCGCGATCCTCGCTTTACGTGCCGAATCTATTCGGGCTGAGAGTCGATGACGGGCAGGCGCTCGGGTTCTTCGCCAAGCTTGGAGCGGAACTTGCTTTCATCCTCGTCGGCGTGGCCATCGCTGCTGCCGCCCTGCTCATTGGCTTCTTTTACCACCGGATCTTCAAGGTCGAACGTCGTGATTTCTTTTCCTATGCGGCAGGGCTTGCACTGGCGATGGGGTTCGTGTGCACGATCGCACGCCATTTGAAGGTCGATCATTTTGCGCTCACGCTCGCGGCGGCGCTGTTCGGCTTGTTGATCTTTTTTGCCTGGGCGTTGCTGCGATCGGCGATGCCGAGCACCAGAGGTGAATTCCGCGGCTATCCACCGACGGCCGGCGCCACATACCTCGTGCTGCTCGTCGTGATCTGCTTCTTTGAATTCCAGCCCTTCATGATCGCTCAAATGTTCGATGTCGCCGAGGCAAGCGCGGCGCAGTCGGGCGGCATCGTCACGGGAGTGGCGGTCAAGTGGATACAGTCGCTTGCCGCCATCGCGGCGCCTGTTGCAGCGGCGGTCACGCTGTTCAGGCAGCAATTCGCCGAACTTTTGAAGGGAGCCGGAGCATCAGACCTTTCATCGCGAATACTTGCCTATGTTGCAAGAGCGGCCGTGTGGATCGCCGGCCTGGCGTTGCCGCTGTTGATCTGGGTCGGGTATCTCTATCTCTGCTATTGGGGCATAGCCAACGACAAGGTGCTGACAGACACCGACCGTCAATACTCGATGACGGAGGAATGGGGTGACAAGGCCGTGCTGCCGACGGCGGCGAAGGCTGCGGCAGGCGTAACGGGCAACGTTCAATTCAACAGCGAGGCTCGAACGCTTTCGGCGGAAATCAACAGCCAGGAAGAAGCGAAACCCGGCATCGTCAAACCCGTCAATGTGGTCTCGCACGTTCCCCAATGGTTGTATGCGATCGGCTGCTGGTGCAAGCCCGGCGAGTACAAATGGTCGAAGTACGAATTCGGCAACAACGTCAATTGGGCGATGGCGCCTCTCTACCTCGTCACGGCCATCATTCTGTTTGCATTGTCCTGGATCCTCGGACCGAACGCCAACTCACTGCACCGCCTCTACCGCGACCGCCTGAGCAAGGCCTTCCTGTTCAACCCGAGATTCTACGCGGATGGCGAACCGGCGCGCAACGAACCCAGCCTCGATCAGGGACGGGACTTCCTGCCGCTCGACGAGGAGAAGCTGAGCGAACTGCTTTACCCGACCGTCTATCCCACCGATACCGCGCCTGCCGGGCAAGCGGTCGCGGGCGTGAAATCGCCTGACCGCCTTTTGGCCTCGCCCTATCACATCGTGAATGCGGCACTGAATATTCAAGGATCGGATTTCGCCAATCGGCGCGGCCGAAACGCCGACTTCTTCATGTTCTCGCCCTTGCACGTGGGCAGCGAGGCGACCGGCTACGCGGCGACCGAGGCTTTCCCGAGCCTGGACCTGGCGACGGTCATGGCGATCTCCGGCGCAGCCGCTTCCTCGAACATGGGATCGGGTTCGATCAAACCTCTGACGCCGACCCTGGCCTTGCTCAATGTGCGCCTCGGCTACTGGCTGAAGAATCCGCGCTACGTCTCGTCAAAGGGAAAGCCGCAGCACCACTCGACGCCGCTGTTCCTGTGGTCGGAAATCTCGGGCCGCCTCTACGAAAATGCCGACGCGGTCTATCTCACCGATGGCGGTCACATCGAGAATCTGGGCGTCTACGAATTGCTGCGCCGGCGGTGCAGGGTGATCATCGCGGTCGACGCGGAGGCCGACGCGCCGATGAATTTTTCCGCGCTGGTGACGCTCCAGCGCTACGCGCGCATCGACCTCGGGATCATCATCGACCTGCCGTGGACGCCGATCCGCAACGCGACGCGGGAATGGATGAAGTGCAACGCCGGCAAGCCTTCGGATCCGCCGCCGCGCTCGTCCGCCGGACCGCATGTCGCGGTCGGCAGAATCGACTATGGCGGGGGCGAGACCGGGTATCTCATCTACATCAAGTCGTCGCTGAGCGGTGACGAGAACGACTACATCCGCGACTATGCCCGTCGCAACGACAGCTTCCCGCACGAGACCACGGGCGACCAGTTCTTCTCGGAGGAGCAGTTCGAGGTCTACCGCGCGCTCGGCTTCCATATGACGCATGGCTTTCTCACCGAGGATGCCGGCGCCGACGCGGTCGTCGTCAACGTCCCGGGCGAGCGCTGCGCGAAGCGAGGCTTCTGCGACAGCAAGGTGGACTCGATCCGGGCGATTCGTCGCGCGCTCGGCCTGTCGGTCGAGGAGCCGCCACCGTCCACGATTACAGCGGCGGTCCTGGATATGGGGTAGGGGCCGTTTGTGGGGTTCAAAAGGGCGTAAAACATCTGTTGAACGCCCTTCTCAATCTGTTATACAACTGTATAACGCCGGTTTTGCGAGAAATGCCATGAAGATCGAAATCAAGAAGATCGGCAATTCGGATGGTCTGCTGCTGCCCCGCGAGTTGATGCAGCGGCTCGATCTCAAGCGTGGGCAGCAATTGCACATCGTGGAATTACCGGGCGGTGGTTTCCAGGCGCTGCCCTACGATCCTGACTTCGAACGGACGATGGAAATCGCCGACGAGGTGATGGAGAAGTATCGCGACACGCTCGCCGCGCTCGCAAAATAGTTGGCTGCCCGCGTGAGCGATCCCCAGGAGCCGCTTTGGATCACCTACGAGCAGGCAGTCGCCATTCACAGCCGACAACTTCGCCGTTTCGGCGGTGCGCCGGGACTGCGCGACGAAGGCATGTTGCGCTCGGCGCTGGAGAGGCCGGTCAACAAATGGCGCTATGAGCAGGCGCCGCTCGATGAACTCGCCGCAGCCTATGCATTCGGGCTCGCGAAGAATCACGCCTTTGTCGACGGAAACAAGCGCATCGCTTTCATGGCGATGATGGTCTTTCTGCACAAGAACGGCGTGGCGTTCAGTCCCGATCCGGCAGAAGCGACAACCATCATCCTCTCGCTCGCCGCCGGCGAAGTCAGCGAGCAGAGCCTCGTCCGCTGGATCCGCGACAATCTGGATTCCAAATGAGCCGATTTGCGGGAAAACCGCGCCTCCGTGCCGTTGCCCTGCCCGAAGGTTTGCGGTATCCCAACCGTGAAATTCGACTTTCGACTGGGGACAATCCATGGCTGACCATAGCGAAGTGGCCTACACCACGGCCGACGGCAACGACTACGTCGCTCACGAGCAGACCTATGAGGGCTTCATCAAGCTCGTGAAGTACGGCACGGCCTCGGTCGCGCTCATCGTGATCCTGATGGCGATCTTCCTCACCTGATCTATCGCCCGTTGCATCGCCAGCGTCGTCGGTGCCCATAAAATTTGCATCCAAGCCGGTTCCAAAACCGGTATCCAACGTTGCGGGAGTAACGCTAAGTTCGCGTGCGCGTTCTTTGCCGCGTCGCCGGAGGGCCTATGAAGATCGCCGTTGCCAAGGAAATTGACCCGTCGGAGCCGCGGGTCGCCGCTTCGCCTGATACGGTGAAGAAGTTCAAGGCGCTCGGCGCCGAGATCGCCATTGAGCCGGGTGCCGGCCTCAAGTCGGGCCTGCCGGATTCCGAATTCACGGCGGTCGGCGCCACCGTCAGCGCGGACGCGCTGAAGGACGCCGACATCATCATCAAGGTGAAGCGCCCCGAGGCGTCCGAGCTCGCGCAGTACAAGCGCGGCGCGCTCGTCATCGCCATCATGGATCCCTACGGCAACGAAGCTGCGCTGAAGACGATCGCCGATGCCGGCGTCTCCGCTTTCGCGATGGAATTGATGCCGCGCATCACGCGCGCGCAGGTGATGGACGTGCTGTCGTCGCAGGCGAACCTCGCCGGCTACCGCGCCGTGATCGAGGGCGCCGAAGCTTTTGGTCGCGCCTTCCCGATGATGATGACCGCGGCCGGCACCATTCCGGCCGCAAAGGTGTTCGTGATGGGCGTCGGCGTGGCCGGCCTCCAGGCGATCGCGACGGCGCGCCGTCTCGGTGCCGTCGTCACCGCGACTGACGTGCGGCCCGCCACCAAGGAGCAGGTGGAGAGCCTGGGTGCAAAATTCCTCGCCGTCGAGGACGAGGAGTTCAAGAACGCGCAGACCGCCGGCGGCTACGCCAAGGAAATGTCCAGGGAGTACCAGGCCAAGCAGGCCGCGCTCACCGCCGAGCACATCAAGAAGCAGGACATCGTGATCACGACCGCGCTGATTCCGGGCCGTCCCGCGCCGAAGCTCGTCTCGGGCGAAATGGTCAGATCAATGAAGCCGGGTTCGGTGCTGGTCGACCTTGCGGTCGAGCGCGGCGGCAATGTCGAGGGCGCGAAGCCGGGCGAGGTCGTCGACCTCGATGGCATCAAGATCGTCGGCTACACCAATGTCGCCGGCCGCGTCGCGGCGTCCGCTTCCAGCCTCTACGCGCGCAACCTGTTCAATTTTATTGAGACCATGGTGGACAAGGGCAGCAAGGCCCTTGCCGTGAACTGGGACGACGAACTGGTCAAGGCCACCGCGCTGACCAGGGACGGCGCCGTCATCCACCCGAATTTCCAGCCCAAATCATCTTAATCGGGTTTAAGGAGAGCCGCCATGGAGCATGTTGCACAGGTCGTCGACCCCTTCGTCTTCCGGCTGTCGATTTTCGTTCTCGCCGTCTTCGTCGGCTATTTCGTGGTGTGGTCGGTGACCCCGGCGCTGCATACGCCGCTGATGAGCGTGACCAACGCGATCTCCTCGGTGATCGTGGTCGGCGCGCTGCTCGCGGTCGGAGTCGGCATGATTTCGAGCGGCTCGGGCTGGGCGCGCGGCTTCGGCTTCATCGCGCTCATCTTCGCCTGCGTGAATATCTTTGGCGGCTTCCTTGTCACCCAGCGCATGCTGGCGATGTACAAGAAGAAGGTGAAGTGAGCGGCGTGCACCTCGGGGTGACGAAGACAAAGGGGACCTGAGATGAACGCCAATCTGGCTGCATTCTTGTATCTCGTGGCGGGGGTGCTGTTCATCCTGTCGCTGCGTGGGCTGTCGAGCCCGGCGTCGTCGCGCCAGGGCAATTTGTTCGGCATGATCGGCATGGCGATCGCGGTCGCCACCACGCTCGCCAGCCATCCGCCGGCGGACGGCCTGGCCTGGGTGCTGGTGATTCTCGGCATCGCCATCGGCGGCTCGATTGGTGCGGTGATCGCACGCCGCGTGCCCATGACCTCGATGCCGGAACTGGTTGCCGCCTTCCACTCGCTGGTCGGCATGGCCGCGGTGCTGGTCGCCGCCGGCGCGTTCTACGCGCCCGAGGCGTTCGACATCGGCACGCCCGGCAACATCCATCCGCAAAGCCTGGTCGAGATGTCGCTCGGCGTCGCCATCGGCGCGCTGACCTTCACCGGCTCGGTGATTGCGTTCCTGAAGCTCTCGGCCCGGATGAGCGGCGCGCCGATCATCCTGCCTTTCCGCCACATCATCAACATCGCACTCGCCGTGGCGCTGGTCTTCTTCATCGTCGGGCTCGTGCTGTCCGGCAGCGCGCTCGACTTCTGGCTGATCGTCATCCTCGCGCTGGCGCTCGGCGTGCTCATGATCATCCCGATCGGCGGTGCCGACATGCCGGTCGTGATCTCGATGCTCAACTCCTATTCGGGGTGGGCCGCGGCCGGCATCGGCTTCACGCTCGGCAATTCCGCGCTGATCATCACCGGCGCGCTGGTCGGTTCTTCCGGCGCGATCCTGTCCTACATCATGTGCCACGCGATGAACCGGTCCTTCATCTCGGTCATCCTCGGGGGCTTCGGCGGCGAAACCGCCGCGGCCGGCGGTGGCGGTGGTGAGCAGAAGCCCGCGAAGCTCGGCTCGGCCGACGACGCCGCCTTCATCATGAAGAACGCGCAGAAGGTCATCATCGTGCCCGGCTACGGCATGGCGGTGGCACAGGCGCAGCATGCGCTGCGCGAAATGGGCGACATCCTGAAGAAGGAAGGCGTCGAGGTGAAGTACGCCATTCATCCGGTCGCGGGCCGCATGCCCGGTCACATGAACGTGCTCCTCGCCGAAGCCAACGTTCCCTACGACGAGGTGTTCGAGCTCGAGGACATCAACTCCGAATTCGCGCAGGCCGACATCGCCTTCGTGATCGGCGCCAATGACGTCACCAACCCCGCGGCCGAGGAGGACAAGACCTCGCCGATCTACGGCATGCCGGTGCTCCAGGTCTGGAAGGCCGGCACCGTGATGTTCATCAAGCGCTCGCTCGCCTCGGGTTATGCCGGTATCGACAATCCGCTGTTCTACCGCGACAACACCATGATGCTGCTCGGCGATGCCAAGAAGGTCACCGAGAACATTGTGAAGGCGATGTAGCGCGAGGGCCGCGGACCGTGGCCCTTAACGAGGAGTGGCACCGGTCTCATCGCACTCTGGCCAAGGCGACACGCGAGCAGCGGGGCGCATGGAATTGGGCGCGATGACATTCCTGAAATGGATCGCGATCATCCTTGCGGCCGGCTATCTCGCCGGCCTCGTCCTGCTGTTCGTGAAACAGCGCACCATGCTGTTTCCGGTCCCGACCGCCGAACGCACGGCGCCTGCCGCCGCGGGATTTCCGGAGGCCGAGGAGCATTTCCTGACCACGTCGGACGGTGAGAAGGTCATCGTCTGGCACGTTCCGGCGAAACCTGGCCGTCCCGTGGTCCTCTACTTCCACGGCAACGGCGATTTTCTCGCAGGCCTTGTAGGCCGCTTCAAGGCCATCACGGCTGACGGCACCGGTCTCGTCGCGCTCTCCTATCGCGGCTATGCGGGGTCCAGCGGCGCGCCGAGCGAAGACGGCCTGCTGCGCGATGCCGTGGCCGCGTATTCATTCGCCACGGCCCGTTATGATGCCCAACGCATCGTCGCCTGGGGTTTCTCGCTCGGGACCGGCGTCGCGGTCGCGATCACATCCGGGCATCCGGTCGGGAAGCTGATCCTCGAGGCGCCCTACACGTCGCTCGCCGACGTCGCCGCCTTGCATTTCCGGTTCGTTCCGGTCCGCCTCCTGATACGCGACCCGTTTCACTCGGACGAGCGCATCGCGCGCGTCACTGCGCCGCTCCTGATCGTGCATGGCGCGCAGGATCCGACCATTCCGATCATATTCGGTGAAAGACTGTTTGCGTTGGCTCACGAGCCGAAGCAGTTTGTTCGCATCCCCGGCGGCGGGCATAACGATCTCGGCAGCTTTGGCGTCATCGAGATCGCACGAAACTTCATCAATGCGCCCAAGGGCTGACGGGCGCGATCTTCTCGCGCATAATCGGTCTCCCTATTGAAGGAATCGCCTGCATGAGCGCACACGGACCGATGCCGCGGTCGTCATGGATCTTCCCCGCCTTGGCGGTGCTGCTGTTCCTGATCGTGACCGCGACCGGCTACGGCTTTACCCTGTCGGTTGGCGGGGGCGCCTTTGCGATCGTCCTTCTGGTGATCCTGTTCGGCACCGTGTTCGCGGCCGTTCATCATTCCGAGGTGATCGCGGAGCGGATCGGCGAGCCCTTCGGCACGCTGTTGCTTACGCTCGCGGTCACCATCATCGAGGTCGCGCTGATCACCACGATCATGCTCGGCGACAAGCCGGCGCCGGAGCTCGCGCGCGACACCGTCTTCGCGGTCGTGATGATCGTCTGCAACGGTCTCGTCGGCCTCTGCGTCTTCATCGGCGGCCTGCGCTACCGCGAACAGGGTTTTCAGGTCTCGGGCGCCAACGTCTATCTCAGTGGGCTCATTGCACTGGCGACCATCACACTGATCATGCCCAATTACACGCTGACGACGCCCGGTCCGGTCTATTCGGCGCTTCAGCTCGGCTTTGTCGATGTCGTCACGATCGTGCTGTATGGCGTGTTTCTCTATACCCAGACCGTCCTGCACAAGGATTACTTCGTCCACGAGAGGGTGGACGGCGAGGTCGGGGAGGCTCGCCTGTCGGGCAGGATGCTGGCGCTCAGCATCGCGCTGCTGCTGATCTCGCTCCTGGCCGTCGTTCTTCTTGCCAAGAAGTTTTCGCTGGTCGTCGACGCCGTCGCCGACAGGATCGGCGCTCCGCCGGCGTTTGCGGGCCTTTTGGTCGCGCTTCTGATCCTGATGCCGGAAGGCGTCTCCGCGATCGCCGCGGCCCGCAAGAACGATCTCCAGAAGAGCATCAATCTGGCGCTCGGCTCCTCGCTCGCAACCATCGGCCTGACGATCCCGGCGGTCGGGATCGCCACCTACGCGCTCGACCAGCAACTCGTACTGGGCTTGAACCCGGCGAACACGGCGCTGCTATTCCTGACATTCCTGCTGAGCATGCTGACCTTCGGCACCGGTAGGACAAACGTCCTGTTCGGACTGGTCCATATGGTGGTATTTGCCGTCTACGTGTTCATGGTTTTCGTGCCCTAAAGCGCGATCGCGCTTTAGGTTATTGTTTGTGAGGAGAGTTCCGATGCTTGCCGCCAAGTCCGAGGTCCAGATCGACAACGAAGAGGTTCGGGTAACCGAGTGGCGGCTCGCCCCGGGTAGCGCGACTGGGCATCACACCCACGGTATGGACTACGTGATCGTTCCCGTCGTTGCCGGCGAAATGACTATCGTGGCGCCGGGCGGCGAGCGTTCCAGGGCGCAGCTTGCGGCCGGAAAGTCCTATTTTCGCAAGGCTGGTGTCCAACATGACGTACTTAACGAAACCTCAACCGAGATCGTGTTCCTTGAGATCGAGCTGAAGCCGTAAGGCGAGCGTTACCGTTTGCCATCGATCCGTCGCAGTTGATCCCTTACAATGCCCCAAAGTTCCCGCATCAGATCGCGCGGGGGGTGGCCGAGAAATGCTGAAATACCTCGCTAAAATTTCGATGGATATTTTCCCCTCGGTGCTCGCGACGATCATCGGGGCTTACATCGTCAATCACTACATCAACGCCAGGCCGGCGGCGGATACGCCGGCCGCCCTGGTGGCGCCCGCCCAAGCCGGCAAGAATGGCAAACCCGCCGATGTGGCCAATCTCCCGACGCCCGGCGTCAAGGCGAAGGGCATTTCCGAGAAAAGCGTGACGGACAAGCCGGCGGCCGAGAAGTCTGCCGACAAGCCTGTCGACCAGCCGGCTGCTGAGACCAAGGCCTCTGACATCAAGGCTGCGGATGTGGCTCCCGCCGAGGCTGCTCCCGCCAGCCCACGCAGCCGACCCTCGGCCCGCGAGAAGGCCGTCGCCAAATCCACCCCGGCCGTTACCGCTGGCGTTCCCGTGGTGGAGGCCAATTCGGCTCCGTCCGCTGCCCCGACCACCGCGACCCCCGATGCCAACGATCTCGCGCGCGCCGCGATCGAGCGCCTGCGCAAGTTCCCCGAGAGCAAATCTGCCGAGAAGTCGCCTGAGGCTGCGCCGCAGGAGGCGGCGCGTGCCCCCGAAGCGCCCCGTGCTCAGGAGGCCCCGCGGATCGTGACTGCGGCCCCCTCGGCCGTGCGTCCGCTGCCGCCACCGATCACGGTGTCGACCCCATCCGCCGAGACGCCCGCCAACCCGCCCTACACCGCCTCAGTCGGCAATGACGACCCGAACCGGCTGACGCCGCCGGCGGATATTCCTGTCCCGGTGATCGCACCGCCGCTCGACCTGCGCGCTGACGCGGGCGGTTCTGTGCCGCGGCCAAAGACCAACGTGGCCGACGAGATGCTGTCCGGCGTCAAGTCGATGTTCCACGCCGTTCTGCCAAAGAGCGCTACCCCCGATTAAGACGGCGCCTGCACTGCGCCAAATCTGTCAGCCGCCGACGCGGGTAAGACCGCTGCGGGCGGCATCGTCGCGTGGACGAAGGGCGACAGCCTTCGTGTAGGACGCCGCCGCCTTGGTCTTGTCGCCCAGCCGCTCATAGGCCTGCCCCCGAATCGTCCAGACCTGCGCGTTGTGCGGATCGGCCTCGGAGGCCTCATCGAGATCGGCCGCCGCCTCCTTGACCTTGCCGATGGCGAGATAGCTGATCGCGCGGCCGAGCAGCGGTTCGACCTTTTGCGGATTGAGCCCGCTTGCGGCGCCGAAATCGGCGATCGCGAGGTCGTGCTCGTTGTTGCCCTGGTAGACCAGGGCGCGGCCATAGAGGGCCTGTGCATTGTAGGGATCGAGCGCGACAGCGCGATTGAACTCGTCGAGCGCCGCGGTCGTGTCCCCCGACTTGGCAAGCGCTTGGGCTTTTGCCGTGTGGCTCTGTGCTTCGCTGACGTTCCCGGTGCTCACGGCGTTGTCGGCGGTGGCCGGCTTGGATTCCTGCTGCGGCTTCTCCTTCTCGGGCATCAGCGAGCCCAGATCAAAGGAGCAGCCGGACAGTGCGACCGCCACCAACAGCAAAGCGAGCGGGCGTCGGCAGGGTCGAAGCGACTGTGCAAAGCCGGGCTCGGGGAAAGGGGAGACCATCTACGGTTCGCTCGCGCGCTGGTGCCGCATCTGTAGTGCCCCATCCCAGAAAAGGCACCGCTACAAAATAATAACGCGGGCCCGGGGCCCGCGTCATCGAAAACTCAGTCTTGCAATTTCGGCAAAATCAGCGCGGACCTGCACCTGCGCCTGGGCCACCACGGCCGCCGCGATCACCACCCGGGCCGGCGCCGAACACCGGCTTCGGCTTCATCGGCAGCAGGCCTTCGCGCTGCAGCTTCTTGCGGGCCAACTTGCGCGCGCGGCGCACGGCTTCGGCCTTTTCGCGGGCCTTCTTCTCGGAGGGCTTTTCGTAGTGACCGCGGAGCTTCATCTCGCGGAAAATGCCCTCGCGCTGCATCTTCTTCTTCAGCGCCTTGAGGGCTTGGTCGACATTGTTATCGCGAACGAGAACCTGCACGCGGCATCCTCTTCAGTGGATCGGATTTGAATTCTGGTAAGTCTAAGGGGATGGCGAAACGCCCGGCCCTTAACCTTGAGGGCGCGGATGTATCAGACAAAACCCGACATGTCCACCTGTGAGGCGGCTTTTCGGGCCAAGTTCAGCCATTAAATGAGGCCAAAACTATCCCTGTGCGGTCCCAATTTGGGTGATTTGGCGCCAAAATGCGGGCCGTTGTTCCGGAGGTTGATCCGGAGGTCTTGAAATCAGGGGAGACGCCACATGGATATGAAGAAATATGCCGCCGAGGCCATCGGTACGTTCTGGCTGACATTCGCAGGCTGCGGCAGCGCGGTCATCGCAGCGGGCTTTCCGCAGGTCGGAATCGGTCTGGTCGGCGTGTCCTTGGCCTTCGGCTTAAGCGTCGTCACCATGGCCTATGCGATCGGCCACATCTCGGGCTGCCATCTCAATCCGGCCGTCACGGTCGGCCTTGCCGCCGGCGGTCGCTTTCCGACAGGGCAGATCCTGCCTTACGTGATTGCGCAGGTCTGCGGCGCGATCGTTGCCGCCGAGCTGCTCTATGTGATCGCCAGCGGCGCCCCGGGCTTCGACGTCACCAAGGGCTTTGCCTCCAACGGCTATGACGCGCATTCGCCTGGTCAGTACAGCATGGTCGTGTGCTTCGTGACCGAGGTGGTGATGACCATGATGTTCCTGTTCGTCATCATGGGCGCAACCCATGGCCGCGCGCCGGCCGGCTTCGCGCCGCTCGCGATCGGGCTTGCGCTGGTGATGATCCATCTCGTCAGTATCCCCGTCACCAACACGTCGGTGAACCCGGCGCGCAGCACGGGCCCCGCGCTGTTCGTCGGCGGCTGGGCGCTGGCGCAGCTCTGGATGTTCTGGGTCGCGCCGTTGATCGGCGGTGCGCTGGGCGGAGTAATCTATCGCTGGCTCAGCGAGGACCCCACCGGCGTCGTCGCGGGCGTGAAGACGGCGTGATGACGAAGCGGGATCGCGGCGGGCGCCGCGGTCCCCTCACTTGGCTTTCGCAGATCGGACTTCGGTGACATGGCCCATCTTGCGGCCGGGGCGCGGCGCGCCCTTGCCGTAGATGTGCACGGTCGCGCCCGGGACGGTCAGCCACCTTTCGTAATCGTCGATCTCGTCGCCGATCAGATTGGTCATGGTGACGACCTCGCCGAGGCGAACGGGCTTGCCGAGCGGCCAGCCGGCGATGGCGCGGATGTGCTGCTCGAACTGGGAGACCGACGCGCCGTCGAGTGTCCAGTGCCCGGAATTGTGCACGCGCGGGGCGATCTCGTTGACCAGCACCTTCGGTCCGGCGCCGTTGGCGAGCACGAACATCTCGACGGCGAGCACGCCGACATAGTCGAGCGCGGTCGCGATCTTGCCGGCGATGCTGCGCGCCTCTTCGGCTAGTGCATCCGGGATCGGCGCGGGCGCCCGGGATATCTTCAGAATGTGGTCGCGGTGCTCGTTCTCGGTGACGTCGAAGCATTCGACCTGGCCTGCGGCCGAGCGCGCGGCAATCACGGAGATCTCACGCTCGAACGGCACGAAGGCTTCCAGGATCGCCGCCTTGGTGGCGAGGCTGGTCCAGACCTTCGCGATGTCGTCGCCCTCGCGGATGATGACCTGGCCCTTGCCATCATAGCCAAAGCGGCGGGTCTTGAGCACGGCCGGGAGGCCAATCCTTGCGATCGCTTCGCGCAACGATGCGACCGAGGTGACATCGGCGTAAGCGGCGGTGCCGATGCCGAGCCGCGTGGCAAAATCCTTCTCGGCGAGCCGGTCCTGTGTGGTCTCGAGAATCTTGCGGTTGGGCAGCACCGGGCGGCGCGCTGCCAGCACCATTGCGGCGGCCGATGGCACGTTCTCGAATTCGTAGGTGATGACGTCGACGTCGTTGGCGAACAGCTCCAACGCCTCGACATCGGCGTATTCCGCACAGGTCGCGTTCAGCACGACGTCGAAGGCCGGCGAATCCGGATCGGGCGAGAACACCTGGCAGCGCAGGCCTAACCGCGCCGCGGCCATCGCCAGCATCCGGCCCAGCTGCCCGCCGCCGAGGATTCCGATGGTGTCGCCGGGCTTCAGCTTCACCTGCTTTGAGTCAGTCACGCCTTGTCCTCCGGGCGCTCGGCGACCGCCTCGGTCTGCGCCTTGCGCCAGGCGGCAAGGCGGTCGGACAGGGCCGGATCGGACAGTGCCAGCACGGCCGCCGCAAGCAGCGCCGCGTTGATCGCGCCGGCCTTGCCGATGGCCAGGGTGCCGACCGGGATGCCGGCGGGCATCTGGACGATCGAATAGAGCGAATCGATGCCCTTGAGCGTCCTGGATTCGACCGGGACGCCGAACACCGGCAGTTCCGTCAAGGCGGCGGCCATGCCGGGCAGATGCGCAGCGCCGCCGGCACCGGCGATGATGACTTTGAAACCAGCGGCCTTGGCGCCCTTGGCGAAAGTAAACAGCCGGTCCGGGGTCCGATGCGCCGAAACGATGCGGGATTCACAGGCAACGCCGAGCGCTGCAAGCGTGTCGGCGGCATGCCGCATGGTGTCCCAGTCCGACTGGCTTCCCATGATGATGGCGATCGGCGCGGTCATGTCGTCAATTGTTCTCGGGAAAACAGAAACATAGGCCAGATTAACGGTTCCGGCCGGCGGCTCGCAAGGCGGTGGCAAGGAGAAGGGAATGCACTATCCTGTCTTGGTGAATCCCCGCAAGCCTTCATTGAGCAGGATGCCCATGAAGAAACCAAGAAGGGCGACCGCGGTGAAGGCCAAAAAGGGCGGAAAAACCAGCGGGAGCCGAGCGAAAACTGCCCCCAAGCGTTCTGCGGCTCCGAAGCGGCGCCGCGCGTCCGCTGCTGACGGCGCCAAGGCGACCATCAAGGCGACCATCCGCGGCCTGCGAACCAAGCTCAAGCAGGCGCTGCGGCGGATCGCGGAACTCGAGGCGGCCGCCGACACCGATTTCCTGCTCGACATTCCGAACCGCCGCGGTTTCGAGCGCGAGCTCCAGCGCGCCGTCGCCTACATGAAGCGCTACCATGCCAGCGGCGCGCTGATCGTGCTCGACGTCGACCGGCTGAAACCGATCAACGATTCCTTTGGCCACGCCGCCGGCGACGAAGTGCTCAAGGCGATCGCCGGTACGCTGACGCGGCAGATCCGCGCGTCCGACGTGGTCGGACGTCTCGGCGGCGACGAATTTGCGCTGCTGTTGTGGAATCTCGGCGAGACCGATGCCAAGGCGAAAGCCGTGATCTTCGAGCAGACGGTCGACGAATTGTCGTTCGTCTTTCGCGGCCAGCACGTGACGGCGGGCGCCTCCGCCGGTGTCGCGCTGCTGGGCTCGCAGTCCGATGCAGCGCGCGCCCTCGAGGAGGCCGATGCTGCCATGTATGTGCGCAAGGCGCACCGCCGGCATGAGCCGCGGATCGGGCTGATGAGCAGCTAGAGCGTGATCCGGAAAAGTGTGCATCGGCTTTCGCTTGCGACAAACGCAGAATGCGTTTGCGCGGAGATCATGCTCAAACAATAATCTACAGCGTGGCGAGGTCTTCCGGCACGTTGCCGAATTTTCGCAGCAGTTTTGCGTCACCGAATTCGCCGGTCATGGGATCGCCGCTGCGGCTGAACGCAACCGCGCCGATGTGGCCGGCACCGCGGGCCAGACTCTCGGCACGCCGTAACGCGGCGGTCGAGGTCTGGAATTCTTCGGCGGCGCCTGCGACCGGCGATCCGTCGGCATCGATCAGGAATGGCATTGCAACGTAGTAGGTGACATCCGACATGGCGTTGCTCCCAATGGTGACATCAGGCGGCGCTGCTCCGCGCCTTGCTGGGTGAGGTTTCGGGAATGCAGCCTGCCGAGATCGCCGCCTGCAATTCCTCGAGCTCGGTTTCCAGATATTCGTTGGCCATGATCAGCGCCTTGATGGTGCTGCGCAGATTGCCGTCGCACATCGCGATGGCCTGATCGCAGGCTTGTTCATAATGGCTGTTGTCGAAAAGGACGGTTGCGGACATCTGCGTTTCCCTGGGCGGTTGGGTCCAAATGTTCTCTCTTTGTTCCTTTTGAGTCAAGCGGATTCAAATGCCGCGGCTTCCCTGCGAAACGATGCCTGTGGATCAGGCGATGATGTCGGGCGTGATCTGGTCTTCGATGAAGGCGATACGGTCGCGCAACAACAGCTTGCGCTTCTTCAACCGCTGCAACCGCAATAGGTCGGGGGCTGGCGATTGATGCAGTGCATCGATCGCCGCATCGAGATCTCGGTGTTCCTGGTGCAACCGGGCGAGTTCGGCTTCGAGCTCGCGCTCGTGTTCATTGGTCATGTCTGCGGTGGCCGAAAACCGATAGGCTTGAGATTAAGGCTGTGGATGCCCTGTGGAAATTATCGTCCTTGCGCGGCGTGATCGCAAGCATCTGGATCGTCGGTCAGCATTCTCTCGCAAGAT
The DNA here is from genome assembly GCF_040548375.1 of Bradyrhizobium sp. F1.4.3. Lineage (NCBI taxonomy): Bacteria > Pseudomonadati > Pseudomonadota > Alphaproteobacteria > Hyphomicrobiales > Nitrobacteraceae > Bradyrhizobium > Bradyrhizobium sp. F1.4.3. The sequence goes on from NZ_JBEPRN010000002.1 coordinate 116,816, forward strand.
ATTTCGGTGGATCGCTTACCGCGGCTCAGGCAAGCGCGTTGATATCATGGATTTTTCGCCGCGCGGTTCCTTACTCACGCTTCATTACATATGAATTTTCAAAAATGACACTGCGACGATGGATATCCATCGACAGATCGAATCGGTGATGTACACTTGCTCGTCCGGATCGAATCCAAGGTTCACCCCTACCGAGGAGGTTTCGAATGACAATTCAGGCACATCTGGTTGAATTGGAACGGAAGCACAAAACTCTCGAACACGAATTGCACGAAGCTCTCGTGCACCTTTCAACAGACGACCTGCAAATTGTTGAGTTGAAGCGCCGGAAGTTGATGGTCAAGGACCAGATCGAGCGTCTGAAGCACACCGGCGACACGCTTCACTAATAACCCCCGTAAACAGCGTAGAGTTTGATCGTACCCTTTCACGCAGGGATCAGAGCCATTGCGCTCATCCCTGCTGCAAGCTGCGCGCTGCGCAATCATCGTTGCGCGGCGCTTATATGTCTGCGAGCTCGGCGACGTGGTCTGCGATCGCGAGCGACGACGTCAAGCCCGGTGATTCGATGCCGAACAGATTGATCAGGCCTTCGACGCCGTGGTCGCGCGGACCCTGCATCAGAAAGTCCTGCGTGGCGACGGCTGGCGGCACGATCTTCGGGCGAATGCCGGAATAGCTCGGCATCAAGGCTCCATCGGGCAGCGTCGGCCAGTATTTGCGGATCGCCGGATAGAAGCGCTCGGCGCGCGACGGATCGACCTCATAGTCGATCGTCTCGATCCACTCGACATCGGGGCCGAAACGCGCCTGTCCCGCCATGTCCAGCGTCAGATGGACGCCGAGCCCGCCCGGCTCGGGCACCGGATAGATCAGGCGCGAGAACGGCGCTTTCGCGTTGCAGCTGAAGTAGTTTCCCTTGGCGAGATAGGCCGGCGGAATCCGCTCCAGCGGCATGCCGTCGATGTGGCGCGCCACGGTCGTCGCCGAAAGCCCGGCGGCGTTGACGAGAAGGCCACATTGCAGCGTCATCGGCGCCTCGCCGCCGGCCTCGATCTCGATGATGCCGCCGACCGCCTTGGCGCGGATCAGCGGTGTGTGAAATGCAAAGGCCGCGCCCGCCGCCTCGGCCTCGCCGCGCAGCGAGAGCATGTAGGCATGGCTGTCGATGATGCCGGTCGACGGTGAAAGCAGTGCGGCGTCGCAGGCAAGCGACGGCTCCAGCGCGCGCGCGGCTTCGCCCGAGAGCAGCTGCATGTCGAGCACGCCGTTGGCCGCGGCGTGCGCCTTGATCGATTGCAGCTTCTCGGTTTCCTTCGCACTGGTTGCGACGATCAGCTTGCCGCAGTTCTTGTGCGGGATGCCGCGCTCGCCGCAGTAGCGGTAGAGCGCGTGCTTGCCGCTGACGCACATGCGCGCCATCCAGCTTCCGGCGCGGTAGTAGATGCCGGCATGGATCACCTCGCTGTTGCGCGAGGAGGTCACGGTGCCAATGGCCTCGGCTTCCTCGAGCACGATCACCTCGCGCCCGGCCTGTGCCAGCTTCCGGGCCACCGCGAGCCCGACCACGCCGGCTCCGATGACGACGCAGTCGACCCTATCCATGGTTATTCAGGGTTCTTGCTGGAGGTGCCGAGGGCGCCGGAGCCTGTTTGCCTGGGAAACCTGCCGCGCGGCCGTTTTCCATTAAGGAAGCGTTTATCATGTCAGGGCAATTGCCGTATTTTACGTCACATTTTTCTGTTGCGCGTACAGGCGTTTACCCGATCCAAACCCGTGAAGCCAGACAATCCGCAGCTGAAATCGCGGGTGGCGGATGGCTGAGAAGAACTGGCACGCGGACAGCACCATTCTGATAGCTGTGCAGGTCGTCGTGTGCCTGGCCGGAGCGATGACGCCTGCGCGCGCCCTTGCGCTGTCCGAACGGTTCGCCCCGGCGGACTATCTCGGCGGGCTCGATCCCAGTCTGGTCTGGGAAAGCCTGATCGGCGGCATTGTTGTCTGCGCGCTGCTGGCGGCCATCGCCCTTTGGATCAATTCCGCCTTGCACCGCGCCAGGCGGTCCCAGTTGCGGCGCAACGCCTTCGTCTCCTCCGCCATGAACAATCTCAACCAGGGCGTGGTGATGACGGATGCGCAGCGGCGCATCATCTTCTGCAACGACCGCTATCTCGAGATCTACAGCCTGTCGCGGTCGGACCTCTGGGCCGACATGACCGGCTACGACATCCTCGAGCTGCGGCGCGCGCGCGGAGTCCTCGGCGGTGTTTCCGACGACGAGTTCTACGAGAAGGCGGCAAGCACCAACGGCCTGATCACCGAACTGCCGGACGGGCGCGCCATCCTGGTGAAATATTTCATTCTGCCGAACGGCGGGTCGGTGGCGACCCATCTCGACGTCAGCGAGCAGCGCAAGCTGTCGCGGCAGCTCGCCTCCACCAAGCAGTTTCTGGAAACGGTGCTGGACAACGTGCCGGCCTGCGTCGCCGCCAAGACCATCGAGGACGGCCGCTACATCTTCGCCAACAGCGCCTACGAGCGCTTCTGGGGCTTCTCGCGGGACTTCGTTGCCGGCAAGAACGCGCGCGAGCTGTTTGCGCCGGTCTCGGCGGCCAGCATCGAGGCCACCGACCGCGCGGCGCTCGCGGCGCCCGACGGCCAGTACCGCAACGAATTCGAGGTCGAGCGCGACGGGGCGCGGAGCATGGTTGCCTCGATCCGGATCGTGGTCCGCAACGAAAACAACAAGCCCGAATTCCTGCTGCTCCTGTTCGAGGACATCACCGACCGCCGCTCGCTGTCGCAAGAGCTGGAGAGCACCAAGAAATTCCTCGAGCTCGTGGTCGACAACATCCCGGTGGCGCTGATCGTGGAGCAGGTCAAGGATGGCCGCTATCTGCTTGCCAATCGCAGCGCGGAGACGATCCTCAACCGCAGGCGCGAGGAAGCCACCGGACTGACCGCGTCCGATATCTTCAATCCCAAGGAAGCCAAGCTGATCATCTCGCGCGACGAGGCCGCGATCAAGAAGCGCGGGATGGTCACCGAGGAGCATCCGATCTCCACCAAGGATGGCCTGCGGTTGTTCCTCACCCGCCGCGCCACCGTGCTAAGCGATGCCGGCGAGCCGCAATATCTGATCAAGACCCACGAGGACGTCACCGACCGGCGGCAGACCGAGTCGCGCATGGCGCACATGGCCTATCATGACGGCCTGACCGACCTGCCCAACCGGGCCGCTTTCCTCCAGGCGCTGACCCAGATGATCGAGGCGTGCGAGGGCACCGACGAGGAGTTCGCCGTCCTCTGCATCGATCTCGACGGGTTGAAGGAGGTCAATGACGTCTTCGGCCATGCTCTCGGCGACAAGCTGCTGGTCGAGGTGGCCCAGCGGCTCCAGGACGCCGCGCGCGGCGGCGTGGTGGCGCGCCTCTCCGGCGACGAGTTCGGGCTCATCATCGACGGCAAGCAGCCTGATGCGGGCCTCGCGCTGGCGCAGCAGCTTGGCGACGCCATCGCCCAGGAATTCCAGATCGACGGCCGCGCGGTCCGCGCCGGTGTCACCACCGGCATGTCGGTCTTCCCGCATAATGGTGCCGACGGTGCCTCGCTGCTCGCCAATGCCGGCGCCGCGCTGTTCCGCGCCAAGCAGAAGTCGCGCGGCACGATCAGCCTCTACCAGCCGGAAATGGACCAGCAGATCCGCGACCGCCGCGTGCTGCACCAGGACCTGTCGAAGGCGATCAAGAACGGCGAATTGTCGCTCGCGTTCCAGCCGCAAGGGATTGCGAGACACAGCGTCGCCGAGAGCGAGATCATCGGTTTCGAAGCGCTGGCGCGCTGGCAGCATCCGGTTCGCGGCCAGGTCTCGCCGGCCGAATTCATCCCGATCGCGGAGGAGAGCGGCCTGATCGTCGAGATGGGCGAATGGATTTTGCGCCAGGTCTGCCGCGAGGCGGCGTCGTGGCCAAAGCCGCTCCAGGTTGCGGTCAATCTGTCGCCAGCGCAGTTCATGCACGGCGACGTGGTCGGGCTCGTCCATTCCATCCTGCTCGAAACCGGGCTTGCGCCCGGCCGGCTCGAGCTCGAAATCACCGAGGGCGTGCTGATCGAGGATTTTGATCGCGGCCTGGCGCTGCTGCGCCGGCTAAAGGCGCTCGGCGTGCGCATCTCCATGGACGATTTCGGCAGCGGCTACTCCTCGCTGAGCTATCTCCAGGCGTTCCCGTTCGACAAGATCAAGATCGACCGCGCCTTCATCATGAATCTCGGCCGCAACCCGCAATCGGCGGCGATCGTCCGCGCCGTGATCGATCTCGGCCACGGCCTCGAAATGTCGATCATCGCCGAGGGCGTCGAGACGATCGAGCAGCTCGCCTTCCTTGCCAAGGAAGGCTGCGACGGCGTGCAGGGCTATCTGCTCGGCAAGCCCTTGCCGATCGGGCAATATGCCGGCCTCGTCGGCCGCGCCGAGGCCATGGAGCTTGCGCTCAAGACCGGCTAGAGCGTTCTCGAGCGAAGTGGATTCCGGTTCGCGTCAAGAAAACGCGTCAAAATAGGAATCCAGAGCCCCGTTCCGATTTCATCGGAACGGAAATGGCTCTAGTGATGGGGCGCTTCGTTCCCTCTCGACGGTTTCATGGCGGATTACGATCTTGCGATCATCGGCGGCGGCCTGAACGGTGTCAGCCTCGCGCGCGATGCCTCTGGCCGCGGCCTCCGCGTGATTCTGGTCGAGCAGGGTGATCTTGGCGGTGCTGCTTCGTCGGCGACACCGCGGCTGATCCATGGCGATCTGTCAGTGCTGGAACGGCGCGGCTTCTGGCGGGTGCGCCGGGCGCTGGCCGAGCGCGGGACCTGGCTCCGGATCGCGCCGCATCTGGTCCGGCCGATGCGCTTTGTGATCCCCGTCCATTCCGAGGCGCGTCCGCCATGGCTGCTACGGGCAGGCCTTTATGTCTATGACAGCCTCACGAATCGGGGCGGGCTTTCGGGATCGACCACCCTCGACATCACGCATCATCCGGTTGGCAACGCCCTGAAGCGTCCGTTCGGCATCGCCTTCGAATATGCCGACTGCGTGGTCGACGATACCCGCCTGGTCGTGCTCACGGCGCTGGATGCCGCCGAACGTGGCGCCACGATCCGGACCGGCGCGCGCTGCGTCCGTGCCGACAGGACCGACACCTGGCGGCTCGCGGTGGTCGATCGTGGCCATCGCTGGGTGGTCACCGCCCGCGCGCTGGCCAATGTCACGGGCGGCTGGACGTCGATGGTCGCGGAGACCGTGCTGCGGCAGCCGCAACCCTCAATGGCAGCGATGCAGATGAGCCAGATCATCGTGCCGCGGCTGTTCGAGTCCGACAACGTCTATGTCTTCCAGAACAACGACGGGCGGCTGATCTTTGCCAGCCCCTTTGAGCGCGACTTCACGCTGATCGGCACGGTCACGCACGCCTTCACTGGTGATCCAGCGATCGTTGCGATGCCCGGTGCGGACGTCACTTATCTCTGTGAAGCGGCCAGCCGTTATTTTCGCGAGCGGGTCGCGCCGGCCGATGTGGTGCGGACGGTCTCGGGCGTCAATCTGATGCCAGCAGCAGCGCAGCGGCGCGATGGGACAACGCTGTTCCATGCGCGCCGGCGCAAGGCGCCGCTGCTCACGATGTTCAGCGGCGACGTCACGACGTCGCGCCTGCGCGCGGAGCGGGCGGTGACGCGGCTGACGCCGTTCTATCCGATGTCGCCGCCCTGGACCGCCGGCGCAGCGTTGCCCGGCGGAGATTTTGCCTGGGATCGTTTCGATACCGAGGTTGACCTTGCACGCGACCGCTGGCGCTTTCTCTCGGAGCCGCAGGCGCAGCGGCTGGTCGCGGCCTATGGTTCGCGATTGCCGGCGGTGTTGGGCGAGGCGAAGAGCCGCGAAGAACTTGGCCCAGCCTTCGGTCCCGAACTGACCGGCGCCGAAGTGCGCTATCTGATGAGCCACGAATGGGCGCGCTTCCCCGACGATATCCTCTGGCGCCGGTCCAAGCTGGGCCTGACGATGCCTGCGGCGGACCGGGATGCGCTCGCTGCGTTCATGGCGGGGGTGAACGACTCACCTCGAACCGGTTGAGCAAAGGCCGATCCGCCGCTAGCGTGCGGCGGAATCGGGGTTGGCAGGGAACATGACTGACGAGTTGCCCAGGACTGACGTCGCGGTTGATGCGGCCGGCGGAAATGCGCATCCGGCGGCGGATCAGCCGTTGCTGCGCATCGAGGGCGTGGCGAAGACGTTCGGCACCTTCCGCGCCGTTGACGGTGTGTCGCTCGACATCAAGGCCGGCGAGTTCTTTGCTCTCCTTGGCCCGAGCGGTTGCGGGAAGACGACGCTGCTTCGCATGCTCGCCGGCTTCGAGGCGCCGGACGAGGGGCGCATCCTGCTCGGCGGCAAGGATATCGCGCAGGCGATGCCGCATGAGCGGCCGATCAACATGATGTTCCAGAACTATGCACTGTTTCCGCATCTTGCGGTGCGCGACAACATTGCCTTCGGCCTGAAGCGCGCCGGGATGGCGCGCGCCGACATCGCCACCCGGGTGGCGGAGATGGTGGCGCTGGTGAAGCTCGAGGGATTGGAGAAGCGCAAGCCCGACCAGCTTTCCGGCGGCCAGCGGCAGCGCGTGGCGCTGGCCCGCGCGCTGGCGCGTCGACCCCAACTGCTGCTGCTCGACGAGCCGCTCGCAGCGCTCGACAAGAAGCTGCGCGAGAGCACGCAAGGCGAGCTGATGGAGCTGCAGCGCCGGCTCGGCATGACCTTCATCATCGTCACCCACGATCAGGAGGAAGCGATGACGATGGCGAGCCGGATCGGCGTGATGAACGCCGGCAGGCTCGCTCAGGTCGCAACCCCGCGCGAGCTCTATGAGGCGCCGCGCTCGCGCTGGATCGCGGAGTTTGTCGGCGACATCAATCTGTTCGACGGCGAATTCAAGCTGCGCGACGGTCATCGTCTGGTGATTGCTACGCGCGATGCCGGCACGCTGGTGGCGGCCGAGCCGCGCGAGCCGATCGGCGAGACAAGATTGTCGGTCGCGATCCGCCCTGAGAAGGTCAAGCTGTCGCGCCGCGGCCCGGTGAGCGAGGCCGGTATTGAAACGGCGATCAACCGGCTGGACGGCGTGGTCGCCGATATCTGCTATCTCGGCGGCACCACCACCTACCAGGTGAAGCTCGATTCCGGCGGAATGCTGCAAGCTTCGGTGGCCAACAGCGCGCGTCTCGATGTCGACGCCTACAGCCTGAACCAGCACGTCGTTGCCTGGTTCACGCCCGACGACTGCGTGGTGCTGCCGTCATGAGCGCGCGCCGTATCTTCGCGCGACCGGCGCGCTTCGCCGCGATCGGGCCCTATGTCTGGATGGTGCTGTTCTTCCTGGTGCCGTTCGGCTTCGTGCTGAAGATCAGCCTGTCGCAGACCGCGATCGCGCAGCCGCCTTACGAGCCGGTATTCGACCTGACGGCGGGGTGGACATCGCTCAAGGCGGCCTTAGCTGCACTGTCGATCGACAATTTCAAGCTGCTCGCCTCCGACGACATCTATGTGTTTGCCTATGCGCGCAGCCTCACCGTCGCTGTCACGGCGACCGCGCTGCTGCTTTTGATCGGCTATCCCATCGCCTACGGCATGGCGCGGCTGCCGAAGCGCTGGCAGGCGGTGGCGATGGTGCTGGTGATCGTGCCGTTCTGGACCTCGTTCCTGATCCGCATCTATGCCTGGATCAACATCCTCCAGCACGACGGCCTGCTCAATCAGATCCTGCTGGCGCTGCATCTGGTCAGCCTGCCGGTGGTGTGGCTTTCCACCGACAGCGCGATGTATATCGGTATCGTCTATTCCTACCTGCCGTTCATGATACTGCCGCTCTACGCCACGCTCGCGAAGATGGAGCCGGTGCTGGAGGAGGCGGCTTCCGATCTCGGTGCCCCGCCGTGGCAGGTATTCTGGCTCGTCACCTTCCCGCTGTCGCTGCCCGGCCTCGGCGCCGGCGTGCTGCTGTGCTTCATCCCGATCGTCGGCGAGTTCGTGATTCCGGACCTGCTCGCCGGCTCCAATTCGCTGATGATCGGCCAGACGCTGTGGCTTGAATTCTTCACCAACAAGGACTGGCCGGTCGCTTCCGCGGCGGCGATCGTGCTGCTCGTGGTGTTGCTGCTGCCGCTCTTGCTCTACGAGCGGCTCCAGCGGCGGCAATTGGAGGAGCGGTGAGATGCGGAAGGCTTTTCGCCTGTCCCGCTTCAACATCGCCTCGCTCGCGCTGGGTCTGGCGTTCCTCTATCTGCCGATCCTCATTCTCGTGATCTACTCCTTCAATGCCTCGCGGCTGGTGACGGTGTGGGGTGGCTGGTCGCTGCGCTGGTATTATGAGTTCTTCAATGACCGCGCCATGATCGAGGCGTCCTGGATGAGCCTGCGGGTCGCGGTCTCGTCCGCAACCATTGCCACCCTGCTCGGCACGCTCGCGGCAGTCGCACTGTCACGCGGCGAGCGTTTTCGCGGCCGCACGCTGTTCTCGGGCATACTCTACGCCCCATTGGTGATGCCAGAGGTGATCTCGGGCCTGTCGCTGCTGCTGCTGTTCGTGGCGCTGAACGCCGAGCGCGGCTTCTGGACGGTGACGATCGCTCATACCACGCTGACGATGTGTTTCGTCGCCGTCGTCGTCCAGTCCCGCCTCGGCTCGCTCGATCGTTCGCTGGAGGAGGCCGCGATGGACCTCGGCTGCGATCCCGTCCGCGCCTTCCTGTCGGTGACGCTGCCGCTGATCGCGCCTGCAATCGTCGCCGGATGGATGCTGGCCTTCACGCTGTCACTCGACGATCTCGTGATCGCGAGTTTTACCACGGGCCCCGGCTCGGCGACCTTGCCGATCCGGATCTATTCCGAGGTGCGACTCGGTGTGAAGCCCGAGATCAACGCGATCTGCACGCTGGTGATCGGCCTGATCGCGGTTGTCATCGTCGTCGCCTCGCTCGCCTCAAAACTGTCGAGCTCGCAGGCCGAGAGCGCTGCGCCAATGTGATCCGGAGGCGGTCATGACATTCGCCTACCAGATACTGACCCACACGCCGCTCTGGGTCTTCGCGCTGCTGGCCTATCTGGTCTGGCAGGGCATCAAGGCGACGCAGCCGGGCACCGTGCCGATTTGGCGTGCGCTGATCGTGCCGGTCGTGTTCATCGTCTGGGGCGTCTCGCGGATCAGCTTCGGGCATCAGGATAACGTCTGGCCGCTGGTCGCCTGGACCGTGGCGGCGCTTGCGCTGTTGCCCCTTGGCGTGCTGACGCCGCGCCCGTTTGAAGTGGATCACGCCAGCGGGCTGATCATCCGCCCGGGCAGCGCGTCTGCCTTGGTCCGCAACCTCGTCGTGTTCTCGCTGCAATATGCCGTCGGCGTGATCTCGGCGATCGACGCCAGCGACCGCGCGCTCGCAATCATCGTCGGCCGCGCCATCTCCGGCGCCACCGCCGGTTATTTCCTCGGCTCGACGATCGCGCTGCTGGTCGCCTATCGCAGGAAGCGCGCTGCGGTTGTTTAGGACTTCACCGCACCCGCCGTGAGCCCGCCCACCATGTAGCGGCGGAAGGCGTAGTAGATCGCGGCCGGCGGCAGCGCGTAGATGAAGCCGGTGGTCATCAACAGCTCCCACGGCGAATCGTCGGCGGCAAGGAAGTTGCCGAGCGCGACGGGAAGCGTGATCTCGCGGTCGTTCGACAGCAGCAGGAATGCGTAGAGATATTCGTTCCAGGCGAGCAGCACCGCATAGGTGCCGATCGCGACCAGCGAGGGCATCATCAGTGGCAAATAGACCAGGCGGAAGATCTGGGGCGTCGTCGCGCCGTCCATCACCGCGGCCTCGTCCAGCTCGACCGGCAGCTTGTCGGATGCCTGTTTCAGCACCCAGATCGCGTAGGGCGAGGCGATCGTCACCATCGCCAGGATCAGCGCCCAGTGATTGTTGAGCAGGCCGTAATTGCCCATGGTGCGGTACATCGGCACGGCAAGGAACGCCGCGGGGATGAAATAGGTGAACAGCGCCAGATTCATCACGATGCGTCCGCCGGGCACGCGCAACCGCGAGATCGAGAACGCCGCTGCGGTCGCGATGACCAGCGTCAACACGCCGACGGCTGCCGCGATCACCAGCGAATTCCAGAACTGCACATAGAAGTCGCGCAGGAAATAATGCTGCTGCTTGAACACGATTTCGAAGTTGTGCAGCGTCGGATGGTCCGGCCACAGCTTGCCGGAGAACGCGTCTTCCTTCGGCGAGATCGCGAACAGGAACATGTGGTAGATCGGTATCATCGTCCAGAGGAAGACGGGAATGCCGATCAGGAGCAATCGCGCTTCGGTCGCGACTTCGCGTAAGGTAGGGAGCTTCATCGCGACAACCGTTTCATCATGAAGTACACGAGCGGCAGGACGAACGGCATCGCGCAGACGATGGAGGCCATCGCGAGCGAGAGCTGGTCGAGCCGGAGATAGCGGATGCCGAGCGTGGCCAGCACGTGCGTCAGGTCGGCGGGGCCGCCACCGGTGAGCAGGTAAACGCTGTTGAAATCGCCGAGCGTCCAGATCATCGAAAGCAGCGTGCAGGTGATGTAGAGGGTCTGCATCGACGGCCAGGTGATGAAACGGAACTTCTGCCACCAGCTCGCGCCGTCGACTTCGGCGGCCTCGAACAGATCGTGCGAGATCGCAAGGCGCCCGGTGATCAGGATCAGCGTCCAGAACGGCAGCGACTTCCAGATATGTACGCCGATCGCCATGGTCAGTGCGACCGTCGGGTCGTTCAGCCAGTTCGGGCCGTCATCGCCGGTGAAGGAGAAGATCAGGTGGTTGATCACGCCCCATTCGGGATTGAGCATGAAGCGCACCGACAGGATGGTCGGGATCGACGGCACCGCCCAGGGCAGGATGAAGATCACCGAGAGCCATTTGATCCAGGTGCGCTGCTGCGCGAAGAATCCGGACAGGAACAGCGCGATCAGCATCTTGATGTTGATGCCGATGACCAGGAAGATCAGCGTGTTGACCGCAGCACGCGCGAAGATCGGATCGTTGTAGAGGGCGACATAGTTTGCCGGAGCGCGCGCCAGCCACAGCCCGTAACAGACGGGATAGACGACGAAGGCAAGGAAGACGAGCAGATAGGGCGTGAGCAGCACGATGCCCCAGACCTGCGCCGGGGTCAGCCGCGACGACAAGGGCGGTGAGGGGATCGCATGATCGCCAGAGAGCGTAATCGCCATTCGTTCGGACTCTTCTCTCGAATCTTACACCTCTCCCCGCCTGTGGGGAGAGGTCGGATCGCCCTTGGGCGATCCGGGTGAGGGGGTACAGGACTCACTGTGCGCGCTACTGGCGGAGAGAGCCCCTGGCCCCAACCCTCTCCCCGTAAGAACGGGGAGAGGGTGGAGTGCTTTAACCCGCGACCTGCTTGATGCGGATGATCAGTTCGTCGACGGCCTTGTCGACCGGCACCTTCTCGCTGACGACCCGGTTCATCGCCTTGGCCCAGACGTTCTCGTTGTTGAGGATCGTGAACTTCCAGTTCTTGGTGAAGTCGAACGGCGCGGTACCGCCGGTGAACTGGGCGTAAACCGCCTTGCGGTGCTTGTCGGCCTGCCAGAACGGGCTCGCCTGGCTTTCCTTGGTCACCGGGAACCAGCGGCCGAGCGCGCCCTCGATATAGGGGCGAACGTTCTCTTCCTGGAGCAGGAAGCTGATGAACTGCTTGGCCTCGGCCTTGTTCTTGGCCGCGGTGAAGATCAGCCCGGTCTTGACGTCGGAGCGGTAGCGGATGGTCGAGCCGTCGGGTGCCTTCGGGAAGGACGCCGTGATGATGTCCTGCTCGTAGGCCTTCTTGCCGGCCTCGCGCTGCTCGGGCGTGAGCGCCTGGTTCTGCGAGTCCTCGTACCACTTCGCCGCGATCGAAATCGTGAAGTTGTGGGTCATCACGATCGTCTTGTTGTGGAAGGCGACGTTGTTGTCCGGATCCTTCCAGGTCGTGGAGGAGGGCGGGGTGCAGCCCTTGATATAGGTGTCGGTGTAGTCCTTCAGCGCATGAATCAGGCCGTCGCGGACCTTGGGATCGTCGACCAGCAACTTGCCGTCGTCGTCGACGAGCTTGACGTGGTAGGCGTCCATGAAGGTGTAGAACGACTGGAAGGCGTCGGTGGATTCCACGCCCATCGGTTGCCCGACAGCATAGATGCGTTGGCCGGTGGCCTTGCGGATCCCCGGCTGGACCTTGTCGCACCAGAACGTCCAGTAGCCTGCCCAGTCGGTCGGAATGTCGCTCTGCTTGAAGCCGGCCTTCTCCAGCATGTCGCTCCAGATCTGGACGTGCATGCTCTGCTGCTTCAGCGGGAAGCCGTAATAGGCCTTCTTCTTGGTGACGTCGTTATAGAGGATCGACGCATCCAGGGTGTTTTGCACGAACCGATCCTTGATCGGCTCCATGACATCAGTGAGGTCTTCGAGCTTGCCCTCATAGGCCCACTTGCCCTGCGCCTGCACGTCATAGCTGTCGGAATAGGCGACATCGGGCACGGTGCCGGCGTCGAGTGCGGCGACCGTCTTCGGAATCATGTCCTGGATCGCGTACTGCGACAATTCGACCTTGATGCCGGTCTTGGCTTCGAACTTCTTGATCGTGTCGAGCAGCGCGTCGTCTTCCGAGCGATAGAAGCCCTTGCCCCACCAGACCGTAATCGTCTTTTGTTGCGCAAATGCGGGTGCAGCAGCTGCAAACAGCCCGGCCGCAGCGACCGCCAATGATACCGCGCCAATAACCTTGGATTTCACGTTTTTCTCCCTCAAGCCGCCGGTGTTTAACCGGTCGGATAAAACACTAGCGCATGGCCGCTATCCGATCTAGCGGCATGTTGTCAGACCTAGGTCGTGGGGTATCGGGCCGGAGGAGATGCTTAACGCGTGCATCGATCCAATCGCCGCATCAATTCGCCCTGATCAATTCGCGCGGTCAGCGGGCGCCATCCTCAGTTGGACTTGGCGTTTTCTTTGGCGTTCTCCGCCGTCGGCGATCCCTCGGGCGCCGGTCGCTTTCCGCCGCCGGTGATGCGCTGCTTCAGGAGGTCGAGGAAGGGAGACGCCGCGGGCGAGTGGCGGATCAGGCTTTCAGGGTCGGGGAAGATCAAGGGATCGTCCCAGGGACCCTGCACCATGAAGGGCAATTGAAAGCCGGCCGTTGTGTTGAGGCTCGCAACTCCCTTCATGTCGTATTCGCGCGTCGGCACCGACGCGGTACCGGTCAGCGTAATCTTCGCCGCGGGCCCTTCGATGCGGATGTCCTCGGCGGTTGCGATCCCGTCGGCGAATTTCACCGCGACGGTGAGATTGTCATAGGGCGTTGAGCCGCTGCGGAAATTGCCGCCGCCGGACAGCGGCCGCCGCTCCAGCCGCTTGAGCAGTTGCTCGGCGTTGAAGCCCGCGATCGCGCCGTCATGCCCGGTCACGCTGGCGCTGCCGTCGAGCGACTGCACGAGGCCGAACGGGCTCGAGCCGGAGGCGACGAGGGAGACGCTGATGTTGCCGCGGCCGGACAGCTTGTTGATGCCGAACAGTTCGGAGGTGCAGGCCTGGAGGTCGACATCGGTGAACTGGAATTGCGCCTTGACGTCGGCGACGGTGTCGGAGCGCGCGATCCCGAACGAGCCCTTGGCGATGCCGCCATAGACCTGCGCCTCGCCGACCGAGAGCGCCAGCGTGCCGTTGCGCAAATTGGCGCCGATCGCGGTGCGGCCGAGTTTTGATGGCCCGACCGTCAGCCGCGCCGCCGACAGGCGCATGTCGAGGTCGGTGGTCGAGAGCCCATTGAGATCGAACAGCTGCCGGTTCCAGTCGCGCGCGCCGCTCGCGAGCAGGCGGAAGGTGGAGATGTAAGGCGTGAAGTCGAGCGCGTCGGCGGCGAGCGTCGCCTGGAGCGTCTGCCGGCCGTTATTGGCGTAGGTCATCACGCCCTCGGCGGTGTTGCCGTCGAGCTCGACATTGACGTTGGTCAGCGCGATCGAGGCGCCCACGACATTGGCGCGCGCCTTCAATGCGAAGCGGCCGAAGCCGCCGCTGCCGGGCTGCGGCTGTCCGGTCCAGCGCAGCGCGTTGCGCAAGGAGGGGCTGTCGATGGTGAGCGTGCCTTCCATCATCGGGCTGGTGCGGTTGGCGACGCTGCCGTCGAAGGCGAGCTTGAGCGGAGCGCTGGCGATCCGCGCCTTCAATCCGGAGCGGTCCCCGGAAAGGGCGGCGACGAAATCAGCAAAGCTGATCGAGCCGTCCACACGCTCGCCGCGCCAGTCGAACTGGCCGGTCGCGGCGAAGGAGCGCGAGATCGAGGGCCAGGCCAGCGACAGGTCGATGTCGTCGAACTGCTCGGTGGCGCGCGTTGCGGCGTCCTCGTAATTGAGCACGCCGTCCTGGATCCTGATTTCGGAGAATGACACCTGGTTGTCGGCGCCGGGCTTCATGGTGCGCGCGATCGTCTGGATGAAGGGCGTCCAGTTGCTCTCGCCGTCCGGCTTCAGGCTGACATGGATGTGCGGCCGCAACAGCGTCAAATCGGCGATCTCGAACCGTTGCAGCAGCAGGGGCAGCAGCCGCAGGTTGGCGGTGAGCACGTCGACATGGAGCGCGGGGTCGCTGGTGCCGCCGCCCTTCAGGCCGACGTCATGAAAGGAGATGTAGCTTGCCGGCAGCAGCGAGATGTCGATCGCGCCGGCGACACTGAGCTCGAGCCCGGTGACGTCACGGATCTGCGCTTCCACCGCCTTGCGCAGCGCGTCGCGGTTGATGAGCCAGGAGGTCGTGATCAGGGCGATCAGCACGACGCCGAGCAGCGCCGCGATCGGCGTCCCGAGGCGCTTCATTCCTTGGGCCATGGTCAATGGCATGTCCTGATCGGGTTGGTCGCTGGAGCCAAAAGGACGGGCCGGGATACCTGCGCGCCCCACGCCCAAGTCCTATTACGTTAAGCCCCGCAACTTGATGGGTTTTCTTGTCGCTTTCAAGGCCGCGGACGGGTCTGCCCACGGCGTGGGCAGCTTCTACCACCGGGCTGCGAAACGGAGAACCCCGTATCATTGACGGCTTCGGACGATTTCGCCTAATAATCGCCGCCAATAAGGCGCGACGCCTGCAAGCCGAAGGTTCAGTCGAGGGTTTTTTGCATGAACAAGGTCTATCCCGACGCCAAGTCGGCGCTTGAGGGCGTTCTCAAGGACAACATGATGATCATGTCGGGCGGCTTCGGCCTCTGCGGCATCGCGGAGGTGCTGTCGGATGCTATCCGCGAGTCCGGCGTCAAGGGCCTGACAGTGGTTTCCAACAATGCCGGCGTCGACGGCATTGGCCTTAGCCGCCTGCTCGAAACCCGCCAGATCAAGAAGATGATCTCGTCCTATGTCGGCGAGAACAAGCTGTTCGCCCAGCAATTCCTCGCCGGTGAGCTGGAACTCGAATTCAATCCGCAGGGCACGCTGGCCGAGCGCATCCGCGCCGGCGGCGCCGGCATTCCGGCTTTCTATACCAAGACCGGCGTCGGCACGCTGATCGCCGAGGGCAAGGAAGTGAAGGAGTTCGACGGCGAGAAGTATTTGATGGAGCGCGGCCTGTTCGCCGACCTCGCCATCGTGCACGCCTGGAAGGGCGACACCGCCGGCAACCTGATCTACCGCAAAACCGCGCGCAACTTTAACCCGATGATGGCGACCGCCGCCAAGGTCACGGTGGCCGAGGTCGAGCATCTGGTTCCCGCCGGTGAACTCAATCCCGACCACATCCACACGCCCGGTATTTTCGTGAAGCGCATCGTCGAGGTCGGCATGGCCAAGAAGCGCATCGAATTCCGCAACACCCGACCGCGCACCGCCGCCTAACACATCAGGAGATTGAGATGGCCTGGACCCGTGAACAGATGGCCGCGCGCGCAGCGAAGGAATTGCGTGACGGCTACTACGTCAATCTCGGCATCGGCATCCCGACGCTGGTCTCGAACTACATCCCGGACGGCGTCGACGTCAGCCTCCAGAGCGAGAACGGCATGCTCGGCATGGGACCGTTCCCCTATGAGGGCGAAGAGGACGCCGATCTCATCAACGCCGGCAAGCAGACCGTCAGCGAGCTGCCCACAACCAGCTATTTCTCCAGCGCCGATTCCTTCGGCATGATCCGCGGCGGCCACATGGATCTGTCGATCCTCGGCGCCATGCAGGTGGCCCAGAACGGCGATCTCGCCAACTGGATGATCCCCGGCAAGATGGTCAAGGGCATGGGCGGCGCGATGGATCTCGTCGCCGGCGTCAAGCGCGTCGTCGTGGTGATGGAGCACTCCGCCAAGGACGGTTCTAAACTCCTGAAGACGTGCAACCTGCCGCTGACCGGCGAGCGCGTGGTCGACATGGTCGTCACCGATCTCGCCGTCTTCACCATCGACAAGCACGGTGACGGTGGCATGGCTCTGATCGAGCTCGCCGACGGCGTCTCGCTCGACGAGGTCAAGGCCAAGACCGAGGCCGAATTCCGCGTCGCGCTGAAGAATACGTAAGGTCCTCGCGAAGGAGCGCGCATGACGATACGGTCTGCGCGCCCCGACGATGCCGATTTCATCGCTGGCACCATTCTGTCCTCGATGCGCGGTCATCGGCCACGCGGCTGGTTCGACATCGCGCTCGGCCGGCCCGAGGCTGAGTGCCTTGCGTTTGCGGCGCGCATCGCCGTCGCGCGGACCGTGTCGATCTGGCACGTCTCCCGTTTCCTGGTTGCTGACGTTGATGGCAGGCCCGCGGCTGCGCTGTGCGCGCTGCCCTTCGCCGGCTCCGGCATGGCTGCGTGGCGCGCGCTCGAGGAGGTCGCCCGCGAGGATGGGCTTGGCGCCACCGAACTGGAGGCCATCCGCCGGCGCGGCGCGTACTTGCGGAGCTGCTGGCTCGCGGGCGACGACGATGACTGGCTCATCGAGCATGTTGCGGCCAATCCGGCCCATCGCGGCCGCGGCCTGGTGCAGGCGCTGATTACCCACGCGCTGGAGGCAGGACGGGCCGCCGGATTCTCGCGCGCGACGATCCCCTTCCTGATCGGCAACGCGGCTGCGGAGCGGTGTTACGCCAGGGCCGGATTTAGTTTCGCAGGCGAGAAGCGCGACGCGGATTTCGAAGCGCTGATCGGCGCGCCGGGTTTCCGCAGGTTCGTGCGGGCGATGTGAGCGTCGTGCATATCCACGCGCGCTGACTACAGAAACGTAATCGCAGGCCAGACCGCGCCTTAGGCCGCGGCTGCCGACGGCACGCCAGCCGGCTTGGCCGGCGGCCGCACGCCCTTGCGCCATTCGGTGATGGTGCAGCCGAAGCGGCCGCGGAACCAGCGGGCCATGGCGCTCTGCGCGGAGAAGCCGAGTTGCGCGGCGATATCGGCCAACGGCCGGTCGGGGTCCTCGATCAGCTGGATCACGAGATCGGCGCGTTGCGCGTCGAGGATCGCCGAAAAGCTGGTGCCGGCTTCGGCGAGGTGGCGATGGATGGTGCGGCGGCTGCAGACGAGATGCTCGGCCACGCGCTCGACCGTGCAGTCGCCCCCAGTGAGCAGGAGGCGCACGACTTCGTCGACCTTCTCCTCCCAGCCTGCCGGCCGGTTTTCGATCGCCTCGATCCGCTTGCGCAGATAGCTCGCGATCAAAGGATGCGCGCTCGGGATCCGGCGCTCCATGTCATGCGTCGACAACAGGATCGCGTCCTCCTTCGCGTTGAAGGTCACGCGGCAGCCGAAGAACTCGCGATAACGCTTGCGGTCGTGCGGCGGCGCATAGTGCAGGTGCACCTCCTGCGGCCGCCAGTCACTTCCGAACAGTGACTGGATGATGCGGTGGACGCTGCCCAGGGCCATGTCGATGGATTGGCGTGGCGCGGTCGGTTGCCGGCCGCGCAGATGCAGCGTGACGGTCACGGTCTGCTTGCCGCGCGCGACGTCGAGCCGCATGCCGTCATGATGGATATGGATGAAGCGCGAGAACGCTTCGATCGCCTCGCCGACGGTGGCCTGTTCGCGCACGATCAAACCGACCGCGCCGAAATTGGTCAGGCCGCCGCGCTCGGCGAGCCGCAAGCCGAAATCTTCGGCACCAGACGCCTCTGCCGACAATTCGAGCAGGCGCCGCAGACCAGTGACGGCAATGGGGATATCGGGCTTGTCGAAGCAGGCGAGCGGCAGCCTGACCTTTCGCATCATCTGTCTGGGGTCGAGCCCGACCGACCGGGCGACCTCCGGGTAATAGCTCAAGCCTGCGCTGCGAATGAGATCGGTCATGCGAACCGTTCCTGTCAGGCATTCCCGCAGATGTCCCGAAATGTAAAGTTTCTGTCCCGATCCGTCAAATCAGGGAACAGGATGGAACATACATAAGCGAAACCGAAGCACTGGCGCGAATGCCGTGCGCACGACGGCGGGGCGCGACGGGCCCCCGGCCGCCTCGGACCATTTGACCAAGACATTATTGGATCGGGATTATGCCGGGAAACATGCTTTCCAAGGGTGAGGTATTCGTCATCGACACCGACGCCGCCTCCCGCGAACAGCTTTCAACTGCGCTCGAACAGAGCGCCTATGACATGATCTGCTTCGCCGACGGTGCGTCTTTGTTGTCGGAAGCAAAGGCGCGGATGCCGGCTTGCGTGTTGCTGGAGATGCCGCCAGATCGCTCCGCCCTCGACGTGCTCAAGCGACTGCGCGAGGAGAATTGCATGGCGCCGGTTCTCGTGACCTCCGCGAACGGCAGCATCGCCATGGCCGTCGACGCGATCAAGAGCGGCGCGTCCGATTTCATCGAGAAGCCATTCCGCACCCATGACATCGTCGACCGTATCGATGCCGCGATCGAAGCGTTCGCACAGCCCGATGCGAACCGGCAGCGCTGGCTTCCCGGCTGCGAGCCGCTGACTGCGCGCGAAAACGACGTGCTCGTCCATCTTGCTGCCGGCCTGACCAACAAGGAAATCGCCCGCCGCATGCATCTGAGCGCACGGACAATCGAGGGCTATCGCGCCAGCATTTTGAAGAAGGCCGGCGCCAGGAATGTGACAGACCTGCTCCGCCGCATCTTCGGCCAGGCGTCGCCCAGCCAGGTCTGAGGCTCTCCTTCAAAGCCTTGGGTGAAAAGCCTTGGCTGTGCCGCGGCGCGATCAGGCGTTCCGCGGTCATGGTGCCGCCGCGGCGGCGCCCCACGGAAACCCCAATCGAACCGGTTCCTTCTCTGCCGCGTCTCATCACGATGGCGCTGCATGTTTTCACGCGTCCGGCTGGCGGCGCGGCGACATTGGCAGGAGGGAATTTTGATGCGCACGATCGCAAGATGTCTGGCGACGACGAGTCTGGTGCTGGTGACAACGGCGTTCGCGTTGCCGTCATGGGCCGCCGATGTGGACGCCACGTCTAGCATCGACACGGTCACCGTTTATCCCGATGGTGCGACCGTCACCCGCGTTATCGCACTGGACATTGCTTCCGGCGACAGCACGCTGGTCGCGAAGGACTTTCCGCTTTCGCTCGATCCGTCCTCCCTTCGCGTCGAAGGCGAGGCGGGCACCAAGCTCACCATTGGTACGATCGACGCACGACCGCCGCGCGCGGCCCCTCCTGTCAATCTGCCCGAACTCGACCAGCGCATCGAAGCGCTCAGGGATCAGCGCGCCGATTTGCAGGGCGCGATCGACTCCGCCACCGCCCGGCGCAAGTTCGCACAGCACTTTGCCGAGGCCTCTCCCGCCGGCCTCGGCGACAAGGGCGAGGCGAGGCCGATCACCGAATGGCGCGCGGCCTTTGCTGCAGTTGCCGAGGAGATCGCGACCGCCGACACCGCGATCCGTGACGCCGCGCGAAAGCAGCGCGAGATCGATCGCCAGATCGCGCAACTCGAAGCCGAGCGCTCGGCCAAACCGCCGAGCAAGCTCGAGGTGCGGATCGACGTTGCCTCTGCCGCCGCAACGAAGGCGACGCTGCGGGTGACCTACGCTGTCCGTAATGCGCGCTGGCTGCCGCTCTACGACGCCCGGCTCGACACCGGCGCCAAGGACCGCAAGCCGCAGTTGGAGCTGGTCCGCCGCGCCGAAGTCACGCAATCGACCGGCGAAGATTGGTCCAACGTTACGCTCGGCGTTTCCACCGTTCGCATCGGCCGCGGCGGCGGCGCCCCGGAGCTGAATTCGCTGGTCGCGCAATACCCGCAACCGCCCAAGCCGATGGCACTTGGTGCAGCCTCCGATCTGGCGCGGCCTGCTCCGGTGATGCGCCAGGTGCAATCGCCCGCTATGGCCAAAGTCGCAGACGCGCTCGAGCGCGTCGACGAGCAACAGGCGGTCGCCGAGATCGGCGACTTCCAGGCCACCTTCCGGATTCCCGGTCGCGTCAGCCTCGGCGCCGCCGAGGGCGCCAAGAGCTTGCGCATTGCTTCCATGAGCGTGCCCGCCGACCTCGCGGTGCGCGCCGCACCGGTGATGGATCCCACCGCCTTCCTCGAAGCCAGCTTCAAGCAGACCGACGACACGACGCTGCTGCCGGGCAAGGTCGCGATCTATCGCGACGGTGTCTTCGTCGGCCGCGGCAAGCTCTCGGCTTCAGCCAAGGACGATATCGCCCGGCTCGGCTTCGGCGCTGATGACAAGGTCAAAATCGAGCGTGCGGTGCTCAAGCGCAACGAGGGCTCGGCCGGCCTGCTGGTCACGACCTCGAAGACCGACGAGCGCGCGTTCAAGACCACCATCCGCAACGGTCACGACTTCCCGATTCACGTCGCGATCGAGGACCAATTGCCGGTCAGCGAGAACGAGGACATCGTCGTCGAGATGCTGCCCGCGACCACGCCGCCGACCGCAAGCAACATCCGCGACAAGCGCGGCGTGCTGGAATGGTCGTTCGACGCCAAGCCCGGTGAGGTCAAGGACATCAACTTCGCCTGGCGCATCCGCTGGCCGAAGGACAAGGGCATGGTGATCGTGCCGGCGGGCTAAGATTGCTCGCCACGAAGCAAGCGCGCTCCCTCTCCCGCATGCGGGAGAGGGCTGGGGTGAGGGTGCTTCCACATAGAGACTCCCAATGTGGAGAAAGCCCTCACCCGGCGCTTCGCGCCGACCTCTCCCGCAAGCGGGAGAGGTGCAGCGAGTCCGCGGTCGCATCGATCGTCCCAAAGCCTATATGTTCTAGCGAATTGGCGCAGACGCCGCGGTGCGCATCGATTGCGGCAGCACGTAAGGCACGCCGTCGGCCTGATGCACGACGGCGTCGATCTCGAAGATCTCGCGGATGGTCTCGCGTGTGACGACATCGGCGCGCGGGCCGTCGGCGGCCAGCCTGCCTCCATTCAGCACGATCAGCCGATCTGCGAAGCGGATCGCGAGATTGAGGTCGTGCAGGATCGCGATCACGGCCGTGCCGCCGGCCGCGCGGCGCCGCGCCGCCTCGACGAGATCGATCTGATGGCGCAGATCGAGGCTTGAGGTCGGCTCATCCAGCAGCAAAAGTCCGGGTCCATGCGCGGCCTCACCGCAGGCGAGCTGCACCAGCACGCGGGCGAAATGAGCGCGTTGCTGCTCGCCACCCGATAGCGTCGGCAATTGCCGTTCGCGAAAATGCTCCAGACCAACCTCGTGCAGCGCGGCGTCCACGAGCCCGCCCGCGTCGCGCGGGCTGCGATCGCCGGCGCCCATCAGCACGATCTCCTCGACCGTGAAGGGGAAGGCGACGTTGACGTGCTGGGAGAGCATCGCGCGGTGTGCAGCCAGCTCGCGCGGTGTGAAGTTTTGGATATCGCGCTGCTTCAGCCGCAGCTCGCCCTGGCTCGGGCGGAGGTCACCGGACAATAGCCGCAGCAACGTGGATTTGCCCGCGCCGTTAGGACCGATAATGGCGACCATCTCGCCGGCCGTCACAGTCAGGCTGACTCCATCCAGCAGCGTTGCGCGCCCGGCACGCTTGCTGAGGCCGCGCGCCTCGATCACCGCGCTCATAGCGAGGCGAGCCCGCGCTGCCGCATCAATATCCCCAGGAACAACGGCGCGCCGACCGCCGCTGTCAAAATGCCGATCGGCATCTCCGCCGGCGCCACGATGGTGCGCGCTAGCGTGTCGGCGCCGACCATCAGGATGGCGCCGAGCAGCACCGAGGCCGGCAGCAGCAGTCGATGCGCCGGTCCGATGATCAGGCGCAACAGATGCGGCACGACGATGCCAACAAAGCCGATGACGCCGCTGATCGAGACCGCGACGCCGGTCATGGCGGAAACCAAGACGATCGAAATCCGCTTCAGTCTCTCGACGTCGACGCCGCCGTGAAACGCGTCGGCCTCGCCAAGCAACAGCAGATCGAGGCCACGCGCAATAAACGTGCAGGCCGCGAGCGCGACGACGAGAACCGGCGCGAGCACGGCCGCCTTGGTCCAGGTCGCGCCGCTCATCGAGCCCAGGAGCCAGAAGGTAATGTCGCGGAGCTGACGGTCGTCCGCGACGAAGACGAGCAGGCCGATGCCGGCATTGGTGATGGCGGTGATGGCGACGCCCGCGAGCAGGAAGATCGCAATCGAGGTTTTGCCGGCACGGCTAGAGATGCTGTAAAGGATCGCGGTCGTGGCCAGCGAGCCCGCGAAGGCTGCGAGCGGCAACAGCTCTGTCTGGAGGAAGCGGTAGGCCTCGCCGAATCGCGAATCGGTAAAGACAATCGCGCTCGCGGCCGCGAGCGCGCCGCCGCTGGAGACGCCGACCAACGCGGGGTCGGCGAGCGGATTGCGAAACAGGCCCTGCATGATCGCGCCGGCGGTGCCAAGCAGGCCACCGACCATCGCCGTCGCCGCGATCCGGGGAATGCGGATCGACCACAACACGAGCTGGTCGCGCGTGGTCACGGCATTCGCTGTGCCATCCGAGACGAAGCCCAGCGCAGCAGGCAATCGGGAGAGCGGAATGCCGGCTGCGCCGACTGTGAGCGCGATGATCGCAGTGGCTGCGAGCGCGGCAAGGAGCGCCGGAATTGCGATCGACGCGGATCGTCGTCCCGCGTTGCGTCGCGCGGCCCGCGCCTCCGTCCCGATCGCCATGGTCATTGCCGGCAATTCGCCGCCGACAAGGCCGACGTGAATGTGCCGCCCTGTTCTGCCAATGCCGGATAGAGCTTTATGGACAGATCCCGCGCGGCTGCTGCGGTGCGCGGTCCGAAGCCGAGCAAATAAAGCCCGTCCATCGTCACAAAACTCTTGTTGGCCGCGACCGGCGTCAGGGCAAAGCCGGGATGAGCGTAGATCGCGTCGGCCTGGAGCGAATCCTTGCCTCGCTCGATCGACAGCACGAATTCGGGCTTGGCCGCCACGATGGCTTCGTCGCCGATGATCTTGTAGCCGTCGTAATCATCGACGGCGTTGGCCGCGCCCGCGAGTTGGATGATCTCGTCGGCCGCGGTCTTGTGGCCGGCAACCATCGCCCGCCCGTTCTGGAGCGACATCACGAACATCACGTGCACCGGCTTCGTCACCTTGGCGCGCAGCGCGCGGAGCTGGGCGAGATCGGCGCTGACCGCCGCGCTCAGGCATTCGGCGCGCGCATCGACTCCCATGGCGTGGCCGACCAGTCTGATCTTCTCGATCAGGCCCTCCTCGGAGAAGGTCTCCGGCACCAGTACCAGCGGCACTTTCGCGGCCTCCAGGATGTCCATGGTCTCACGCGGGCCAGATCCCTGGATGGCCAGGATCAGCGTGGGGTTGAGGCCCAGCACGCCCTCGGCCGAGATCTGGCGCATGTAGCCGACATTTGGTTTGTCGTGCAGCGCCGCGGCCGGATAGAGGCTCGTGGTGTCGACACCGACCAGCCGGCTCTCGAGCCCGAGCTCATAGAGGATCTCGGTGATGGCGCCGCCGATCGAGACTGTGCGCGCGTAGTCGGTGACAGCGACGTCGCGATTGCGCGCGTCGTGCACGGTGATGCTGGTGGCGTGCGCGGCGGAAGCGAGTGCGATCGTACTGGTGAGCAGCAGATGTGAGAGGGTGCGACAAAATGTCATTGCAGGTTACTTCGTCAGGATCAGCTTGTTTTGCGAGGTCAGACGGAGGCGATAGCTCTCCTCGCCATGCGCGATGATGATCTCCCGCTCGGCGGCAAACAGCTCGCGGCTGTCGATCCGGTTACCCCGCATCATTAGGGTTCTCGTTGTTGCAGAAGGGTTTTCTCCGTGCCCTTCGGCGTCGCTGATGTTGTCTCCGGATGCGGCTGACATTGGTGTTGTGATGCGCCTTCGAAATTTCAGATGCGTCCTGCTTGTATAAGCGGCGCGAAGCGCATTCCAACCGCAGCAAATTACAATCGATATAAACTGCAACCTCGCGACATTGACCGTCAGAGTGTTGCCACGTAACCAATCAAGACGCGGCGCAACTTGCCCGCGTCTTGAGAAAATTAGCCAGCCAGTCGCTCTCTTTGCGAGCGCACGCCAGCCAACCAACAAAGTGAAGTGCAGGCTGAGGCTGATATGGCTGACGGGGCTAGGTATTCGCGCGCTCTCATTTTGGGCGCGTCGGTGGTTTCAATCGCGGCAATGGTGACGGAGAGCGGTCTCGCGCAGACCGCTCAGCCGCAGGCCGAAAATGCGTCGTCGGAACGGCCGAAGCAGGCCAAACGCAAGCAAGCCAAGCCGCAAGTTGTTCAGCAGGCCAAGCCTGACGTGATGAATGCCCGGGCCCAGGCCGGCGGCACGGCGCCCGTGCAGACGCTCGACACCATTACAGTCGCCGCAACCAAAACCCCGGAGCGCGCGATCGATGCGCTCGCGCCGGTCAGCTCAGTGTCGCTCGACAAGATCCAGGGCCTGCAGCCAAACCGGTTGTCAGACGTCTTCTACGCCGTCCCCGGCGTGTCGTTCCAGGAGCGCGGCGATGATCCCGCGACCGTCATCAATGTCCGCGGCTTGCAGGATTTCGGGCGCGTCGCCGTGGTCGTCGACGGTGCGCGGCAGAACTATCAGCGCACCGGCCACAACGCCAACGGCTCCTTCTTCCTCGATCCCGAACTGATCGGTGGCGTCGACGTGGTGCGGGGGCCTACGGCCAACATCTATGGCTCCGGCGCGATCGGCGGCCTGGTCTCGTTCCGGACCAAGGACATCAACGACGTGCTGCGCCCTGGCGAGCGCTGGGGTGTCGATCTCTCCGGCTCCTATGGCTCGAACAACAGCCGCGGCCTCGGCTCGGTGTTCGGCGGCGTGCGCGCCACGCCCGATGTCGATATTTTCGGCGGCGCGGTCTACCGCACCCAGGGCAACTACAAGGACGGCAACGGCACCGAGATCGGCAACACCGGCAACCAGGTCGAGGCCGGGCTGATGAAGCTCACGGTGCGTCCCGCGCTCGGTCACGAGGTCAAGTTCGGCGCCACCTTCCAGGACTATCAATACGACATCGGTCAGATCAACCGCGGTCCGACAACGACTGCTGCCTTGATTGCGTTGAATCGCGGTTCGTCGGTCTATGCGTCCGACACCAAGAACTACACCGGCACCGTCACCTGGAACTACGCGTTGCCGAGCGACAATCTGTTCGACTGGCACATGTCGGTCTATGGCAACCGCACCGACAACGACCAGACCAAGACCTATCACTACAGCACCACGCCCACGGCCTATTGCGGTGGCGGCCTCGGCAACAACATCTCGGGCTGCGTCGGCGACAAGCGGGGCTATGCCCTCAACACGTTCGGCGTCGATGCCAACAACACTACGCGCTTCAACGTCGGCGACTGGCGCAACGCGCTGACTTACGGCGTCGACGCGTTCCAGGACGACGTGATCACGACCGACAGCCGCGGCAACTCCAACATCACCACGCCGAGCGGCATTCGCACCGTGTCGGGCGGCTTCCTCCAGCTGAAGCAAAACTACGGCACCTGGTTCGAGGCTGTCAGCGCGATACGCTATGATCGCTATAATCTGCAATCGGGCAATACGAACACAGGCGGTGACCGCTTCTCGCCGAAGATCACCCTCGGCGTCACGCCGGTGGCGGGCTTCCAGCCCTATGTCAGCTATGCCGAAGGCTATCGCGCGCCCTCGATCACCGAGACCGTGATTTCCGGTGCGCATGCGACCGGTGGCGGACCGGCTTTCTTCGTCTGTCCGGACGGCACCTCCGGCCTGTTCTGCTTCCAGCCCAACCCGAACCTTCGTCCCGAGGTCGGCAAGAACAAGGAAGTCGGCATCAACTTGAAATACGACAACATCTTCACCGCGTCAGACTCGTTCCGCGGCAAGATCAATCTGTTCCGCAATGATGTCTCAGACTACATCGATCTCGTCGCCTCGACGCCGGTCGCGACGCCGTTCGGCTCGTTCAGCCAGTTCTATCAGTACCAGAACATCGCCAATGCCCGCATCCAGGGCTTCGAGGCGGAGACGATGTACGATGCCGGCAGCTGGTTCGTCGGCGTTGCCGGTCACTATATCCAGGGCAAGAACGTCGCGACCAATGTCGGGCTCGCGACCATCACTCCGCGCAAGGTCGCCACGACCGGCGGCGTCCGCCTGCTCGATCGCACGCTGATCCTGACCGCGCAGTGGGCCTCGTTCGGTCCCAACAATGACGTGCCCGCCGGCTATCTGCCCGCGACCGGGTACGAGCTGGTCAATCTGTACCTGACTTACAACGCGACCAGGGACATCGTGTTCTCGGCGTCGATCGACAATCTCCTGAACCAGTACTACCGGCCTTACGCAATTCCCGGCAGCTCGACCGACGGCACCACGCAGAACGACGTGCTGTGGTCGAGCCCGGGACCGGGCCGGGTCTACAAGGCCGGCCTGAAGATTCACTTCGGAGGTGCGTAACCGCTAGCACCACGCCACCAACCTCCGCCGGGCCGCGTTGATGCTCCAGCGCGGCCTCAGCGTGTTTTCGTCTTGATCAGAAGGAGAGACTTTCATGTTCATCGCCATGAACCGGTTTCAGGTGAAGAAGGGCGCGGAGACCGCGTTCGAAACCGTCTGGGCCACCCGCGAATCCTATCTCGGCAGCATGCCGGGCTTCGTCGAGTTTCATCTGCTGAAGGGTCCGGAGGCCGAGGACCACACGCTCTATTCCTCGCACACGACCTGGGTCGACAAGGCGGCGTTTGAGGGATGGACGCGCTCGGATCAATTTCGCCGAGCCCATGCCCGCGCCGACAATCCGACCGGCGAGAGCCTCTATCTCGGCCATCCCAGGTTCGAAGGCTTTGAGGTGATCCAGAGCGAGCGCAAGGCTGCGGCCGCCTGAGGCGGCGAACGACAAGAGGAGCCGGACATGCTGAGCACCGATCTCGCCGATCTCAGGGCGCATATGGCCGACAATCCCGGCGCGGTGATCGAGGATGTTGCGCGCGAGCGCAAGGTCTCGCCGCGCGCGCTGATCGAGGCGCTGCCGTCGTCGATGGTGCGCGTCGGCAGCGGCGAGCACTTCGCCGCGGCCATGCAGGACATCGCGGAGTGGGGCGAAGTCACGCTGATCGTGCATACCGATGACGCGATCTTCGAGTTCACGGGCTCAATTCCCGCGGGCGAGATCGGCCGCGGCTATTTCAACCTGATGCAGCCGAAGGGGTTGCACGGCCATCTCCGCCACGAGCGCTGCGCAGGCGTGGCTTTCGTCGAGCGGCCCTTCATGGGCAAGACCTCTGCCTTTGTCGCCTTCGTCAATGCCGATGGCGGCATCATGTTCAAGGTCTTCGTCGGCCGCGACGAGACCCGGGCGTTGCGTGCGGATCAGTTCGCGCGGTTCCGGCAGCTTGCCGACCGGATCGCGGCGCAGCCCGCGGCGTAGCTTCTTTCTATCTGTCGGGAGATCAGGATGCAGGGCATTTCCGGGCTTCGGCACATGATCGGATCCATCCTGGCGGTGGCGCTCGCGCCGTCGCCGGCCGTCGCGATGGACGAGGCATTGCTGCCACGTAATTTGTCGCCCTGGGGCATGTTCATGGGGG
Source organism: Bradyrhizobium sp. F1.4.3 (assembly GCF_040548375.1). Classification (NCBI taxonomy): domain Bacteria; kingdom Pseudomonadati; phylum Pseudomonadota; class Alphaproteobacteria; order Hyphomicrobiales; family Nitrobacteraceae; genus Bradyrhizobium; species Bradyrhizobium sp. F1.4.3. The sequence goes on from NZ_JBEPRN010000002.1 coordinate 144,846, forward strand.
CCGACATCGTCGTGAAGACGGTGATGATCGGGCTCGCCTGCGCCTCACTGGTGACGTGGACGGTGTGGCTTGCCAAGACCATCGAGCTTCGCCGCAAGAGCGTGCTCGCCCTGCGGCGCACGCGCGCGCTCGAAGGCAATTTGAAGCTGACTGAAGCGGCAGAGCAAACCGGTGACGTGCACGATCCAGTCGCCCAACTCATCCAGTCCTGTGCCAGGGAGGCGGAGCTCTCCGGTGGCATCCTCGACGACGGCCTTCAGGAACGGGTAGCCCTGCGGCTCGAGCGGGTCGAGGCGGCGATGTCCCGGCAGATCGCGCGCGGCACCGGCGTGCTCGCGACCATCGGCGCCACCGCACCGTTCGTCGGTCTGTTCGGCACGGTCTGGGGCATCATGAATTCCTTCATCGGCATCTCCGAGAGCCACACCACGAGCCTCGCGGTGGTCGCGCCCGGCATCGCGGAAGCACTGCTCGCCACCGCGCTCGGCCTCGTCGCCGCGATCCCGGCGGTGGTGATCTACAATCATCTGGTCCGCGGCATTGCCAATTACCGCGCGCTGCTCGGCGACGCCTCGGCACAGCTCATGCTGCTGGTCAGCCGCCAGCGCGACCATCGCGATTTCCGCCTGGCACGGGCGGCGGAGTAGGTCATGGCCGCGAAGCTCGGCGCACGCTCGCTATCTGCGCTCAGGTCGCGCGGCGACGTGAGCGACCTCGACGTAACCCATGAGATCAACGTCACGCCGTTCATCGACGTGATGCTGGTGCTCCTCATCATCTTCATGGTGGCCGCGCCGCTTGCCACCGTCGACATCGGCGTCGAGCTGCCGGCGACCGCCGCCGCGCCGGCACCGCGGCCGGACAAGCCGGTCTTCGTCACCGTGAAGCCGGATCTCTCGATCGCCGTGGGCGAGGAGACAGTCGCGCGCGATGGGCTTAGTGGTTCGCTCGACGCCGCCACCAAGGGCAGCAAGGACGAGCGCATCTATCTGCGCGCCGACAAGGCCGTCTCCTACGGCGACCTGATGGAGGTGATGAACGCCCTGCGCAATGCCGGTTATCTCAAGGTCGCGCTGGTCGGCCTCGACGGACGCAGTTGATGGCTGCGAACGCTTTTGCCCTGCATGAGCCGCTCGGTGAGCGCGAAACCGCGCGGTGGAGCCTTTCGGCCGTGGTGATCGTGGCGTTGCATATTGCCGCCGCGCTGCTTGCCATGAGCTGGCTCAAGTCGCAACCAGAGCAGGGCGTGAGCCTCCCGGCGATCATGGTCGACTTGGCGCCGGTGACCTCGGCGCCGCAATCGACGCAGGACGATGTCGCGCCGGGACCGCCGATGCAGGCGGCCGACGCTTCGCCGCCGGAGCCGATGCAGCAGCAGGCCGTCGAGGAAACGATCGCGCCGACGCCGCCGCAGGAGAAGCCGGAGGTCGTGGCACCGCCGGAGCAGAAGCTGGAGCCGACGCCGGCCAAGCCTGAGCCAGCGAAGATCGTGCCGGTTGAAAAGGCCACACCGGCGAAGCCGAAGGTGGTTCGCCGTGAGGCGAAAAAGCCGTCGAATGCAACGCCCGCGTCCCGCACCAGCGCGCCGCCGCGTGCCGAGCGTGAGGCGCCGATGGCGTCCGCCATGAGCCCAGGGGCTGTCGCTTCAGTGATCGCGTCCTACAATCAACGCGTCCGCGCCCATCTGATGCGCTTCCACCAATATCCTTCCGGCGGCGGCGGTCAACGCGGCGTGGCCAGGCTGAGCTTCACTCTCACCCGCAGCGGGCAGGTCACATCCAGCCGTCTCGGCTCGTCCGGCGTCGCTGCGTTCGATGCTCAAGCCACGTCGATGATCCGCCAGGCCTCGCCGTTTCCGCCGTTCCCGGACGAGATCAAGAACGGCTCGATGAGCTTTTCGATCCCGGTAGAGTTTACGGTGAGATAGCTCGGCTTCTTCACCTCGCCCCGCTTGCGGGGAGAGGTCGGATTGCATCGAAGATGCAATCCGGGTGAGGGGGACTCTCCGCGAGTCTGTCTCTGACCGTGATCCTGGAAGCAGCCCCTCACCCCAACCCTCTCGCCGTTAGAACGGGGAGAGGGAGAGGAGAGAGCAGGGCCCTACTTCGCCTTCAGAAAATCAGCGACTTCGAGCAGCATGAACTCGTCGTCATCGGCCTTGTTGGGATCGCGGCTCGACGAGAACGGTAGATTATTGTCGTTGCCCACGATGATGTGGGTATCGTCGACGCGATCGACGTTCTCGATGGTGAAGAACGGGAAGGTGTAGACGCCGTCATTGAGCGGCTTGCGGGCCTTCTTGTCGGGGTCCTGGATCTTCAACAGGTCGATATAGCCGATCTTGCGCACGGGCTTGCCGACATTGGCCTCCGTCAGCTCGATCTTGTAGACGCGCTTGAACTTGGCGACGTCAGGGAAGCAGTTCTCGCCGCGAGTACCTTGCGGGCAGGCCTTGTCGGGCGTGCCTTCGCCGTTATCGCGCTCGATGACGAGGCCGGCGCTCGGATCGATCATGTTGAAATCGCCGATGGCGTTACCGTTCTGCTCGAACACGTACTGCCAATAGCGGCCGGTGAATTTTTCCGCGGCGACGTCGAATTCGAGGATGCGGGAGGCTTCCTTGCCGTCGACCCGCTCCCAATCCTTCTTGTCGGCGTCCCACAGCGGCCCCTCGAGCAGGCCGTAGAGGAATTTGCCGTCCTTGGACGACGCAAAGCCCTCAAAGCCCTTGGAGCGGCGGAGGTTGACATTGGTGTAGGTCGCGCCCGGCGCGCCCGGCGTCGCCACCGCCCAATGATCGGGCGAGCGCACCCGCTTGCCGTCGGCAATCGTCTCGAAAAGCCCAAGGATCTTGCCGGTCTTGTCGGCCTTCAGGATATAGGGGCCGAACTCGTCGCCGATCCAGAAGGTGTCGCCGACGATCTGAAAACCTTCGGTGTCGAAGTCGGAGCCGGTGAGGTAGCGCTTCTGCGTGTCCTCGTGGACGATGCGGAACGGCACCTTCTTGTCGGGATCGTGCAGGAAGACGGTTTCCTGGCGCTCGATCTTGCCGCTCGCCCAATCCATCTTGTAGCGGTTCAGGTACAGCATCGAGTCCGGCGAGTTGGCGCGCGCGCCCATGCCGTTGTCGGTGATGACCCAGAAGCTGCCGTCGGGCATGGTCTTGATGCCGGAATGGCCCTGGAGCGGCTGGCCCTTGAACGGCAGCGCGACGCCGGTCGGACGCTCAAAGGACTTGCCCATCACGGTGCCGAGCGCCTCGACGCGCTTGCCGGTGGTGTATTTGCCCGAGGTCTTGAGATCGGCGGGCGCGTCAGCCGGCGCGTCGATGAAGGTCGCGGCCGGCATCACCACGTGGCCGGCGAGCTTGGCCGGGAATTCGCCTTCGCTCTGCGCGAGCGCCGTGCTCGCGGTGAGAAGGATCGTTGCGACGGATGCAAGAAAAGTCGCGCGCATGTGCGTCTCCTGTTGTCGGAGGCCGTCTTATGCGGACCGCACGTTGCAGTTTTGTGAAACCGGGCCAAACGCCGCAGGCGCCGGCTATTCTTTGACCGCGCCGGTCAGCGAGGACACGTAGTAATCCACGAACAGCGAGTAGAAGATCGCAACCGGCAGCGAGCCAAGCAGCGAGCCCGCCATCAACGCGCCCCACTGGTAGACGTCGCCGGTGACGAGCTCGGTCAGGATCGCGACTGGCACGGTCTTGTTGGCGCCGCTCTGGATGAAGGCGAGCGCGTAGATGAACTCGTTCCAGGACAGCGTGAAGGAAAAGATGCCGGCCGAGATCAGGCCGGGCACGGCGAGCGGCAGCGTAATCCGGCGCAGGATCTGGAGCCGCGTCGCGCCGTCGACCAGCGCGCATTCCTCGAGCTCGTAGGGGATCGACTTGAAATAGCCGATCAGCAGCCAGGTGCAGAACGGCACCAGGAAGGTCGGATAGACCAGGATCAGGGCCAGCGGGCTGTCGAACAGGCCGAACTGCACCACGACGGTGGCGAGCGGAATGAACAGGATCGACGGCGGCACCAGATAGGCCAGATAAATGCCAAGGCCGACATAGGGGCTGCCACGGAAGCGCAGTCGCTCGATGGCGTAGGCCGCCAGCGTGCTGGCGATCAGCGACAGCGTGGTCGCGCCGATCGCGACCAGCATCGTCGTCCACAGCCAGCGCGGATAGGCGGTCTCGAACAGCAGATGCTTGATGTGCACGAGCGTCGGCGAGGTGATCCAGAACGGGTTGTGATCCTTGTAGTTCATCAGCTCCGCGTTCGGCTTGAACGACGTGATCGCCATCCAGTAGAACGGAAACAGCAGGATCAGCACGAAGCAGCCGAGCGGCAAATAGATCATCATCAGCCGCCGCAGCCCGGAATCCCAGGCCATGGTGTCCGGCGGTGTGGTGGCGACGGCGGCAGGTTGCGCGACGGTGTCAGTCATTACTCTCTCCCTGCTGCCATTTGCGGCGCGCCAGGCCGAAGTAAGAGAACAGCGTCGCGAACACCAGGAACGGGATCATCGACACCGCGATCGCGGCGCCTTCGCCGAGTTCGCCGCCGGCGATGCCGCGCTGGAAGGCGAGGGTGGCGAGGAGGTGGGTCGAATTCCCGGGGCCACCGCGGGTGATGGCGTAGACGAGCTGGAAGTCGGTGAAGGTGAAGATGATCGAGAAGGTCATGACGATCGCCAGGATCGGCATCATCATCGGGAAGGTGATGTAGCGGAAGCGCTGCCAGGCGCTGGCACCGTCAAGCATCGCCGCCTCGTAGAGCGAGGGCGAGATGGTCTGGAGGCCCGCCAGCAGCGAGATCGCGACGAAGGGAATCCCGCGCCAGATGTTGGCGGCGATCAGCGAGAAGCGCGCCGGCCAGGGCGAGCCGAGGAAGTCGATATTGGTGGTGCGCCAATGCAGCACGTCGACCAGGAGATAGGAGATGATCGAGAACTGCGGATCGTAGATCCACCAGAACGCCAGCGCCGAGAGCACAGTCGGCACGATCCATGGCATCAGGATGACCGCGCGCAACAGGCTCTTGAACGGAAAATGGTTGTTGAGCAGCAGCGCAAGCCAGAAGCCGAGCGCGAACTTCCCGAAGGTCGCTATGCCTGTGTATATCACGCTGTAGAACACCGCGTTCCACCACAGGGAATCGGTGAGCAGATACTGGAAATTCTCAAGGCCGACGAAGACGCCCTTGCGGCCGATCGTGGTGTCGGTGAAGGCGAGCCAGATGCCGAGGCCGAGTGGATAGGTCAGGAACACCGCGAGCAGCCCGATCGCGGGCGCAAGGCACATCACGATCAGGAACGGCTTGTAGTCGAACAGGCGTACGATCCAGCCCGGCCGCCGCTGTGCCAGTACGGGAGAAGAGAGTGTGGTCACGGACATCAGTTTGTTGTCCTGTCGTTGAAGGTCACCACACCGTCATTGCGAGCGAAGCGAAGCAATCCAGTCTGCCTCCGCAGTTGCAGTCTGGATTGCTTCGTCGCTTCAGTGCAAAATTGCTTCGCAATTTTGTCACGAGCTCCTCGCAATGACGGCCGCTCTGTCGGGCGTTACTTCTGCCGCCGGAAGTACCGCTTGCAGCGCTGCTCGGCTTCGGCGGCCGCGGCCTCCGGCGTGGCAGCGCCGGTCGCGACGGATGCGAACATCTGAATCAGCACGTAGTCGGCGCTGACGGCGCCGGTCGCGGTCGAGATCGGGCCAGCGTAACCGTCATAGTAGATGGTGTTCATGGTGTCCTTGAAGATCTTGACCTTGGGGTCTTCGCTCCAGACCTTGGCCTCCGCATAGGCGGCCAGCGGCTGGGCCCAGTAGCCGGAATTGGCGTTGAGCCACGGTTCGTACTGGTCCTTTTCCAGCATGTATTGCAGGAAGGCCTTTGCGGCGTTGGGGTACTGGCTGTGCTTGAATACCATGGCGTTCAGCGTCAGGCCCGCCATCGGGGAGACCTTGGCGACACCCTTCGGCAGCAGTTGATGTTCGCTGTCCTCGGCGATCGCCTTGGTCGCCGGATCGTTCTTCAGTGAAAAGTATAGCGAGACGCCGTTGGCGGTCAGCGCGATCTCCTGCGCGGCATAGGCGCGGTTGTTGCTGACGTCGTTCCATGACGTCGTGCCGGCGATGAAGGTCGGATAGAGCTGCTTGACCCAGTTCAGCGCGGCGATCGTCTCCTTGCTGTTGATGACGACATTGCCCTCTTCGTCGAGCAGCGCCGCGTTGTGCGACCACAGCGCCCAGTTCGCAAAACCGTTGCCGTCGCCCTTGGCATTGCCGAGCGCAAGGCCGGCCGGCTTGCCGGCCTTCTGGAGCTTCTGGCAGAGATCGAGGATGCCGGCATGGTCTTCCGGCACCTTGTCGAAGCCGACCGATTGCAGGATCGACTTGCGGTAGATCAGCGGACCCGCGGTGGCGCCGAACGGTAGTCCGATCCAGGTGTCGCTCTTGTTCTTCTTGCCGTAGCGCTGCGCCAGCGGCAGCCAGCCGCCATAACGCTTGCCGACATAATCGGCCACGTCGGTCAGCTCGATCAGCTTGTCGACATAGATGTGCGGAGCATCGGAGAAGCCGATGATGATGTCGGGGCCCGCGCCGGAATTGGCGGTCACCGCGGTCTGCTGGTTGATGTCCTCCCAGCCGACGAAATCGACCTTGACCTCGACTCCGGTGTCCTTGGTGAACTTCGCGGCATTGGCGCGGAATACGTCCTCGTCGGCCTGGACGAAGCGCACCGGCCGCAGCATGCGCAGGCTTGCGCCTTTCTCGATCGGCAATTTCGGGGCGGGGACGTCCGCCGCCTTGATCGCGGACTGGGCGTTCGCCGGAGCACCGGTTGCCGCGATTGCCGCGGCGGACAGGCCCAGCGCCAAGGCATCACGACGTGTGATGTCGTTCCTCATCAGTTCCTCCCTATGATGTTTCCCTTCCCGGCGTTGATCGCCGGTGAAGGGTCGTTCCGGTCTCCGGCGCGTTTTGCGCCGGCCGCCTAGCTGTTCGGCCCGCGATCCATGCTGACGGGCTGCCAGCGGCGGAGCGCGGTGTCTTGCAGCACCGACGGGTTGACGCAGCTTACCGGCCACATGCCCTGAAGCACCAGTGACAATTCGTAGCCCACGCGGCGCTTGCGCGCTTCGTCGAACCGTGCCGAGGCGGAGGCCACGTGGGCGGTCAGGGTCACGTTCTCCATGCTGAGGATGGGGTTGTTATGCGAGGGCGGTTCCTTCTCCAGCACGTCCAGGGCTGCGTGCGCGATCCAGCCCTCCTGAAGCGCCTTGATCAGGCTCTCCTCGTCCACCGTGGCGCCGCGGCCGGTGTTGATGAAGACCGAGCCCTTCTTCATCTGCCGAAAATGCTTCTCGGTCAGCATGTGATGCACCTCCGGCCGGGCGGGCGCATGCATCGAGACGAAGTCGGACTGCGACAGCACCTCGTTCAGCGTCGCCGGGATCACGCCGTGGTCGTACATCAGCGTTTCCTGGATGAAGGGATCGTAGGCCATCATGCGCAGGCCGAAGGGCGCTGCGCGCTTCGCAACCGCACGCGCGACGCGGCCGAACGAGATGAAGCCGAGCGTCTGGCCCATCAGCCGCGGGATCTTGAGCAGCGCCGGCCGGCCCTCGGCCCAGCGGCCGGTGCGCACCATCCTGTCCTGCTCGACCAGGCGGCGGAAGCCCGCGAGCAGCAGCATCATGGCGTGGTCAGCGACCTCCTCGATGAAGGTGTCGGGAATGTTGGTGACGGGAATGCCGCGGGCAGTCGCGGCCTTCACATCAACGCTGTCGACGCCGACCGAGCCGAGCGTGATGACCTTGCAGCTCTCCAGCGCGTCGATGATGGTCTTGGTGATGGGGATGCCCTTGGCATAGATGGCATCGGCGGTCCTGGCGGCGGCGATGAACTCGGCCTCATTGGCGGGCGCCTCGACGATCTCGGCATCGATCGAATCGAGCGCCTCGCGCTCGTACGAATAGTCGCTGCCGGCGACCGTGAAGCTCGCGCCCTTCGGCGTCACCACCCTGTATTTCGGCATTTCCTGCTCCCGATTTGGTTTGTCGGTTCTTGTTGTGGCCCGCACCTGTGGCAGGCCTTTGCGTCTTTTACGCGAAATCGACGCGAGCGCGTACAATTCCCGGTTGTCCGGAGCGACGATTTTTGCCGTTTTTCCCGGTATTGCCCGGGCTTCTACGGAGGCGTGTAAGTAACTTGCTAAGGGGTCTCACACTACAAGTTGATTTAATTTCGATCGATTCACTCGCGCGCCCGCATCCCTTTATCTCCGGAGCCACCCCGTGAAGTTGAGCAATATGAAGATCGCCCCCAAGCTTGGCATCCTTGTCGGCGTCACCTTGTTCGGCCTGTGCGTTGCCGGAGTTCTCGCCGGTTATTTGATGAAGCGCGAGATGGTGAATGCGCGCATCGATCAGGCCAAGTCGATCGTCGATTTGGGTCGCAACTACGCTGCCGCGCTGAAGAAGCGCGTCGATGCCGGCGAGATGACGAAGGACGCGGCCATGGCCGAGCTTCGCCGTTACGGCAACGCGATGACCTATGACAACGGCTCGGGCTATTTGTTCGGCACCTCCTATGACGGCATCACCCAGCTCGCGCCCGATCCGAAGCAGGTCGGCACCAACCGCATGGAGGTCGTCACCAACGGCCGCAAGCTGTCGGTCGAGCTGATGGATGGCGTCAAGGCCAGCGGCTCGATCCTGCTGTATTATGAATATGTGAAGCCCGGCCAGGAAACGCCGATCCGCAAGATCGGCTACGCTGTCGCTGTACCCGGCTTCGACATGTATCTCGGCACCGGCGCCTATCTCGACGACATCGACGCCAAGATGGGCCCGGTGTTCTGGTTGCTCGGCCTCGCCATGCTCGCCATTGTCATCGTGGCCGGCGGCGTCGCCTGGCTGATCGGCCGCAGCATCAGCCATCCGCTGGCGCTGCTCGGGACCCGCATGAAGGATCTTGCCGATGGCAAGCTCGAGGGGGACATCCCCGGCGTCGGCCGCGGCGACGAGGTCGGCGCGATGGCCGCGACAGTCCAGATCTTCAAGGACAACGCGGTCCGCATCCGCAACATCGAGAAGACCGAAGCGGAGGCCAAGGAGCGCGCCGCGGTGGAGCGTCGCAGCGCGATGGAAGGCATCGCCAGCGACTTCGAACGCAGCGTCAACGGTATCGTGCGCTCGGTCTCCTCGGCCGCGGCCGGCATGCAGAGCACGGCGCAGTCGATGACCGCCACCGCCAGCGACGCCTCTTCGCGGGCGGCGACCGTCGGTGCGGCCTCGCAGAAGGCCTCCGGCAATGTCGGCACGGTTGCGGCCGCCGCCGAAGAGTTGTCGAGCTCGGTTGCGGAAATCTCCCGCCAGGTGACGCGTTCGACCGAAGTGGCGAGCCGCGCCGTCAGCGACGCCGAGCGTACCAACGCTACGGTGCAGGAGCTCTCCACCGGAGCCGAGAAGATCGGCGAGGTGGTCAAGCTCATTCATTCGATTGCGGCGCAGACCAATTTGCTCGCGCTCAACGCCACGATCGAAGCGGCGCGAGCCGGCGAATCCGGCCGCGGCTTCGCCGTGGTCGCCTCCGAGGTCAAGGCGCTGGCCAACCAGACCGCCAAGGCGACCGAGGAGATCTCCGCCCAGGTCGCGGCGATGCAGACCTCGACCAGCGATGCGGTCGCGGCGATTGGCGGCATCACCCAGACGATCGCCGAGATGAGCGAGATCACCGCCGGCATCTCCGCATCCATCGAGCAGCAGGGCGAGGCGACCCGCGAGATCGCCCGCAATATCCAGTCGGTCGCGGCCGGCTCGAGCGAGATCAACACGCATATCGGCGGCGTCACCTCGGCCGCGGAAGCGACCGGCAGCGCGGCCACCGACGTGCTCACGAACGCCCGCGAGCTGGACAACCAGTCCGGCGCGCTGCGCAGCGCCGTCGACGGCTTCCTCGCCAAGGTGCGCGCGGCGTAAGTTTCGACGTATCCGTGCCCCGGGCGCAGCGCAGCACGTAGTGGTGCGCTGCTGAACCGGGGCCCATGCTTGCGGCTCTCTGGATCCCGGCCAGCGGCGCATCGCGCCTCGCCGCGTCCGTGACACGGGCCTATTGCTTCTCGATGCCCGCGTCCCGGATCAGCCGTTCCCAGAGCACGAGCTGCTCGCCCACGAAGGTGCCGAGCTGCTCCGGCGTGCCGGAGAACGCGTCCATGCCAAGGGTGGCGAGCTGGGCCTTGATCTCCGGCTTCTCGACGATCTTCCGGATCTCGGCGTTGAGCCGCGCCACGATCTGCTTCGGCACGCCGGCCGGGCCGAAATAGCCCTGCCATGACGAGATGTCGAAATCCGGCACGCCGGCCTCCTGCATCGAGGGCAGGTTCGGCACTAGTGGCGTACGGTCCTTGGTGGTGACCGCGAGCGCCCGCAGCGCGTTGCCGTTGACGTGCGGCAGGCCGGTCAGAATGTCCACGAACATCATCGAGACGCGGCCGCCCATGACGTCGTTGAGCGCCGGCGGCGAGCCCTTGTAGGGCACATGCAACAGGTCGAGCCCGGCATTGTGCGCAAAGGTTGCACCCGACACGATCGCCGAGGACGAGCCCGAGGCGTAGCTCAGCTTACCCGGATTGGCCTTGCCATAGGCGACGAGCTCGCTGACGGTCTTTGCCGGCACGTCCGGATGGATCACCAGCATGAAGGGCAGGTCGCCGGTGCGGGCGATCGGGGTGAAATCCTTCACCGGATCGTAGGTCAAGCTCTTGAGCAGATAGGGATTGGCCGAATGCGTGGTGTTGGTGGTCACCAGCAGCGTGTAGCCGTCCGGTGCGGAGCGTGCGACGTAGGTCGCAGCGATCATGCCGTTGGCGCCCGCCTTGTTCTCGATCACGATGCCGACGCCAAGCGCCTGCGACAAATGCTGCGAGATCAGCCGCGTCGTGGTGTCGGTGCCGCTGCCGGCCGCAAACGGCAGCACCAACGTGATGTTGCGGCTGGGCCAAGTGTCAGCCTGCGCGGTGGATGCGGCTGCAAGACACAGCGCGGCCACCCCGACGGTGCGTATGACGCGGAAGAGCGATGGCAGCATGTTTGGACGTTCCCTCTTTTTCGTTGGCGGGGAACCTAGCCTCTCCTCATTGAAACCGGAAGGCGCGAGTTTGTCGCTGGCTCTCGTGCCCCGGATGCAGCGCAGCGCTTCCCTGGCGATGCGAAGCATCGTCCAGTTCAGCGGTGCGCTGCTGAGCCGGGGCCCATGCCAGCGGTAACTGCGTCCCGGCTCCGCGATGCACCGCTTGCGCGCTGCATCGCGTCCGGGACACGAGACTTCACTCGTTGCACCCGCGACGTGGAATTACTTCACCGCGGAGCCCTGCCGCGACGCGATTACGACGCCGGCGAGCACCAGCGCGTAGCCGATCAGGTGAAACGGCTGGAGCTTTTCGCCGAGCAGCAGGATCGCCATCGCCGAACCGAACACCGGCACCAGATGGAAGAACGGCGCGGCGCGGTTCGGCCCGATCAGCGCCACGCCGCGGTTGAAGAAGAGATAGGCGAGTGTCGAGGGGAAGATCAGGATGTAGCCGAGCGTCGCCAGCGTCACCGTGTCGAATTGCAGGACGCGGCCGCTCCAGGCCTCCCAGACGGCCGTGGGCAGCAGCATCATCGCGCCACAGCAGGTGGTGAAGGAGAGAAACGAGAGCTGATGAACCTTCGGCCGGCGCGGGATGAAGGCCGAGTAGATCCCGAACGCCACCAGCGAGGACGCGAACATGATGTCGCCCCTGTTGAAGCTGATGCTCGCGAGCGCCGCAAGATCGCCGTGCAGGATGATGACCAGGACGCCGAGAAGCGAGATCGCGATGCCGGCGAGCTGCGCACCGGTCAGCCCTACGCCGAACAGCGCCAGCGACCACAGCGCCACGAACAGCGGTCCGGCCGACTGAATCAGCAGCGCGTTCAGCGCCTCCGTATATTGCAGCGCCCAGTAGGAGATCGCGTTGTTGAAGGCGAAGCCGACCATCGACAGGAACAGCATCAGCGGCAGGCTTTTGCGCAACGCGGGCCAGTCGCGCTTCAGATGCGGCCAGGAGAATGGCAGCAGGATCAGGAACACGCCGAACCAGCGGATCGTGGTCACCGTCAGCGGCGGCACATGCGCGCCGACATGGCGCGCGAGCACGATGTTGCCGGCCCAGAACAGCGAGCTCAGGCTCAACAGCAGATAAGGCTGGTTATTGAGCCAACTGGCTGGATTGGAGGCCGGTGGCGCGGGCGAAGCGATCGTCATTGGCGTTGGATACGACCTTGCGCCGGATTGCTGTTGTGACACAAGTCACGCCGCCGCAAGGCTACAATGCAGGCATGGTCAGAGGAGGCGTCTTTGGCGATCAATATGTTGAACATCGAAGGCCTGGAGCGGCTCGACCCGCATGCGCCGGTGGTGATGTTGAACCTGATGCGCTTCCACGCACGCTCGCGCGACGGCGACGGATCCGGCTGGGATGCCTATTTGCGCTACAGCGCGATCACCGTGCCCATGATCAAGGCGCGCGGCGGCACGCTGCTCTGGACCGGCGAAGCAAAAACGGTCGCGCTCGGCCCGCACGACGGCAACAAATGGGATTTCGTGGCGCTGGTCTATTATCCCAGCGTCGCGGCTTTCCTCGACATGATGACGTCGGAGGCCTACGAGCGAGAGGCCGATCCGCATCGCGTCAACGGCTGTGCCGAGCACGTCATCATCGCGACGGAGCAAGCCTACAGCAAGTTCAGCCGCGGCTGATATCGCCGGCTTGCGACCAGAGGCGCGCGTTCGGGTCGAGTTTCGCAACTTTCGGCATGGCTTCTACGCAGTTGCGCGCCAAATGTGAACTATTCGGTTGCGTGGGGGTGCCAAAGGTGGTGCCTTTGGCAGGAGAGCGCGCAAGTCGGGGCATTGCAGGCCCGGCATGAAGCGTTGCAGTGCTGCTTCCTCCTGGCCGATTTTGCTTCGTTTGGGGATCAGATGCTTTGTGAGCGTTGCGGCGGGGACAATCCGTCGACGAATCGCTTCTGTCACGGCTGCGGCGCGGCTCTGCCGATGGCTTGTCCCGCCTGCAATCATCTCAGCCCGCCCGGCTCGGGCTTTTGCGGCGCCTGCGGCACTGGCCTGAGCGCTGCGAGTAGGCCAATCCCGGCACCGGCGGGGCATTCCACGAGGCCGGTTCGGGGCGAGCTGAAGCAGGTGACGGTGCTGTTCGCCGATCTCGTCAGCTCGACCGAGATCGTTGCCGGCCTCACCGCCGAAGATGCCATGCAGCGCCTCAAGCCCGCGCTCGATGCCATGTGCGACGCCGTGGCGCGATTCGAGGGCACGGTGGTGCGAACTCTCGGCGACGGTATCCTCGCATTCTTCGGCGCGCCGCGCGCGCAGGAAGGCCACGCCCTGCTGGCGTGCGAGGCGGCGCTGGCGATCCGGGATACGTTTCGCGCGCGCGACGATGCCATGTCGGTACGCGTCGGCTTGCATTCCGGCGAGATCGTCGCGGATGCTCCGCTTGTCGACACCGTTACCGAGCACGGCGCCTACGGCCTCACCATTCATCTCGCAAGCCGCCTGCCGGCCAAGGCGGAGGCGGGCGAAATCTGCCTGACCGACGAGACCTACCGTCTGGTGCGCTCGTTCTGCGACGTCGGCCGGCTCGGCCGTCATCGTCTGCGCGGCGTGCCGGAGCCGATCGAACTGTATCTTCTGAAGAACCTCAAGCCGGCGGTCGCCAGCCAGCAGTTTCGCGGCGTCGCCCTGGCGACGTTCCGCGGGCGCGAGCGTGAGATGGCTCTGCTGCAGCGGACCCTGGCGGCGGTGGAAACCGGCGGCTCGCGCGTCACCGGCATCGTCGGCCCCCCCGGGACCGGCAAGAGCCGGTTGTGCTACGAGTTCGCGGAATGGTGCCGCGCGCGTCTCATTCCGGTGTTCGAGGCCCGCGCGCAGCCCTATGGCGCGGCAACGCCGCTGCAGCCGGTGCTGGAGTTCTTGCGTTCGACCTATTTCAACGTCTCGCCGGACGACGAGCCCGATCTGGCGGTAAAGCAGATCGCCACGCGCCTTGCCGAGCTCGGTTCGACCTTCGAGGCGGACCTGCGGCTGGTCTGCGATTTTCTCGGCATCAGGCACGGCCAGGGCCCGCCCTCCTGGCTCGGTCCGCGCGCCCGTAACGTCCGTCTGCTCGACATCATCCGGCACATGATCCGCCAGCGCGGGGCGTCGGCGTCGGTGATCATCATCGAGGATCTGCATTGGCTCGATCAGGCGAGCGAGGAGTTCGTCGCAACGCTGGTCGACGCGGTGATCTCCACCAAGACTGTCCTGATCGTGAATTTCCGGCCGGCCTATTTCGCGCCCTGGATGCGCGGGCCGCCGTACCAGCAGATCGAGCTCGCAGAACTCTCGCCGACGGATACGGACGATCTCGTCGATGAACTGCTCGGACTGGGGGACGAGCTTTTCGACGTGCGGCGGCGCGTCGCCGAACGCAGCGGAGGCAATCCGTTCTTCGCCGAGGAGCTGATCCGTTCCCTGGTCGAGCATCTGGCCATCGTCGGCGAGCAGGGCGGCTACCGGCGCGGTATCTCCGGCGTCTCGGACATGTTGCCGCCGACCGTGCAGGCCGTGATCGGCGCGCGGATCGATCGGTTGGCGGCCGGCGACCGCGACCTGCTGCACACGGCTGCGATCATCGGCAAGGAGTTCCAGCTCGCGGTCCTGCAGAGCGTCGCCAGCCTGTCCGCCGCTGAGCTCGAGGCGACGCTGGTTCGGCTCTGTTCGGGCGAGATGCTCCAGGCGCGCAGCGGCCAGGACGGCCACGGCTATAGCTTCCGGCATCCCTTGATCCAGGAGGTCGCCTATTCGACGCAGCTCCGCGCGCGGCGCAGCATCCTGCACGCGCGGGTGGCGCGGGCGATCGAGCAATTCTATCCGGAGCGGCTTGAGGAGTTCGCGGCACTCCTGTCGCACCATTTCGAGCAGGCCGGCGAGGTCGATGCCGCCGCCGAATATGCCGCGCGCGCCGCGCGCTGGATCGGCTCGACCAGTCCGGCGGAAGCGATCCGGCATTGGCACAAGGTGCGTGCGCTGAAGGCGGGACAGAAGCGCAGCCCGGCGGGCGATGCGCTCAGGATCACGGCCAGCAGCCAGATCGCCTGGCTCGGCTGGCGCGAGGGCATGACGTCGGAGGACGCCAAGCCCTTCATCCAGGAAGCGCTGGAATGGGCGCAGGACACCGACGATTCCATGATCCCGCTCCTGCTGTTCGTCGAAGGACGCATCGCGGGTGCGAGCGGCGGGCAGGCCGATGCCTATGTCGACACGGTCAAGCAGGCGCTGGCGCTGACGGAATCGCGCCAACTCACCGGCCGCGCTGCGATGCTCAATGCCTCGCTCAGCCAGGCCTATGGCTGGGCGGGCCTTTTACGTGAAGCGCTCGTGGCAAGTGATGCGGCGCTCGCCGGCGCCGCAGCCATCACCGACTTCGAGCACCGGTTCCTCGGCTACAATGTCGAGCACTGGATCCTCAGCCTGCGCGGCCGGATCCTGGTTCGGCTCGGGCGTTTCGACGAGGCGCGGCTTTGCTTCGATCGCATCCTCGCCATCGATCCGACGCTGATCGATCCGACGGTGCAGTTCATCGCCAATCTCGGGCACGTCGATCTCGCCTGGTGCCTCGGCGATTCCGCGATGGCCTCGACCCATGCCTGGCGCGTGATCGAGCTGGCGACGCGCCAGGCCAGCCCCTATTTGCGCGCCTATTCGCTGGCCTGCATCGGCACGGCGCAGGGCATCGCCCTGAACTATCAGGCGGCAATCCCGTCGTTGACGGAGGGCGTCGAGTTCGTGCGCGCGGCGCGCGTCGCCATGGAGATCGAGCCGGAGATGCTTGCGAGCATCGCCGACTATCAGCTCCGTTCCGGCGCCCATGCCGCGGCCGTCGACAAGGCGCGGGAAGCGATCGCGGTGGCCCAGGAGCGGCGCGCCCGCCTGCCGGAATGCCGCGCCACCATCACGCTCGCCGCCGCGCTTGCGGCGAGCAACGATCCGGATCACCTCGGTGAGGTAGCCCGCCTCGTCGATCGCGCCGATGCCTTGATCAAGTTGACTGGGGCCGGCATCTACCGGCGGCTGCTGGAGGAGACGCGGCGACGGCTGTCGGTCGGCGCGTGAGGGCTAGAGCATGATCCGGAATAGCGTGTATCGGTTTTCCGAAAAGATCATGCTCAAACGATAACCTGAAGCGCGATGACGATTCATTCCATCATCGCGCTTTAGGCTCTCCGCACGATGAGCGTGAACTCCATCAATCCATATCCGTCATGCACCTCGGCCGTGGCATTGAACCGGGTGGCGCAGTAGCGCGCCCAGGACGCGATGTCGGTGGTGTAGAGGCCGTGGCGGGTGGTTGCCCCTGCCGGCCGCTTCATGAAATTGACGGCGAAACCGCGCCTGGTGGTGCGATGGAGGTCGTCGAGGCTCGCCGCGATGAAGCGCTCCCAGTCGCGCCGCGGCTGGTCCTGCGCGACGTTGAAGATGCCGCTGGCGACCGCATAGTCGACCATCCGCGGGCTGGCATGGCCGAGGGTGAAGGCGGCATTGCTACGGCCCCGCCACAGCCGCCGCGCCCGCCGAACCATCGCCTCCGAGACGTCGATGCCGAGATAGTCGACGGCGCAGTCGTCGTGCCGGCGGTCGAGATAGGCGATCAGCGCGCCATAGCCGCAGCCGAAATCGTTCAGCGAGAAGGGCAATGTGAAGTCGCATAATTTCAGGAGCTGGACGAAGCGCATCTCCTGCGTGGCCTGGCAGGTCCAGTCGACGCCGGACGGCGTCGCGCCGAAGCGTGCGATCTTCGCCGAATAATAGGCCGCGATACCGGCGTAGATCCCGCTCAACTCTCTGTCGCCCTGAGAAGCAAGCTCCCTTGCGACGGCGGCGGCGCGCATCGGTCTGCCTATTTCTTCGACTTCTTCTTGGCCTTGCCCTTGCCTCCGGGCGGGACGCCAGGTGCCATCGGCAGCGAGATCGTGAGGTATGTTCGCTCGATGTAGAAGACCGGCTTGTCCTCGCTAACAATAACCCGCAGCCCCTCGGGACCGCGGGAATCGTGGGCCTTCATGAAGCAAGGCAGCGGAGTCTTGCGCGCAAAATTCTTGATCAGGGCGTTCACGATGCACTCATCGCCGGTTTCGCCGTCTTGGTTCGACGGGACCCTGGCCAGCCAGGTCAGCAGGCTGAACCACCGGTTCTTCGCGCGATTGTTGTGCAGGCCGCCCAGTCCGAGAAGCTTTGCGCTTTCGACGAACGGCCGCCCTTCCTGGAAGATCTCGAATTCGTCCTGGAGGGCCTTGATCTCGGACGTGCCCCCGGCAGTGAGTTCGTGATCTGTCTGCTCGGGACCAAACCTCAAATTAAACAAATCGAACAGCGGGCCGATATAGATATCGTCCTCGGCCATCAACGCGCCCATACCACTCTCCCTGACAACCAGAGTTGGATTATTGGATTGGAAAGCCAGCAATGGGGGTATTGAACCTTGGTCGCCGACAAATTGCAAGGATGCCGGATCGCCAATCCGCGCGGGCCGCTCCGCCAAGTTGCAAGCGCGCCGATCTGCTGCTCAGGCTGCCGCCTGCTTCCTCGACGCCACGAACACGCCGAACAGCACAAGTGCGAAGCCGATGAAGTGGAAGGCCTGCGGGCGTTCGCCGAGGAAGGCCATCGCCATGATCGCGCCGAACACCGGCACGACGTGAAAGAACGGCGCGGCGCGGTTGGCGCCGATCAGACGCACGCCGCGATTGAAGCAGAGATAGGCGAGCGTCGAGGGAAAGACGGCGACGTAGAACAGGGTCAGCAGGTTCGACCCGTCCAGCTTCATCACGGGGCGCGCGGACAATTCCCAGATTTCGAGCGGAATGAGGCAGGCGGCGCCGCAGCCGAAGGTGAAGGCAAGGAACGACAGGCCGTGCATCGGCGGCCGTTTCAAGGTCAGCACCGAATACAGCGCAAAGATGACCAGCGCGACCATGAAGATCAGATCGCCCTTGTTGAAGTCGATGTTCGACAGCGTGGTGAAATCGCCGTGCAACAGGATGACCAGGACGCCGCACATCGAGAGCAGCACGCCGAAGGCCTGCGCCGCGGTGAGCCGGACGCCGAGGATGAGCAGCGACCACAGCGCGACGACCAGCGGCGCGGCCGACTGCAACAAAAGGGTGTTGAGCGCCTGGGTATGCTCCAGCGCCCAGTATTGCAGGGTGTTGAAGGCGCCGATTCCAGTGATCGACAGCACGATCATCAGGCCGAGCTTGCTGCGGATCGCGGGCCAGTCCTGGGCGAGATGTTTCCAGGCGAACGGCAACACCAGCAGGAAGGCGAAGGACCAGCGCAGGAACGACAGCGTGACCGGCGGGATGTGACCGGCGGCGAGCCGACCGACGACGGCATTTCCGGCCCAGCACAGCGCGGTGATGCTGAGCAGGATGTAAGGCTGGTTGGCGATCCAGTTGTGGCCGGACGATTCGGCGCTCGTGGTCTGGCCGGTGGCGGACATTGTGATTGTTATTGCCCCGCGTGGAGTGCGCCAAGGCCTTCGGCCCGGCGATGTCCGGGCCGGTCGAGACCCAGCCTCACCCACAGACACGGAAATCGAGGTTGCATCAACGGGGGGCGGATGCATCGCGACCATGCAGCGGCGAAGATCGTGTCTAGCGCTTTGGTCGAGGCCGGCGCATGGTCTTGGAGGGTTTCCGGATTTTCGGGGGATATCAAAGGCTTGGATCGCGCCTTGGGTCCTGAAAAAGCCCGGTTCTTGCTTGCCTAGAGAGGCTGCTTCCTTTATCCGGTTGGGCTGCCTCGCGTGCGAACGGCCTTGGGCCGGGAATTGGGCTGGGCGTAGGTATGATCCCGGAAAAGTGGGTACCGGTTTTCCGTTTGGATCATGCCACTTACAGAGAAATCTTCGAAGGATTACCCGCGAATGGCCAATGTTGTCGTCGTCGGCGCCCAGTGGGGCGACGAAGGAAAGGGCAAGATCGTCGACTGGTTGTCGGAGCAGGCCGACATCGTTGCGCGTTTCCAGGGCGGCCATAACGCCGGTCATACGCTGGTCATCAACGGCGAGACCTACAAGCTCGCGCTGTTGCCCTCGGGCGTGCTGCGCCCATCGAAACTGGCGGTGATCGGCAACGGCGTGGTGTTCGATCCGCAGGCCTTCCTCGACGAGGTTGCCAAGCTGCGCGCGCAGGGCGTGGCGGTCGGCCCGGAGAATCTGCGCGTCGCGGAGAACGTCACCCTGATCCTGCCGTTGCATCGTGAGCTCGACGCCCTGCGCGAATCCTCCAACGCCGCGACCGCGATCGGTACCACGCGTCGCGGCATCGGGCCGGCTTACGAAGACAAGGTCGGCCGCCGTGCCATCCGCCTGATGGACCTCGCCGACCTCGACACGCTCCCGCACAAGATCGACCGGCTTCTTGCTCACCACAACGCATTGCGCCGTGGCCTCAACCTGCCGGAGTTCGACGGCAAGGATATCCTGAAGGAATTGATCGCGTTCGCGCCGCAGCTGCTGCCCTATGCCGAGACTGTATGGCGCCTGCTCGACATCGAGCGGCGCGCGGGCAAGCGGATCTTGTTTGAGGGTGCGCAGGGCGCGCTGCTCGACGTCGACCACGGCACATATCCCTACGTCACCTCGTCGAACACGGTGGCGGCGCAGGCCGCGACCGGAACGGGCCTCGGTCCGAACGCGGTCGGCTACGTACTCGGTATCTGCAAGGCCTATACGACCCGGGTCGGCCAGGGTCCGTTTCCGACCGAGCTCCTGAACGAGATCGGCGAGGAGATCGGCCGTCGCGGCCGCGAGTTTGGGGTCAATACCGGACGCAAGCGCCGCTGCGGCTGGTTCGACGCCGTCCTGGTCCGTCAGACCGTGCGGACCTGCGGTATCACCGGCCTGGCGCTGACCAAGCTCGACATTCTCGATGGCTTCGATTCGATCGAGGTCTGCATCGGCTACAAGCTGGACGGCAAGGAGATCGACCATTTCCCGGCCGGCGAGGGCGCCCAGGCCCGGGTCGAGCCGATCTACGAGACCATCGAGGGCTGGAAGGAGCCGACCGCGAACGCCCGGTCGTGGGCGGACCTGCCGGCCCAGGCGATCAAATATGTCCGCCGGATCGAGGAATTGGTGGGCTGCCCGGTCGCGCTGCTTTCCACCAGCCCCGAACGCGAGGATACTATTCTGGTGCAAAATCCGTTTGAGGCTTAACGATATCTTACCCGGACGTGCGCTAGTTGAGTTGAAATGGCTGATTACTATCCGCTGATCGCCCGCGCTATTTCCGCCCTGGACCCCAACGCTCCCGGCGAAAGCCGTCGCGCGCTCTATGAGCGGGCGCGCACGGCGTTGATCGCGCAACTCCGCAGTGTGCAGCCGCCGCTCTCCGAATCCGAGATCACGCGCGAACGGCTGTCGCTGGAAGAGGCCGTCCGCAAGGTCGAATCGGAGGCCGCCCAGCGCGCCCGCGAGGCCTCGCGCCCCGGCGGCGGCAGCCGCAGTGGCAGCGGCAGCGGTGACGCTTTCCGTCGGGCCAGCGCCCGCGCCGCAGAAGGCACCCCGCCTCCACCCCCTCAGCCGGCCGCTCCGCCGCGCGCCCGTCCGGCCGCGCCGCCGCCGCGCAACGACCGCCCGCCTCTCGGCGGCGACGACCAGGGCGATGCCCAGCGTCCGCCGCGCGCCCCGCGTTTCGACGCGCCGCGCCAGCCGGAGCCACCGCCGCCTCCGCCGGCCGGGCGTGATCGCTCCGCCGGACGCCGTCCGCCGGATGCCGGCCCACCGCTGCCGCCGGCCCCGGGCGTGCGCGGATTCCGCGACATTACCGCTGACGTCAATGATCTCGGCGGCGCCGCCGCGCAGGCCAACCGCGCCGCGCGTCGCACCTATGCCAACGTGCCCTCGCCTTCGCCGGAATTTGACCGGCTCGAGCCGAGCCTGGAAAACCGCGCGGCCGAACCCGACGCGCCCTATTCCTATGACGAGTCGATGGAGGAGGCCGAGCGCTATGCGCCGCGGCAGCCGCCGGGGCGCCCGCACATCCCCGTCCTCGGCCGCGATAGCAACAAGAAGAGCAGGCGCGCCGGCTCCATTTTCCCGTTCAAGAGCGCGATCGCCATCGGCATCGTGCTGATCCTGGTCGGCGCCGGCATCCTCTGGGGCAAGTCGCTGGTTCAGACCGCGAGTGGCCTGTTCAAGTCCTCGCCCACCCAGGTGGTGGAGGCGCCGAAGGATACCTCGCAGCCGCAGAGCAAGCCCAAGATCCCGGATCGTGTTGGCCAGCCCTCGGCGAGCGACCAGCCGGCCGCGCCGGTGGCGCAGAAGGTCGTGCTCTATGACGAGGATCCGTCCGACCCGAAGGGCAAGCAATATGTAGGCTCGGTGGTGTGGCGGCTCGAACCGATCAAGGCCTCAGGCAACCAGAAGGCCGACGTCGCGGTGCGCGCCGACATCGAGATTCCCGACCGCAAGTTCAAGATGACGATGTCGTTCCGCCGCAACACCGACTCGTCGCTGCCGGCGAGCCACACCGCGGAATTGACCTTCATCCTGCCGCCGGACTTCCCGGGCGGCAGCGTCTCCAACGTGCCGGGGATCCTGATGAAGTCGAACGAGCAGGCGCGTGGCACGCCGCTCGCGGGCCTCGCGGTCAAGGTCACCGACGGCTTCTTCCTGGTCGGCCTCTCCAATGTCGACGCCGACCGCGCCCGCAACGTCCAGCTCCTGAAGGAGCGCTCCTGGTTCGACGTGCCGCTGGTCTATGCCAACCAGCGCCGCGCCATCATCGCCATCGAGAAGGGCGCCCCCGGCGAGCGCGCCTTCAACGACGCGTTCGCGCAGTGGGGCGACTGAGCCCGCGCCTACTCGGTGCTCATCTCTCCCTATGTGAGAGGAGAGTGGGGTTCTCTCGCCAGCAGCGTCCCAATCGAAATTGAGCAGACCTATTGCGCGGTGGCTTCCCGCTTGCGCGCCGCCGCGGCGGCTGCGTGCTCGCGATCCATCACGGCGCGGCAGCCGGGGCTGACCTGCGCCTTTTTCTGGACCATGCAGGCCCTTATCCGCGGGATGTCGGGAATCTCACTGGAGCACAGCCGCATCGCATCGCCCGCGCACATCTGCTGCGCTTCGGACGAGAAAGCGAGGCCGGGTGATGTCTGGAGTGCGATGGCGGTGGCGGTGAGGGCGAAGAGCGAAGCGATGGTCTGGTAGCGTGTCATGAAGAATGCGTCCCCGAGTTCCGTGGGTTGAACCACTTGATTTTGGGGCGCCGCACGCGGCTTGATCTGCCGCATGTCACAGCCTTCACGCCGGGAACTCAATCCCGCGTGTGGTCGCTCGATCTCGTGATGTTCGAATCGAAAAGTGCTGCGCCGCCCGAACGAAGTATGCGCGATTGTCAAAGAGCTGCAATGGGCGCCGCGAATGAATTCGCAATTGTTGCGCGTCCGTCACGCAAAATGCCAAGACGGACTTGCAAGACGGACTTGCAAGACGGACTTACAAGACGCGCTTACAACACGCGCTCACATGCCGTGGCTCTCGAACACCTTGCTGCACGATCTCGACAGCTTGGCCCGGTTGGCTTGCAGACAACCTTGCACTGCACCGTCATTGCCGAGGTCCTTGCGGCACAACCGCGAGGCGTCGCGCGAGCAGGCCTGCTGCTCCCGCGGCGAGCCCATATGACCTTGCGCGAGAACGGGCGCGTTCGACAGGCCGCCGAGGGCCGCCAGCGTGATGGTCGCCAGGAGGAACAGTTTACGGGACATCGGCGGCTCCAAATCTGACATGTGAATTTCAAGTCCTGTCAGAACTCGACGTTTTGCCACTTGTTCCCCCAAACCACCTGTAGCCCGCTATTCAAGGTTCCCGCCGCGCTGCTATAAATGCCCCGAGTATGAGGAGTGCTTGATGAAACGCTATCTGGTGTTTGCGCTCGTTGGTCCGTTCGTGGGCGGGTTCCTGCTTTTGCTGACGACGACCTACCAGTCCGGCTACTGGACCCAGACCAACCTCGGCGAGGTCGGCAAGCTGTTCGTGGTGTTCTTCAAGACCCTGCAATACAGCTATCTGTTCGGCTTCCTGCCGTCGCTGATGATCGGTGCGGTGGACGACATCCTGCTCCACATCAGGCGGATCGGGCCGGTGCTGCGGATGCTGCTGGTCGGCCTGTTCGCCTTCATCCTGGCCGCGCTGACCTACAGCTCGCGCGGATCGGATTCGGGCGCGGTGCAGTTCATCCTGTACGGCCTGGTCGGTTTCGTGCCGGCGGTGCTTTCATCCTGGCTCGTGCATCGCTATGTCGAGGAGCCGCTGCCGGCGGCGGCGACCAGCTGAGCGCGCGACCTTCGGGCGCAGCGCAGCAACCTCCGCCGCGCTGGCGCGTTTCCTCCAGGCCATGACCATGTCCGACGACGACATTCTTGCTCCGCGCCAATCCCGTTCCGGGGCGCGCCCCCGCTCGACCTCGGGCGCCGAGGCGCGCGGTCCGATCATCGACCAGGAAGGCCACGAGATCCGGCCCGAGACGCTCGAGCGGGGGTTCCGCGAGTTTCGCTTCGAGTTCGGCAAAGACAATCCGTTCGCTGCCAATCCGTTCGGCAATCTGACGCGAGAGCAGCGGATCGCGCGGCTCGAGGCGCTCGCAAAGCTGCTCGACGTCGCCTTCGTTCTGCCCGGCACCAACATCCGTTACGGCATCGACGGCCTGATCGGACTGATCCCGATCGTCGGTGACATCATCACGACCGCGATCTCGCTGTGGCTGGTGCGCGAGGCCCGCGCGCTGGGCGCGCCCTGGTACCTCACGGCGCGGATGCTCGGCAATGTCGCGGTCGACGGCGTGGTCGGCATGGTCCCGTTCGCAGGCGACGCCTTCGACGTCATGTTCCGCGCCAACATGCGCAACGTCCGCCTCTTGCGCCGCTGGCTCGACAAGCAGCCGCGGATGTGAAGCGTCTTCCTTCGCCTCTCCCCGCTTGCACGGAGAGGCCGGATCGCATCGCTAGATGCGATCCGGGTGAGGGGGCCTCCGCGAGTCTCACTGCTACCGTTATTGCTGATGCAGGCCCCTCACCCCGACCTTCTCCCCGTAAGAACGGGAAGAGGGAGAAAAGAGAGAATCCCCAAACGCAAAAAGCGCGACGACCTTTCGGCCATCGCGCCTTCAGCGCACATCGGAGGCTTGCGAAAAACTTACGCCGCGTCGGCGTCGGTGGTCGTCTCAGCCGGCTTGCGGCTGCGGGGCAGCGGGAAGGCTTCGCTCTCATAGAGCGAGCGGATGCCGTTCTGGTCGAAGCGCGCTTCCTCGACCTGGAGGTAGGCGCCGTTCAGCGAATCCGTCGGCAACTGCTCCATCGCGAACTGCACGGCTTCGGCCGCGGTGCCGAACCGCCGATAGGTGAAGCCCGCGCGCTTCTTCTTGCGGATCGCGGCGGGGAAGAGTTCGGCGGAGGTGTTGAAGTTGAACGGACGCAGTGGACGCATGGTCAAAGACCTCGTGATCTTCTCTGGGGCTTTAAGCGCGTGGGGTTTGGGAGGGCAAAGACCCAATCGAGGGGCCCGCCCTACATGTCATTTTCGCCCTCTAATATAGGCCGATTTGACAAAATTGCGACCCCTGTGATGGGAGATGATGAATCCACGCATGGCAGATCCGCAACGGTCGTAAACCAAGTTATTTCAATGACTTAATTGGTTTACAGTTTGCCAAGAAGCAGCAGCACGATCAGCACCACGAGCACGACGCCGCCGATCCCCATGCCGGAATGGCCCATGCCATAGCCATAGCCGCCGATGCGGCCCGACATGCCGCCGAGCAGATAGATGATCACCAGGATGATCAGGATGGTCCCGAGTGACATGGCATCCTCCCTGGCGGCCGCCAAAATGTGATGATCGGCCGCACCGCCAGCGAAGAAAAGCACATCACGGCGCCGGGTTCCATGCCGGAACCCGGCGCCGTGCGATGTTATTTCGGCTCGAGCTTCAGCGAAGCCGAGTTGATGCAGTAGCGCAGGCCGGTTGGTCCCGGGCCGTCGGGGAAGACATGGCCGAGATGGCCGCTGCATTTGGAGCAGAGCACCTCGGTGCGGATCATGCCGTGGCTGACGTCCCTTTCCTCGTCGACATGGCTGTCGACGGCGGGCTGGGTGAAGCTCGGCCAGCCGCAGCCGGAATCGAACTTGGCATCGGACTCGAACAGCGCGTTGCCGCAACCGGCGCAGACGTAGGTGCCGGCGCGGTGGTCGTGCTCATATTCGCCGGAGAAGGGACGCTCGGTCGCCTTCTCGCGGAGCACCGCGTACTGCATCGGCGACAGTTCCTGCCGCCACTGCTCTTCGCTCTTGATGACCTTGTCGTCTGTGGTTTTCGTCTTGGTGTCGGGCATGGGTCTCCCGTTTTTTCAGTGATCTTGTTTTCGGTGATCTCGCGATCAGTTGGTGGCCTTGCTGGCACTCACCAGCGTCGGCTTCTCAATGTAGTTATCCGCGAACAGTTTTTTCAGGTTCTCGACCTTCGGGATATCGTTGTAGGCGATGTAGGGCTGGCTCGGGTGCAGCGTCAGGTAGTCCTGGTGATAGGCCTCCGCCGGATAGAACGCCTCGAGCGCGCCGACCTTGGTCACGATCGGCTTGCTGTAGACCTTGGCGCCGTTGAGCTGGGCGATATAGGCCTCCGCGACCTTCTTCTGCTCGTCGGAGGTGGTGAAGATCGCCGAGCGATATTGCGTCCCGGTGTCGGGTCCCTGGCGGTTGAGTTGGGTCGGATCGTGCGCCACCGAGAAGTAGATCTGGAGGATCTTGCCGTAGGAGATCTTCTTGGGGTCGTATTTGATCTCGACGGATTCCGCGTGCCCGGTCGTGCCGGACGAGACGGTGTGATAGTCGGCGGTCGCCTTGCTGCCGCCGGCATAGCCGGAGACCGCGTTGACGACGCCCGCGGTGTGCTGGAACACGCCCTGCACGCCCCAGAAGCAGCCGCCGGCGACCACCGCGGTCTGCATCCCGCTCGCGGGAGCTGCGTCCACAGCGGGGGCGGGGATCACGACTGCGTCTTCCGCGGCCCTGGACGGCACGGCGAAGGCCAGCGTCAGAGCGGTGGTGGCGGCGAGCAGGGACAGGAGGGCGGGACGGCGCATGGCGGATCCTCTTTCCGGAAGATGTGGCAGTGTAGGGTGGTTGGCGCCGGGCGAATAGTCTGCCGGCGGCGTTTTCGGTCACCTGAGATACGGCCGCACCCTGCGTTTGTTACGCCCGAACGGACACGAGACTGTGAAAAACCACGCCTAAGACAGCCTGGCTTGGTGGGTGAGGAACTCCGCGCCAGATGAACCCGCGCGATGGATGACCGACTTAAAAATGTGGTGGCTGGAGCTGATCTGACAACATGCTGCGCGTCGTTCCCGTGACCCTCGTCATCCTGGCCGCCTGCGTCTCGATCGCCGCGGCCGAGCCCCCGCCTGGCGACGATCTCGCCACCTGCCGCGATCGCCAGGCCGAGGCCCAGGCCCGTGCGACGGCCTGCGACAATCTGCTCAACGCCGATCGCGTCACCGGCAAGGACAAGTCGGTCGCGCTCGGCGTGCGCGGCAACACGCTGGTCAACAAGCGCGACTACGATGGTGCGATCGAGGTGCTGTCGTCGGCCATCGCCGCCGATCCGGACAATGTCGGGGTCATCAACCTGCGCGGCGTCGCCTATGAGCGCAAGGGCCAGGACGATCTCGCGATGGCCGACTACAACCTCGCCATCCAGAAGCGCGCGAATTACGGCGTCCCCTATAGCAATCGCGCCACCATCCAGCTGCGCAGGGGCGCGCTGCAAAGTGCGCTCGACGATTTGAACGTGGCGGTCAAATACGCGCCGAAGTTCCTGCTCGGCTGGACCAACCGCGCTCGCGTGCGCACGCTGATGAAGGATTTCGACGGAGCGCTGGGAGACTTTGCGGAAGCCGAGAAGATCGATCCGACCGCGCCGCAGATCGCCGGCAACCGCTGCATCACCTACGGCCTGATGGGCAAGTACGACCAGGCCGTCGCCGACTGCGACGGCCTGATCCAGAGGCAGCCGAAGAACCAGTTTGCGCTCAACAATCGCGGCGATGTCTACCTCATGAAGGGTGATCTCGATGCGGCGTTCAAGGACTACAACATGGTTCTCCAGCTCAATCCGAATAACGTGCGTGCCCATTCCGCCCGGGGCCAGGTGTTCGAGCAGAAGCACGATCTCGCCCAGGCGCGCGCCGACTATCGCTCGGCGGCCTATGCGCTGTCGCAGTTCGACGATCTCGACGTCGCCCGTGCCCGCGCCAAGGCGCAGGAGCGGCTCGCTGCGCTGACGCCGCAGACGCCCGTGATCGCGTCAAATGCGCGCCGCATCGCGCTGGTGATCGGCAACGGCGCCTACAAGAACGTCCACGCGCTCGACAATCCGCCGCGGGATTCCAAGCTGATTGCAAACGTGCTGCGCGACGTCGGCTTCCAGACTGTGACCATCGCCAACGACCTGACGCGCGACAAGTTCTTCGAGACGCTGCGGGCGTTCGCGGCGGAGGCGGAGAAGGCCGACTGGGCCGTGGTCTACTATGCCGGCCACGGTTTCGAGATCGGCGGGGTCAACTATCTCGTGCCGGTCGACACGAAGCTCGCCGCCGACAAGGATGCCGAGACGGAGGCCGTAGCGCTCGAACAGGTGATCGCGGCGGTCGGTGGTGCCCGCAAGCTGCGCCTGGTCATTCTCGATGCCTGCCGCGACAATCCGTTCGCGCCGACCATGCAGCGCACGCTGTCGCTGAAGCTGGTCGACAAGGGCTTTTCCAACATCGAACCCGGCGCCGGCTTCATGGTGGTCTACGCCGCCAAGCACGGCGAGACCGCAATCGACGGCGATGGTGGCGCCGACAGCCCGTTCGCCACCGCGCTCGCCCGCGACATCAAGGAGCCGCGCGTCGAGATCCGAAAACTGTTCGACATCGTCCGCGACGACGTCTGGTCCGCGACCAGGCACGAGCAGCAGCCGTTCACCTACGGCTCGCCGCCGGGGCGGGAGGATTTTTATTTTGTGGCGGGGAAGTGAGGCCTGCAGATGTGATGCGATGTTGGCGCCTCGCAACCGCTGTCGTCCCGGCCTAGTGCGCAATTGCGCACGGGGGGCCGGGACCCATAACCCCAGGGAGGAGTTTGGCGCGAATTGGTAACCGCGAGTCTTCGCCAAACCCAATCCTGTTGTTATGGGTTCCGGATCAGCGCTCGCTACGCTCGCTTGTCCGGGACGACGAGCGCGGTTGACGTCGCGACGTCGTCAAGCCTCGCCGACTAAACCACAATACTCAACCGCTTCGCCGCCCGCGTGATGCCGGTGTACAGCCACCGTGCCCTGGAGTCCTGGAACGCAAAACTCTCGTCGAACAGCACGACGTCGTCCCATTGCGAGCCCTGCGACTTGTGCACAGTCAGCACATAACCGAAGTCGAACTCGTCATAGGGCTTGCGCTGCTCCCAGGCGATCGCCTCGATGCCGCCCTCGAAGCAGTCGGCGCGCACGGAGACCTTCGTCACCTTGTGGCCAAAATCCTCGTCCGGCGACAGCCGCATGCTGAGGATGCGCGATTTCGAGCGCGAGGTGTTGCGCGACTTGACGCGCCAAAGTCCGCCGTTGAACAGGCCCTTCTTGCGGTTGTTGCGCAGGCACACCAGCTTGTCGCCGGCGACCGGAAAGGGGTCCTCGATGTTCTGGCGCTGGCGCACCCGCATATTGTAGGCGCGGCGGGTGTTGTTGCGGCCGACCAGGACCTGGTCGGCGCCCATGACTCGGTCGGGATCGAGCTCCTTGCGCGACACCACCTCGCTCTCACCATAGCGGCCGATGTCGAGTTCGCGGCCTTCGCGGACGTCCATCGACATCCGCACGATCGGATCGTCCTGTGCCTGGCGGTGCACTTCGGTGAGCATCGCGTCGGGCTCGGTGTTGGTGAAGAAGCCGCCGCCCTGGATCGGCGGCAACTGCGCGGGATCGCCCAGCACCAGCAGCGGGCAGTCGAACGACATCAAGTCGCGCCCGAGTTCCGCGTCGACCATCGAGCATTCGTCGATCACGATCAGCTTGGCTTTCGAGGCCGGCGCATCGTCCCACAGCTCGAAGCTCGGTTGCTCCTCGCCGGATTCGCGGGCGCGATAGATCAGGGAATGGATGGTGGAGGCGTCGTCGCAGCCCTTGTTGCGCATGACGAGCGCGGCCTTGCCGGTGAAGGCAGCGAACTTCACCTCGCCGTCGACACCGTCGGCGATGTGCCGCGCCAGCGTGGTCTTGCCGGTGCCGGCAAAGCCGAACAGGCGGAACACCGGCGGCGTGCCATTGCGGCCGGGCTTGGCCTTGAGCCAGTCGCCAACAGCCTTGAGGGCGGCATCCTGATGCGGGGTAAATGTGGGCATGTTTTTCCGGAAAGATCGAGGCGCCACAGTGACATGAGTCGCCGCTCGCAAACTAACCATTCGGCCCGCGCAATCAAGCCGTTCTCCCGCGCAGCGGAATTGCTGCTCCGTAGACAGCGCCGCCTCACCCATTAAAATGAGCGCAACAAAGAATAATGCGGGAGAGGCGTCATGAAGTTCGGCATCTTCTATGAGCTGCAACTGCCACGGCCCTGGGTGGCCGGTGACGAGCTCAGGCTCTACCAGAACGCACTCTCGCAGCTGGAACTCGCCGACAAGTCCGGCTACGACCACGCCTGGGTCGTCGAACATCATTTCCTCGAGGAATATTCGCACTCGCCCTCGCCGGAATCCTTCCTCGCCGCCGCGAGCCAGCGCACGAAAAATATCCGGCTCGGTCACGGCATCATCCAGCTCACCACCAACCATCCGGCCCGTGTCGCCGAGCGTGTCGCGGTGCTTGATCTGCTCTCGAACGGCCGTTGCGAGTTCGGCATGGGCGAGAGCGCCTCCATCACCGAGCTCGAGCCGTTCGGCCGCGACATGGAGAGCAAGAAGGAGGTGTTCGAGGAGGCCGTGCGCGCGATCGTCCCGATGTTCAAGGATGCGGGCAGCGAGCATCACGGCAAGTATTTCGACATCCCCTTGCGCAACGTCGTGCCGAAGCCGGTGCAGAAGCCGCATCCGCCGCTGTGGATGGCCTGCTCGCAATTGCCGACGATCGAGCGTGCCGGCCGCCACGGCTTTGGCGCGCTCGGCTTCCAGTTCGTCAGTGCGGATGCCGCGCATGCCTGGGTGCATGCCTATTACAACGCCATGACCAAGCGGCTGCACAAATTGGCCGACTACGAGATCAACCCGAACATGGCGCTGGTGTCGTTCTTCATGTGCGCCAGGACCGACGAGGAGGCGCGTGCGCGCGCCGACGGTGCCACCTTCTTCCAGTTCGCGCTGCGCTTCTATGGCGCCGCGCAGAACCGCCAGCGTCCCGCGCCCGGCACCGTCAACATGTGGGACGAGTACAACAAATGGAAGCGCGATAATCCCGAGGCGCAGGAGGCGGCGCTGCGCGGTGGCCTGATCGGCTCGCCCGAGACCATCCGCAAGAAGCTCAAGCGCTTCCAGGGCTCGCATATCGACCAGGTCATCCTGCTCAACCAGGCCGGCAAGAACAGCCACGAGCACATCTGCGAATCGCTCGAGCTGTTCGGCCGCGAGGTGATGCCGGAGTTCCAGAACGATCCGGCCCAGGCGGCCTGGAAGCAGGGTGTGATGAGCGGCGAGATCAAGCTCGAGGAGATCGACACCCAGGCTTTCACCGACCGCTATGGCAAGCTGGCGGTCAGCGTCGCGCCGGCGAAGGCTGTGGCAGGGTAGGCCGCCTTCCGCGCCGCCGCCTTTGCTGATAGGTTTCGGCAAAACGCGGCAGGGAGAGAACGATGCCCCACGGGACAGGCTCAGGCTTGGCGGCTGGCGATGTCACGTCCGCGGTGCTTGCCATCGGCCGGCCGGATTTTCCCAAGGTGCTGATCGAGACGCTGCGCCAGCAGGCGGATGTCGGCCATTGCATGGTGTTCGCACTGACACGGACGGGCGCCGCAAGCTGCCTGCTCGATGCCGGCAACATCCCGACCGGCGGCGATCTCGGGGCTGCCTATGCCGGGCAGTTCCACGAATCCGATCCCAATCGCGACGCAATGTTCGAAGGCGAGGGCAGCGCCGCGATTGTGTTGCCGTCCTTTGCGCCGCGCATGTACGGCGCGCGCTACCGAAAAATCTTCTTCAACGATTCCGGCATCGTCGACAAATGCGCGATCGCGATCTGGGTCGACGACACCTGCTTCTACGTCAATTTCTACCGCATCGCCGCCCAGGGCCGGTTCAACGACGCCGAGCGCGCGCGGCTCCAGGCCATTGCGCCGGCGATCGGCGCGAGCGTTGCCCGCCATTTCCAGCACAGCACGCCCGACCATAATCTCTCCGCGCTGTTTGCGGCCCGCGCGCCGCTCGCCGACCTCACGCCGCGCGAGCAGGAGGTCTGCCGGCGCATCCTGCTTGGCTTCAGCTCCGAGGCGATCTCGCAGGCGCTCGGCATCAGCCTGCATTCGACGCTGACCTACCGCAAGCGCGCCTATGAACGGCTCGGCATCTCCTCGCAGAGCGAGCTGTTCGCGATCGTGCTGGGCCTGCTCGCGGGGGCTGGTCGCCTGAACTGAGGGGTACGCTAAGTACGCAGTATCTCCTTCCGAGAGTAATGTGGACATGGGGCCCGTCCTTCCGGATCGTCGCCTTTTGGGCCCTTAGCGGACGAGTGTTCGGCGTTAACCACTGCTAACGGTTCCAGCCTGAGCGAAATCGCTTCGAAGTTTCTTAAATTTTGCTGGGTACCTCTTCCAGGCATGATGACCTGGGGAAAGCTATGAGTAAGCGGGCCAAACGTGGAAAGGCGGATACGCTCGCGATACCAATGGCCGGGAGAGCTGCAATTGGCGCCGTGGCCGTCGCCGCGTTGGGCTACGGTTTGCTGTCTCGTCCGGCGAGCGTGCAGCCGATGCGGAAGCCGTCCGCACTCCAAGCCCAGGCATCGTCAACTCCGGCTTACGTGGCAACTCCGGTTCATGCATCAGCTCCGGCTCCGATTTCGGCTCCGTCGCCTCTGGTCGAACCACCAAAAGCGGCTGCCGGTCCCGGAGCATTTGTCCGGCAGGTGGTTGACTACGCCAGCCACCAGACGCCGGGCACCGTCATCATCGATACCAAGAACACGTTCCTCTATTTCGTTCTGAACGACGCGCAAGCAATGCGTTACGGCATCGGTGTTGGCCGCGAAGGTTTCGCATGGTCCGGTGAACAGACTGTGGCCCGTAAGACAGAATGGCCGGATTGGCGTCCGCCTGCAGAGATGGTTGTGCGTCAGCCCTATCTGCCGCGGTTCATGGCGGGCGGTCCCGGCAACCCGCTCGGCGCTCGGGCGATGTATCTGGGCGAGACCGAATACAGAATTCACGGCACCAACAAGCCCGATACGATCGGGAAGCGGGTTTCGTCCGGCTGTATCCGGCTGACCAATGAGGACGTGGTCGACCTTTATGAGCGGGTGAAAATCGGAGCGAAAGTGATCGTGCTTCCGGCAGCCGCTGCCCGGCGACCATCCCAGGGAGCGCCGCCCGACCCCGCTTTCCGATCGCCGGACCCTGCATTGCCGTCGAACCGGCCCTCGGCAACTAACGCGCAGATGCAATCCTCTGGACCGAAGATGGCCGAGGTTCAGTAACTCAGTCCTCCGTCCTCGGTCTGCACCCGACTCTATAAGACACGCCTCGGTCTGTCCCTATCGCTAGGGACAGACGCCGGCCCCGCAGCGCGCTAGTGTGGCCTGAAGGATACAAGAATCCAGGGGAGACCGCCTTGAGCACCGCGCCGCGCATCGACATCGACCCTGCCGCATTTTGGGCCGATCCCTATCCGATGCTTGCGAGGCTGAGGAAGGAGGCGCCGATCGCGTTCGTGCCGCAGCTCGGCTCGACATTGCTGGCGAGCCGTGACGACATCTCGATCTCCGAGAAGCAGATCGACGTGTTCTCCTCGCACCAGCCGGCGGGGCTGATGAACCGGCTGATGGGCCACAACATGATGCGCAAGGACGGCGAGGCGCACCAGGTCGAGCGTCGCGCGATGTTTCCGACAGTGTCGCCGAAGACGGTGAAGGCACACTGGACCGCGCAGTTCCAGGCCCATGCGGATCGCATCCTTGACGGCATCGGGTCCGGAGGCCGGATCGATTTCATGCGCGACTTCGCGCTGCCGTTCTCCGGCGAGTGCTTGAAGTCGATCACCGGCCTCACCAATATCGGTTTTGGCGACATGGACGCATGGTCGCAAGGCATGATCGAGGGCATTGCCAACTACAGCGGCGACCCCGCGGTCGAGGCGCGCTGCCATGCGGCAACCGCCGGCATCGATGCAGCGATCGACGACATGCTGCCGGTGATCAGGAAGAATCCCGACCAGAGCATTCTCGGCGTGCTCCTCGCTGCGGGCATGCCGATGGAGAGCGTGCGCGCAAATGTAAAACTCGCGATCTCCGGCGGCCAGAACGAGCCGCGCAAGGCGATCGCCGGCACGGTGTGGGCGCTGCTCAGTCATCCCGAGCAGCTTGATCTCGTGCGCAAGGGGGAAGTGTCCTGGCTCCAGGCTTTCGAGGAATATGCCCGCTGGATCTCGCCGATCGGCATGTCGCCGCGGCGGATCGCAAAGCCGTGGATCATCCGCGACGTCGCATTCGAGCTCGATGAACGCGTGTTCCTGATGTTCGGCTCCGCCAACCGCGACGAGAAACATTTTGAGCGCGCCGACGAGTTCGACGTGCGGCGCGACACGTCCAAGAGCGTCGCTTTTGGCGCCGGGCCGCATTTCTGCGCCGGCGCCTGGGCCTCGCGCGCGATGATCGCCGACGTCGCGCTGCCGACCGTGTTCGCGCGTGCCGGCCGGATCGAGATCGCTGATGACGAGCCGGTGCGGATCGGCGGCTGGGCGTTCCGCGGGCTGCAGAATTTGCCGGTGAGATGGTTGCGCTAGGAAGGAAGGCGCCTGCACGCGCTACAACAGCTCCCAGTCCGCGACGATGGCATCATGCTCCTGTTTTGCCCGGCGGGTCAAACGACGTTGCCTGCAACGTAAGTCATTGATCCGATTGTCATCGGCTACTGTGCATGGGGTTGTTTTCTACATTTTTTGTTCCGGCCTGCGGGCTTGGACCAAATTCGTGCGGCTCTCACATTCGCGTGCAGAAAAAATCTCTCTGCATGAGCGCAACCGCTTGAAAGATTAATCATGCGCTTCGCCACAAGCGCAGTGCTCGCATCGCTATTTTTCCGGCCGTCTCGACACCTCTGCTGACCCGCACCATCATTCAACGAACCCGAATGAACGACGGCCGCAAGCGGCCGGGAGTGTGGAATGCAGCGTCGCGACTTCTTGAAACTGTCCGTTGGAACCGCAGCCGCCGCTGCATTTGCGCCGCGCGCGAATGCGCAAGGTGCGGTGAAGGAGATTCGTATCGGCTACCAGAAGAACGGCGTGCTGGTCATCACGCGCCGGCAGGCCGCCTTGGAAAAACATTTCACCCCGCAGGGCATCGAGGTGAAATGGATCGAGTTCTCCTCGGGACCGCCGATGATGGAAGCGATGAATGTCGGCAGCGTCGACTATGGCGCGGTCGGCGATTCCCCGCCGGTGTTCGCCCAGGCCGCGGGCGCCGCGATCGTCTATGCCGCGGGCCAGCCCATCACTAATGGTCAGGGCATTCTGGTGCCGAAGGATTCGCTGATCCGCTCGATCGCCGGGCTGAAAGGTAAGCGCGTCGGCTTCACCAAGGGGTCCAGTGCCCACAACATCGTGGTGCAGACGCTGGAGAAGGCCGGTCTCACCTATGCCGACATCACGCCGGTCTATCTGACGCCGCCGGACGCCGGCCCCGCGTTTGCCAATGGCAGCATCGACGCCTGGGCGATCTGGGATCCGTACTTTGCGATCGGCGAGACCAGGCAGAACGGCCGCATCCTGATCAACGCCAATGAAATCACCAAGACCAACTCCTTCTACATCGCCAACCGCGATTTCGCGAAGAACCACGGCGGGATCCTTCAGCAGATCATCGACGTCACGACCGCGACCGCCAAATGGGCCGAACAGAACCGCGACGAGGTCGCCAAATCGCTCGCCGCAGTGACCGGCATTCCTCTCGATATCCAGACCATCGCGGCCAACAGGTCATCCTATGCGGTCGGTCCGGTCACCGACGACGTCATCGCGACCCAGCAGGGCGTCGCCGACCGCTTCTACAAGCTCGGCCTGATCCCGAAGCCGATCGTCATCCGCGACATCGTCTGGCGCAGCACGGCGACCTGACCGTGCCGACCAATCTTCCCATTTCAAAAGGTCTGAACATGAGGCGCATCATCCAACGCTTGATTGCGGCCATCGTCCTGTCGATCGGCATCGTCGCGGCCGCGGTCGGGACCACTTACGGCTAGTCATTGAGGCAAGAGACATCCATGAGCCAATCCAAGAGCAACATCCTCTGGTTCCTGCCGACCCATGGCGACGGCCGCTATCTCGGCACCGGCATCGGCGGCCGCGAGGTCAACTTCAACTATCTGCGTCAGATCGCGCAGGCCGCCGACCAGCTCGGCTATTACGGCGTGCTGCTGCCGACGGGGCGATCTTGCGAGGATTCCTGGATCGTCGCCTCCAGCGTCGCGCCATTCACCGAGCGGCTGCGCTATCTCGTGGCGGTCAGGCCCGGCCTGCAATCGCCGAGCGTGGCGGCGCGCATGACATCGACGCTCGACCGCATCACCGATGGCCGCTTGCTGGTCAACGTCGTCACCGGTGGCGATCCCGTCGAGAACAAGGGCGACGGCATCTTCCTTGGCCATGACGAGCGCTACGAAGTCACCCGCGAGTTCCTCAACGTCTATGGCGATCTGCTCGCGGGCAAGACCGTCAATGTCGAGGGCAAGCACATCCACATCGAGGGTGGCAAGCTTCTGTTTCCCCCGGTCCAGTCGCCGCGCCCGCCGCTCTATTTCGGCGGCTCATCGGATGCCGGCATCGACGTCGCCGTCGACGCAGTCGACAAATATCTAACGTGGGGTGAGCCGCCGGCTTTAGTCGCCGAGAAGATCGCGAAGGTGAGGGATGTCGCCGCCGCACGCGGCCGAAAACTTTCCTTCGGCATCCGGCTTCACGTGATCGTCCGAGAGACCAACGAAGAGGCCTGGCGCGCCGCCAACGAGCTGATCAAACATGTCAGCGACGAGACCATCGCGACCGCGCAGAAGAACTTTGCGCGGATGGACTCCGTCGGCCAACAGCGGATGGCGCAGCTCCATGGCGGCAAGCGCGACAAGCTCGAGATCGCTCCGAACCTCTGGGCCGGCGTCGGCCTCGTGCGCGGCGGTGCCGGCACGGCGCTGGTCGGCGACGCCCAGACCGTCGCCGCCCGCATCAAGGAGTATCAGGATATCGGCATCGATACCTTCATCATGTCGGGTTACCCGCATCTGGAGGAGGCCTATCGCTTCGCCGAGCTGGTCTTCCCGCTGCTCTCGCTGGAGCAGCCCAGCAACGTGACGAAGCTTCACTTCAACGGCGGTCCGTTTGGTGAAACGGTCGGCAGCGATTTCCGTCCGCAGCACCGGGTGTCGCAGTCATGAGCCTGATCGACAGCATTTCGATTCCGCGCAGCTTTCGCCTGCCGCGCGCCGACGGCCTGATCCAGTGGATCGTGCCGCTCGCCATCGTCGCGCTCTGGCAGGTTGCCTGCGTCACCGGATTCGTGCCGACACGGGTGTTGCCGGCACCGTCCGACGTCGCACTGGCCGGCTGGAAGCTGCTGCTGTCCGGCGAGCTCGTCCGCAACATCTGGGTCTCGTTTTGGCGTGCCTCGATCGGCTTTCTGATCGGCGGCAGCATCGGCTTCGCCTTCGGGCTTGCGAACGGCCTGTCGCAGCTCTCGGCCAGGCTCACCGACACCACGCTCCAGATGGTGCGCAACGTGCCGCATCTGGCGCTTATCCCGCTGGTGATCCTGTGGTTCGGCATCGACGAGAGCGCAAAGCTGTTTCTGGTGGCGCTTGGGGTGTTCTTCCCGATCTATCTCAACACGCTGCACGGCATCCGCACCGTCGATCCGCAATTGATCGAGATGGGCCGCACCTACGGCATGACTGATAGCGAATTGTTCCGCCGCGTGATCTTCCCGGGCGCGCTGCCCTCGATCTTCGTCGGCATCCGCTTCGCGCTCGGCATCATGTGGCTGACCCTGATCGTCGCCGAGACTATCGCGGCCTCCTCGGGCCTCGGCTACATGGCGATGCAAGCGCGCGAGTTCATGCTGATCGACGTCGTCGTGCTCTCGATCCTGATCTACGCTCTGCTCGGCAAGCTCGCCGACAGCGCCTCCCGCGTGCTGGAGCGCCTGACGCTCTCCTGGCACCCCGCCTTCCAGAAACGTTGAGATTGATATGCAGACAGCGCTTCGTACCTCCGTTCCCGAAACCGAGCTCGCCAGCCGCGCCAATTTCGCGCCAACGGCACGTGTCGTACGCGAGGAGCGGCCGGTGCAGACCAGCGGCCTGCCGCTCAGCATCCGCGGCCTGCGCAAATCCTTCGGCGACAACGAGGTGCTGCGCGGCATCGATTTGCATATCCCCGCC
The DNA here is from genome assembly GCF_040548375.1 of Bradyrhizobium sp. F1.4.3. Classification (NCBI taxonomy): domain Bacteria; kingdom Pseudomonadati; phylum Pseudomonadota; class Alphaproteobacteria; order Hyphomicrobiales; family Nitrobacteraceae; genus Bradyrhizobium; species Bradyrhizobium sp. F1.4.3. The sequence continues at coordinate 182,580 of NZ_JBEPRN010000002.1, forward strand.
GGCCAGTTCGTCGCGATCGTGGGCAAGAGCGGCTGCGGCAAGAGCACGCTGCTGCGCCTGATCGCGGGCCTGGACAAGATCGACGCCGGCAGCGTCAGCTTCGGTGATGCGGTGGTCCAGCCCGAGGACATCCGGGTGATGTTCCAGGAGCCGCGGCTATTGCCCTGGGCGCGGGTGCTCTCCAATGTCGAGGTCGGTCTCGGTCGCGATCGTTCGTCCGGCGACGCGCAGTCGCGCGCCGAGAAGGCGCTGACCGAGGTCGGTCTGACTGACAAGCGCGACCAGTGGCCGTCGGTGCTGTCGGGTGGCCAGAAGCAGCGCGTCGCGCTCGCCCGCGCGCTGGTCTCCCGTCCGCGCGTGCTCGCCTTTGACGAGCCGCTCGGCGCGCTGGATGCGCTGACCCGGATTTCGATGCAGCGGCTGCTGGAGCGGGTCTGGCGCGACCAGGGCTTTACCGCGATCCTGGTGACCCACGACGTCGCCGAGGCGGTCGCGCTGGCCGACCGGGTGCTGGTGATCGAGGACGGCCGCATCGCCCACGACGTCTTGGTTAACGCGGCCCGGCCCCGCGCGCGGGGCTCGGTCGAGCTCGCGGGCCTCGAAGGCTCGATCCTCAACCACCTTTTATCTGCGGACGATCGCACCTAAATATAACGGGACCCCGCTTCGGGGAGCTTGCCATGAATGTAGTGCCCCGCGATCTCATGACCGAAATCCCCATCTCTCCTGCCGATTTCCGCGGCGCCATGCGCCATCTCACCGGCGGCGTCAGCGTCATCACCGCCGGGCGGGGCAAGGACATCACCGGCATGACGGTGACCTCGGTGACCTCGCTGTCGGTCGATCCGCCGACGCTGCTGGTCAGCATCAACCGCGACGCCTCGTCCTTCCCTCTGATCCGGCGTCATGGCGCCTTTGGCGTGAACATCCTCAATGCCGACCAGCTCGATGTCGCCGAGCGCTTTGCCGGCAAGGGCGGGTTGAAGGGCGCCGATCGCTTTGCCGGCGCCAAATGGGTGACTTCCGTGTCGGGCGTTCCGCTGCTGGTCGGCGCATTGTCGGCGTTCGATTGCGAGGTCGAGGAGATCGTCGAACGACACTCGCACGGCATCGTCATCGGCCGGGTCAGGGACATCAAGAACTCGACCCGAACCGCCGCGCTCGCCTATTGGCACGGCCAGTATGTGGCGGTGGACCAGGACGAGGACGCCGCAAAGCTCGCGGACGTCAGTCTTCCCGCGCGCGGCCGGCGCAGCATTTGATCGCCGTCGGCCACAGGCTGCGCAGGCTGGCCTTTTCCCTGTCACCGCTCTAGAAGCGCCCGAGCCTCCCTTACCAGGGCGGCAATGGAGCGGAACGATGAAGCGCGTCGCGATCCTAGCCTTCTACGCCGTCGGCGCGCTGGCGATCGCTTATTTGGCGCTCTACGCCTATGCGACGTTCCGCGGCCAGCCCATCATTCCCGGCGATCCCATCCACATTTTCCGCAAGCCGGATGCGCCGAGTTATTCGTAGGACTTGAGAGGTCTCGTAGGGTGGGCAAAGCGAAGCGTGCCCACCACTTCTATCCAACGAAGATAAATGGTGGGCACGGCGCAAGTGCGCCTTTGCCCACCTTACGGCACCTGCGTTCACCCCCGCAAAATCGCCAGCGCCAGCGCCTGCGCGCGCGGCACGATGCTGTCGAGCTCGAGATATTCCTCCGGCGAATGTGCGAGACCACCAACCGGCCCGACCCCGCAGATGGTCGGCGTGCCGACCGCGGCGGTGAAGCCGGAATCGGCGCAGCCGCCGGAGAACTCGCCCTGGAGCGTGGTGAGGCCGGCCTGCTTTGCGGCCGCCTGATAGCCTTCGAACAGCGCCTTCGAGCTCTCGCTCTGCACGACCGGCACGAACTCGCCCTTGATCGTCAGTGTAGCACTGGTGCCCGGCACGTAAGGCGTAGCGATGATCCTTTCGATCTCGGCCATAACCCGCGCGCGATCAGCCGGATCGACGTAGCGCATGTCGATCTGGCCCTCGGCGTAGGGCGCTGTCGTGTTGACGGACTGGCCGCCGGCGACCAGGCCGACATTGAGCGTGATGCCTTTGGTGAGATCGGTCAACGCGTGGATCTGGACGATCTTGTGCGCGAGTTCACCGATCGCGCTGACGCCGGCGGCGAAGTTGGCGCCGGAATGCGCAGCTTTGCCGGTGATGCCGAAATGCATGAAGATGCCGCCCTTGCGGCTGGTGACGACATTGCCGGTCGGGCGCCCTGGCTCGGAATTGAACACCGCACGCGCGGCGCGCCCTTCGCGCTCGATCACCGGCCGCGACGAGGGCGAGCCGATCTCCTCGTCCGAGGTGATCAGCACCTTGATCGGGTGCGGGCTGCCGCCGAATTTATGGAAGGCGGTCGCCACGAACACGTTCATGACGAGGCCGGCCTTCATGTCGGCAACCCCGGGCCCGTAAGCGCGCTTGTCGCGAATCGTGAATGGACGGCGGCCGGCCTCGCCCTTGCCGAACACGGTGTCGCGATGCCCCATCAACAGCACCGGCTTCTCATTGCTGCCGGGTTTTGCGACTTCCGCATGGATCGCGTCGCCGAAGGTGCCGTGGCTTTCCCGCCGGGAGGGAATGCCGTGCTCCGAAAAATGCCGCTCGAATCGCGCGCCGACCGCATCGACGCCTTCCTTGTCGTAGGACCCGGAATCGATGTTCACGACGTCGCGCAACAGATCGATCATCGCCTGCCGCTGCGCCGCCAGCCAATCCGTGATTTGAGCTTCAGACATGTTTATCCTCGCGTGGTTCTCAGCGCGCTTATAGGGCGTTCCATGTGCGCGACCTAGTCGCGGAATGCGGTGCGGCCATGTCGCGGTCCAAAGCGGGATATCTCCCCACCGTCGTCCCGGCGAAGGCCGGGACCCATACCGCGGAATCTCTCGATTGGCGGTAGTGGGAGCACCGAACGACTAATCTTCGCCAAACCTCTCCCTGTGGTTATGGGTCCCGGCCTTCGCCGGGACGACACTGAGGGTTTGGCGGCAGCGTACACTCCACTAAAAGAAAATGCCCGGGACTTGGCCCCGGGCATTTTGCACATCTCTCGATATTGCGGCGTCCCTACGCCCCCACCATCGGCATCCGCGGATATTCACCGGGGGTGCCGGCGGGGGTGATCGGGATGCCGCCGTCGGAATATTCGTTGAGCTTGTTGCGGAGCGTGCGGATCGAGATTCCCAGGATGTTGGCGGCGTGGGTCCGGTTGCCGAGGCAGTGTTTCAGCGTCTCCAGGATCAGATCGCGTTCGACGTCCGCGACCGTGCGCCCAACCAGCGCCCGCGTCACCTGCTCGGCGGCAAACGTGGCGTGCGCGACCGCGGGCGCGGTCTTGGCGAGGTCGAGGCGGTCGCCGTCCGGCGTGAGGATCGCGTCGGGTCCGATCTCGTCGCCCTGCGCCATCAGCACGGAGCGGTGCATGGTGTTTTCGAGCTCGCGGACGTTACCCTGCCAGCGGTTGGTGGAGAGCACGCGGCGCGCGTCCGCCGAGATCGGCCGCACCGGCACGCCGTTGGCCCCGGCATATTTCTTCACGAAGTGCTGGGCGAGCTCCAGAATGTCGGCGGGGCGCTCGCGCAGCGGCGGGATCTTCAGGTTCACGACGTTGAGGCGGAACAGCAGATCCTCGCGGAACGTGCCTTCGCGCACGGCCTCCGCCAGATTGCGGTTCGAGGTCGCGATGATGCGGATGTCGACCGGTACCGGCTTGGTGCCGCCGACGCGGTCGATCACGCGCTCCTGGATGGCGCGGAGCAGCTTCGATTGCAGGCGGACGTCCATCTCGGAGATTTCGTCGAGCAGCAGCGTGCCGCCGGTCGCTTCCTCGAACTTGCCGATGCGGCGCGCAATCGCGCCGGTGAAGGCGCCCTTCTCATGGCCGAACAGCTCGGACTCCAGGAGATGCTCGGGGATCGCGGCGCAATTGATCGAGATGAACGGGCGCTTGGCGCGGGCCGAGCGGGTGTGGACGTAGCGCGCCAGCACTTCCTTGCCGGTGCCGGATTCGCCGGTGATCATCACCGAGGCATCGGAGCCGGCGATCTGCTGGGCGAGCTTCACGACCTTCGCCATCGCCTCGTCGCGATAGATCAACTCGCGGGAATCGTTGGCGACCGCGGCGAGCACGGCCGCGATCAGCTCCGGGTCCGGCGGCAGCGGGATGTATTCCTTGGCGCCGGCGTGGATCGCCGCGACCGCCGCGCGGGCGTCGTTGGTGATGCCGCAGGCGACGATCGGGGCGTGGATGTGCTCGGCCTCGAGCCGCATCACGAGGTCGCGGATGTCGAGGGCGACGTCGACCAGCAGCAGGTCGGCGCCCTTGCCGCCGCGCAGCACGCGCATCGCCTGCTCGTGATCCTCGGCGTGGGTCACGGTGGCGCCGTTCTCCATCGCGATCTTGGTGGCGGTGGTGAGCTGGCCCTTCAATGTGCCAACGATGAGAAGCCGCATGTCAGTCTCCTGTCCGTCTGGTCGCGCTGCCGCGCGTCATTCCCTGTTTAACCGCGTTCGGTCCTGATGATTTCCGTCATGGTCACGCCGAGCTTGTCCTCGACCAGCACCACCTCGCCGCGGGCGACGAGCTTGTTGTTGACGTAGATGTCGATGGCCTCGCCGACGCGCCGGTCGAGCTCGAGCACGGTGCCGGGTCCGAGCTTCAACAGCTCGCCGACATCCATCTTGGAGCGGCCGAGCACGGCCGAGACCTGCACCGGCACGTCGAACACGGCTTCGAGGTCGGCGGCGACGCGGGCCGCATATTCTTCCTCGTTGTAGCCGACATCGGTGCCGGTCGGCGGCATCGGGCCGTTGAGATCTGGCAGCGGGACCTGTCCGTCGGTGTCGCTCATGGCTTAATTCCCCCTGCGGGACGCGATATAGCGCCCGACCAGTTCGTCCACCTTGGCTGCGATGGCGCCGCGCTCCAGCACGACGCCGCCATCGGCCCATTCGATCCGGCAGTCGCCGGTCGCAATCTCCGGCTCGGCCAGGATCACCAGCCGTCCCTCGAAGCCGCTCTGCTTGGCGAGCCGCTCGATCTTCTCGCGCGCGCTGTCATAGAGCGCGTCGTTGATGCGGACGACGAGATGCGGCGTCGCGACCAGATGCGAGAAGCAGTCCTTGACCAGCGCCATGATCTCGCCATGCGGCTCGGCGGCGACCAGATCGGCGCACAGCTTGCGCGCCACCGCGACCGCGACGTCGACCGCTTCGGTCTCCATCTTGCTCTCGATATTGCCGATGCCCGAAGCAATTCCCCGGGTCGCGATGCTGATCTCTTCCATGGCAAGCGCGACGCGGCGGTCGCTCTCGGCCTTGGCTTCGCGCTGGCCCGCGGCAAAGCCGTCCTGATAGGCGCGCGCTTCGGCTTCCGCGACCTTGTGGGCGATCTCGGCTGCGGTCGCGGCCTTCTCGCGCGTCCGGTCGGGAGCGGCGAAGTCGGTATCGAAGAGGAATTTTGCCGGTGCGCCCATCAATACACCAGCTCGTCGTCGGCGCGGTTCTTGGTCAGCATGATCTCGCCCTTGGCGGCGAGGTCCTTGGCGAGGTTGACCAGCAGCGCCTGAGCCTCGTCGACGTCGCGCAGGCGCACCGGGCCCATCGCCGCCATGTCGTCCTGAAGCATCTTGGCCGCGCGCGAGGACATGTTGCCGAAGAAGAAGTTGCGGACGTCCTCGTTGGCGCTCTTCAGCGCGACGCCGAGCTTGTCCTTGTCGACGTTGCGCATCAGCGTCTGGGCCGAGCCGGAATCCAGCTTCACGAGGTCGTCGAAGGTGAACATCAGCGCCTTGATGCGCTCGGCGGATTCCCGGTTGTCTTCTTCCAGCGAGGTGATGAAGCGGGTTTCGGTCTGGCGGTCGAAATTGTTGAAGATTTCCGCCATCACCTCGTGGGCGTCGCGGCGGCGGGTCTGCGACAAATTGGACATGAATTCGGTGCGCAGCGTCTTCTCCACGCTCTCGATCACCTCCTTCTGCACCGCCTCCATCTTCAGCATGCGGTTGACGACGTCGAGCGCGAGCTCCTCGGGGAAGATGCCGAGCACGCGCGCGGCGTGCTCCGGCTTCAGCTTCGACAGCACCACCGCGATGGTCTGCGGATATTCGTTCTTGAGATAGTTGGCGAGGACCTCTTCCTGCACGTTGGAGAGCTTCTCCCACATGTTGCGGCCTGCGGGCCCGCGGATCTCGTCCATGATGCCGTTGACGCGCTCGGGCGCCAGGTATTGCTGGAGCAGCCGCTCGGTGGCGTCGAAATTGCCCATCAGCGCGCCGGAGGCCGACATGCGCGAGACGAATTCGAGCAGCATGTCCTCCACCGTGTCGACCTCGACGGTGCCGAGCGTCGACATTTCCAGCGAGAGCTGGCGCACCTCGTCGTCGTCGAGCAACGACCAGATCTTGCCGCCATACTGCTCGCCGAGCGCCAGCATCAGGATCGCAGCGCGCTTCGGTCCCGCCACCACCTCGGTCTTGGCGCCCGCGCGGCTGCCGGCACGCTGACCGAGCGTGGAGATCACGCTGGTGATGTCGTTCGAGTTGGCGTTTTGCAGGTTGCCGGCCATGTCAGATCACTTCTCGAATCATTTCGCGGGTTCGGTCAGCCATTGACGGATGATGGCGACGGTTTCGTTGGGGTTGCGCTCGGCGAGCTCGCCGACGCGATGAACGGACTGGGCGTGGACCTGGCCCTGGACGGTGGCGACGTCGATCGCGCTCGCGGCGCCGCCCGGCAGCAGCGCCTGGCCGCCGGCCGGCGCGGCATCGTCCGAGGCGGCGGGGCCGGTGAGGGCGCCGGAGATGGCGGCGGCAACCTCCTCGGAGGCCAGGATCCGCTTGACCAGCGGCCGGATCACCATGAACAGCACGACCAGGCCGAGCAGCATCATCACGCCGAGCTCGACGAAGTACATGACGTCGTCCTTGGTGAACTGGAGCATGCCGAGGAAACCGCTCGGCTCCGCGATCGGGGCTGTGGAGGGCGCGTCCGCAAAGCGCAGATTGACGACCTCGACCTGGTCGCCGCGCTTCTGGTCGAAGCCGATGGCCGAGCGCACCAGGGCAGCGATGCGGTCGAGTTGCTCCTTGGTGCGGTCCTGATAGGCCAGATCGCCCTTCTCGTTCTTGGAATAGATGCCGTCGACCAGGACCGCGACCGAGATGCGGTTGACCCGGCCCGCCTCGGTGACCTCGGTCTTGGTGGTGCGGGAAATCTCGTAATTGTTGGTTTCTTCGGTCTTCTTGCTCTGGTCCTTTGCCGCGACGCCGCCGTTCTGCTGGTTGCCGGGCAGCTCGTTGTTGACGGTGACCTGGCCGTTGTTGTCGGCGGTCATGCTCTGCTCTTCGCGGGTCTGGCTTGAGCGCAACACGCGACCCTCGGGATCGAACTTGTCCGAGGTCTGGGTGACCTTGTTGAAGTCGAAATCGGCGGAGAGCTGAACGCGGGCGCGGCCCGAGCCGACGACGGAGGAGACGATGTCCTCGACCTGCTTGCGCATCCGCTTCTCGTAGGCGGTGCGACGCTCGTCGCCGATCTCCTGGTCCGGATCGGTCTGGGCGCCGTCGGCGAGCAACGTGCCGGCCTCGTCGACGATCGAGACCCGCTGCGGCTTCAGCCCGTTGACGGCGGAGGCGACGAGATGGCGGATGGCCCTGATCTGCTGCGCTTCCAGCGAGCCGCGGACCCGCACCACAATCGAGGCCGACGGCTCCGGCGCCTCGCGCGAGAACAGCGGGCGCTCGGGCAGCACCAGATGGACGCGGGCGGCCTGGATGCGGTCGATGGCGCGGATGGTGCGGGCGAGTTCGCCCTCCAGCGCGCGCAAATGATTGATGTTCTGGACGAACGAGGTGGTGCCGAGCGCGTCCGACTTGTCGAACACCTCGTAGCCGACGCCGCCGCCCTTGGGCAGGCCGCCCTCGGCGAGCTTCATCCGCAGCCGGGTGACCTTGTCCTTCGGCACCATGATGATGGTGCCCTCATTGCGCAGCTCGAACTGGATGCCCTGACGTTCCAGGTCCTTGATAATGCTGGACGAGTCTTCGACGCTGAGGTCGGTGAACAGCGTCGTCATCTGCGGCGTGGTGACGCGCATGATGACGAACGCAAAGAAGCCGATGAGCGCGGCGGTGACCGCGATCATCGCCCCGAACCGGGCGGCGCCGATACCCTTCAGAAAGTCCGCAAGACCTTGCAAGCAACCGCCCCGACAGATTCGGCTGCTTTCACTGGAAAGGCCGACTGGGCAATTATTGCCTAGGTGATGGTTTCGATATGGTTAACGAAGGTTAAGAGCTCGGACAAAAGTCGCGCCAAAAGGAAACATGAAAAAAATCGGCCTCGCGCGGCGGGGCCGATTTTCGTCAAAAGCCGCAGATTTCCGGATCGCTTACTGGCGATATTGCTGAATGCGGGTGGTGCGAAGCCCCGCAAGACCATGCTGGTCGATGGAAAACTGCCAGGAAAGGAATTCGTCGACCGTCAAAGTGTAACGGCTGCAGGCCTCCTCGAGGGACAGGAGCCCGCCGCGAACGGCGGCGACGACTTCGGCCTTGCGGCGGATGACCCAGCGTTTGGTGCCGGGTGCGGGCAAGTCTGCAATCGTCAGCGGACTGCCGTCCGGCCCGATGACGTATTTTACCCTCGGGCGATGGGGTTCTGTCATGGCGTACTCACAAACTCTCAACCACTGAACTCACGCCGTAACCCTACGCGCGGCGACTTAAAAATCCGCTAAGCCTAAGGGTTCAATACAATTCTCGTTGAAACTGGCTGGAACGCGACCGGCCCGGCGGGCTGAACAGGTGATTTCAGCCGGCCGAGCGGGGTCTTCGTAAATACTTTACTAACGAACGAGGCCTGCAAATCGCACGAATCGGGAGGTGCGAGGCCTAGCTGCCGGTGCTGCTGGTGGCGACGATGCTCTTCACCTGGCTCAGGGTGTAGCTGGTGCCGTCGATCGTGAGCAGCGGCGGCGACTGGGTCAGGTCGACGGACGACACCGTGCCCTGCACCTGGGCCGCGATGCCGACGTTGTTGCCCGCGACGTCCTTGCCGGTCGCAGTGATCGTATATTTGCCGTCCGGCCATTGCGTGCCGTCATTGCCCTGGCCGTTCCAGGTGAAGGGAACGTCGCTGGCCGCGCCGGCGGTATATTTGCCGGTGAACACGGTCTGGCCGCTGGAATTGGCGACGGAAATATCGACGGTCGCGTCGGTCGGAACGTTGAGGTGCCAGGTCGCGGACGAATTCGTCATGGTCGCGGTGGTGCCGTCGACCACCGCGGTCTTGCCGACGAAGCCCAGCGCCTGCGTTGCCTGCGTGGTCTGTTGCAGGGTGACGAGCTGCGACAGCGAATCGTTGGTCTTGAGCTGCTGCTCGACGCCGGCGAACTGTACCAGCTGCTGGGTGAACTGGTTGGTGTCGAGCGGATCGAGTGGGTTCTGATTCTGCAGCTGCGTCGTCAGCAGCGTCAGGAAGGTCTGGAAGTTGCCGGCGAGCGTCGCGCCGGTGGACGAGCCCAGGCTCGAGCTCGACGAGGACGACGACGATGACGTCTGCGTCGTGCCGGAGACGACGGCAGGTGCGGTGGCGGAATTCGTGGTGGTCATCTGCGAATACTCCTCACACTCTGATGTCGACGCCGCTGCTCGATCCGAGCATGCGGCCATAGCTGCGGCTCACGGGCGCCGCGGGAGTTGCATCGTCATCGCTGATGATCAGCCGGCGGGCGTTGCCGTTATTGTCGTTGTTGTTGCCGGAGTTCTGCCCCGACGAATTCTGGTCGCGCAGGCTGAACGAAAGCCCGTTGCTGCCGGTCTTGAGGCCGGCATCGTCGAGCGCGCGCTGCAATTGCGGCGCGTCCTGCTTCAGCAGCGACAGCGTCTCCGGCTTCTCGACGGTGAGATGCGAGGTGACCTGGCCGTTGCGGTCGACATTGATGCGCACGTCGATGCGGCCGAGATCGACCGGGTCGAGGCTGATGTCGAACCGCGTCTTGCCGGCACGCGCGGCAGCTGCGATCTCGACCGGCAGGCCGCTGATCGGTACGGGTGTGGATGTGGCCGCGGTCGCGGTGAGCGTCGCGGTCGATGCGCTGGCAGTCGATGTCGTCGTGGTCAGCGGCGCCTGCACGGCGTTGGCCGCCTGCGCGCTGGCGTCCGTCGCCGCTGCAACGGCTTGCGTGTCGGCATGAACGTGCGGGGTTGGCGCCGCCGGCGTGGCATCGGCGGTGCGATCGGTTGCGCCGGCCTTCGCATCGGTCGCAGTCGCATCAGCCTGCGGCTTGGCGGCTTGCGGATGCGCGGCGGCGTTGGTGGCGGCAGCCGTCGCGGCATTTTGCGTGGTGGCCGCAGCCGCGGTCTTGCCCGCGTCCTGGCCGATATTGGAGACGTCGCTCTCGCCTTGCGCTGTGGCGGCAGCCTTGAACGACGTCTTCGGCGTGCCCTGGTCGACGGCGGTGAGCTGCGCGGCGTTCGCCTTGGCATCGGCCGCCGTGGCATCGGTCGTCGCTGTTGCCGCATCGCCAAGCGCGGTCTTCGCGTCGGTAGTCTTGGCGTCCCCGGTCTTGCCGGTCTTGTCGCCGGTGGTCGCGTCGGTCTTGGCGCCTGCGATCTGGGCTGCGGTCGAGGCGCTGGCGGCGATGCCGGCAGCCGCGATCGTCAGCGGCGAGGGGGCGGTGCTGGCGGCCTGGTTCGCGGCCGCATTCGGATCGACCGGCGCGACGGGCGCGACGACGATCGCGTTCGGATCGGGCACGGCGGCTTGCGTCGCCGCGGTCTGGGCATTGGCCGCGCCGTCCACGGCGGCGGCGAGGCCATCGGTGCCGTCGGTCTTGTCACTCTTCGCGCTGTCGGATTTGTCGCCGGACTTGGTACTGGAGGCGTCAGCCTTGTCCTTGCTCTTTCCGGATGCCTTGGCCGGATCGGGCGTGGTGTCACCGGCCGGCGGTGCCGAGGAATCGGTGCTGTTGCTCGCCTGGCTCTGCGAGGATTGATCGGTCGACGAGCTGTCGCGCGTGCTCCGGTCGGACGAGGACGACGACGACGACGAGGAATCCGTCCGCCGCGGCGCGGGGTCCTGGCTCGAGGATGACGCGCTGTTGCTGATCGCCTGGGTGTTGCTGTCGACCAGCGAACCGAAGGAGTCGCTCGGGGAGGTGTTCGAGCTCTGCGACCGGGCAGGCTTCTGCTGCGCGCTGGCGACTGGCACGCTCGCAGCTACATCTGACGTCACACCAACCACAGGCGACCCCTCAAAAACATCTTCGGACCAGGAGGTTAGCAAGGAGCGGGCCAGCCCCGCGCTTTTCTATTTTGTTAAGTAAAATCAATACCTTGAGAATCCGTGCCCGCGCCGAGAGGGCCCTTCCAGCCCCGGCATTTCTGCCGCCCCGGCAAGAATTGCCCTCAGCTTTCGGCCCGCGCGATTGCTTCACCGGAATGCCGCCTATATTAAAGGGTGCTCTCAGCCGCTTTCGACCGGGCATGACAGCCCCCGGGGGAACCGACGTTCCCGGGGACTGCTGATGTCCCGGCCCAAAGCACAGGAATTGGCACCACATCGCGGATCGCCGCCGTCAAACCGCTTAAGCCCATGCTCAACAGTCTGGATCTCGAAGGCCGTCCGCAGGACACCAGGGTCGTCGTCGCCATGTCGGGCGGCGTCGATTCCTCGACCACGGCTGCGCTGTTGAAGGCGGAAGGCTATGACGTCGTCGGCATCACGCTCCAGCTCTACGACCATGGCGCGGCGACCCACCGCAAGGGCGCCTGCTGCGCCGGCCAGGACATCCACGACGCCCGCGACGTCGCGGCCAAGCTCGGCATTCCCCATTACGTGCTCGACTACGAGGACCGCTTCCGCGAGTCCGTCATCGACAATTTCGCCGACTCTTACGCGCTCGGCGAGACGCCGGTGCCGTGCATCGAGTGCAACCGCTCGGTCAAGTTTCGCGACCTGCTGAAGACCGCGCGCGAACTCGGCGCCACCGCGCTCGCCACCGGCCATTACGTCGCCTCGCGCCGTCGCGCCGACGGCTCGCGCGCGCTGGTGTGCGCCGCCGACGGCGATCGCGACCAGAGCTATTTCCTGTTCGCGACCACGCAGGAGCAGCTCGACTATCTGCGCTTTCCGCTCGGTGACATGACCAAGCCCGAGACGCGCGAGCTCGCCCGCCGCTTTGGCCTCTCCGTCGCCGACAAGCACGACAGCCAGGACATCTGCTTCGTGCCGACGGGGCGCTACACCGACATCATCACCCGCCTGCGTCCGAACGCGATGGACCCCGGCGACATCGTCGATCTCGACGGCCGCGTGCTCGGCCAGCATCACGGCATCGCCAATTTCACCGTCGGCCAGCGCCGTGGCCTCGGCATTGCGGCAGCCGCGCCGCTGTTCGTGGTGCGGCTCGATGCCGCCAACCGCCGCGTCGTGGTCGGCCCGCGCCAGGCGCTGAAGATGCACCGCATCAGCTTGCGCGACATCAACTGGATCGGCGACGGCGACATCGACCGCGCCATCGGCAATGGCCTCGAGATGTTCGTGCGCGTGCGCTCGACCCGCAGCCCCCAGCCGGCGTGGCTGCGCGGCGGCAACGGCCAATATGAAGTCGAGCTCGTCGCGGGCGAAGAGGGCGTTTCGCCCGGCCAGGCCTGCGTGTTCTACGACGCACCGACGGGGCAAGCCCGCGTGCTCGGCGGCGGCTTCATCCAGAGCGCCGCGGCGAAGGTCGCAAGCAACGCGGCGCGGCCGCTCGCAGAAGCCGTGCGCGGCTAATCATGAAGTCGGATCGCACTGCCGCGGTACCGGAAATGCGCCCCCTCGCCCGCCTGCGGGAGAGGGTTGGGGAGAGGGCTCTCTCCACCAGCGATATCTCGCGAGCGGATAAAGCCCTCACCCGCCGCGCTCTTGCGAGCGCGCCGACCTCTCCCGCAAGCGGGAGAGGCCCAGAGCGCGCGCGGGGCTGGATTTGATCTCACCAACAGCTATTAAACTCTAGAATCTTCAGGGCAGGGGGCATGGCAGCAGACATCTCGCGGGCCGGGGTCGAGAAGGCCTATGGCCGCTGGGCGCCGGTCTACGATCTCGTGTTCGGCAAGGTGTTTGACGCCGGAAGGCAGTCGACCATCGTGGAGGCCGACCGCATCGGCGGCCGCATCCTCGATGTCGGCGTCGGCACCGGGCTTTCGCTGTCGGATTATGCGCGCACCACAAAAATCTGCGGCGTCGACATCTCCGAGCCGATGCTGCGCAAGGCGCAGGCGCGCGTGCGCGCGATGCGCCTGTCCAATGTCGAAGTGCTCTCGGTGATGGATGCGAAGAATCTCGCCTTCCCCGAAGCCTTCTTCGACGCGGTGGTCGCGCAATATGTCATCACCGCCGTGCCCGATCCCGAAGGCACGCTCGACGAGTTCGTGCGCGTGCTCAAGCCCGGCGGCGAACTGATCCTCGTCAACCACATCGGCGCCGAGAGTGGTTTTCGAAAACTCTCCGAGCTTGCGTTTGCGCCCTTAGCCCGCCGCCTCGGCTGGCGCCCGGAATTCCCGTGGCAGCGCCTGGTCGACTGGGCCGCCAAACACGGCGGCATCACGCTCGCCGAGCGCCGGCCGATGCCCCCGATGGGTCATTTTTCGCTGATCCGCTACGTTAAATCGTGACGAGATTGGCCTCGCGCGCAGCCAAACCGGCGGTGCGCCCCCTCTCCCGCTAGCGGGAGAGGGGCACCGAGTTTGCGGCGGCAATCGAATCTAAATTCGTCGTGATTTGATGCGCGATCACTTCGCGCTTTGGCGGGAACATCGGGCCCAACCCCGGCGTTTCCCTCCCATGCGCAAGACATCAAACCTCATCCTTGCGGGCCTCGTGATCGCCGCCTCCGGCGCCGCGATCGCGCAGGCCCCGCCCGCCCCGGCGACGCCGCCGCAACAGGCCGCGCCGCCGTCCCCGCAGCACGCCACCGACTGCACGCCCTCCGACCGGCTGCGCGGCAGCGCTGCCCCCGACGGCACCACCACCGGCCAGGCCAGGGAACCGCTCGGCGATAAACTTGCCAAATCCGACGGCGTGCTCTGCCCGCCCTCCGGCGTAGACCCCGAAATGCACGCCCCCGCGCCCTCGACCGGCGGCACCATGCCCGTCATCCCGCCCCCCGGCAGCCCCGGCGGCGACCCCTCGGTCAGGCCGAAATAGGCGGTTTTTCGCCTCTAGCGCCTTCGCCTCTCCCCACCGGGGAGAGGCCGGAATCCGCGCAAGGCGCGGATTCCGGGTGAGGGGGGACTCTCCACGAGTCCGGTGCCAAAAAATCGCAGTTTCTCGTGCTAAATCCGCCCGCAACGGCCCTGTCCCGCCGACTTGTCGCGCCGTAGCGTCAGCGAAGGCGGAAGCTTTAGCGAAGGCGGATTGACAGCCCGCCGCCCCCTTCCTTATATGCCGCGCGTTCGCGAGATCGGCCTTATTCGGCCCTCGCGTACCCTGTGGCGGGGTAGCTCAGCTGGTTAGAGCACGGGAATCATAATCCTGGGGTCGGGGGTTCGAGTCCCTCTCCCGCTACCAAATCCCGCGTGATGCTGATTTTGCAACCGCATCTGTCGTCATCTTCCACTCATCAGCGACCGGTCGCCGTTCCGGATTGGAAGCGGCTGCTTTGCGAAGGAATTACGGGAATTACGGTGACAGTGCACTCAACTCACTCAACTGCCATTCCTGCCGCGTCAGTTGACGACGAGGCGGACCGAACGGCGTAATCCGCAAGAAGTTTCGATTGCCAATTGAGTGCACTGCGTAACTGCTGCTGTGGGCGTTCAGTCCTCCGCGCCAGCGTGATGGTCGTTTTGCGCAATCCGGCAGTGCATTTTCTGAGTTGCCGGATCGTTACGTCACCGACTAGTTTCCGAAGACGGTGTTGCGGACAAACTGCACATGTCGAGAAGGCAGTATAAATGAGAAGTGCTATGGAAGGCGTGGCGCGCGGGCACCGCACGGAGAGGCGCGCTCGATGAGGAGTACAAGCGTTCGCGCCGCGGTGGTAGCCGTGCTTCTCGCCGCGGGCTCTGCCGCGCAGGCGCGGGTCACCAGGATCGTTGTCGATCAGACCGTTGCGCTTCCCGATGGGCTGAACGAGAGCTTGACGGGGCACGCCTTTGGCGAACTCGATCCCAACGACCCCATGAACGCGATCATTACCGACATCCAGCTTGCGCCACGCAACAGCCGTGGCCGTGTTGAATACGTGTCCAAGTTTACGCTGACGAAGCCGAGGGACATGGCGAGAGCGAGCGGCGTTCTCTGGTATGACGTCGTCAATCGTGGAAAGCCTGTCGCGGCCAACGTCAGTCCGAGCAGCCTCGGCCCATCAGCGACGAAACCACAGGATCTTGGTCATGTTGCGCTCATCAGCGGTTGGCAAGGAGATATCGCGCAGGCAAGTGACAATTGGACCGTTCAGGTTCCCGTTGCCCGTAATCCCGATGGATCGTCCATCATCGGCGTTGTTCTAGCGCGCATTGCCAACGCGCCCGCAGGATCGAACTCGCGCCCCTTGGGCATGCTCTCGACCCTGATCCCGTATGATGCGGCGAGCCTTGACACGACGAAGGCGCATCTCATTGCCAAGAGCTCGGAGACACGCATTGGTGAAACGGGAGCGCCGAAAGGCGTCGGGCCCGGCGACTGGGCGTTCGCTGACTGCACCAAGACGAAATTCCCTGGCGATCCGAACCCGCGTTCGCTTTGCCTGAAGGATGGATTTGATCCGGGCACCCTTTACGAGCTGGTCTACCAGGCCAAGGATCCGAAGGTGCTCGGGGTCGGCCTAGCTGCGATGCGCGATGTTGCGTCGTTCTTCCGTTTCGAAGCCGCGGATGACGAAGGGACTCTGAACCCGGTTGGCGGCAAAATCCAGCATGCCGTTGTGCAGGGAATCTCTCAATCCGGAAATGCCCTCAAGACGTTTCTCCTTCTCGGGTTCAACGAAGACGAAAAGAAGCGACGAGTATTCGACGGTGCCAACCCGCATATCGCGGGCCGCCTGACATCGATCAATGTGCGCTTTGGCCTACCAAGCGGATCCGGCACCCTCTACGAACCGGGCGGCGAGGGCACGCTGTGGTGGGCCGACTATGCCGACGAAAAACGCGGCCGCCCCCGTTCAAGCCTGCTGGATCGCTGTTCCGCTTCGGACACATGCCCGAAGATTTTCGAGACGTTTGGCGCGAGCGAATACAATGCGCGTCTGATGACAATCGCCGAAACGGGTACCGATGGGAAGGCGGATCTGGGGCTCCCTGCGATCGTCAGGCGCTACTTCTTTCCAGGCACGACCCACGGAGGAGGGGCCGGCGGATTCATCGCGGTCCCACGTCCCGCGGCCGGATGCGTCCTGGCTCAGAATCCCAATCCTGAAGACGAAACGATGAATGCCTTGCAGGTCGCGCTCGTCGATTGGGTGGTGAACGGCACCGAACCTCCGCCCAGTGTCTATCCCACGCTTGCGCATGGTGATCTCGTCGCGAACACGCAGGAAGCCATGAACTTTCCGACGATACCCGGGACACCTTCGCCGACGGGAATGGCCGTCGGCCTGATGGACTACGACTTTGGCCCGGCGCTCAACTATGCCGATTTTTCAGGCGTGATCTCGCGCCAGCCGCCCGCGATCAAGCAAATCATTCCGGCCTTGATGCTCAAGGTGAATGCTGACGGAAACGAGACGGTCGGTGTCGGCTCGGTCCTTCATCAAGTTCCACTCGGGACCTATCTCGGCTGGAATGCGACGGCCAAAGGTTTCTTCAAGGGGCAGCCTTGCGGTGGCGGCCTGACGGGTGGTTACGTTCCCTTCGCCAAGTCGAAAGCCGAACGCCTGTCGTCCAACGATCCGCGCCCATCGCTCGAAGAGCGCTATGGGACGCAGGCCGGCTATCTATGCCTAGTCAAGAAGGTGGCCGACCAGGAGGTCTCTCGACGCTTTCTGCGGAGGGAGGATGCGGATCGTCTGGTGAAGGAGGCGACCGCGGCCGACAATTTTGTCGGTATTCCCGACGACCCCGCGCGCGATGCGCTTGCCGAGAAGCTTTGTGGCCGTTGAAGATCAGGGGCCGCTAGAGCGGGTAGGATGGGAAGAGCACTTGCGAAACCCATCGTGCTTCACCTTTTCCGCAGCTGCCGGCCGCGGCGGCCAACAATCGGTCGCGCCGCGGCAGCGCTGATTGGGCCGTGGCGTGTCTTTTGATCCGTTGTCGGTCATCCGGGCCGCTCGCCGCGTTGCGCCCCTTTCGCCAGAAGACTGCCGGGCGAGCTCCGACATCCGGCTGAGGGCAGGCCCGATTTGTTGAGCTTGCTCACCGCTCCGGCCGGGAGGAAGCTTAGCGGTGCGCGTTAGAGCCGCTCCTGTAAGCTCAAGTCGTGCCGCTGGCGGTTCACTTGTTCTTCGCCTTGGATTGCTTTTTTGGCACCGGGCCCGCTGCGGCTTCCCGCGCCAGCCGCTCTGCCTTCAGCCGCTCTCGATTCTGAGCGAAGGCCTCCTCGGCGAGCGCGTGCTCGGACATTGCCTTCACCGCATCGACTTGGCGGAAGGCCTTGCGTGCTTCACGCTCCGCTTTGCTGATTGGCTTCGGCGGTTGGTGCTCAACAATTGTTTTTGTCATCTTTTCTCGATCCAAACGCTGCTCGAAAGTCGGGTCAATTCTTGCTTGTCGGCCCGGCATCTCGCGCCAGGCGCTCCGCCCTGAGACGCTTATGGTTTTCCTGAAACTCCGGATCGGCGTGGCTGTCCGCTATCGTTTGCCGCGCCCCGATTGGATTTTGCGCCTTTCGGTCCGCTTCATCCGCGACCTGTTGCTCGGCGGAGCGCTTCCGTTTGGTCATTGCTCGATCCTTGCACCTGCAATTTGTCCAGAACTATTCAAACGAATCCTGGGAACCATAATAGGCGCTTGTCGCGCAGGCGGCGACCTCAAAAGTGCAGGGCGTCTAGCCCAACGGTCCCAGCGCCCCGGCGAAGCTGCCACACCAACGCTTCCAGGGGGGAGATTGCAAAGGGCGACAGACCCGCCCCAAACCTGAGGACATCGTTGGACACGGTCGGACCGCAGCGCTGTTTCTGCTTTCATGAGTCTGAGCCGGAGGGCATTGGTTACATTGCGTCACGGCATGCTCTACGCTAGAGCAATCGTAGGTGACTTTAGAGGTAAGCACATGTCATATGCCTATAAGCTGAATGAAGACGTTCGCCACCGGCCCCAAGGTCCACAAGGACGTGCAGCAATTGATCCAGCAATGATTTACACCATCGTTCAATGTATGCCCATCGAGGCAGATGGACGTCTTCGATACCGTATCAAGAGCAAGTCGGAGAATGTCGAGCGAGTCGTAACGGAAGATCAGCTGTCGTACTTTCAGTGACTTGGCGCGCTTGTTGGCAGGAGGAGTTTCGTCGTGCTGAATGATCGAGAAAATATCCTGATTGCGCTTCGAGAGAAGCCGCTCAAAGTCTACGAGGTCATGAAACGCGCCAATGTCGCGAACGAGGAAGCTTGCCAGTCCCTCCTGTTGAAAATGCGAGACGAAGGCTCGGTGAAGTTCGATATCCACAAAGGGCGATGGCTCATCGGATGAGCCGTGAATTGCGGCGACGGTCCAAGCATGCCGTCCTTTTCAGCATGCCTTCCCTTTCAGAATGTCCTCCTCGTAGCTTAAGTCCCTTGCTTGGCCAAGCTGCCAAAGCCACCAGAAGCGCAGTCAGCTGCTCGCCCGTCGGTCAAACCCCCGCCCTGTGTCGCCACCCCCGTCAACCCCTCTCCACAAAAATATTCCACTTTACCGAAATTCGGAAATGACGTATGTGTCGTTCATCCCGGCTTGACCTTGAGGGGCGATCTTGTGTCGTCATTTTTCGCGAGCTGGGCTTGCGGTGGACGCGGCAGCGTCGGGCGCGAGAAGTGCGGGCAGGGCGGATTGCTCTCCGTGAGCCCGAGGCTTCGCGCTAGATGAGCGGCGCTGTCAGGTTCGTCTCGCCAGCATTCTTCCGGCAACGTCGACAACGCCGGGAGATGATGCGGCGAACAAGCGAGCCGTGCGTACGGCAAAACCGTGTGGTCCTGATCGTCGTCGCTACGGTCAAGCTTTCGCGGAGGTGAAGGCCGGCTCAACCGGGCGGGCCTTTGCAGATATTCGCTAGGGTGAGGGAGGCCAGAAGGAATTCGGCTCCCGGGAGAGCGCGGCATAAGCCGTCAACCCACTGCGCAGGGAAGGCCGAGTGATTGGCTACACCTGTATGCTGCTGTGCGGTTCTTTTGCGCTACATCTTCGCGCAGCGGACCGCGGGTGCCAGCCGGCACCCGGCCTTCCCTGCGCCCTCTTGGATAAAGAGGGTGGAGCGACGAAGCAAAGCTCGGGCGAAATGCGCCGCGAGACCGCGATGTCGCGTCTGCGGTCTGAATGCGGATGTCGACGCTCGTGGCTAGTTCCCGATCCATACCGTCATGCCCGGTTCGAGGCCTGCCGGCTCTCCCTGCGGGTCGAGACGCAAACGCAGCGTGTTGCGGTCATGATCGCCAATGACCCGCTCGGCCTGCCAGGTGGCAAAGATTCCGAGCGGCCGCAGTTCGGTGATGACGGCCTTGGTCGCGCCGTCGGCGCCGTTCCGCATCACGCTCGCCGTTTTGCCGATCCCGAGATCCCTCATATGGTCCTCGCGCACATTGAACGAAAGCCATTGCTTGCCCGCCGCCTCGACCATCAGGATCGGTTGACCCGCGCGAACATTCTCGCCGACCTCG
The DNA here is from genome assembly GCF_040548375.1 of Bradyrhizobium sp. F1.4.3. NCBI lineage: Bacteria > Pseudomonadati > Pseudomonadota > Alphaproteobacteria > Hyphomicrobiales > Nitrobacteraceae > Bradyrhizobium > Bradyrhizobium sp. F1.4.3. Next base: position 202,400 of record NZ_JBEPRN010000002.1, read on the forward strand.
GCGGCAATGACGCTGACCACACCGTCGGCCGGCGCGCGCAACACCATCTTGTCGAGGCGCCGTTCGAGCACAGTTACCGCGGCGGCCGCGGCCCGCACCTGCGCGTCGGCGATCGCGCGCTCCTCCCGGGTCGGACCCGCCACGGCCGCATCGTAATTGGCCTGGGCCTCGGCCACGTCGGCGCGCGCACTGGCAACGTCGTTCTCGGCCTGGTCGAGCGATTGCTGCGATTCGAAGCTCTGGCGCGCCAGCGTGCTGGTCCTGGTGAGCTGGGCCTGCACATAATCGAGGCGGGCGCTGGCCTTGGCGATGGCAGCTTTCAGCGAGTCGACCTGTTCGCGGCGGACGCCGGCATAAACATTGTTGCGGTTGGCGGTGGTGGACGCCAGCGCAGCTCGCGCCTGGTCCGCCTGCGCCGTCAACTCCACCGCGGAGAGCCGGGCCAGGATATCGCCCGCGCGCACCTGGGCACCCTTCGCGACCGCAATCGACTGGAGCTGGCCGGTCACCTCCGGCTCCACCCTGACTTCGGTCGTGCGCACGACACCGACGATCGCAGGCGGCGGTTCGGAACGATTTGCGGAATAGATCAAGGCGCCCGCGATGAGCACGAGCGGGATCGCAATCATGGCGGCACGGCTAGCCTTGCGCATGTCCCTGTCCTCTCCTGACGGCAAGCGCCGAAATCACGGCGAGCGCGAAATAGGCCAGCGCCAGCAGCCAGAGGCCGAGCCAGTCATGCGCGACCTCCCAGATGCCGGCCCCGAGCTGGTTGATGCGGACGAGGCCGTCGATCGCGGAGTCGGCCGGGAACAGCCGCCCCAGCGCCTGGACCGCATCAGGGATAGCCTCGCGCGGCCATGCGAAGCCGGCGGTGAAGAACTGGGGCAGACTGGTCGCGAGCAGAAGGAGGGTCGCGTTCTCCGGCCGCGTGAACCACGCCCCGATCGCCTGTCCCATGAAACTCGTCGCCAGCAGGAAAATGGTTGCGAGCGCGAAGATCTGGGGAAGATGGCCGAGTGTCGAGAAGCCGTAGATCCGCGGCAACACGATCAGATAAAGTGCGAGCGCCGGAAGGTAGATGGTCAGATGGGCGACGCCGCGGCCGAGCACGCCGGAGAACGCTCCGCCGGCTCCCGCCAGCGCGCCGCCGGTCAGCATCGCCGCCCCGATCAGCAGGGTTTGCTGGAGGATCAGCACGAAGGCTGCCGGAACGACATAGCTCGCATAGCCGCCGACCGGATTGAAGATCGGTTGCAGCAGAACATCGGCCGGGCTCGAGCTCGCCAGTTTCGCCTTGATGAGGCTTCCGTCCGAGCGGGCGCCGCGCGAGACCAGCTCGGACGTCAACGCGCCGACGGCGGTGGCCACGCCACTTGCGGTCGATCTGAACAAGAACAGGTAGGTGGCGTCGGCGTAGACCGGGATGTGCGCGGTGATGCCCTTGAGCACGTCGCGCTCGGTGTCGGCCGGGATCTCGACGGCGGCAAAGGCGTGCCCGCGATTGACGGCGGTGCGCGCCTCCGCGAGCGTGCGCGCGCGAACCACAACGCTCAATGCGCCGCTCGCATCCAGCGTCTCGACGATCCGGCGGCTGAGATCGCTGAGATCGTTGTCGACGACCGCGATGGGCAGCTTGCGAAGGATCTGGTTCAAATAGGGCTGCGGATAGTAAATGCCGTAAACCAGCGGCGCCAGGAACAGCACGCTGAAGGCGCTGCGCGTTCCCAGCACGCGCCGCCACTCCGCGGTGAAGGCGCCGCCGATGCCGCGCGGTGCGGGCCCGGCCACCGGCTGCTCGTCCGGCCGCGCCGACTCGAACCAGCCTTTGCGCGTGAGGCTCGCCATGCGCAGCAAAGCGACAGCGGCAAACAGCAGCGCCAGTCCCGCAAGCGCCGCGAAGGGAATGGCGGAATCCGAGACCGGCAGCCCCCGCGCGGCTTGTCCGAGCAAAACGGCCATGTACCAGCGCAGCGGCAGGATCGCACCCCAGCCCTGCGCAAACGTGTTCATGCCGATCGTGGGAAAGCCGACGCCCGCGTAGCCGAAGGCGGGCGATGCAACGAGGCCCGCGAGCCCGAGTCCGGTCGCGAGGTCGCGAACCAGGAGCTGGAGCAGGGCGCCCAGCGACAGATAGGCGATGATCAGGAGGGAGCCGGCGGCGACCATCAACGGCAGGTCTCCCCGGAAGGGGATTTCCAGCACGCCCTCCAGGACCAGCGGCTCGGCCAGCATGATCAGGAAGAAGATGCAAAACAGCGGCGCGAGCTTGCCCACAAGCGCGACAACCGGATCGCCTCCAGCGCTTGCGAGCCAGGCCCGCGCGTCGCGACGGCGGAATTCGGAGCCGACGGAATAGCCCGCGGCGAGCGTGATCACCACATGGATGATGGTCGGCAGCAGCGCGCGCAACAGGAACTGCGCATAGTTCTTCTGCGGATTGACCAGCGCGATGGTCTCCGTGGAGAACGTTCCGATCGACGCCGCCGTGGCCGCGGCGCGCTTCGCAGGGGCGGCAACGGCCGCCACGGCAGACAGCCCATCGTTCAGGCCCGAAGAAGCAATGCCGGCCGCGGTCAGAAACTGCTGGTTATAGAACCCGACGATCTGCGGGCGGCGCTGGGCCTTCAGGTCGCGCTCGAAATCCGGCGGGATATGGATGGCCGAGATCGCCCTGCCGGAGCGTATGTCCTGCACGGCGGTGGACAGCGTCCCGGAGCGGTCGACGATCTTCAGGCTCGGCGAGGCCGCGACGTACTCCACCAGGGCCCGCGAGGCATCCGACTTGTCCTCGTCGACGACCGTGACGCCGAGCCCCCGGATGACCGGATGGCTGAAGACCGTGGTGAGAACCGCGAACGCAAACAGCGGCACGCCGAAGATCAGGAGCAGCGCCACGCGATCATGGAACAGCCAGCCGCACTCGCGCCGTACGACCAGCCAGAATCCGGGCTTTGCCGGCCTCATTGCCGTGACCGCCAGTCGAGATAGGCGCTCATCCCAGGTCGCAGCTCGGGCACGGACTGGACCGGGTATGCGCGGATCGAAAACGTCCGCAGGTCGAAATCGCCGGACGCGCGCGTGGCCCGCCAGCTCGCGTATTCACCCTTGGTGGCGATGAGCTTGACCTCGACCGTGATGGGGCGGTCGCCGAGCGCCGGGATGCGGACGTCGAAGCGATCGCCGACCTTCAGGCCTTTGACGAGATCCTCGCGAAGATCGAAATGCACCCAGAGGTCGGCCAGATCGATCAAGGTGACGAGCGGCACGCCGGGCGATACGTATTCGCCAGGCTCCACATTGCGCTGATAGACCTGCGAGGCGACGGGCGCATAGACCACGAGCTGATCGATGATCGATTGGACGCTCTCGATATCGGCGCTGGCCTTTTCGACGTTGCTCCCGGCGATGGCCCGCTCCTCCTTGGTGTAGCCATTGACCGCCTGCTCATAGGCCGATTTCGCCTGGTCGACCGCGCGCTCGCTTTCGTGCAGCGCATCGGTGGCCTGATCGAGGCGGGCCTGCGGCGCGTTGCCTTGATCGGTCAGGGTGTGCGTGCGCTCGAACGTCTTCTGCGCCAGCACCAGCGCCGCCTGCGCCCGCTCCATTTCCGCCTTCCGTGCCGCGATCACTTCCACCCGCGTTCCGACCAGCACGTTGGCAAGCTGGGCGTCTGCAACAGCCTTGGCCGCCTTCATCTGCTCGTGCTTGGCCAGCGTTTCGGGATTGTCGATCTGGACCAGCACCGCGCCCGCAGCAACGTTCTGTCCACGCTGGACGGGAATCTTGCCGACGCGTCCGTCCACACGCGCGGCAATATCGAGCCGCGTTGCATCGACCTCGCCCTGCACGAGCAGTGGCTCAGGCCGCAACAGATAGAAGACAGAAAGTGCGGCAACGGCCACTGCAACGATGCCGACGATGATGGAGGGGGTGTGCGCCGGGCTGTGCGCGCTCTTCTCCTGTCCGTCATTCGGCGCGTCGGGCGCACTCGGGATGTCCTTGTCAGAGCTCGGCGTGTCCATGCCTGACTCCCTTTCTCCTGACCACGAGGGTCATTGACTATATTTCGTTGTCGGGGCCAGTCCAATCTCGATACGCCCGATTTTTTCGAGATCGAAGATCAACCATGTGGCCGGTCGATCGCCCTTGCTTGAAGGTTTGACGCTCCACTTGTTGAAAGCTGCTGCTCTCGCTTCGGTCGTCGTCCCGACGCTCGGCCAATTTCGCCGAGATTGCTGCGAGATGATCTCGAATTAGATGGCTGGCTGCGCCAAGCAAGGGATCAAGCAGCAACATTCCAGCGGTGACATTCCTGTCCAAGCCGTACGTCGGCAATCGCGTCATAGTCGCGGCCACCTGACCAGCTCGTGGTCGGGCCACGATGCAGGTGCGACATGCCAAAAGCCGTCACGAAATCTTCCGCAAACTCCACAGTCTCTCGCCTTTTCGTTCTCGAACTGAATGCGGGTTGCATTCATTTGATGAATGCGGATGGCTCCGATCGCACGACCATCGTGACGGGTTGTCATCTGCCGGACGGCATCGTCGTGGACGTCGACGCGGGCCATATCTACTGGACCAATATGGGCATCCCAAGCCTGAATGACGGGTCGATCGAGCGGGCCGACATCGACGGCAAGAACCGCAAGACGATCGTGCCGCAGGGAGAGACCCACACTCCGAAGCAGATCATTCTCGATAAGAAAGGCGGCAAGCTCTACTGGTGCGATCGCGAGGGCATGCGCCTGATGCGCTGCAATCTCGATGGCTCGCGGCTGGAGACGCTGATCGAGGCCGGGCACGGCGACGCCGATAGCAAGGACCAGACGCGATGGTGCGTCGGGCTGGCGATCGACCCGAAATTCGGACACATCTACTGGACGCAAAAGGGCCCCGACAATGCCGGGCTCGGCCGCATCTTCCGCGCCAATGTCGAAATACCCGCCGGCCAGACCGCAGCCACAAGATCCGACATCGAGATCTTCTACGACGGTCTGCCCGAGCCGATCGATCTGGAGATCGACCACAAGAGTCGGATTCTCTACTGGACCGACCGCGGCGACCCTCCGCGCGGCAACACGGTGAACCGGGCCTCGATCGACAACAAGCCTGCCGAGCCGGAGATCGTGGTGACCCATCTCATGGAGGGGATCGGTATCGCGCTCGACGTTCCGAACGATCGCATGTTCGTGACCGACTTCGCCGGCTCGATTTACTCCGCACGGCTCGATGGATCCGGCGAGCGCAACTTCCTCTTCGCCCAGGGCAATCTCACCGGCATTGCCTATGCCGAAGTCTGATCAACGCATTGGAGAGAAATGACATGACTGACATCAAGCCCATTCGCCGCATCGCCATCATCGGTACCGGTGTGATCGGCGCGAGCTGGAGCTCGCTGTTTCTCGCCAAGGGACTTCAGGTCGTCGCGACCGATATCGCACCGAACGCAGAAGCCGCGCTGAGGAAGTTCGTCGAGACGGCTTGGCCGGCGCTCAAGCGATTGGGCCTGTCGCCCGGAGCGTCGCAGTCGAATCTCAAATTCACGCCCGATATCGCGCAGGCCCTCGCCGGCGCCGACCTAGTCCAGGAGAACGGGCCCGAGCGGATCGAGTTCAAGCAGAAGCTCTATGGTCAGCTCGATGAGCTGTTGCCGCCCGACGTGATCATCGCATCGAGCTCGTCGGGGCTCACCATGAGCGAAATCCAGAAGGGCGCCGCGTCCCATCCCGAGCGCTGCGTCATCGCCCATCCGTTCAATCCGCCCCACTTGATTCCGCTGACGGAGATCGTCGGCGGAGCAAAGACCTCGGAAGCCACGATTCGGCGCGCAGCGGAATTCTACACGTCGATCGGGCAACGGACGGTGCGCCTCAACAAGGAAATGCCGGGGCATGTCGCCAACCGTCTCCAGGCCGCGCTGAGCCGCGAGGTCTATTACCTTGTCGCCGAGGGTGTGGTGAGCGCCGCCGACGTCGACACCGCCCTGAGCTGGGGCCCGGGCCTGCGCTGGGGCGTCATGGGCAGCCTGATGCTCAACCATCTCGGCGGTGGTCCGGGCGGCATCGAGCACTTCTTCCAGCAGTTCACCGGCCCGATGACGGCCTGGTGGAAGACGCTCGGCTCGCCGGTGCTGACGCCGGAGGTGCAAAAGAAGCTCATCGACAGCGTCCATGCCGAGGCCGGATCGCGCACCATCGAGCAGTTGGAGGCGGAGCGCGACGAAGTTCTGCTCGGCCTGATCGAGCTGCGCAAGAAAGCGGCCAAGCCGGGCTGACGAAATCGGCGGCGCCGACGAGACCATTCACACGTCAAACCCGTCCTTCACTTTTCAGGCTTCCGAGCCGCAGCAAGGAGAGATCCCAAATGCCAACCGCAACCCCAGCAAGCAAGACCGCCGCGCCGAAGCCGGCGCCTGCACCCAATGGCGACTTCTATCAGCTGGTCGACCTTCTCACTCCGGAGGAGAAAGCGCTCGTCAAGAAGGTGCGGACCTACATGGAAACCAAGGTCCAGCCGGTCATCAACAAATATTGGTCCGACGACGCCTTTCCGTTCGAGCTGCTGCCGTCGTTCAAGGAACTCGGTCTCGGCGGGCTCGGCTTCGAAGGCTATGGCTGCGCGGGCGGCAGCCAGAAGCTGTTCGGCTTCGTCGCGATGGAGCTGGCGCGCACCGACGCCTCGTTCTGCACGTTCTTCGGCGTGCATAGCGGCCTCGCCATGGGCTCGATCTATCTCGACGGCTCCGAGGAGCAGAAGCAGAAATGGCTGCCGGCGATGGCGCGCTGGGAAAAGATCGGCTGCTTCGGCCTCACCGAGCCGCTGGTCGGTTCCGGAACGAGCGGCGGTCTGACCACGACGGCGAAGCGGGAAGGCGATACCTGGATTCTCAACGGGCAGAAGCGATGGATCGGCAACGCACCGTGGTGCGACCTCTCCATCATCTGGGCGCGCGATCTTGCCGACAATCAGGTCAAGGGCTTCATCGTCGAGAACAAGTCGACGCCGGGTTTCAGCGTCGAGAAGATCGAGCACAAGATTGCGCTCAAGGTGGTGCAGAACGGCCAGATCACGCTGAAGGACGTGCGGGTGCCTGAAGCGAATCGCCTGCAGGGCGGCAATTCGTTCCGCGATACCGCACGCGTGCTGCGGATGACGCGATACATGGTGGGCTGGGCGTCGACCGGCATCCAGATGGGCGCATACGAAGCGACCCTTAAATACGCCCAGGAGCGGCTGCAATTCGGCAAGCCGATCGCTTCGTTCCAGCTGATCCAGGATCTGCTCGCCAAGATGCTTGGCAATCTGACTGCTTGCCAATGCCTGATGCTCCGCCTGGCGCAGCTCGACGACGAGGGCAAGCTCGGTGACCATCACGCGGCGCTGGCGAAGGCGTTCTGTACCTCGAAATCGCGTGAGACGGTCTCCTGGGGTCGCGAAGTGCTGGGCGGCAACGGTATCGTCGCCGACTACAACGTCGCCCGTTTCTTCGCCGATGCAGAGGCGCTCTACTCCTACGAAGGTACCTATCAGATGCAGAATCTGATCGTGGGCAAGGCCATCACCGGTCACGGCGCTTTCCTCTGACCTCTCAGCGGCGCCGGCGCACCAGCGCCGGCTGCCCTACCTAGGAGACATCATCATGGTTTCGGGAACTGCACCGTTCACCCCCTCGCCTGCAACAGCACCAGGCTCCGCACCGAGAGCGGCGCTGGCCCTTGCAAACGTCCAGTACGAAAAAAAAGGTTCGATCGCCTACGTCACGGTCAATCGGCCGAAGGTGCTCAACGCGCTCAATACGCCGACCTGGACCGATCTGCACGCCGCGTTCGAGGACGCCAAAGCGGACGCGTCCGTTCGCGGTGTCATCCTCACCGGTGCGGGCGACAAGGCGTTCATCGCCGGCGCCGACATCAGTGAACTTGCACATGTCGATGCCTATGACGCCGAGGAGTCCAGCCGGTTCGGGCAGGGTGTGCTGGACCTCATCGAGAATCTCGGCAAGCCGGTGATCGCGGCGATCAACGGCTTTGCCCTCGGCGGCGGCTGCGAGACCGCGATGGCCTGCACCATCAGGATCGCCGCGGAGCACGCCAAATTCGGTCAACCGGAGGTCAAGCTGGGCCTGTTGCCCGGCGGTGGCGGAACGCAACGCCTGCCGCGCCTGGTGGGAAAGGGGCGTGCGTTGCAGCTGATCCTCACGGGCGAGACGATTTCCGCGCAGGAAGCCTATCGCATCGGCCTCGTCAACGAAGTCGTTGCCGCGGCGGGCCTGATCGATCGCGCCGAGACGGTCCTGAAGCAGATCATGGCCAACGCGCCGATCGCGGTGAAGTTCTCGCTGGAAGCCGCCAACAAGGGGATGGAGACCAACCAAAGCGAAGGCCTCGCATTGGAAGCTTCCTTCTTCGGCATTTGCGCCGCCACTGAAGACAAGAAGGAAGGCACCGCCGCCTTCCTCGAGAAACGTGCACCGCAGTTTCGCGGACGCTGAAACAAGGCCGCTGTCTACGAGGATCTGGAAAGGACACCCATGGCAAACGACAACATTTTCTCCGGACTGAAGGTGGTGGACCTCGCGAGCTTCATCGCGGGTCCCAGCGCCGCTGTGATCTTGTCCGATTTTGGCGCCGACGTGATCAAGGTCGAGCCGCCGACCGGCGAGCTGTGGCGACATGCAAACCATCTCCCGCCGCAGCCGGTCGCCGACGATGCCTATCCCTGGCATCTGGCCAATCGCAACAAGCGCGGCATGGCGCTCGATCTGAAATCGCCGAGCGCCCATCAGGTTCTCGAGAAGCTCGTCAAATGGGCTGACGTTCTCATCGTCAACACGCCGCATCCGGCGCGCAAGAAATTGAAGCTCGAATATGAAGATGTGGTGGGGTGGAATCCGCGGCTGATCTACGCCGACATCACGGGTTTCGGCGACAAGGGGCCGGATGCGAATCTTCCGGGGTTCGACATCACGTCGTACTGGGCCCGCAGCGGATTGCTGTCGATGACGCGCGATGCCGGCGCGCCGCCGACCTGGCCTGTGGCTGGCAGTGGCGACAACGCCACCGCCGTCGGACTCTATTCGGCGATCGTCACGGCGCTTTATCGTCGCGAGCGCACCGGCGAGGGAGCGCATGTCACGACCTCGCTGCTCGCCGAGGGCGTGTGGTCCGCCAGCGTCTCGATCCAGGCCGCGCTGTGCGATGCGAAATTCTTCGGGCTGCATGATCGTATGCACCCCGCAAATGCGGCCATGAACGTGTATCGCGCCAAGGATGACACCTGGTTCGTTCTCATCATCACGCCGGACAAGGTGGAGGCCGTGGCGAAGGCGATCGGCCGACCCGATCTCCTGACTGATCCGCGATTCTCCGACCCGGCCAAGCTGATGGCGAACATGACGGAGCTCACAGCGATTCTCGACCAGACCTTCTGTGGCGAGCCGATGTCCCATTGGTACGAGGTGTTCAATGGCGTTCACGTGACCTTCGGAGCGGTGCGTGGGCCGCAGGAGGTGATCAACGATCCGCAGCTCCGGGCCAATGACATCATCGTTCCGCTCGACGGTGCCGGCGGCAAGCTGACGTCAACGATCAGCAGTCCACTTCAGGTGCATGGCGTTGCCAAGGTGCCCGCGAAGCGCGCCCCGAAGGTTGGAGAGCACAACGACGAAGTTCTCCGGCAGCTGGGATTTAGCGCGGCCGAGATCGATGGTTTGCGCGCTAGCGGTGCTGTTCCGACAGCGAAGGAACACGCGGCTTAGCGTGATGACATTGTCGGGGGGAGCCATCCCCGGAGCCTATCGGCAGCGAAATTCACTAACGGAACCAGGATGCGGACAAATGGATGAGATCGTTACTGAACACGCTGGGAGCGTCCTGCGCATCCAGTTGAACCGCCCAACCAAGCGGAACGCCATGACGTCAGCCATGTACGTGGCTCTCGCGGGTCTCTTCAACGAGGCGGCGAATGACGACAATACGCGAGTCGTCCTCTGGCATGGAGCGGGCGATTCGTTCTGCGCGGGCAACGACATCGAGGACTTTCTCAAGAATCCGCCGGGGCCAGGCGAATCGCCCCAGGCTCGTCTCATGAACGCGTTGATCAACTTCGACAAGCCGCTGGTCGCGGCCGTCCATGGCGCAGCAATCGGTGGTGGCACTACCATGTTGACGCACTGTGATTTCATCTACGCGGGCGAGAGCGCGAAATTCCAGATGCCCTTCATCAATCTTGCCGTCGTGCCGGAATTCGGATCGAGCTGCTCCGTGCCGGCGCGGATCGGCCATATCCGCGCGGCGGAGCTGATTATGTTGGGAGCGCCCTTTGATGCCAGGCGCGCCGCAGAGTTGGGTCTGGTGACCGAAGTCGTATCCGATACGGATCTCCGGGCGAAAGCAACCGATACCGCCCGGAAATTGGCCGCCAAGCCGGCCGCAGCGCTGCAGGCCAGCAAGAGGCTCATGAAGCAGCCATTTCGCGAGCAGATCAAGGCCGCGATGAAGGCCGAGAACGAAGAGTTCAGCGCGCAAGTCCGCTCCGAAGACGCAAAAGAGGCGTTCACGGCTTTCATGGAAAAGCGCAAGCCTGACTTCACCAGGACTGTCAAATTTCAGGCGACCGCATGACTATGGATAAGCCGATGAACGTGTGTGTGCTGGTTGGAAGCCTCCGGAAGGCATCGTTTAACCGGACGTTGGCGAATGCGTTGATCTCGCTCGCGCCATCGTCGCTCAAGCTCGAGATCGTCGAGATCGGGCAACTGCCTCTCTACAACGAGGATGTCGACATCGACCCGCCGGCGTCATGGACCGCATTCCGGCAGCGCGTCGAGGGCACCGACGCTGTGCTGTTCGTCACGCCCGAATACAACCGCTCGGTGCCGGCCGCTCTCAAGAATGCGCTGGATGTCGGCTCCAGGCCGTATGGAAGCAGCGTCTGGGACCGCAAGCCTGGAGCGATCGTCAGCGGCTCGCCGGGTGCGATCGGCGCCTTCGGCGCCAATCATCATCTCAGGCAATCGCTGGTGTTCTTGAACGTGCCGACCATGCAGCAGCCCGAGGCTTATGTCGGTCGCGTCGACAAGCTCTTCGATGAACGCGGCAACATCGCCAGCGAGGGCACCGGTAAATTCCTCCAAGGATTCATGCGGGCGTTCGAGAATTGGATCGAGGCGGTCCGATCCCGGGATTAGCGCATCCAGGGCTTGCGACAAGAGCGAGCTGAAATTGTAGGGTGACGGTCAGAAATGTACTGGCCGCATCCCCTCGAATTCGTCGCGGCACGCATGACTGAAGCCAAGCAACAGATCGATCGTGCCATCGATGGCCATTTCGCGCAGTTCGACGAAGTTCTTGTCCGGCTCCAGATAGGTGTCGAGGATCTTTCGGGCGACGTCTTCGGCTCGATGGACCACCTGCTTTGACGACACCGCCCGCATCGCGCTCAACTTGGCGTAAAGACTGACCAGGTTTGGAATGTCGGCCTTGTCATGCTGGAGCGCATCGATGTAGCACTTGGCGGCGTCCTCGATGAAATCTCTGTAGAGGGTCTGCCGGCGGGTCTCCTCGTGGAGAATCCATTGGGCGCGGACCTGGCTTCGTTGGCTCCGCCAATTTGCGATTCCGCTCGTCAATCCGCCGACGGCTGCGCCGGTGAGGGCGGCGAGGGCGGTGATGATGGAGGCATCCACGGGTGCAGTCCTCAACCAATTGCCGGAAAACGTGACTGCCTGGGCCTAATCACTACTCTGACGAGGACCGCCCCTCGGAAATCAGCCGTGAGCTGCGCTGCCCCGACAGATACGACCAGAACCATTGCGTCTGGACACGGAACCGGTTCTGTAGCTGCGGCAGCGCGAGCACGTGCAGCGCGGCCCACACCAGCCAGGTCAAAAAGCCGCTGCTGTGCAAATGTCCCGCCTCGAGGATCGCAAAGTTCTTGCCGACCACCGCCATATTGCCCTTGTTGCGGTACCGAAACGGTCGGCCATCCTTACGTCCCCTGACACGGTTGGCGATGACCTGCCCGACAAATCGCCCCTGTTGAATGGCTGCCTGGGCCACGCCAGGGACGGGGTGACCATCCTGGGTCATCGCGGCCGCGTCACCTGCCACAAACACGTTGGGCGCTTCGGGAATGTCCATGAACGCGCCAACGCAAGCGCGCCCGGTGCGGTCCGTGGTCGTTCCAAGCATTTTCACCACCGGCGACGCGCTGACGCCTGCCGTCCAGAGCACAGTGGCACTGGGAATCCGGACGCCCGCCGCGATCACGCCCTGCTCGTCGACCTTCTCGACCCGTACGCCCGTCGAAACGTCAACGCCGAGCTTCGTCAATCGCTTGGCCGCCTTCTGCGACAGCGACTCCGCGAACGTCGGAAGAACCCGAGCGCCGCCGTCCAGCAATACAATTCGGCTCTTGGCAGGATCTATCTTGCGGAAGTTCTTGCGCAAGGTAACGGAGACAAGTTGGGCGATTGAAGCAGCAAGCTCGACGCCGGTCGGGCCAGCGCCCACCAAGACGAAGGTCATTTGTCGGGCGCGTTCCTGCTCGTCATCAGTGGATTCGGCCAGCTCAAATGCACTCAGAATCTTAGCTCGAATTGTCTCGGCATCGTTGAGGCTTTTGAGCCCTGGAGCAAAACGCGCGAACTCGTCATGACCGAAATAGCTCGGGTGCATTCCGGTGGCGATCATCAGGAAATCATATTCGAGTTTTCGACTGCCAATCCCTGGGCAAACAGCCTCGACGGTACGAACTCCGAGGTTGATGGCCCTGACCTCCGCCAGCAATACGCTGAGGTTCTTCTGCTTCGCCTCGAGCTGACGGATCGGCGCCGCTATCTCGGATGGCGCCAAAACGGCGGTTGCGACCTGATACAGAAGCGGCTGAAAGATATGGTGATTGCGCCGATCGATTAGCGTGATTTCGACATCGGCTCGTTTCAGTGCCCGCGCCGCCGCGATGCCGGCAAAGCCAGCACCGACGATCAAGACACGCTTTCTGCCCGGGACGGCTCTCGCTACAGGCGGCTGTTCTTGCGGGAACGATTTGGTCAGAACTGTAGTCATTGATGTACCGACGGTCTCGAGGGCCAGCAGCGCGATGAGAATCGATACAGCGGTTCTCCCGGATATTCTTGGACGGCGCTGCGGTGCATTGAACGGCCGTGCCTCCTTATGCAGGGGAGGGTGGTACGTGCTCGAACAGCATGCGCGGGAGGATCAGTCCGAAGGCCATGGCCATGATGACCAGAAATGCCGTGACGCCGCTCGTGGCGATACTGGTCAGCAAAGCGGGCGGCGCGCTCGGTCCAATCGAAACCAATTCCACGAGGCCGGTCGCGGTGTTGAACAGGAAGAAGCCTGGCATCAACGAGACAACCGCGGAGAAGGCGACAGCGGCGAAAGGCAGATGCAGGCGATCGACGACCGGCGTCGTGAGAACGCTGACGAGCATGCAGGCGACGAGCGCCCCGGTCGGAGCACTGGCTCCCGCGAGGGAGATCAGCGCCCAGCGTGCGGCATGTGCGACCATACCGACCGCGATCGGGAACGCCAGCAAGCGTCATGGCATTGAGAAGAACGTGCCGAAGGAAGCGACGGCGCATCCTGCTGCGATTGCGTCGATGAGGAATGGCACGGGAGGAGGCGATGCGGCCATCGCGAGGTTTGCGCCGCCCGCTGCGAACCCGAACAGGCCACCGGCGCAGATCAGGAGCACAATGATGAGGCCAGCATAGGTCAGGCGCGCGATTCCGAGCGCGACGCGGGTGCGAGCGAGGTCAATGGCTCCGTTGAGGATATGCGGACCAGGAACCAGCACCATGCAGGGACAGAAACCAATCAGCGCGACTGCATCCGACGGCTGGAAATGGCCGGCTGCACTGGCCGCGGCGCCCGCAATAAACGCCGCGCAAAGCGGTTGGATCAGTGGATTGCTGCTGAACCCGGACAGCCAGCGGCGGATAAGAGCAGCGATGGCCGCGCTCGCCGCGATCAGCAACAGGCTCGTGGGATTGAGGGTACCGAAAATGACACCAAGCGAAGCCGCGCCGGTCGCTGCGAACAATGCGAAGCGTGGGGTGGAGGCCGGCGGCAGTCGGCCAGCCGACTCAAGGGCAGATTGGGCAGCCCCGGTCGGCAACGTTCCGTCGCAGACCTGATCGATCACCGTCATGACGGCCAATACCCTGCCCATGTCGACGCCGAGCGGCTTGGCAGGGACGATCTGCGAGACGGACGCGCAGTCGACCTTGACGATGAGTTCTCCCCAATATGGCAGTACAGCCACGGTCACGCCGAGCGCGTGCCCAAGGCGTTCGGTCGCCGTAACCGTCCGTTCTGTGGTCTGCCCGTGAGAAAACAGGAGCGTCGCTGCCAGCGCGGCCGTCTCCAATGCCGCCTCGCACGATAGCGGCTCGGGGTACAGTGTTTCCGTTCTCAAGCCGGTCAATTGCGCTGTGCGGTCCAGTAGCCCGAGCACCTCTCAGTTCCCGCATAGCCACTCCATCTTCCGCGGCCGGTGGCCCCGGTAAGTCTGCCCGTACCGGACGCGAACTTGTCGTGAACCGTCACCGAAGCGCGAACCGAGCCGGATTTCGCGACGTATCCCCGGAATTTCACGAGATTGGGGTGAGTGACGACTCCGTCGGCGATATTGACGGTGAAGTTATAGCTGGGATCGCATGCACCCCTTTGCGTTACGAAGATGAGATCCCAGGAGCCATCATAAACCGAACGCGCGTGTGCCAGAGACGCTGATGCGATCGAGCATGTGACCGCAATCCCCCAGAGCCAAGAGATCTTCATTGATTAGTCCTCCATCAGCAAAGCCGCATTTCGGAGCACCGCAACAGACCTCATCAACCATTCAAATCGGAAGCGGCGCGCCATGGCGGGTCCAACAACAATTAGATCTAGGAAACGCTTGCCCGGAACGCTTGTTCAAATGTGCTTGAATGATCCTGAATCTGCGATCGCGCGCTTCGTCGGACGCGAAGCGATCGGCGGGGCGAATTTGAGCATGATTGGCCCCAATCGAGCAGCCGCGTTCAATCTCGGCCGGAAGTGACAATGCATATTCAGTGGCGCCCTGACGGCTGTTCAGACCGAACACGACTGCGCTCATTTTGAATGATCCGGAGCAGCGAGATGAACGTCAAATCCATTGTCCAGTCCGGGAAAGGACGAGCGCGACCCGCGCTATCGCCTCGTTACGCTCACCCGCTGGCTCGTCGTTGGATTGTGTTCGACTTTGCCGCGCTGACGAAGCCGCGTGTGATGATGCTTGCGGTCTTTACCGCGCTTGTCGGAATGAGCATCGCTCCAAACCGACTGGATTCGCTGACGACTTCTGCGGCAGTTCTTGCCATCGCCGCCGGGGCCGGAGCCGCCGGCGTTCTCAACATGTGGTACGACGCCGATATTGATGCGGTCATGACGCGGACCGCGATGCGGCCAATCCCGCGGGGTAGAATTTCCCGCTTCGCCGCGCTGGTCTTCGGACTCCTACTCGGTAGTTTCGCAGTGGTTGTTCTCGCTTTGGCGACCAACCTCATGGCAGCCGCGCTGTTGGCCTGTACCATCGTTTTCTACGTTGTCGTGTACACCGCCTGGCTAAAGCGCGCGACGCGACAAAACATCGTCATCGGTGGCGCCGCCGGGGCGTTGCCGCCGCTGATCGGATGGGCCGCGGCAACCGGAGAGGTCGGGCTCGAGCCGCTTGCGCTGTTTCTTGTTATCTTCCTTTGGACGCCGCCCCATTTCTGGGCTCTTGCGCTCAATCGCACCGATGACTACGCGCGTGCCGGCCTGCCTATGTTACCGGTTGTCGCGGGCCGCGTTGCAACGACGCGCCTGGTCCTGATCTACAGCGGCCTCCTGGTGCTTGCCTCGGAAGTACCCTGGATGCTCGGGTTTGCAGGGGTAATCTATGGCGCGATCGCCGCGATCTGCGGCGCGCTTTTCCTGCTGCTTGCACGTCAGTTGAACAGAAGCGTTGAGGCCGATCGCCGCGCTGCACACAGGTTGTTCGTGTTCTCCATCGCCTATTTGTTCGTCCTGTTTGCGGCCCTCCTGATCGACCATCGACCTGGCTCATTCTCGGACAAGCGAACGCTGCGTGCCGGCCGCGGCGTCTCGATGCTTGCCGAACGCGCGCCGGGCTCCGACCGCAGCGCATGCTGCGCCTTCAAACTCAGCGAGGCCTGACATGCGATACGGTTTGCTTGCGGTCGTCCTGGTCGGTGCCGCGACACTCGGTGGATGCACCGAGGGCGTGCTCGATCCGAAGGGGCCCGTTGCCCTCGCCGAGCGGCAGATCCTGCTCAACGCGCTTGGCATCATGCTGGCGATCGTGATCCCGGTCATCGTTGCCACACTCGGCGTTGCGTTCTGGTTTCGCGCGTCGAACGCGCGCGCGCGCTATCGGCCGGATTTCGCCTATTCCGGGCGTCTGGAGATGCTCGTCTGGTCGATTCCCGCAATGACCGTGTTCCTGGTTGGCGGCGTGGCGTGGGTGGGATCACATGACCTGAGCCCGCGCAAGCCGATCGCATCCACGGTGAAGCCGCTGCGAGTCCAGGTCGCCTCGCTCGACTGGAAATGGCTGTTCATCTACCCGGACGAAGGTGTCGCAAGCGTCAATTACCTGGCGATTCCCGTGGGCACGCCTGTCAGCTTCGAACTGACGTCTTCGGGTGTGATGAACAGCTTCTTCGTGCCGCAGCTCGGCAGTCAGATCTACACCATGGCCGGCATGATAACCCGCCTTCAGTTGCAGGCCGACCATCCGGGAAGCTACCGCGGAATGTCCGCGCAATTCAGCGGCGAGGGCTTTGCGGATATGTACTTCAATGTCGAAGCCGTTGCTCCCGAGAAGTTCTCGGAGTGGGTCGATACAACGCGCAACGTCGGTGCGGAGCTAAATGCTGCGGCTTACACCGAGCTCGCCAAGCCGAGTGCGTCGGTCGCACCATTCACCTATCGCGCGGTCGCGCCCGGCGTCTTCAACAGCATCATGGTCTCCGACATGCAATCCGACGACGCGATGTGCCGCAGGGATCCGACGTCAACGAGGGCGGAAAAATGAATCTACTTGGCAAGCTGGATTGGAGCGCGGTCCCTCTCGACCAGCCCATCATCATGGGAGCGTCGGGCGGCATGGTCCTCGTCATCGTCTCCATCCTCGCGTGGGTGACGCTCAAGGGTTACGTGCCCTATTTGTGGCGAGAGTGGATCACCTCCGTCGACCACAAGCGCATCGGCATCATGTATATCATCCTGGCACTGGTCATGCTGCTGCGCGGCTTCGCCGACGCCATCATGATGCGGGCGCAGCAGGCGGTCGCGGCCGGCGGTGCGCAGGGTTATCTGCCGCCCGAGCACTTCGATCAGATATTCTCCGCGCATGGCACGATCATGATCTTTTTCATGGCGATGCCGTTCGTGATCGGGATGATGAATTTCGTCGTGCCGCTGCAGCTTGGCGTCCGCGACATGGCATTTCCGACCTTGAATTCGGTGGCGCTGGGGTTGACCGCGTCGGGTATTCTCCTGACGAATATCTCGCTCGCGGTCGGCGAGTTCTCAAAAGCCGGCTGGGTCGCCTACCCGCCGCTCAGCGAGCTCCAGTTCTCGCCCGGCGTCGGCGTCGACTACTATCTCTGGGCGCTTCAGATCTCCGGCGTGGGCACGTTGATGACGGGCATAAACTTCGTCGCAACCATCCTGAAGACGCGCGCACCGGGGATGAGTTACATGCGCATGCCCGTGTTCTGCTGGACGTCGCTCGCCGCCAATCTGCTCATTGTCGCGGCGTTCCCGGTCCTGACTGCGACCTTGGCGATGCTGCTGCTCGATCGTTACCTCGGCTTCCATTTCTTCACGACCGACGGCCAGGGCAACGCGATGATGTACGTCAACCTGTTCTGGGTGTGGGGCCATCCCGAGGTCTACATCCTGGTGTTGCCGGCGTTCGGCGTCTTTTCCGAGGTCGTCTCGACCTTCTCCGGCAAGCCACTGTTCGGCTATCGCTCGATGGTTGCGGCGACGATGGCGATTTGCGTGCTGTCCTTCATTGTCTGGCTGCACCACTTTTTCACCATGGGAGCCAGCGCCAACGTCAACGGCTTCTTCGGGGTCATGACCATGATCATCGCCGTGCCGACCGGCGTCAAAGTCTTCAACTGGCTGTTCACGATGTATGGCGGCCGCGTCAGGTTCACGGTCCCGATCCTGTGGTCGATCGGCTTCATGGTGACGTTCGTGATCGGCGGCATGACCGGCGTGCTGATGGCCGTGCCTCCCGCCGACTTCCAGCTGCACAACAGCCTGTTCCTGATCGCGCATTTCCACAACGTCATCATTGGCGGGACGGTGTTCGGCTTGATGGCCGGCTACAATTACTGGTTCCCCAAGGCATTCGGCTTCAGGCTCGATGAACGCTGGGGCAGAATTTCGTTCTGGTGCTGGCTGGTCGGCTTTTACGTCGCGTTCATGCCGCTCTACGCGCTGGGTCTCATGGGCATGACCCGCCGCATGCAACACTACGATGTCGTCAGCTGGCAGCCGTGGCTGGTCGCTGCGGCGATCGGCGTCATCATCATTCTCGCGGGAATCGTCAGCCAAATTATCCAGCTCGTGGTCTCGATCCGCAATCGCGAGCAGCTGAAGGTGACCGCCGATCCATGGAACGGCCGCACGCTGGAGTGGGCGACGGCTTCGCCGCCCCCGGCCTGGAATTTTGCCGTGCTTCCACGGGTCACGGACATCGACGCGCTCTGGAAGGGGAAAGAGCGCGACCGGGCGCAACAGGCACAGTCGCCGAAAGAGCGAAAATTCGAATCGATCGAGATGCCGAAGAACAGCGCGACCGGCTTCATCACCGCATTTTTTGCGGTCGTCTCCGGCTTTGCCCTGATCTGGCACATCTGGTGGATGGCGGGTGTAGGGCTGATCGGGATCTTTCTGACCGTGCTCGCCTTCGCCTTTCGCAGCGAGGAGGAGATCGAGATCCCGGCCGAGCAGATTGCGCGGTTCGAGCAGGCGAACCAGGCGGAGATTGCGGTATGAACATTGCTGTTGCAGTTGAAGATGACGTTCGGCAACTGAGCGGAAGCGAGGCTGGTCCGGCGACGAAGCGAATCGTGGTCGGATATGGGTTCTGGGTCTTCCTCCTGAGCGACATCATCATGTTTGCGGCGATCTTTGCCGCTTACGCCGGGCTCACGCATGCGACGGCCGGCGGCCCGAGCGGTGTGCAGTTGTTCAGCCAACGCAGTGTCGCGATCGAGACCGGCTGCCTTCTGGCGTCGAGTTATACCTGCGGATTGATGTCCATGGCGATAGGCGAGCGACGCTATGCCGGCACGTATTGGGCGGCTCTCATCACCTTCGTGTTGGGAGCCGCGTTCGTGGCATTGGAGTTGCGCGAGTTCGTCGGCATGATCGCCATAGGAGCCTATCCGCAACGCAGCGCCTTCCTCTCTGCCTTTTTCATGCTCGTCGGCTGTCACGGGCTGCATGTCACCGTCGGCCTGATCTGGCTCGCCGTGATGATGGCGCAGGTCACAATCAAAGGCTTTCGCGCGACCGTGGAGCGGCGTCTGCTTTGTTTCTCACTGTTTTGGCATGCGCTCGACATCGTCTGGGTGTGGCTGTTCACGGTGGTCTATCTGATGGGAGTCCGGACATGAGCGAGATGCAGTACGATCGCGCGCCCGGTGATGCGTCGGCACTTCCCGACGTGGAACGGGGGACATCCTCGGGTCTGCTTGTCTACACGATCGGATTGGGTCTCGCGGTGGTCCTCACGGCGATGTCGTTCTGGGTCGCCAACACGTCACTGCTCTGGGCAGGCGGCATCTCCCTCGGCCTGACCGTCCTCGCGATCGCACAAATGGGTGTCCACCTGGTGTTTTTCCTGCACGTCACCACGGGGCCGGACAACACCAACAACGTGATGGCGCTGGCGTTCGGTGTGTTGATCGTCTTTCTGGTGGTGGTCGGATCGCTCGTGATCATGGCAGATCTGAACGACAACATGATGCCCGCCACGGAGCTGATGGATCTGCACATGCAGCGCTGAGGCGCGGGGCTGGCTGGTTTGATTGCACTTGCCATCAGCACCCGCACGAATGACCAAGTTCCCGCATGGTCGTCCAAGCGTGGGAGTCGGCACTAACGCTAACGTCTATGTTGGAATAGTGCGCTCGCGTGGTGCGCCACTGGCGGTGGGAACGAGAGATGCTGAAAGGATTCACGGCCCCTCGGTCCCCCCTTGGCATTGCCGCATTGGTACCGCCGCCGCCCTGGCACTTCGCGGGTGACGTGCTCGCGGTGGAATTCTGGAATGATCCCGATTTATCGGTTCATATCCTTCCGACGGGCGTGGAGCTTGACCAGGAATGTCGAGGCCACTCTGTTGCGGTCTTCACAGACTATCAGTTCACCGCGCAGAACGATGAGCATCTGGATCCGGCCAGATATCAGTGTCGCGGATTCAGCGTTCTCCTCGACGCGATGTGGAAGGGGACACGAATAGCATGGTGCCCGTATTGTTTTGTCGACAACGACGCTGCGTTGATGCGAGGCTGGATTCAAGGGTATCCGAGGAAGTTCGCCGCTGTACACCAGACGCGTACCTTTGCTGCCGCGAGCCTGGCTTCGGCGCCACTCGCACATGATGGCAGATTCTCCGCCTGCATGTCCGCTTACGGCCGGCTGCTGGTACAAGCCCGCGTCACCTTGCGCGAAAGAGCAGAGCGTCTTGTCGGCTTGCTCGATCGCCGGATTGTGGGACGGCGGTATTTTCCGCGGCTTTCCGCCGGCATGCACGACAGGCCAGCCGTGGATGAGCTCGTTCGATGTGTCTCGGACCATCTCGTCATCACAAACATCTGGATGGGCGACGGCGACCTCAATTTTCCGGAAGCCTACGGCGAGGAGCTGGAAATGCTGGGGCCGCTCAAGGTGGGACGCGGATATCGCTTCTCGTTTTCCTATTCCGTCAGCGATATCGAGGTCCTCGCAGACTTGACCGGCTAGCACTGCGGTTGATGCCAGCAAGCGCGTTCCGGATTGTGGCAGGAATAGACAAACCGATGCACTTCAATCAAATCAAGCCTTTGCCGGTTCTGATAGCCTCCATGCCGAACTTGGATGTATCAGGACACGGGAAATGCTCAAGGGCTTTACAGTTCCGAAGTCACCATTCGGCCAAGCCGCTCTAACGCCGCCGCCGCCCTGGCACTATGCCGGCGATGCCGTTGGAGTCGAATTCTGGACAGACCCCGGCGCGACGGCAGCTACATTGCCGACTGGTCTTGCACAAGATCCGAAGTCGAACGGTCACGCCGTCATGATGTTCCTGGATTGGCAATTCACCGCCCAGGACGACGAATATCTCGAACCGGCCCGTTATCAATATCGCGAGGCGTTTGTCCTGGTTGACGCAATGTATCGCGACGTGCCCGTCATGTGGTGCCCTTACATTTATGTCGATAACGACGCTGCGCTGGCGCGCGGCTGGACGCAGGGGTTTCCGAAGAAGATGGGCAGCATTTTCCAGACGCGCTCCTTTGCAGCATCAGGCCCCGCGGCGGCGCCCGTCACGTCCGGGAGCCGGTTTGGCGCCAGCCTCTCGGCGCACGGCCAGCGTCTTGCGGAAGCCTGTGTCACCTTGGACAAGCCGGTCGAAAACGGAATGTCGCTCCTCAGTCGACCCACGGTCTTGCTGCGATACTTCCCGAGATTGGCGGCCGGCTACCAGGACAAGCCTGCGGTCAACGAACTGGCGATGTCGATTACCGATCATCTCACCGTTGCCGGCGCATGGATCGGCACCGGCGAGCTCAATTTTGGGGAAGCGAGCGGTGAGGAGCTCCGTGCCCTCGCGCCGAACCGGATCGAATCGGGATTCCGTTACTCACTTTCCTATTCGGTCAGCGACTTGAAGATACTCGAGGACTAGGGCTCGTAAGCAAAGACTGCCGCCGTCACGGTGACGTGCACGGGCATTTGGTTCGCCAACAGTCTCGCGCGGGCGACGGGGAGATTTTCGAGCGATGGGTGGGGAGCCCTGGGTAAAGTTGCATCTGATTGCTTGCTTTTGGCGCCATCTGCCTGGCGATCTGATTGGGATTAAACGGTTTTCTTCCTCGATTGAGTGTTTGCCCAGAAAAAGAGTGTTTGCCCACTTTTAACTGTTCAGAACGTTACTTAACAAGCCAAAGGGGTTTCCTTGCTGCACTCTCTCGTCGATCCGCCGCGTCGGATGGATCGTCGAGGGAATGAGTATGGCAGCACTTCAAACCACCGCACCAGAATCTTCCTTCGCAGCCGACCGGCAGTTCAACCTGGTTGCGAACAGCCTGGCCAAGCTGCTTGAAACCGCAAGGCGGGAGTTGGAGCGGGATCGCGAGGTGGCCAGGGCGTCGCTCGTCACGGCATCGCACATCCTGCAAGCGGAGATTGAGCGTTGCTCGGGCGCCAGCGTCTGCACAAGGGGCGGTCTGGCGGCCTGGCAGATCCTTCGGGTACGCGCTTATATTGACGGAAATCTACACCGCACCATTCACATTCGCGATCTCAGTGTGGTCGCGCGTCGAAGCCCGGCGCACTTCTCCCGGAAATTCAAGCTGGCAGTTGGCGAGTCGCCACATGCCTATGTGGTGAGAAGGCGCCTGGAACGATCCTGCCACCTGATGATGACCAGTGCGGCATCCCTGAGTGAGATAGCCTTGAGCGTTGGATTTTCGGATCAAGCCCATCTGTGCCGTCTCTTCAGACAGGCCTTCGGGCAAAGCCCGGCCAATTGGCGTCGCGAGCGCGGAATTCCCGGTGAGCTCACCTCGAGAACCGACATGGACGAGAATATCCCATGAGCGGTCAGCAGGGGACAGTCCTCAGCTTCGGCCCCTTCGAACTGTCGATCGCAAACAGACTTCTGACGAATGACGCGAAAGTCGTGCCGCTCGGCGCGCGCGCCATGGATCTCCTCATCGTCCTGGTGGAGCAGGCAGGCAAGGTCGTCGGCAGGAGGACTCTGATCGAACGCGTTTGGCCGGAGAGGGGAGCGGAGCAAGTCAGCCTGCGCGTCCATATTTCGGCGCTGCGGAAGGCTCTCGATCAGAGCGACCCTGGCAGGCGGTACATCGCGAATATACCCGGGCGCGGGTACAGCTTCGTCGTACCAGTTACCTCACGCGCCTCAGAAAAGTCGGACAATCCCAAGCCGGCTCCGAGGCCTCGAGTGCCTGCGCGCTTGATGCGCATGCTCGGACGAGAACACGCCGTGGCCGAGATTCAGGCGAAGCTGGCCGAGCAGAAATTTGTCACGATCGTCGGGCCTGGCGGCGTCGGCAAGACCACGGTGGCGGTCGCGGTTGCCCATGAAATGGGCGCCGTTTTCGACGGCCAGGTTCTTTTCATCGACCTCAGTGCGCTCGGCGACGCTTCACTCGTCGCACCAGCCATTGCCACGTCACTCGGTATGTCGGTGCAAACAACCAATGTCGTACCTGCCTTGATTGATCGTTTGCAGGAAACGCCAGTGCTCATCGTTCTCGACTGTTGCGAGCATCTGATCAATGCAGCCTCGGCCGTCGCCGAGGAACTGATTCGCCGTGTTCCGACATTGCATTTGCTCGCGACTAGCCGGGAGGCCATGCGCGTCGAGGGTGAGCATGTCTACGAACTCGATGGGCTTGAATGCCCTCCCGAAGACAGCAACCTGTCAGCGCGCGATGCGCTGCAATACCCCTCTGTTCAGCTGCTGGTCGACCGTGTGCGGGCCGTGCGAAGTGACTTCGCGCTGACGGATGCAGATGCGCCGATTGCCGCGGAAATCTGCCGGCGGCTTGATGGCATTCCCTTGGCAGTCGAACTCGCGGCCTGCAGGGTCGACATATTTGGCCTTGGCAAGACCGCAAGCCTGCTCGACGAGCGACTGAACCTGTCATGGGTGGGGCGCAGAACCGCCCCGTCGAGGCACCAGACGTTAAACGCCACGTTGGAGTGGAGCTACGACCTGCTCGGCGAGGCAGAGAAGCGCATATTGAATCGGCTCAGCGCATTTGCTGGCGGATTTACGTTCGAAGCGGCGGTCGCCGTTGTCGCCGATGAGACGGTGGATGAAGCGAGTGTATCGGATTGCGTCTGGGAGCTTCGTTCGAAATCGATGATTGCTGCTCAGGGCCAGGAGGGCCGGCTGCGCTTGCTTGACCCCACCCGCGCCTTTGCCTTGCAACGACTGGCGAAGAGCGACGAGCAGGACCTTTTTCGCCGCCGTCACGCCCTGTATTTCACTGACCTGTTCAGGCAGGGCGCCGCGATGGACGTATCGGGCTGGTCCAAGGCGCTCGGGATCGAGGTCGATAATCTCAGAGCCGCCCTGAACTGGGCGTTTTCTGCTACGGGCGATGCGAAAATCGGCGTTGAACTCGCTGCGGCATCGGCAAGCGCCTGGATGGGCATGGCGCTTCTCACCGAATGCGTGCAATGGATGAGAAAGGCCATAAGCCATCTCGACGACATGAATTCGGGCACACGACAGGAGATGGTCCTTCAGTCGGCCCTGGCGAGTTGCGTGATGTTCACGGGGGGCATGACGGAAAACTCATACACGACGTGGGCCAAGGCGCTGCTCCTTGCCGAGGGGCTGAAGGATATCGACTATCAGCTGGACGCCCTGCTGGTGCTGTGGGCTCACGAATTGCGCGTTCCGCACTATGCGGAAGCGATCAGGCTGGCGGACCGCGGCGGCGAGGTTTCGGAAGGAACGGGTCGGATCGGCACCATCGCAACGGCCAATTATATGCGGGGCATAACGTACTACCATGTCGGCCGGATTGCGGAAGCTCAAGGCCTGCTGGAATTGTCCCTGCATCGTGATGATGAGGCTTCGCGGCAATTGCTGATCAAGCGGTTTGGCTATGATCGCAAGGTTGACAATTTGGCCGGTCTTGCGACCCTGGCGTGGTTGCGTGGCTCTCCGGATCAGGCCCGCAGGTTCAACCAGATGGCCGTCGCCGAGGCGCGCCAATCCAATCTGACCGTGAACCTTTGCGGGGCGCTGACCTTTGCAGGCTTCATCGCATATTTGACCAATCCGGATGACGGCGAAGCCGAGGCGCTCGTGGACGAACTGGCCACCCGTGCCGGGAAACACGCTCTGCACAACTATCAGGGTCTTGGTCTCGGCATGCAGGCCATCCACGAAATCAGGCGGGGAGGGCAGATCAACGCAGCCTCCGCAATGCTCTACTCGGGTCTCGAGAAGCTGTTCGCGGCACGCTACGGAATTTTCAACTGGATTTTGCAGGCAGAGTTTGCGATGTGCATGGCCCATGCGGGCCGGCCGAGAGAAGGGCTTGATGTCTTCGAGCGTGCGAAGATCGATCTCGACGAAAGCCGATGGTATGGTCCGGAACTGCACCGCATCAGGGGCGAACTCGCGCTGAGCAGCGGCGAGGGATTGGCGGCCGGCAGACAATACTTTCAGCGCGCGTTCGATCTCGCAAACAGGCAGGCAAGCCTGTCGTGGGCGCTGAGGGCCGCGACCAGCCTCGCCATTGCCGAAGATTCGGCCGGGCGAAAGGAGGCCGCGTGGCGGACCCTGCAAGCCACTTACGCCAAGTTTCGGGAAGATTTTGAGACCCGCGATCTACAGCTGGCCAAGCAGGTGCTGAACGGTTCACACCGGCGTGATGGCGCCGTCAATTCGATGCTGTGACAGGCTTGTTGCCAAAGGAGGTTTTGTCTAACACTTGATCGGTTGGCGTGCGTTTGCGCAAGACTGACGGCGAATGGTGCGATAACCAGATCGTCGACGGTCTTGACGGGATAATTGATGTCGGTCCAACCAATTGGCTCACCGAGTGCCGTCCGGCTCCTCTTCGGCCCATTCGAGCTGAATGTCGCCGAGCGCTCTCTCTGCAAGGCGAACCGGGTCATTCCACTGGGTGGCAGGGCCTACGACATCCTGATAGCCCTGCTCGAACACGCCGGCGAGATCGTCCCGAAGTCCGAACTGATCGCGAAGGCTTGGCCTGACGTAACGGTCGAGGAGGGCAGTCTTCGCGTCCATCTGTCGGCGCTGCGCAAGGCACTGGGCGACGGCCAGTTCGGCAGCAAGTACATCGCGAACATTCAGGGCCGCGGCTATAGCTTCATTGCGCCGATCACGCGACTTTCTGCGGACCGCGACAGGGGGAACGCGTCTTCGCGATTGTCCAACCTGCCGCCCGCACTGGGCCGCATGGTTGGTCGCAGCAAGGTCGTCGTCGAGATTCAGCGTCTGCTCCAGACGGAACAGCGCCTGATTACAATTTTAGGTACCGGAGGCATAGGCAAGACGACGGTTGCCCTGTCGGTCGGGCACGGCGCGCTGGCCGATTTCTCCGGGGCGGTATTCTTTGTCGACCTTTCAACAGCAAGCGACAACGAACAGGTCATCAGTGCTGTCGCTTCCGCGGTCGGGCTCGCCCCGCAATTGGTTGATCCAAGGGAGGCGTTGCTCAATTTTTTGCGCGCGCGCAGGGCGCTTGTCATTTTTGATAGTTGCGAGCACCTCATCGAGAGAACCGCGGAAATCGCCGACGAGATCTTCCGGAATGCCCCCGAAACCTACATACTCGCGACCAGCAGGGAGATCTTGCGCGTTCCTGGCGAACGCGTACTTCGTCTTTGTCCACTGGACTGCCCGCCAGAGCAGCCGCGGCCGACCGCGTCAGAGGTACTTGCCTATCCGGCGGCACGGTTGTTCGCCGAGCGCGTCAGTGCTCGCCGTGGCAGCTTTTCGCTCAGTGACGACGAAGCTCCCCTGGTTGCCGAGATTTGCCGCAAGCTCGACGGCATTGCGCTCGCCATCGAGCTCGCCGCCGGAAGAGCCGCGGTCTTCGGCGTCGGGAATACCGTGGCACGGCTGGGTTCGCGCCTCGATCTTCTGAAGTTCGGCCGCCGGACGGCGAATCCGCGGCATCAGACCCTCAAGGCTACGCTGGACTGGAGCCACGATCACCTGACCGAGGTCGAACGAATTGTGCTGCGACGTGTCGCCATCTTCATTGGGCACTTTTCGTTGGAAGCGGCGTGTGCGGTTGCAGAGCAGGGAGGAACTGACCGGTCCGAGATCGAGGGCGCGGTCGAAAGCCTTGTCAACAAATCGCTGATCGTGGCGTGGCCCAGCTACCGGCGGATGCTTTACCGATTGCTTGACACCACGCGCTCCTATGCCTGGGAGAAATTGGCGGAGAGCGGTGAACATCATTCCATGGCGGCGCGCCACGCCAGCCATCTGAGCCGATCGTTGCAAGACAACCGGGGCAATCTCTTCGATCTGGAGCCCGGACAATCTCTGGCAGACGCGACACAGCACAATCTTGGAGATATCCGTGCCGCGCTCGAATGGAGCTTTGGTCCCGATGGAAACGATGGCGCGGCCACGCGGATGGCCGCGGCCGCCTCGCAGTTGCTTCTGGCCAAGTCGCTTTTCGTGGAGTGCCGGGATTGGATGGAGAAGGCGATCGATCGGATTGCTGCGGACGGCGACCCGCGGGACCAGATCGAAATCCACGCTTCGCTCGCCTTGTCGCTGATGTTCACCGCCGGGAACAGTGAAAGGGTTCGCGATGCCTTCAATACGGCGTTGACGTTCGCGGAGCGGCGCGAGGATGCCTACCAGCAGCTGCGTCTTCTCAGCGGGCTGTCGATGTATCTTCATCGTACGATCGATGCGGCGGGCAGCCTTCAAGTTGCTCTACGCGCCGAGATTGTCGCGAACAAGACCGGAAATCCAGAAGATGCGGCGCTTGCGGATTCGATGCTGGGAGCAGCGTACTACATGCTTGCGGACCACGTCCGCGCGCCAAAATACCTCGAACGGGCCCTGCGCGGGGCGCCGGCTTCCCGACGGTTCAACGCAACTCAATATCTGTTTGATCTGCGTACCACGTCCCTGTTCAACCTGACCCGATCGAATTGGTTTGCCGGCAATCTCGATAGGGCCGTCGGTTGTGCTGAAAGAACCATCGAGGAAGCAGAGAGAGCCAACCATCCGATCGCTCTGTGTCGAGCCTTGATTCTGACGATGCCTCTCTATTTCTGGATCGAGGACTTGGGCCAGGTCGAACAGAACCTCTCTGCGCTCGAGTTCACCGCAGAGAAGTACTCGTTGGAGCCATTTCGCGCTGTGGCTGCGGGACTTAGGGGACGCTTTCTGGTCCGCGTCGGCCGGACGGAGGATGGCATGTGTCATCTGCGGGACAGCTTGGAAAAGCTACGAATCCTGCGCTACGACATGCTTGTAACGGATTTTGTCTCCGAACTAGCCGTCGGCCTGGCAAAACAAAATGAGCGTGCGGAAGCGCTGGCTCTCATTGATGGTTCGATCGCTACGCAGCTTGGATCGAAGCGGCCTCTTCACCTCCCGGCGCTGTTCCTGGCGAAAGGCCTGACCCTTGTGTGCGGGGAATCCCAGCAGCGTGATCTGGCTGTCGAGTGTTTCGAGGAGGCAATGACCCTGGCAGGGCAACAATCGGCGCTTTCGTTCGAACTGCGGGCAGGATTGGAGCTTGCGCGGATTTGGATGGGTCGGGGTCAAATCCGAACGGCCCATGAGCTCATTGGAGCCACCTACGGCCGGTTTACCGAGGGCTTCGAAACGCCGGATCTCGTGTTGGCGCGGCAAATCCTCGAGCAGACGAGCGTTCGTGCGCGGCAAGCCGGATGAAGGGCGCAAAAGCGTCACTGCGTGGTGACGATGCCCAGGGTCTGTGCGCGTGATACGGCCTGTGCGCGCTTCTCCACACCCAGCTTGGTGAAAACGCTCTTGAGGTGCGACTTCACGGTCTCAGGACCGATGTCGAGGCTTCGGGCGATTTCCTTGTTGGATAATCCGTCTGCGATCAGCGTGAGAATGTCAGTCTCGCGGCGGCTCAATGCGCCGATAATCCGCGCGCTTGAGCTCGGCGCCGAACGATCCTGTCGGGCTTGCTGTAGACCCGCCGCGAGCCGATCGACGTAGGGGATCATATCAGCTTTGACGTTTCCTCCCTCCCGGGTCGCCCGGAGAAGCTCCGAAATGACTGGCCCCTCGTCCAGCACGGTCTGATAAAGTCCGCCCGCCGCACACGCGGCAAGCACGCGGCGAAAGCGGCTCACCGCCTCCGCGGCCTTGCCCGCGCTGAGCTGAACTGCCGACTGGCGGATCGCAATGCAGATCAGGAACTGACGGTGCTCCATTGCTTCGGCTTCGTGCTGCAATTGTTGCAGGATTGAAATGGCCTCGTCCGGGCGAGCTTGCTGGCCCAGCAAATGAGCACGGGCCAACTTGTGGTACCACCCTATCTCCGACCAGGCGCTAGGCCTCGGCGCGCGGTATTTCCGTGCAAGGCGTTCCAGGCGATCGACGCATGCGGCGGCTTCATCCAGCCGGCCATCGTTCAGGTAGAGCCGCGCCTGCTCCGCGATCACGCCGGCCGAGAGCCTCCCCCAATCCCGCGCGACGCCCAGATTTTCAGCTCGCTCCAAAAGAGTGCGGGCCCGCTCGAAGTTCATCCGCGCAGCGGCGACCCGGGAGATCACGAAATAGGTGCTCCACACGCAGTCGAGCATTGTTCCCGAGTTGATCAGCGGGACGCGATCGATGACCCAGGCTTCCGCCTCATCGAGCAGGCCTTGCTCGTACTTAATTCGCGCGATCAGACTTGCAGGCAAGGCCGCTGCAATCGAATTCGGCCCGACATCCTGCTCGGCGATCCGAAAGCCCTCGCGGTAGTGCTCATCTGCCGCCGCGAGACGTATCTGCCGCTCTTCTGTAAGCCCGTTCAGGCAGTGGCGATACACCGAGGCAAATACGTTCCTGCGATCCTCCTCGACCGAATAGGGTATCCATGGCGTCGCATGGAATTGCTTGAGGTTGCCCGTCTTCATATGGCTGAAGCGAACGACGTTTGAGGCAACGTTCGCGGTCCAGGAATCGGATGACCGGTCCACACAATCCTGTGCGAGAGGCAGCGCGCTTTCGCTGTCATCCTTCAGCGCGATAGCAACAGAGCGGATCGCCTGGCATTCGCACAGCAGGTTGCCATCCGGCAGGGGCGTTGCAGAGATATCGCCTTCGATGTCGATTGCAAGCTTCAGGGCCTCATCAAAACGAAGCGCGAGCGCCAATCCCCAGGCGATCGCCAATCGGACCTCGCACTGACCTCGCATGAGCTCGTCGGGAAACTGGCGCTGCCATTCCAGCAAGGTGAAGAGATCGCCTCTCTTTATCAAAGCCATCGCGCAATTGTTGATCCAGCCGATCGCTCGGTCAGGAGCGCCGGCAGCAATCGCGTGCTGGACCGCCTCGGTCCATAATTCGTGGGAGGCATACCAAAGGGCAGCACGCCCGTGCAGTTCAGGAACTTCAATGCCGCGGTCCGCCTCCAGCCGCTGCCTCAGATATTCGGCAAGCAGCGTGTGATAGCGAAACCAGACGCCATCATTGTCGAGCGGCGTGAGCAGCATCTGGCGCTGGGCAAGCGATGCCAGGATTGCGCGGCTCGCACTCAATCCCGTTACGGCTTCGCAGAGAGGGCCGGAGAGCCGATCAAGCACGGCCGTTCGCAGCATGAAGTCGACCAGTTCGACCGGAAGCCCATCCAGCATCTCCGCCAGGTAGGCGGCAATTGGACGCTGCGAACCCGAGAGATTATGGACATACTCCCTCAGGCCGGACCCGGACTGTAAAGGCATGGACGAGATAATTCGAAGCGCTGCGGGCCACCCTTCGGTCTTGCGCTGCAACAGTTGGACGTCCGGGCGTTCCAGAACGCCAGGCTTGGAGCCGTCCAGAAACGCCTGTGTCTCCTGCATGTCGAACCGCAGGGCTTCGGCATCGATCTCGATCAGCTGGTTCTGGGCGCGCAAGGTCGCGAGCGGCAGGGGAGGTTCGGTGCGCGTCGTCAGCACCACATGACAGTGGGACGGTGCGTGCTTCAGAAAATATGCGACGGTCTGATGGATGCGAGAAGCGCTGACCCAGTGATAGTCCTCGAGAAACAAGTAAACGTCATCCTCGATCTCCGCCAGATCGTTGATCAGGCTCGAGAGGATCGCTGTCGGGTCGATCAAATTGTTCTCGAGGATCAGTCCGATCGCGCCGGCGCCGACGTCCGGACAGGCCTGGTGCAGGGCTTGAGCAATGTAGAATAGAAATCGCGTGGCCTCGTCGTCGTCTGAATCGATTGTCAGCCATCCAACGGCATTGCCACCCTGCTCGAGCGCCTCGGCCCAGGTGGCTGCCAGTGAGCTCTTGCCGAAGCCCGCCGGCGCCTTGATGACGCCAAGTCGCTTGGCCGGTAGCTCGGACAAGATGGTGAGCAGCCGGGGACGTTTAACCAGCCCGCCGAATCGTGCCGGCAAGATTTTGGTCGCAAGGAATGGCAGCTGTGCTCCGCCGGGCAAGTTGCCCGTTCCAGGTGTCGGATGGCTGGAGCGCGGTTGGATCAAGAGCTCCCCCCTATCCACGTCGGTCCTCCCCCATTCGGGGGATGCAAACAATGGTGAAAGTGTACGATCTCTGTCAGCGAGAGGGAAGCGCCGGGCATCGTCGGTTGTATGCAGTCCGTATGCCGGTCACCGCGTGCTGATTCCTTCAGGTCCGCGCGCGTGAAGCCGAAAGCAAGCTGATGTCTATCAAGAACGCACGCTTGGGTTTCGCGCGGATCATTGAATATCCAGAAAAGGCACCCTAACCCCGTGCCAAAAGCCATGGCTGACGATGATCTTCGTGGAAATCTGCTGTTTGGCCCCTTTGAGCTTTCGAGCAGGGAGAGGGTGCTTCGGCGCGACGGCGTGGCGCTGCCCCTCGGCAGCAGGGCCCTCGACATCCTGATCTACCTTGCCGAGCGTCCGGGTGAGGTGGTCGCAAAGCAGGAGTTGATCGACCACGTCTGGCCAGACGTGATCGTCGAAGAGGGGAGCATCCGCGTCCACGTGGCCGCGATCCGCAAGGCGCTTGGTGACGGCCAATTCGGCAACCGCTACATCGCAAACATCAAGGGACGGGGCTACTCGTTCGTCGGCATGGTGGTCCCCCTCGGAGGCGCCACTGAGGGCAGGAACGCCAGGTCTCCGTACCAAGGCACGCTTCCGGTGCGACCGATCACGATGATCGGGCGCGAGGCGTTCGTCAGGGAGGTCAGCGACAAGCTTCGAAATGACCGGTTCGTAACACTGCTCGGTCCCGGCGGCATCGGCAAGACGACCATTGCCTTGGCCGTCGGCCGCGCCGCAGCCGAAGCGTTTGGCAGCGAGATCTATTTCGTCGATCTGGAAAGCCTCGCCGATCCGCACCATGTTGCTCCGGCCGTCGCGACCACCCTGGGGCTTGCACTCAAAACGAAAGATCCCTGCCTTGAGTTGGTCGACCTCGTTCGGTCGCGCAAACTGCTCATCATACTCGATAGCTGCGAGCATGTGATCGAGGCGGTCGCCTCGCTTGCCGAACAACTCTACCAGCAAACCGAAGAGATTCATGTTCTGACCACGAGTCGAGAATTGTTGAAGGTCGAGGGTGAGCATTGCTGCCGGGTTCTTCCTCTTGATTTTCCGCCAGAAGGCTCAGAGCAAACGGCAAATGCAGTGCTGCGATATCCGGCAGCGCAACTGTTCGTACGGCGTGTCGCCACGAGAGCAGGCAGCGTCGTTCTCACCGACAAGGAGGCGCCATTCGTCGCGGAAATATGCCAAAAGCTGGATGGGATTCCGTTGGCAATCGAATTGGCGGCGGGTCAGGTGACCGCCCTTGGCCTCAAGAACACGGTTGACCTCCTGGTGTCCCGGCTGGAATTGCTGAAACTGAGCCATCGGACGGCAGTTGCCAGACATCGGACGCTCAAGGCGACGTTGGACTGGAGCTACGATCTGCTGTCCGACGCAGAGAGGATCGTCATTCGTCGCATCGCTCCTTTCGTCGGACATTTCACCCTGGATGGCGCGCGGTCTGTCACAGGTGAACTTGGCGTGGGAGCCGAGGAAATTTTCGACGCGGTCGCAGGTCTGGTCGAGAAGTCATTGATAGCAACTCGGATCGATGCCGCGCAGGCACAGTATCGGTTGCCGAACACGACCCGGGCGTACGCACTCGCGAAACTGGAGGAGCATGCCGAAGTCGACATGGTCTTCGGCCGGCATGCAGAATAC
The DNA here is from genome assembly GCF_040548375.1 of Bradyrhizobium sp. F1.4.3. Classification (NCBI taxonomy): domain Bacteria; kingdom Pseudomonadati; phylum Pseudomonadota; class Alphaproteobacteria; order Hyphomicrobiales; family Nitrobacteraceae; genus Bradyrhizobium; species Bradyrhizobium sp. F1.4.3. The sequence goes on from NZ_JBEPRN010000002.1 coordinate 235,591, forward strand.
CTCGCGGGACACCTCGAAACGCTGAGGGAGGATCTTTCAGCCCTGCCAGGCGCTGAAAGAGCTGCGGCCTATTCCGACCAATTGAGTAATGTCCGTGCGGCGCTCGAATGGAGCTTTGGGCCGCACGGCGATGCCGAGATGGCAACGAGACTGGCCGCCGCATCCGCGCAGGTGTTTCTGGAGCTGTCACTGCTGATCGAATGCCAGGCATGGGCAGAACGCGCGATGGCAAGCCTGGGAAATCCGCATCGGGACTCACGCCGCGCAATGGAAATATCTGCATCAATACCGCTGGCCTTGATGCATACGGAGCGTAACGATCAGCGCGTCCGGGCCGCTTTCGCGAACGCGCTGGAGATTGCGATCGAGCAGGGAGATCTCACCTACGAGCTGAGGATTCTAAGCGGACTTTTCATGTATTCGCACTGGACCATGGACATTAGCGGTGCGACCGACATCGCCGTCCGGAGCAAGAAACTGGCGTTGAGAACAGGGGACCACGACGACATGGCGCTGGCGGAGGCAATGTTGGCGGCCTCCGAACATCTGTTGGGAAATCACCTCGCCGCGCAACTGCATTGCGAATCGGGCCTCAGGCACCTGGCGTCCGGACCACGATCTCGAACGGAGCCGCATCTTTTTCATTATACGAGCTTCCTGCTCGTCGGCATGGCACGTTCTCTCCTGTACAGAGGCTTGCTTGACCAATCGCTGGACTATGCAAGGCGCGCCAGAGAGGAAGGCAAGAGGTCAGGCAACCCCGCCACGTTTTGCCGATCCCTGGCTTTGGTCGTTCCGGTGTTTCTGGCCATGGCGGACCTGAGGCAATCGGACCGGTACATCGGCGAACTGAGTGAGCTCTCCGTCGCTCATTCTCTGATGCCGTATCGCGCCATAGCGACAGGTCTGAAGGGTCAATGGTTGCTCCTTCAAGACAACCGCATCGAAGCGATCCAATTGCTGAAGCGAGCCCTGGAAGAGCTCCACGTCCAGCGTCACGAGATGCTGAACATGGATTTCACCTGCGATCTGGCCGCGGCTCTCGTTGACCTTGGTGAGCATGACGAAGCGCTGACCCTCACGGTGAATGCAATCGCGCAGCAGCAGCGCGCCGGCAAATTCTTGCACATGCCCGCCCTGTTCAGGATGAAAGGTCTCATCCTGGCGTCTCGATCTGCGGAGGATCATTTCGCCGCCGAAGAAAGCCTGCTGTCGGCAATCGACTGGGCCAAACGCCAATCCGCCACCCTGTTCGAACTGACGGCCGCGACGGACCTAGCCGGGCTGTTGCTGAAACAGGATCGCTTGCCCGAAGCTTACGAATATCTCAGCGCGAGTCTTGATCGAATGCCGGCTGGAATTTCATTTCCTGCTCGCAATCGCGCGGTGCAAATGCTCGGCGAACTCCAATCCGGAACCGAGGACGTCGGCTGAAAGGTGCGCCATCTGCCGGCCGTGCTCCGTCTGCGCAGGCGGGTTCAAGTCCTCGCATTCCGATCCAAGCCCCCACAGTGCAGTTGGGTGCAGGCTGTGGCAGGAACGGTCACAGCCAGGGTTGAATGTCATGGGCAAGCTGGTCGCGGATATCATTGTTGAAACCTTGCAAAGTGCGGGGGTCAAGCATTGTTATGGCGTCGTCGGCGACACCCTCAATCTGATCGCGCGCTCGCTCGAAAAAAGCCAGATCGAGTGGATATCGATGCGACACGAAGAGGCCGGGGCGTTCGCAGCCCAGGCGGAGGCACAGCTCGCCGATCGCTTGACCGCTGTCGCCGGCAGCTGCGGGCCCGGAAGCCTGCACTTCATCAATGGAATATTCGAGGCCAATCGCAACCGTGCGCCCGTCATCCTGATCGCAAGTCAGATCATCCGCGACGAATTGGGTTTCGATTTCATCCAGGAGGTCGATTTCAATCAGTCGCATTACACGGCGCTCGGCCGGTTGCTGCCGGCGACAAGCCACCAATCGCAGTGAGGCGGAGCGTTCACGCCGGGCTCATTCTGAGGCCGGCGGGGCGACCCATACATCGCTCTGCTGGATCCGGCGGATCAGCGCCAGCGGATCGAACTTGCGCGCGCCCGCGGGAATCTCGAACGCTTGCGCCGGCTGGGTTTCGTCGCGGATGTGGTCGGCGGTGATTATCGTGCCGTCCTCTGTCTTGATCTGCACCGGGAATCTGCGTTCGCGGTCGACCCAGCCGATAAAGCCTGAACTGGACAGTGTCGCGACGCGGTAAACGTCGGTCTTTCGTCCCGCGACCGTTTCCTCGCCATAGCGTTGGCAACTCCATGTCGTGAGGTCTGTCGGAGCGGATAGCTGCGTCATCACCAGCCATTCCCGGCAGGGGTTGTCCGGATCGACCGGAATAAACATCCGGGTCAGTGGGCTCGATCGCCTTGCATCCATGAAAACCTGCGCGCCCGGGCGGACGAAATAGGCCGCGGGGGTGGCGGTATCAATCAGGAAAAAGCCATCGGGGAACGCTGCTGCTTCAATTTTTGCTTTTCGTTCCGAGACACGCAGGATACCCAACGCGGTCGTCGTCTCTGCCTTCCTGGCAACGAGATCAGCGGAGAATTGCTGCGCTATGGCTGACGTCGGCGTGGCTGCCAGATTGGAGGCGATGAGCAGACAAACTGCCAGGATCCTGCCTTCTGATGACACCTTCTCGCTGGACGTCATTTACGTATCCTCGGTCGGTTCGTTGCAGACATGACAACGCCGACCGAACCATCGGTTCGATCGGCGCCGGCATTAGGTCGATCAATGCCTCGTCCCGGGCGAGAGCTCGATCACTCGGTGTAGGACAACGTGACCGCTTTGCTGAAGTCGAACGCGTCGAACATGTCAGAAAGTGCAGGGCTGTTGGTCGGGACGTACTCGTTGTTCTTCGAGTAGTTCGGGTTGGGCAGGTTGTCGCGGCTGCGGTTCGTGAGCGGCTGGAGAGCCCAGTTGCGTTCGATGAACTTCAGCAGCGAAACGTGGTCGGCGTAGCTGTGGTTGATCTTGCCGCCCGTCGAGTAGGGCGAAAGAATGAGGGTCGGAATGCGCGGTCCATCGCCGAAGAAGTCGATCGACTGCTGGTAGCCGGAGTCCCAGTAGCCGCCGGCCTCGTCCCAGGTAACAAAGACAGCGGTTTCAGCCTTCAGCTCCGGATTGTTATCCAGGGCGTTGAGCACGTTCAAGGTATAGGCCTCGAACAAATCAACCTTGGAGCTCTGCGGATGACCGTCGAGTAGGCCGTCGGGCTTGCCGAACGACACCGCAGGCAGCGTGTTGTTCTGGATCGCCGTGATCAGATCGGCCGTGTCCTTCATATGAGCCTGACGCACGGCGGGGTTGGCCATGATCGAGGTCGCATACTGGAACGGATTGCAGATCTGGCAGTAGGCAACACCGAGCGCGTGCGCCGGATCGGCAACCGCAGCGGCGGTGAGGTTCGGGTTCGACGGATTGGCGGCAACCGCGGCGTTCGAAAGGGCCACGGCGTCGTTAAACGCGCCACCATAGAACGCCCAGGAAATGTTCTTCTCCATGAGCGCATCGCCAATCGTGCGGACCGACGACGGCGGGACGTTGTTGCCACCCGACAGCGCTCCATTCGGGAGATAGCCCGGATTGACGTTGTTGAGCATGTAGTAGTGGTTGGGCTTGCAGTTCGGCTCAGCCGCGTACGGCAGATTGTTGAGATAGGTGACGATCGGCTTCACGCCGGGCTGGAACACATCCGAGCAGTTGCTCCAATTGCCATCGACGGTGTAGCGGTTAACCGAACCCGCGACCGGGTTCGGGTTGGCGATCAAAGTGGCCGGCGGCGTGGTCGGGTTGCCCTTGCCGTCGCTCCAGAAGGCCGCGTCGCCGGTACCGAGCATGAAGTGGTTCGCACCCGTGCCGCCGTGGAACGACTGGTGGAAGTTGTCGCTCAGGGTGAAGCGATCGGCGAGCATCTTCAGAATCGGAGCCTGCCCCTGCTGGGCATTATAGAAGCCCATCGAGTTGGCCATGCTCTTGTTGGACGCCGCGTAGGTCGCCATCACGAATGGGAACAGGTCGTTTAAACAACCCGAATTGTTCTTCTTCGTGGCGCTGGCGGAGCTGCAGTCTTCCTGCTGCCAGTCCTGATAGAAGCGATGTGTCGAGTCGCCAGTGTAGTCATCGTCACTGATCTGCTCACCCTGCAGGGGGAACGGCCCGTTCAGGCCACCGGCACCGGGAATGCGGGTATCAAGCACGCCGGTCGGCAAGCCGCTGAAGCCGGTCGTGAGGATATCGAGATCGGTCGGATCCATGTCCTTTTCGACACTGGCTTCGGCGATCGTCTTGAACGGAGCCCCGGTGTCGCTTTGCGCGGTCGGCGTGCCATTGGTGTTCGGCTGCGGCATCTGGTTGGTCGCGTTGTAGGGCGACTTCGAGACCGTCGCCGCACCGATATAGAAGGACGGCTGGCCCGCAACCGAGTACTGCTGCGCTTGCGCAAAGTTCGGTCCCGGCGTTCCGTCCTCGTTGACGATCCCCTTCGACAACAGGTTGGAGATCGTCTGCCCCTTGCCCTTCGGCTTGTAGATACCGAAGGTGTGATCCAGGCCACGGTTTTCACCGATCAGGATGATGACGTGCTTGATCGGCGAAGCAGTCTTCATCTTGCCTTGATCCTTGTCGCCATGGTTCTCGTGCTTCGCCCGATCGCCCTCTTCCTGCATGTGGCGATTGTGATGCGAACGCTTGTCCCAATCGCTACGACCGCCAGGATAGTGAGCGGCATATGCGGCCGTTGCGACGAGCACCGTTGACGCGATGCAGAGTGCGGTGCTGGTTCGCCAGTGCTTTTTGTAGTTGAAAATCATTTTCGACCTCAGGGTGTTTGCGGTTAGCAACACGCTCTGCTTAGTGAGACAATGTGACGCACGCTTTTCGTTAACGTGAAAGCGAAAGGAAATTTCGAAACGTTCAAAGAGTTTCTGCGGAGACATCCGCTGCAGGGGGGCGCAGCCACACGATTCAGAACTTCAACGAGCGATCAGAAGCCCTTGAGAGATTCAAGCCAACAAGTAGATCGCAAATGCGCTTCAGCGCAGCCTGATCAATGCGAAACGTGCTTTGATTGCATCACCTGGCGCAACGCGGCGTAATGCTGATCATGAACGTTTTGATTGAATAGCGACCAAGGCTCGGCGTTGGCCAGCAATGCGGGAATTGCGGCTGTCATCAGATAGCGATAATTCCTGAGCTCGGTGGCCGCATCAGCGTTACGTCCTGCAGCAACGGCCATTTCGATCCGCCGCAGCGTGAGAACGAGCTCCTTGAGACTGTTGCGCGCGAGTACCCGCTGCTGCTCGCCGCCTGATACGCTGGTGTTCTTCCTATCTGGATATTGCTCGGTCAACTCGCGCAACTCGCGGCCGATCGTATCGACCGCGAGTGCAACCGTGTCCTTGTCGCCAGCGGGAACGGCAATCGCAAGCACGGAAGAGAAGTCGTTGATTTCCTTCAGCGTTGCGCCGGCACCATCGCGCTCATAAGGCTGCGTACCATCGCCGATCGCCGTCAGGTACGCGACGAGATCCCCCTTGTCCTGGATCGAAAGGCCGAGTTGGAAGGTGCTGTCGAAATAATCAACGACCTGATTGAAGTCGTCGAAGCGGCCGTCGTGAAAATACGGCGCGTTGAAATCCGCATTGCGCAGGGTCGGAGTCTTGAACAGACCGCCGGAGCCGATGTCGTGCTGCCGATGATCGACGAATCCTGATGATGGAACATGGCAGCCCGCGCAGCTCAGCGCGGGATCGTGTGGGAATGGCTTGGAGAAGAGTACTTCGCCGCGGCGTTCCGATTCGCTGATCTTGCCGACCAGTCGTCCCGCAGGACCGAGGCTCGGATTGGGCAGGAAGTCGATGTCCTGAATATAGGCGACAATCGCATCGAGCGTTACCGGGGACGGCTCCGGTCCGGCGAACTCGTTGGTGATGACATTGTGAACGAAATCACGCAGCGAGGCGAACCGTCCATCGGCGCCATAGGGCGCAAGAGAGCGCGCGCCGCGCAAGCTCGGAATCCTGACGGGGTCGAACGCCAGATTATTCGCTTTCGGATTGAACAGCGGGCCGGTGGTATCGAACGTGCCGGGTCGGCTCGACATCTTCGGCATGAAGAATTTCGAATTGTTGGCTCCGTTCACATGGCAGGTGCCGCAATTCACTCCGGCCTGCCGCGCCACCGCGCCGAGCAGCCCCGGCGAATTGAAGGCGAGATCGCCCAGGTTCACCAGGTACGACTTGCTGCCGGTGCGCTCGGACTGGAACACTTCGCGCGGCTTGTCGAGGGCATCCTCGTTCAACTCAGTCGATATCGGCAACACGGTTTTGTCGCCGTCGACTGGGAAAGCTACCGCGCGTCCGAACAGTGCAAGGACCGCTAGCCCGACAAACAGTGCACCCAGACGCAGGTGAAACAATGTCATCGCGCCTGGGCCTCCAGCGTCGGCCGTTGCAGGCCGAGCTTGGTCGATGCACTCTGCAACGCCACGACCAGTTCCTCGCTGGTCCGGCGCAGATCCGCGATATTGACATGCGGTAGATCGGGCGTCGCGACGATGGCCTCGATCTGCTCGATCCGGTTCGCGACCATCTCGTCGAGTTTGCCGTCCACCGTATTGAGTGCGGCGGAGAAAATCGTGTGATACGCGAAATCGATACCGGCAACGTTGTTGCGCATATCGTCAAGCGAGGTGCCGCTGATACGCGACTCGCCGCCGTCCGCCTTGCTCTCTCCGACTTCGTAGGCGAGCCGCACCGTACCATCCAACAGGCTCTGGGGCGTGAGCTTGATGTCCCTGATCCTGCCGTGCAAGTCATTCAGATGCTCGACAAGGCCTGCCGCGTCGGCGGCGACATCAGTGTTGGCTGCGCCGAACAATTTCGCTTCGATCGCGTGAAACCCGCTGTCCGTGTTCGGCCAGGCGTCGATCTGCGCATCGAGTTCGGGGACGAAGCCTGCGGTGAACACTTCCGAACGCTCCCAGCCCGCGCGCGCGGAAAGCCAGGCCTTCTTTGCGCCGGGCAAATCCGCTGCTGCGGCGCGCTCCTGCAAGGCACACGCGCCTGCCAGCGCACTGGCGACTCCGTCGATCAGATACGGTCGATAACGTTCGGCTCCCTCTTCGAGAGCACCGGCATTCGCGGCACGCATCCCGGTCAACGACGCCAGGAGAAGGCACGTTGCCACTCGCATCTTGTGCATAATCTAACCCACTCATCCGCCAAGAAGGCTCATGGCGCGTAATGAGGCGAACTATTGTCGGTATCCTATGCGGATTTGTGACAGCCCGGACTTTTTGTCGCATCTTTTTCTGTCTCGACGTCGTCGACAATAACAAATCTCGCAAACTCATCGCGCCGATGCCGATCGATCGAAAATGGGCTGTTCAGCGTACGCAAGTTGTTGCAGACACATTGTCTGCACTCGTCACACCCATCCGATCGCAATGCATATCGAGCAAGAATCTCTTTATTTTTTCGGTTTTTATGGCGCGCTTTACATGCTGTGCTGCGCGGTGGCCCTAATCGATCTTCGCCATGGAGTCATTCCCGATTGGCTCAATCTTGCGATCGCGGCCCTGGGTCTCGAAAACGTTATCGTCACCGAAGGAGCGACTGCTGCCCTCGGCGCGATGGCGACGGCCGGTCTCGTCGGTGTCTTGTTCTGGCTATTGCAGCGTCTTTACTTCAGGTTGCGGCATGTGGATGGTTTGGGACTTGGCGACGTCAAATTTCTTGCCGCTGCCGCGATCTGGGTTGGCGCTGCTGGAGTTCCGACCTTGCTTCTGATCGCGGCGCTCGCGGCACTTGGTGTGGCGGGTGGCTTGCAGCTCGCGGGGCACGAGATGAGACGCCAGAGCTCAATCCCGTTCGGCCCCTTTCTTGCACTAGGGCTTCTCGTGACGTCTGCTCTTCAGAGTTGGCTGGGGCTGAACTAGCAGCGGCAAACGCTTCTAGTGCCGCGCGGCCATAGGCTTCTTGTCTGCGCTGATTGGAATGAGGCGAGTGCCGCCGCTGTCCTCGCTCCCGGGCCCCGGCAGCGTGAGCAGCGCCCCCTGCTCGTCCTTCTCCATCGTCACTTCGCGTCCGTTGATGGCCCGCAGTTTCCATCCTTGGAAATCATCGCCGAGTTTCAGCCGTAGCGCGGCTTTGGATGATTGATCGAGAAAGATCCCAAAGCTTTCATCGTCTCCCGCGATCGTGCCGACGAGCGACAGCGGGGGAAGCTCGATCTCGGCCTTACGCGGGGGCGACGGTGGCAGCGGCCTGCTGTCTGCCGGTTCCGCAACGACTGCGGGCGGAGGTCGCCGCGACGGTGAGAACACAGGACGATCGCGCGTGTTGGACAGCGTCTTGAGCGGGATGCCCCACAATGGATTTGCGCTGAGTGGCCTAGGCGCAGGCTCTGGCGACGGAGCCACCCGAACCGACGTCACCGGTTCAGAAGGCGGCGGCGATGCCAGCACTCGGCCGCCCAACCGGGTATCGTCGAGCAGCCCGGCGTCGAGTGCATCGGCGGAGCGGTCAGGTACTGCGGCCAATCCGGTATGAACCGAGACGACCCACAGCATGATGATCGCTAGAAGGCATCGCATCATTTGGCGCCCTGCCATTGTCCGGATACGCCCAGCAGAACGCGCAGCTTGCCCGGATCGGTCTCCTTGGTTGGCCCGTCAGAGACGGGTTGCACGACCAATTGGTCGATGAACAGGAACGGCATGCCGGCTTCGAGATCGTAAAGCACCCGCTGCAATTGCGCCTGCTCGATCTCGCAGCTAGCGACCATGCTGATGAAACCGGCCTTGGCTGGGACGCTGGGGACATCGAGCTGGGTCGACAGGACACTGCCGCCGGACTTGGCCACTGCGCCCGACACCCGCTGCAGTAAGGTGGCTCCTGCAACCGTGACTGTCGCTCCCTCGAGAAAGGCCGAGCCGATCGGCATGGCTGGCTGGCCGGGCGCTGTATTGGCCCTCGATCTGCCCTCCAACTGCGCGAGCATTGCGGTCGACGCCGCAACATCGCTTTGCCGCCCCACAAGCTCGGATAGCGAGACTATCACGATAAAAAGCAGCAACACGAAAAGTCCGAGATAGCTCGCCGTCGCGACCAGTGGCGAGGTGCTGACAACCAGCAACGACCGCGATGCTGCGCTCATGAGCCGGATCCGAAATAGGCGGTGATGTTGGCCTCAACGTGGAACCGCTCTGCCGATTCGTTCGCCGCGCGCGTCGTCGGCGCGAAGAAGGTGGCACGGGTGAATTGCGGCGACTGCTCCAGAAGCCGAATGAGAGATGGTGCATCCTGGGTCATTCCCACCACCTGCACTTTGGTTCCCTCGATGCGGAGTTCGGTCACATAAGTCGTGTCGGGCAGGACGCGCGAAAGGGCCTCCAGAAGCATGACGCTCGACGGCGTCGTCTGCTTGCGTTTGGCCAGCAGGCCGAGCCCGGATGAATCGCCATTGGCATCGAGGCGTAGCGCGGCGCGACGCTGCGAGATGCGGTGCTGCAAATCATCCAGCTCCGATTGCAGCCAGTCGCCGAGATAGATATTCATCAGCAGCGCCGCAGCGGCGGCGACTGCTGTCGAGGCGAGGCCAACGCGCAGGAGAAGCGAAACCTTTCGACCGGCAAGGGCACGCAGCCTTCGATCGAGCAGCGTCACGCGCAGCGGCGCGCCGTCACTGCCAACGGAGGGCACCGAGACCGCTACGGAGGCGCACGCGAGCGCCTTCGCCAACCCGATCAATGGGGCCACCGTGGCTGCGGAAGTGGCGCAGAACGCAACTTCGATGCGGTCATTGGCGGCGAGCTGCGGCGAACCCCAGCCAAAGACAGAGTTTGTGACGCTCCACGGCGTCAATCGGTCGACCTGTGCCCGGATCATGCCGTCGAGGAAATCGGCCGCCTGGCTGGGAAAATCGAGCAGACGGCTGACAACATGATCCGGCTGCAGCATCACCTCGATACGGCTTCCGTTCAAAGCTGCCTTCCAATCCGCCGGCAGCGGTGGCTGCGGCGCATCACAGTCGAGCCGGAACGAAAGCCGAGCCGGATCCGAACTGTCTTTCGGCGCCGCAAGGTAAGCGGTGAACGAGCCGTCGGCGTTCTGGTTGAGCGCGACGCTGCGCCGGCGCACAAACCTGCCTGCAAGGTCATCAACGGCGGTCGCAACTGCGTTGATCCATTGCTCAAACCATCGCTTTGCCTCGGCAAGTATCGCCATCAACTCCTCCCTCGAAGCAGGACCGCATTGCGTGGCTCGACATCGTCTTGCCAGGACAACACGCGATAGGGTTCGACCTTGTCACCGAGTGCGATCACTGCCTCGGACGTGGTACGGCGGCCGTTGCGAAATCGGATCGAAATCGCAATCCGATAACAGGAACTTTGCGCCGTCGATGCCGCGCTTTGCGGATTCTGCGTTCCAGCGCCGGCGCCCGGCGAAGCCGAACGCGCTCCAAATCCGCTCTGCTCGTTCCCCGATGCTCTGTCCAGGGTTGCCACGACTTCCGGCGAGGCGATGGCCGGATCGACGTCGGGCGTGCCGTTGAACACCGTGACGAAGGGCAGGGCGCGATCAACCAGGGCAGCAGGAACGCCCGCGACCAGCGCCAGCTCATTGACGTGAGTGAACAGACCTTGCCTGGGCGAATAGCCGAGCGCGTTGTAACGGGCTGCTTCCACGTTTTCGGCGCCAGGCGTGGGCCGGGTTCGCCAGCCGATGATCCGATCGGCATATTCGGCGGCTGCGTCCTTGCGGGCGCCGAGCACGGCGAAGAGGCCGACCAGCATCTCCTTCGACGCGTAGTTCAGGTCAAGGCGGCCGGCCTCCGACGTGAACGTCACGTCGACGCTGGCCTCATTAAGGCCGAAATGAAACGCGCCACGGGGCGGTCTCGCCTTCTCGTCGGTCAACGTCAACCGATAGGCGGCGAGCTCAAGTCCGGCCGACACTAGCGCCTCGGTCTGCAAGGACATGTCGTTGGCGGCTAGCGCCCGCGCCGACGCGGCGAGATAGGCCGAGAAGATGATCGCCAGCGACGACAACGCCAAAAGGATCCACAGCACTGCGACGATGACGAAGCCGCGATTGGCCGGAGATCGGTCGATGTTGCCCGTCGCGTCCATCAGGTTTTGCCTTGTTGCGGGACGCCGTCGGAATTGCGCTTGTCGCTGCAATTGCCGTCCGGCTTAGTGCAGTCGCTCGGAATCTGGACATGGACCGGCGCGATGGTCGAGACCGACAAGACACGCTGGCTCGCTGCGTCACGCACCGTCAGGCGGATCATCGTCGGCAACCTATCGGCATCCTTCCACGCGCTCTTCCATATCCTGTCAGTACCGGCATAAGCAAAGGACAGGCGATACGGCGCGCGCAGCAGCACGACGGGGCTGCCGAGATGCACCTGTTCGGTCAGCGACAGCCCGTCGGCGAGCGGCGTGAAGCGCGTCTGCGTGCGAACGGTAATGAATTCGCCGCGATCCCTTCTTTCGTCGAGGCGCACCACGTCGAGCCCGCGCTCCGCATTCGGTCCCACGGACGTTCGTACGAACATCACGGACAGTTCGGATCCATCGAATAGCGGCCGGCGGGTGTCGCGATTGACGGCGACGAACTCCGCCGCGGCGAGATCGGCGCCGATCCGCTCCAGCGCAATCCCGATCAGCTCGTTGCGCTGGATCCTGTCCAAGCCTCTGTTCCAACTCGGCAACCATTGCGCCGTGATGCTGGCGAGTGCCGACAGCAGCAGCCCCATCAGAACCAGTGCGACGATGGTCTCGATCAACGTGAAGCCGCGCTCGCGCGTTCGCTGGTCTGTCCTTGCCGGGGTCATTCCGAAGGCCTCGGCGTCAGACGCACGGTGCGGATATCGGACAGGGCTCCGCCCGGAGATTCGACGCGAATTCTGACCAGCTCGGGGGCCCAGGGCACGTTGCCGTCGGGAACCGTCCAGTCACCGTCGAGCGGACTGACGTCGATGGTCCAGCGATAGCCTTCCGCCTGTCCCGTCGACGTGCCCGACCGCAATTGCGCGCGCGACGGAATGCCGATCGTCATCAAGGTGCGCGTCGCCTGCATCAGTGCGACGTGCTGCTCCAGGGTCCGGACGCCGCGCGTCTTGCCGCCCATGACAGCGCCGATCGCGCCGATCGAGACAGCCACCAGCGCGAGCGCGACCAGCACCTCGATGATCGTGAAGCCCGCTTCGGCGTAGCTAGTTGGCGGCGATGTCGCGAGCAATGATTTCAACCCTTCCAGTCAGCCAGTTGACGCGGACCTCATACCCCGCATCGAGCCGCGTCAGCGCGATGGAGCCGCCGCAGGAACCGCCATTGGCGAAGAAACGGATGGTCGATAGCGCGGCCTGGCGCTGGCAGCTCTGCGGCAGGATGGCATCGAACCGAACGTCGTCGGGAATTCGCACCGTCGTGCGCGAGGACCCCGAGTGGACCACGCGGCTCGCCGCGTCGACCAGCGTTGCAACGCTGGTGCTGCGCTCAATGGCGGCGTTTCGATCTGCCTTCAGAAGCGTCGCAGTCTGCAACGCATAGGCCTGTAACCGTGATCGCGATGTCTGCTGCGGAATGAACGGAAGCAGCACGGCGGCCATGAGCGCGACGATGACGAGCACGCACACCATCTCGAGCAGGGTGAAGCCGCGCTGCGTGGCGTCAGTCATTCCCGTCATTCATCCCTGGCGGCGGTCGTCTTCTCGAGCGAAATGTCGGCCGAGGTGCCGCTGCCGCCCTCCTGTCCGTCGGCGCCGTAGGAGACGATGTCGTAAGGCCCGTGCTCGCCGGGCGCGTGATAGACGTAGGCGTGATTCCAGGGATCGTTCGGGACGTTGCCACCCTTCAGATACGGGCCATTCCAGGCCGCGACCCCCGGCGTGCGCCGGACCAACGCGGCAAGTCCCTCCGCCGTGGACGGGAACCGGCCGGCATCGAGATAGAACAGGTCGAGCGCGCTTGAGAAGCTCTGGAGCTGAATGCGCGCCGTCTTGACCTTGGATTCGCTGAGATAGTTGAGAACACGCGGCCCGATCAGCCCCATGATGAGGCCGATGATCGCAATCACCACCAGCATCTCGACGAGCGTGAAGCCCTCTTCCCCCGGATGCCTGGACCTTCGCGACCGCACGCGGCCGCGTTTCACCTGCGTGGAAAATGCGCCAATGATGGTGTTGCGCAATATCATGATCGATGATCCCTGCTCTAACCGACAAGCTGCGTGACCGAGAGCAGCGCTGTCATCACCGATACGATCAGTCCACCGACGACGGTGCTGATGGTGATGATCGCCAGTGGCCCGACGATGCCGACGACGCGGTCCAGGCTGCGCTGCAATTTTGCTTCGTAGAATTCTGCGACCCGCCCGGCCAACACTGGAAGCTGCCCGGTCTCTTCACCGAGCCGCAGCATGCGGACCGCCATGGGCGGCAGGCTGTCCGCCACGGCGAGCGCCTCCGATAGCTTTCCGCCGTGACGGACGCGGTCGGCGGCAGCGGTCCAGTTCGCCTCGCTTCCCGTCACCGCCATGATGTCGACGAGAATGCGCAGCGCGGCGGTGAGGTTGACGCCGCTGCCGAGCAGGACACCCAGATTACGGCAGAACAGACTGGCGCGATAAAACTGGAAGGCGCCGCGAATGCCCGGAACCCGCGCGACGGTGCTGATCAGTGCGGCACGCACGCGCGCCTGCCGCAGCAACCACCATGCAAGGGCGATCGCCGCCGCTGCAATTAAGCTCGCGGCCGTGGCGTTGGCACGGAGGAAATCCGACAGCGCGATGAAGCTGGCGAGCGCCGTGTCCGACTTGCCGCCGAAATCACCGAGCACGCTGGAAAACTGCGGCAGCACGAACAGGAGGAAAAACAGCATCACACCGGACGCCGCGACCAGCACGAACGCAGGGTACTGCATCGCATCGGTCAGCTTCCGCCGCATCAGTTCGGCGCGGGCGCGCTCGGCCCCCAGCATCTCCAGCACCGCATCGAGAGTGCCGGAGATTTCGCCAACGCGGACTAGCGCGACGTACATCGGCTGAAACAGGGCCGGATGATCGGCCACTGCATCGGCAAAGCTCTCGCCCGTGAGCAGGGCAGCGCGAATCTTGGCGACCACCGGACGCATCCGCCCGACATCGGCGTCGCCAGAGAGAAGCTCCAGCGCATCGTCAAGGCGCGCGCCGGCCTTGAGCAGCAGCGCGAGATCGTGCGTGAACGTAGTGACTTCGGCAGAGCTCGGCCCGCCGAACAGGCTGCGGCCTCCCGTGGCGGCGGACGCGCGTTTGTCCTCGGTGGTTTCGATCGGCAGGAGCTTGAGATACTCGATCCGACGCGCGACTTCGGCCGCGGTCGGAGCGGAGATCGTGCCGTTCACGATCTCGCCGGCTTGGGTCAGGGCTCGGTAGCGAAAATTCGGCACGGTGTCACCGGACGGTCGCAACGCGGAGGATTTCGGTGGGCGAGGTCGATCCGACGCGGCACTTGGCGACCCCGTCGTCGAGCATCGTGGTCATGCCCTCGCGGATCGCCATTGCGTCGATCTTCAACCCGTCGGTTCGCTCTCCAATCAGTTCGCGCAGTTCACTGGAAAATTCGAGCAGCTCGAATATGCCGAGGCGACCGCGATAGCCGGTTCCGCTACAGCGCTCGCAACCGCAAGGCTCCTGAATGGTCTCGCCGGCGCGGAACCCGAGCGCGGCGAGCCTCGGATCCTCGGTGAAGTCGGCCGTTGCAAGCGGTCGCGCCACCTTGCATCGCTCGCACAATTGGCGGACGAGACGCTGCGCGACCACGCCGCGCAACACCGAACGGAGCAGATAGCCCTCGACGCCGAGGTCAAGCAGTCGCGGCACTGCGGCTGACGCCGTCTCGGTGTGCAGCGTCGTCAGCACCAAATGTCCAGTTAACGCCGCATGCACCGCGACATGCGCGGTCTCGGAATCGCGGATTTCGCCGACCATGATGACGTCAGGGTCCTGACGAACGAAAGACCGAAGGGCAGTGGCGAAGGTCAGACCGATCGCTGGCTTGATCTGAGACTGGTTGACGCCGGGAATCTCGTATTCGACCGGATCCTCGATCGTGAGAATCTTGCGGCTGGGCTCGTTGAGGATCGACAGGATCGTCGCGAGCGTCGTGGTCTTGCCGCTGCCGGTCGGCCCTGTGATCACAATCATGCCATGCGGCAGCTTCAAGAGCCGCCGCAGCTTGCCTTCGTCAGGCACCGAGAAGCCAAGCTTTTCAACGATCAGCAGGCCACGATCCTTCGGAAGGATACGGATGACGGCGGATTCGCCGTGCTGTGTTGGCATGA
This sequence comes from Bradyrhizobium sp. F1.4.3, assembly GCF_040548375.1. Taxonomy (NCBI): domain Bacteria; kingdom Pseudomonadati; phylum Pseudomonadota; class Alphaproteobacteria; order Hyphomicrobiales; family Nitrobacteraceae; genus Bradyrhizobium; species Bradyrhizobium sp. F1.4.3. The sequence continues at coordinate 250,953 of NZ_JBEPRN010000002.1, forward strand.
TCGCGACGCGGATATCGATCTCGGCGCGCCCGGCCCGCAGTCTCGCCGCACCGTCCTGCGGCAAGCGGCGCTCGGCAATATTGAGATTGGCAATGATCTTGATACGGGAGACCACCGCCTGAGGCAGCACGCCCGACAACGCCGCGACCGGCCGCAGCAGACCGTCGATCCGCAGGCGGACCGTGAGTCCGCCGGCAAACGGCTCGATATGGATATCGCTGGCACGAAGTTCGACCGCTTTCTCGATCAGATCGTTGACCGCGCGCACCACCGGAGCGCCGCTCGCAAGATCGCGCAGGCTCTCGATATCGTCTTCGCGCGGCAGTGCCGTCGCGGTTTCGACGGCCTGGGGCTCCTCGGCGCTGAAACTCTTGTTCAGCACGATGGCGACATCTTCCGATGACGCCACCTTCATCGTGATGCCGGCACCGAGCACGATCTGCGCCGCCCTCTGAGTTGCCTGGTCGGTCGGGTCGACGACAGCGAGCGTCGTTGTTCCATCGGCTGCCCTGCACGGATAGACCATGGTTTCGCGCAGGAAGCGCGGCGAGAACGATCCGACCAGCGGCTCAGCCGCCGTCATCTCCTGGAGCGTGATGCGGCCGAGCGCAAAGAAACGCGCGGCCGCCTCGGAAAATTCGGTCGGCGAGAGGCTGGTGACCTCCCACAGCTTCAAATGGCGATGGTCGGCGCCCTGTCCGGTGCGGTCGGCCGGCCCATCGATCGGCGTAAGCTGGTTGTTCTGACGGAGATAATCCACGAACCGAGCGGGCAGATCGTTGGCCATTCTGTTGTCCCGCCACACTATCTTGGATCAGCGCGCCGTAGCGTTCGGCTTCCCTCAACTGTATGGTTATCGATCCGAAGTGTGACAGCCGTGCGAAGTCACATCTTCTGTCTTGCTCAACATCGCGGATACGGGCAACACGGCGCGGCTGCTTCACGAAGTTCTGGTGCGATGCGAAGTTCAGGTCGCGAACGACAATCATGTAACTAATTTATTTCTGTCATGTTCGCTCGCTAAGAGTCCGCCAAGGCAGAACAGATCGTCGAAAGCAATCGAACAGCAGCCAGAGCGAAGGGCCTTCATGCAACGCGTAGGCACAATGGGCCGCCGCCCGATTCGTGGCGGCTTTGGAGCCGTGTTTGTTTTGTCATCGCTAGTGTTGTTGGTGTCCTGCAACTCCGCGACGGTCGGCGACGCAGGCGTCGACGCGGCGCAGCTGGACGTTTCAGACAAGGTGCGTTCGCTGGATCTGTTGCCGCGCCAGCCCCAGCCGGTGAACGCTTTGGCGGCAACGACCGGTAGCCAGGGCGGCGGCAACGTCCGCGCGGCGATGTATGAGGGAAGCGAAGTAACGGCCGTGGCGGACGATCGGCTGATGCCCACGCCGAACGGCAATGGTTTCGATCTGAATTTCGAAAACACGCCCGTGGCGACCGTCGCCAAGGTCGTGCTCGGCGATATCCTGCATGTCGGATACACAATCGACCCGCGCGTGCAGGGTACGGTGAGCCTGGTATCGGTTCGCCCGGTGCCGAAATCGGACATGGTCTTCGTGCTTGAAAATGCACTCCGCCTCAGCGGTGTCGTGCTGCTGCATGACACGACGGGCTATCGCCTGACGCCGCTCGGCGACGCGGTCGGTGGCGGCCGCCTCGACGCAGCCGCGGCCAATCCCGAGCCCGGGTTTGGTATCTCGGTCGTTCCCTTGCAATATGTATCGGCACAGACCCTGCTGAAGTTGACCGACAGCTTTGCCACGCGGGCCGGTGCGATCCGCGCCGACACGACGCGAAATCTGCTTTTGATCCAGGGCACCGGCGCGGAGCGCCGCACCGCCGTCGACACCGTGCTAAGCTTCGATGTGGACTGGATGCGTGGTCAATCCGTCGGCATCTTCCCGGTATCGAGCGGCTCGCCCGCGCCGGTCATAGCCGAGCTGGAGAAGATCGTCGATTCCGGCGAGAATGGCCTCAGCCAGAATGTCATCAAGTTCATGCCGATCACCCGCCTCAACGCGGTGATGGTGGTGACCAAGAAGCCGGAGATGCTGCGCACGGCCGCGACGTGGATCAAGCGTCTCGACCGCAACGACACCGCGCGAACCACGGTCCATGTCTACCGCGTCAAGTACGGCGATGCGCGCCAGATCGCGCGGGTTCTGACCGACATGTTCCTCGGCGGATCGTCCGGCAACCTGCTTGACAGTGCCGACAGCCAGGTCGCGCCGGGCTCCGGAGCCGTGGCGACATCGAGCGTAGCTGACCGTCTGTCGCTCAACGGCAATTCAAGCTCGAACATAGGTGGCTTTGCATCTCGCGGCAATTCGGCGGCGGGCGCGATGGGCCAGGGCATTGGCGCCGGTGGACAAGCGAACAATCCCAATCAGAGCCAGGGCAACAATGCCGCGCTCGACAGTGGACGCGGCTCCGGCACTGGCAACGGCCAGCCTGCGATGCAGGACGTGCGGATCACGCCCGATGCCGTGAACAACAATCTCCTGATCTATGCCGACCAGGCCAACTACCGCATCATCGAGGCCACGCTGCTCCAGATCGACGAACCGCAGCTCCAGGTTGCCATCGACGCGACGATCGCCGAGGTTACGCTGAACAACACTCTGTCCTATGGCGTGCAGACCTATCTCACCAGCAGGAACCTCGGCCTGAAGCCGAACACCGGTTCGATCCTCAATACTCAGGCCACCACTGCTCCCGCAACCGTCACGGACGCAACGACCGGTGCCGCCTCTGTCGCAGGCTCGGTCACCAATGCCTTCATCAACCGGGCCTTTCCGGGCTTCAATTTCCTGATCGGTTCCGAAACGCAGCCGAGCCTAATCCTGGATGCGCTGCACGCCGTCACCAGCGTCAAGGTGCTCTCCAATCCTTCGCTCGTCGTGATCAACAACCAGGTCGCGACCTTGCAGGTCGGCGACGTCGTTCCGGTGTCGACCGGCAGCGCGACGGTACTGACCACGAGCAACACGGTGGTAAACACGATCGACTATCGAAACACCGGCATCATCCTGAAGGTCTCGCCGCGCGTCAGCGTGAACGGCACGGTGCGGCTCGATATCGAGCAGGAGATCAGCAATGTGTCCGCGACCAGCGCGAACAGCCTGACGCCGACGGTGTCGGAGCGGCGCGTCAAGAGCCAGATCGCGGTCGTCAACGGTCAGACCGTGCTGCTGGCCGGCCTGATCAGCGAGCAGCAGAGCGGCTCCCGCAACGCGCTTCCCGTGCTGGACCAAATCCCCGGCCTTGGCGATGCCTTCGGGCATCAGAGCAACGCCACCCAGCGCACAGAGCTGATCATCTTTATCCGCCCGCAGATCATTCGTGACGGTTCCGACGCCCACGTCGTCGCCGAGGAGCTTCGATCTAGATTGCGCGGCAGCATCGCCACGACATCGACCAATGCGCCGATCACCACCAGCTTCCACTGAGCCGTACCGGACGGCGATCCGCGCGCTTGCGCCGCGGACGCCCCTCTGCGTCTTGCTTGCTTTTGCGCTTTTTGCGGCGACGACGTCCATCGCGAGCGCCGATAGTGTCTCGCGTGGATCCGCCGCCTTCCATCACGGCGATTATGCCCGCGCGGCTCGGGAGCTCTCGCCGCCGGCCGAACGCGGCAACGCGAGAGCCCTCGGCCTTCTCGGCTTCATGTACGAGCATGGCTTCGGCGTCCCACAAGCTTATGACGCCGCCGCCGATCTCTACTTTCGCGGGGCCGAGCAGGGAGACCCGTTCGCGCAAGCCATGCTCGGCCTGATGTATGACAGGGGGCACGGCGTTCCCGGGGACTTCGTGCTCGCCTACAAATGGCTCAACCTGGCGGCGGGCCGCGCAGGCGGGCGACAGCGAGAGGTCTATCTCAGGTTCCGGGACGCGGTCGCATCAAAGCTCTCCCGCAACGAGATCGTCGCCGGCCAGCAGCTTGCATTGAGATGGGTACCCGGGCGCCCCGTGCCGGAGCCACGCCCGACCGGCAGGTAGCGATTCAGCGCGAGGCGTCAACCTTTTCGATTCTCCTCGAACCTGGGCGCATTCCTTGATGTCAGCGCTGGTGCCCTCCAACACAGGCCTTCGGGAGCCTAAAAGCGGAGCCGCTGGGGCCCACTGAACCGGCTCACGCGGAGGATTGGATGAGATATCGTAGGTTTGGTTGGTGTGGGGAAAGACGGTAGCGCTCTCCCGCTACCACAGATTGGGTAGCTACCAATCCCCGAAATTCTCTCGTGATAATGAAACAGGCCGCATTCCGCCGCGGCGGCGCGAGCTGTGTCGCTCACATCGGACACGGTCTTGAAGATGGCTCGTCACGCCTACGTTTCCCGCCGGGACGGTAGAAACCTGTTTAGAGTGCGCTTGCCGGCTTGCCTGAAGCCGGGATCCAAGCCAGCGTTTCGGATAAGCCTACGGACGTCGGGACCAGAGGGTCGCCGTTCGCCGGGCAGCCCGAATTGCGAGCTGGATGATGAACGTCAAGGCGGCGAAGGAGGCGCTACAGGCATTGTGGTCGCGCCTGCAGGTCCTGGCGATCGAGTCCGTCCGCGACGAAGCCGATTTCGTGGAGCGCCGAGCGTTTCAGGACACGGCCTTTCTTGCCCAATCGGCCGTGCGCGGCCTGTCGCTGGGTACCGGGCGGGATGATCTGCGCGGTCGTGGCCGCATGCGAGGGAGCGGCTGCAAGGGCAGCGGTCCCAGCCGCCAACGCGCATAAGTTGACAAGGGCGGTGCGCCGTGGACTATCGAGCGGCATTCAGTATCTCCTCATATTGCTTGCTGGTGAATCGATCGAGCATTGCTCGAAAGGTCCGCCTTACTCCCTATGAGGTAGGAGCGCCACGACAGCACACCAACGCAGTTTTCAGATCGATTCGATCACAAGACCTGATGAATACTCCGCGATTGGCGTTGCCGTCGCTTATTCCGCAGGCGCCGGATGGACGTCGCGTGACGCCGCTTGATGCCGTCGCGCGCCGAACAGCCAATTCTGCAACCGGTCGAGGTAGAGGTAGATGATTGGCGTGGTGTAGAGCGTGAGCACCTGAGACAATGCGAGACCGCCGACGATTGCGTAGCCCAATGGCTGACGGATCTCCGATCCGACACCAGTGCCGACCATCATCGGTACGGCGCCGAGGAGCGCGGCCATCGTCGTCATCAGGATCGGACGAAAGCGCTTGATGCAGGCCTGGTAGATCGACTGCTCCGGTGTAAGGCCCTCAGTTTGCTCGGCCTGGATCGCGAAGTCGACAAGCATGATGCCGTTCTTCTTGACGATGCCGATGAGCAGAACGATCCCGACCACCGCGATCACACTCAGGTCGAAATGAGCGGCCATCAGCAGCAAAAGCGCGCCGACGCCCGCCGAGGGGAGCGTCGAGATGATCGTGATGGGATGGATCGTGCTTTCATAGAGCACACCGAGGATGAGGTAGATCACGAACAGCGACGCGCCGATCAGGACCGGCGTGCTCTTCAACGAGGCACCGAACGCCTGGGCGTTGCCCTGGAAGCTCGTCTGCAGTGACAGCGGCGGATGCAGCTCCTTCGCGATCGACTGTATGCCGCTCACCGCCTGACCGATTGCGGCTCCGGGCGCCAGATTGAACGAGATCGTCACGGAGGGGAATTGTCCCTGGTGGTTCACGACGAGCGGCGCGACCTTCACCACCGAATCGACCAGCGTCGACAGCGGTACCTGCTGGCCGCTCGACGATTTGACGTAAATGTTGTTGAGCGCTTCCGGTCCATACTGGAACTTCGGGTTGACCTCCAGGATCACGTGATATTGCTGCAGTGTGGTATACATCGTCGAGACGATCCGCTGTCCGAATGCGTCGTCGAGCGTGTTGTCGATCGTGTACGGAAGGATGCCATAGGACGAGGCGACCTCGCGCTTGATCGCGATGTCGAGCAGCGGTCCGGCATTGAGTTGGTCGGTCGTCACGTCCGCGACGGTGGGCAGGGTCTTGATCTTGTCGAGGAACAGGCCCGTCCAATGGCTGAGCTCGCCCTGATCGGCATCGTTCATGGTGTACTGGAACTGGGTCTTGTTCAGGCGCGCGCCGACGGTGATGTCCTGCGCGGGCTGCATGTAGAGGGTAATGCCCTGGATCTTGGCAAGAGTGGCGTGAAGTCGTGCGATCACCTTGTCGATCGGGTCGCGCTGGTCGGCAGACTTGAGCTGGATGAATACGCGGCCGTCGTTAACGGTGTAGGTGCCGCCGCCGGCGCCGACCGCCGAGCCCACCGATGCAACGGCAGGATCCCGCACGATCGCGTCAAGCATTGCTTGCTGACGCTCGGCCATCGCCTGGAACGAGATGTCCTGCGCGGCTTCCGACTGGCCCAGGATCAGGCCGGTATCCTGCTGAGGAAAGAAGCCCTTGGGAATGATGACGTAGAGACAGCCGGTCAACGCGATGGTGCCGATCATGACCATCAAGGTGGTGAAGCGATGCCGGAGCACGACCTTCAGTCCCGCTTCGTAGGCGTTGAGAAGCAGATCGAAGCCGCGCTCGGACCAGCAGTAGAGGCGCCCGTGCTCGTGACTCTCGGGCTTGAGCAGATACGCGCACATCATCGGCGTCAGGGTGCGGGAGATCACCAGGGAGAGCACCAGCGCGACGCTCACGGTGATCGCGAATTCGCGGAATAGAAGGCCGACATAGCCGCTCATCAGGAAAAGCGGAATGAAGACGGCGATCAAGGAGAACGTGATAGCCATCACCGTGAAGCCGATCTCGCCGGATCCCTTCATAGCGGCGTCGTATGGAGACAGGCCTTCCTCGATATGTCGCGTGATGTTCTCGATCTCGACGACCGCGTCGTCGACGACGAATCCGACGGCGATCGACAGCGCCATCAGCGAGAGATTGTCCAGGCTATAGCCCATTTCGTAGAGGATCGCGAAAGTGCCGATCAGCGAGAGTGGCACCGTGACGGCTGGAATGATGGTTGCCCAGAAGCTACGAAGGAATATGAAGATCACCATCACGACGAGAGCAATCGTCAGGAGCAGCGTGAACTGCACGTCCGCAACCGAGGCGCGGATCGTCTGGGTGCGATCCGAAACGACGTTGATCTTGATATCGGCAGGGATCGACGCCTGGAGGGTCGGCATCATCGCTCTGATGCGCTGCACCGTCTCGATGACATTGGCCCCAGGCTGACGCTGCACGGCAAGAATGATGGCGCGCCTGTTGTTGTACCAGCCTGCTATCAGATCGTTTTCTCCCGCGCTGATGGCGCGTCCGATGTCGCGAATCCTGACCGGCGATCCGTTGCGATAGGCAATGACCAGATCAGCATATTGATCCGGGTGGAACAGTTGATCGTTGGTGTTGAGCGTATAGGTCTGGCGCGGGCTATTGAGCGTTCCCTTGGCCAAATCGATGTTGGCCTGGCCAAGAACGGTACGAACATCCTCCAGGTTGATGCCGCGTGCGGCCAGTGCCTGCGGATCGACCTGGACGCGCACAGAGGCCTTCTGCTGGCCGCCGATGCCGACAAGGCCCACGCCCTGAATCTGCGAGATCTTCTGCAGCAGGATGTTCTCGGCAAACGCATCGACGGTCGTGAGCGGCAGACTGTCCGAGGTAAGACCCAGCACGAGGATCGGCGTATCGGCCGGATTGACCTTCCGGATCGTCGGCGGATAGGGCATGCCGGTGGGCAGATACGGACTTGCCGCGTTGATGGCCGACAGCGTATCGCTGACTGCGCCGTCAATCTGGCGGTTCAAGTCGAATTGCAGCGTGACTTGGGTGTAGCCGAGCGCGCTCGCCGAGGTCATCTGCGTGAGCCCGGGGATTTCCCCGAATTGAAGCTCGAGGGGAGAAGCGACCGAAGAGGCCATCGTCTGCGGGTCCGCGCCCGGCAGCTGGGCGGTAACCGTCAGCGTTGGATAGTTGACATTCGGCAGTGCAGCCACCGGCAGCAACGGATACGCGACAAGTCCGGCAGCCAACAATCCGATCATCAACAGCGCGGTCGCGATCGGTCGGCGGATGAAGGGTGCGGAGATGTTCATGGGATAGGTGCCTGCAATGCGTCTTGAGCGGCGGCTTCCTCTGCAGCCTTGCCGTGTAATGGAACGACGTGTGTTCCCGGCCGCAGCTTGTATTGTCCATCGACCACGACCTGCTCATCGGCTTTCAGACCGGAATCAATCAGCGCCTGACCGTCGCTGACCTGCGCGACCTTGATCTGGCGGAGAGAGACCGTGTTGTCCGGATTGATGACGTAAGCATATGGCCCGTTCGGTCCTTGCTGGACAACGGCGGCGGGAACGGTCAGGCCGTTCTGCCGCGTATCGAGCAGCAGTCGTGCATTGACGAGCTCGCCGGGCCAGAGGCTGTTCTGCTTGTTGGGAAAGTTCGCCTTGAGCTGGATCGAGCCAGTGGTCTGCAGGATCTCATTATTGACAAGCCCGAGCTGTCCGTCGCCAAGCCGAATCGTATTGTCCTGGTTGTAGGCCAGAACGGAGAGAGGCGTTTTCGTTTTCCGCTGCTGTTGCTGGATCTGCGGAAGAACGGTCTCAGGCAGAGTAAAGATCAGCGAGATCGGGTCCAGCTGGGTCACGACACAGAGGCCATTCGTGCTTGACGGGCTAATGATGTTGCCCACGTCGATCTGGCGAATGCCAACCACCCCGTTGATTGGAGACGTAAGCCGCGTGAAACTGAGCTGTACTTTCGCAGCATCGATCAGGGCCTGGTCGGCCTTGATCGCCGCCTGCAGCTGGCTGACCTGCGCATTTTGCGTTTCAATCAATTGCGGCGTGGCCCAGCCTTTGTCGCCGAGCTGGTTGTAACGGGCTTGATTGGCCCGCGCATTTGCGAGTTGCGCCTGATCGCGCTCCAGGTTGGCGGTATATTGATCGATCAAGGCCTGGTAGGGCCGCGGATCGATCTGTGCGAGCAGATCGCCAGCATGGACCTGCTGGCCCTCGGTAAAGTTGATACTGATGATCTGCCCCTGGATCTGCGCTCGCACGATATCCGTGTTGTAGGCAATCACTGTGCCGACGCCGGTCAGATAGATCGGTACGTCGTGCTGGGTTACGGTACCGGCGACGATCGGAACAGGTGGCACCGGAGCCGGTGCAGCGGCGGCCTTCTGCAAGGGGTCGAGATGCGCAAAGTGCAGCAGGCCGGCGCTCGCGATGACCGCGGCCGACACGGCGGCCGAGATGACAATCTTCATTTTCATGGATGTTGCTCCGGAAGGAAGAAGCTCAGCAGCCGCCCGTGGATGCGGATGCGAAGGATGAGCATCCAGGTGTCGCGATCGAAGCGGGCGCTGTAGTGGGGGCGGTTACAGTCGGCACTGTCGGCAAGGTCGGCGCGATGTTGCCTGTCACGAGCGGCGCTGCCAGCGTGGGAAGGAGTGCCGCAGAGCTGACACCGAGGCTGCCAATCTCCGTTGAGTCGAGCGGAATGCCGGTCTTGGGACTGCCGCCGAGCGTTGTCGGGGCCGTCGAACTCGGGCTCGAGGATGCGGCGATACTGCTCGAGCCGGAGCCGCACATGCCGGACATACCGGCGGTATCGAGGGTGCCCGATGTGGTCGACATCCCGGAGCTTTGCGTCATTCCCGACATCGACGAGGTCGCCGCTATCCCTGACGACATGTCTATCGATGCTGCTGTATTCCCGTCCGCGCTGCCGGCGGTCGCTGTTGATCCGGCCATCGCCATTCCGCCGCCGTCATAGGTCGACGTCGAGCCGTACGTTCCGCTCGGCGAGAGACCGAGGGTTGAGCATCCGGTGCCGGTGGACGGAATGGCGATGCTGCCGGTGACTATAGCGGCCGGGCTGATGCCTGACGAAGGAAGTTCGGTTGCACCAAGACCGATCCCCAGGGGCGAAATCGGCGCCCCCGTGCTGCTGCCGAGCGGGGAAGTCGTTCCCACCGTCGGAGTCGGGAGCGCCATTCCTGTCACCTGTGCAAGCGCTCCACCGCCAGCGAGGAAGGCAAGGCAGGCGGCGGCGATCAAGCGATATCTCACGGGCGTGCTCCATTGTAGAGAAGCGGTGCACTGAACCTGACAATCGCTAGACGGATGCCCTTGCGGTTTTGCACGAAATTCGCGTGACGTCGATCTCCGACAGCGGCAATCCCAAAGGGAACAAAGAGAAGGACCCGCCGAGGCGGGTCGATTCGTCCTTCAAGTGCGGCGCAGATCAATGGCGTTTAACAAACGCTCAGGCCTGTGTCGGCAAATGGGTGAGAATCTTGTCGAGTGTGATCGGATAATTCCTGATCCTTGCGCCGCAGGCATTGTAGATCGCGTTGGCGATTGCAGCTCCAGCACCACAGATCCCGAGCTCGCCGATTCCCTTGCTCTTCAGTGGATTGGAGCGCTCGTCCAGCTCCGGAAGGGTCGAACACGAGGTCCTCATGCAGGGCTGCACCTACGCCGAACACCATTCCGCCAACAGGAGTGCGGTGGTGCCGGTCTCGATGACCGTACGGCGCGTGACCTCTACGGCTGGAAAAGTGGCGTGTTTATCTTCCGTGTCTGTTCCGTGTTTGCAGGGCAAATCAAAGATGTCGGGGTTAGGCCGCCTCGCTCATGACCAGAGCCCGTCCGGCAGATTGACGACGATCGGCACAGGCGTGCTGCGCACCACGACCCATCGGAAAGGAAGGAGCTGGGAGGGATTGATCTCCATATGCGGAAGAAACGCGGGAACATGAATGAAGTCGCCGGCCTTCGCGCGTGCGGAGAACTCGCCCCTGTCGCCCCAGCGAACTTCGCACCGGCCCGACAGGACGAATGCGATCGTGTCCTGTTCGCCGTGATGGTGGATGCCGGTTCGTGCGCCTGGCTCGACCTCGAAGAGGCCGCCCCAAATGGTCGAACTGATGCCCAGGGTTGGTCCGATCGCGGCGAAACGCTGGGAGCCCGATGTTTGGGCCGTCGTCGCGTCGAAGCGGTCCCGGCTCACGATTTGGATGGCGGATCGCGTGTCCATCATGCCGCCTCCCGATCCGGAGGCGCCATGAATTCGGGACCGATGGGATCCTTGATCGTCTCCTGAAGAATTCGATCGATTTCGGCCATGGCTTCAGCATCAATCCGCCACCCGAGCACGCCGGCGATCGGCGAGAGCTGCTCGGCGCGCCGAGCCCCCCATAGCGCGATGTTCCGCTCGCCGCGATCGAGCACCCAGCGTACTGCCAATTGGACCACTCGCCGGTCGAAGCGTTCCCGCGCGAACTGGTCGAGCCGCCCAACGGCGTCAAGATAGTGCTGAAAGCGTGGCGACCGGAATTTAGGGTCGCTCTTGCGCAGGTCGTCGCCGGTGAATTGGCTCGATGCGGACATGCTGCCGGACAAGAGACCGCGGCACAGCGAACCGTAGGCTAGGAGCGCGATCTTCTTCTCCTGGCAATAGGGGAGAACGTCCTGCTCGATGGCACGTTCGAACAGATTGTAGGGTGGCTGCGCCGTATGAAGTGGCGCGACCTTGCGGAATTCATCCATCTGTGCCGGACTGAAATTGCTGACGCCAACTGCCCGAATTTTCCCATCGCGATGCAGCGCGCCGATGGCTTCGGCGGTTTCCGCAATCGGTACGCGCGGATCAGGCCAGTGCACCTGGTAGAGATCGATGACATCCGTCCGAAGCCGCTTCAGCGAATTCTCGACCTCTTCGACAATGCGTGCCTTGCTTGCGTTGCGGAATGGCTTGCCGTCCTTCCAGTCGAGTCCGGCCTTTGTGGCGATGACCGCCTTCCAGCGGCGGTCGCCGGCGAGGGCTGCTCCGACGATTTCCTCCGAACGACCGAATCCATAGACGGGCGCGGTGTCGATGAGATTGATTCCGCTATCGAGTGCTTCCTGAATCGTCTTGACGGCATCGCTTTCGTCGGTCCCGCCCCACATCCAGCCGCCGATCGCCCACGTCCCCAGTGCGATGCGGGATACGCGAATGGATGTGCCGGGAATGTCGATGAATTCCATGTTCTTCTTCGGGACGGCGTTCATTGCTAGCTCCTTTAGTCTGCGCCCGCTTGCATGAGACGACGCTCGGGATGGCCGCGCGAGCTGATGTCGATGCTTCGCTGTGTTCCGTGCCCCTCTCTGGATATCGAGAGCTGCAGCGGCGCATTGGCGGCGCTGAATGGACAAACCAGCCAATCCTGAGGTATGGCCGCTGGCGACAGGGCGCCAGTAAATTGGATTTCAGAGCCGTCACTTTGAATTGAGGCTTCTGATTGGGGCTCGGTCCGGATTGCACAGGCCATCCAGACCGAACGTAAGGGCTACAGTCTAGCTGCAGCTCAGTGGCAGCGGCTGATCGGGATGCAGGACATACCAGTCGTAGCAGTCAGAATCGCCATAATAGTAGCCGTAGCCCGGCCGGTATCGGCCGTGTTGGTGCATGGCGTGGTCGTGGATGCCCATGCCATACGGATGGGAATGATCGCCTAGGCCGAAGTGATCGCCACCGACTCGTGTCATGTCGCCACGCATCGCCATGCCGCCGACATGAACGCCTCCGCCGAAGCCGCCCACATGCGCACCGCCGCTAAGGCCGCCAAGATGAGCACCGCCACCGATGCCGCCGATGTGCGCGCCTCCACCAAATCCACCCATATGCCCGCCACCGCCGAAACCTCCGCCGTGACCGCCACCACCTCCGCCGCCGCCCCGCGCATCGGCCGCGCCGACGGCCAGCACGAAGGTGAGCGCGGCCGTGGCCAGGATCATCAATACCCGTTTCATCGGAACACTCCTTCTACTTGATGCTTCGCAGATCAACGCAGGATCCGGGTGTGGCTGCGTGACGAGCTTTCGCGATAATGGAAAGAGTAGGCAGGCTTGATGTCCGCACCATTCAATTCGCCTTCACAAAAGTTGGAATGCTGCTTGATCCGCAAGTTTGAGGATGCCGCGAATGGGAGACGCTTGATCGATGTTCGCGTCCGGAGGACCGGCCAAGAAAAAAGCGGGCCGGAACAGAGTCCAGCCCGCTCTTCAGGCCGGTGGTCGACGGTACCCGCGCGCGCAAAAAATGCGAGCCGAATAGCGGAGCCAGCCGAAGCAGAGGGTACGGCGATCAGAACGCGCCGGTGCCCGGTTCGCAGGGAACGTTGTTGCCGGTCCACGGCGCGGTCGCAAAGGCGCCGACGCGCGGCGCCGGAACGCAGGCACGCTCAGCCGAGTAGATCGACGCGGCCGGCACAGCGGCATTGGCTTCCACGGCGGTCCGCCGGGCGAGGCTGCCGCTTTCGCGCGCCATGGCGGGCGTAGCGAGCATTGCCACCGCGATCAGTCCAGTCGAAAGCAGTTTGAGATTCGTCATTGAGGTTCTCCATTGAAAACAGCAGGCCGGATGAACGAGTGGCCCGTCCGAGCAGGTGGGATGGATCACGGATCAGCCAAAGGCACGAAACATTCACAATCCATCAATGGAGCGTTACTCAAGGCTGGAAGAAGCGAGACTGCGTCAACGCCTTCACTGGCACTTCAGGAATGCGTCGCTCTCCCTTGGAGATTCGAATCGCGGCGCGAGAGAAGCCCGCATCAGCGCAGATGGAGTGGAATGCAAGATGAGCAAGCCGGATATCCGCGCGATGGGGGCTGCTCCCCCACGTCGGACACCTCTTTGCAGGCGATGCGGACGCGCTGCGCGGGGGCTATAGGCCCGCTTCCTCTGAAGCCACCATTCCGAGTGCGGTCCAGTCGAGTTCGCCGTGGCCGCGAGCGATGCCCGTGATTAGCCTGTCGCGGACGACACCGACGGATGGCATCGGGGCGCCGGCCATTTCTGCCTCGGCGAGCGCCAGGCGGACGTCTTTGAGCGCCAGCGGCATCGTCAGCCCTGGCTTGTAGCTGCCGGCAACGAGTCGGCTGCCATAGTTCTTGTGGACACGGCTGTCGAACATCGTGCCAGTCATGATGTCCACGAATTGCTGAGGGTCCTGTCCACGCTTCCGCAGCACGGTCACGATCTCACCGAGAACTTCGAGGGTCGTCGCCGTCATCATGTTGCCGAGCAGCTTGATCAGATTGGCCTGCGCGGGATCCTTCCCAATAACGAAAGTCTGCCCGAGCGAATCCGTCACCGGCCGGCAACGATCACAGGATACCGGGGCACCTGCCACGATGACGGAGAGCTGGCGCGCTCTCGCCGCATCGGGGTTACCGAACACGGGGGCAGCGACATAGCCTTGACCGCGACGCTCGTGCTCGAGCAGGAGCGCGGCCGAGGCCCCGGTGCTGATGGTGCTCATCGACAGATGGATCACGCCGGGTCGTAACGATTCCGAGATTCCGAACTGTCCAAAGAAAACATTCCGCACGGCAGCGTCGTCGGGCAGCATGGTGATGATGATGTCGCTGTCGAACAAGTCCGGCCGACGGGTTGTAGCCACAACGCCGAGCGCCTGGAGGTCGTTGATGCGCTCCGGCCGGCGCACATAGGCGCACAGCTCGCGACCATCGGCCGCGAGATTGGCCGCCATGGCTGTCCCCATCAGGCCAAGCCCGATGAATCCGATTTTGGGTGACATCCACCGATCAACCTGCGGATTGCCATTCGTAGCCCGTTCATCGACATCGTCCAGCATGGCGGCTCGTTCTCTCGATAGCGTATCGTGGAACGTAGGGAGACGGTCAGGGAATGTCGTCTAAAATCGATTTCATTGTTGGGAGAAGCACGGTCGGACCTGCCTGGTGCGGCTTGAGCGCGGCCGCGCACGGTTCGCCTCGGATCCCCTAAGCTCTTTAAACTGCTATTTAATGGCACCGCCTTGGAGGAGGGACTATGTCTCTCGTTGACGGTCCTGCCGCGCTTTGCCAAGGCGGCGTGACCCGGAGCGGGCGGCGCTACGCCGAATCGGTGGGGTAGCGTGGTCCGGCTCGTTCAACGCGGCGATCGGGGCGGTGGCCTATGACTTTGCCAATGCGCGAGCATATGATTTCCCACCGGCTGGCTGGGCAATTTGGCACACCTGAGATCGAACTGATGATGAAGGTTCTTCTGATCGAAGACGACGGCGGAACGGCTGAGGAGATCGTGGCCGAGCTGAGCGAGCTAGGGTTTGAGGTCGAATGGGCGTCAAACGGAATTGACGGCCTCGACAAGGCCCGAGCGTTGCACCCCGACGTCCTGATCGTCGATCGCATGCTGCCCGGCATGGACGGCCTTACAATCATCGAGGCGTTGCGCAAGGAGCAGGTTGGCACCCCGGTGCTGGTGCTGAGCGCGCTCGGCGCCGTCGACGATCGGGTGCGGGGCCTGCGAAGCGGCGGAGACGATTACCTGACGAAGCCATTCGCCGTCGTGGAGCTCGTAGCAAGAATAGAAGCCTTGCTTCGTCGTCCCGCGGACAGTCGGGGAACGACGTTGCGAGTCGGTCCTCTCGAGCTCGATCTTATCGAGCGTACCGCCCGGCGTGGCGAACGGGAGATCGATCTGTTGCCACGCGAATTCCGCCTCCTCGAATACATGATGCGGCGAAGTGATCAGTTGTTGACTCGCGCGATGTTGCTAGAAGAAGTCTGGAACTACAAATTCGTCCCGGCCACGACCAATCTGGTCGACGTGCATATGGGCCGCCTGCGGCACAAGGTCGACGGCCCCGGGGAACCCCAGATGATTCACAATGTCCGGGGCTCCGGGTTCATTCTGCGGGCGCAGCAATAGGCGCGCCAGCGCCGTAGTCCGGCGATCGGATGAAGTACGGACAACAACCGGCCAGATTGATGCGCCAGCTCCAGCTTATACGCTCGAATACCTTCCGGTGGGCTACGGCGGTGGCCGTTGTATTCGCCATCTTCATGATCGTGCTGTTCGGCTTCATTTACTGGAAGATCGACGGCTATCTGATCACGCGTTCCGATCGCATGATCGCTCAACAACTCAATTTCATGGCGACCCTGCCGCGCGACCGACGCGCTGATGCAATCTCAGACCATCTCGGCCAGGATTCCCGTGGCGTCCAGTATGCGGGATTGTTCGATCCTTCCGGCAACCGGCTTGCCGGCAATCTCCAGGGCCTGCCGCAAGGCTTCAGGGTCGATGGGGGGGCTCAAGCCGCGAGGGTTTCGCGAGTTGATCAATCGCCGGGGGGCGATCCGCTGATACGGGCGGTCGGCCGGCGTCTGGAAAACGGCGACGTCCTCATATTGGGACGGAATGTCGACGAGACCCGCGAGATATCAAGCGTCGTGGGACAAGCCCTCGCGCTCGGACTGCTGCCGACGCTGTGTCTTTGCCTGTTGACCGGAGCCTGGTTGAGCGTGCGCGCCCAAAGGCGTGTCGAGGAGGTCAATCAGCGGGTGCAGCGCATCATTGCCGGTGACCTCCGGGAGCGCCTTCCACATCGAAATGTCGACGATCCGCTCTCCAGACTGGCCATCATCGTGAACGGCATGCTCGATGAAATGGAAACGATGATCAACGCGCTGGCCGGCGTTGGCAACGATATTGCGCACGATCTACGAACCCCGCTGACACGCGCCCGCTTGTCCCTGGAACGCGGGCGCACGCACGCCACCAGCCTGGAGCAACTTCAGATGGTCGCGGACAAGGCGATTGGAGGCATCGACCAGTCACTCTCGATCGTCACCGCGCTCCTGCGCTTGACGGAGATAGAGAACAGCCGGCGTTCGGCCGGGTTCGGCAATGTTGCGCTCGACGAGATCTTGCATGAAGTCTGTGACGTCTACGAACCGATCGCCGAGGACAAGAGCATCGAGCTTGGTGTGGATATCGACCGCAAGCTGCACGTTTGGGGCGACCGGGATCTTTTGTTCGAGGCTGTGGCGAATCTCGTCGACAACGCCATCAAGTTCACGCCGGCTGGCGGGAAGGTCGGTCTGGACCTATTGCGGGGTGACAAGGAAACCATCGTGTGCGTGACCGATACCGGGCCGGGCATCGGCGAGAGGGAGCGTGAAGCCGTGCTGCGACGGTTTTATCGCTCCGACAAGATGCGCAACACGCCTGGTGTCGGGCTCGGCCTTAGCCTGGCGGCGGCCATCGTCAAGCTGCATGGCTTCCGGCTGGTTGTCCATTCCGGCTCCGGAGGCCAGATCGAGATCGCTTGCCCTGACAAGGCGAATGGGCCAAATCTGTCGCAGATATGACGGTTGCGCGGGCAGATGCGGCGCTACCGTCCAGCCTTGCCGAAAATCAGGTCTGATTGGGACGCGCCGGTCGGCCGGCCAATCACGATCGTGCCGTGATTCAGCGCCTGGTGACACGAATTGCAGGCCTCGCTGAGCTCGTCATAGGCCTTGCCAAAATCGGCGTCATCTCGCCGATCGATCGCACCCTTCAGGTCCTCGAGCGGTTGCTTGGTGACGGACTCGATCATGTCGGGAAGTGAGCTGTTCTGCTCGATAGGATGCGCGCGTCCGAGCCGGCCAAACGCCCCGCGGAGATTGCCCAGTTCGTAAGCAGCAAAATCCCAGTCGCCGGCCTCCTTGGCACGCCATATCCGCTCGTGCCTGGGTTGAATCGTGCCGATCATCATGTCGCTGATGCTCGGCACATACGTCGTCGATTGAGCGGCGGAGTCGCCGCCTGTTGCCCCGGCAAGAGCACCGGGCAAGCTGACAAGAACGGCTGTTAGCAGGAACACAATAGAAGCCGACGGCACGCCAAGCGCCAGCGAGCTGTTCGATATGGCAGAAAATGGACCGAGGTTCATGGCGGCTGTTCCGAACGGGTAGGCCGACCAAGTGAGTTTGGGGGAAACTCACTCTCCCTGCCTGCCTTTTAGCGTTAGCCTTTCATATCGTCGTCGCTCGCCGATTACTCTTTCGAATTCGCACGGAGAAGAACGATTCGATGACTTCAGGTTAATAGGCGGCGATCACATCCAGTTCATCCGTGACGGCGTATCTTGCGCCGGCCCACATGACTTGTAAGACCTTATTACCAAGGCCGTTCACACCGTAGGCCGTGTTGTTGATGTTCGTGTTGTTGAACGTTTGGCAGCCCTGGCAACGAAAGTTCCCCGCGATATCTGTGAACGCGGTCTGCGGCTCGCTGGGCGCCACATAGCGAATGTATTCGTAACCCGCATACAGCTTCAGCGGCACGGTCATGTATTTTGCTATGTTCTCGCCATAACCACCGAACTGCCAGAGCGCCGCTGCTCGGACGTGGTCCAAGAAGTTGATCCAATATTTTAGCGAGGTTGTGTGTCCAGCCGCTTGCTCGTCGTGATTGATCGATGCCAGGCGATGATGCGTCGGTCGAACTCCAGGATTTGGGCCTTCAACGTCCGCAATTGACTGCCGAGAGCAGCAAGACATGCGCGGGCCGCCTCCGGGAGCCGGCGGTCAGCTGTATCGGCGACGACTTCCAGCAATTGCTCGACACCCCGGCGCCCCGACCGGGGCGACAATCCCGAACTCGGCAAGATAGGTGCGGATTGAATTGATGACGGCAGTCTGCTGGCGGATGAAGAGATGGCGCGCGCGATAAAGCATCAGACGGCTCTGTTGCTAGACCGTCTTGGTCGGCACGAATCGCATGTTGGGTCTCGTGGCCGCCTCGCAAATCGCCTCCGCGTCCGTGGTGTCGTTCTTCTGCCGCTTGGGGTAGGGCTTCACATAGGCCGGAGGCATCAACCGCACCGTACGCCCCAACGCCTGCAGTTCGCGGGACCACTAGTGGGATGACGCGCAAGCCTCGATCCCACCAGGCACGGGCGGCAACTTCCCACCAGGGGCGAGGCGGGCCTGTTCCGAGGCCGTCTCGACCACACGTCGGTTCGGTCGCTACGAGGCTGGCTTGGGTGTAGCTGAGGCACCAGCCGATGAGACGCGCCACACCGCGTTGCCGACGTCGTCGGCAATCAGCAGTCCGCCACTGCGATCCACGGCGAGGCCGACAGGCCGGCCGTGGGTGTGGTTGTTCGCATCGAGGAAGCCAGTGACGACGTCCTGCGCTGGGCCGGAAGGTTTGCCATCCCTGAAGGGGACGAAGACCACCTTGTAGCCGTTGAGGGGTGTTCGATCCCAGCTGCCGTGCTCTCCGACGAAGGCGCCGCTCTGATAGTTCGCAGGAAGATTGTGGCCGGAGGACATGGCAAATCCCAGGGGAGCCACGTGGGAGCTGAGCGCGTAGTCCGGCACGATCGCTTTGGCGACCAGATCGGGCCGTTGCGGCTGAACGCGCGGATCGAGATGCTGACCATAATAGCTGTACGGCCAGCCGTAAAACCCGCCATCCTGCACTGAGGTGAGATAGTCCGGCACCAGGTCGGGTCCGATCTCGTCGCGTTCGTTGGCAATCGCCCACAGCTTGCCGGTCATCGGCTCCCACTGTAGCCCCGTCGGATTGCGCATGCCGCTGGCGAAGATGCGGTGAGCACCGGTGGCGCGATCAACCTCCCAGATGGCGGCGCGCTCGTACTCGGCTTGGAGCCCGTTTTCTGCGATATTGCTGTTCGACCCGACGCCGACATAAAGCTTGGATCCGTCTGGGCTCGCCAGGAGGCTCTTCGTCCAATGGTGATCGATCGGGCCGCCCGGCAGATCGGTCAGCTTGGTACCTTTGGCGGTGATGCTGGTCTGCCCGTCCTGATACGGATAGCGCATGATCGCGTCCGTATTTGCGACGTAGAGATCGTGACCAACCAGCGCTACGCCGAACGGAGAATTGAGGTGATCCAGAAACACCGACCGTACGTCGGGAATGCCATCGCCATTGGTGTCGCGGAGCAATGTGATTCGGTTGGCGTCCTTCGCCTTGGCGCCGGCGAACGACTGCACCACGCCGGTGATCAGATCCTTGGGACGGAAAATCGGCGCCTTTGGACCGTTGCTCTCGACGACGAGCACGTCGCCGTTCGGCAAAACGTAAACCGACCGCGGGTGCTGCAGCCCTGTGGCAAGCGCATGGACCTGCATTCCCTGCGGTACCTTGGGTGTCTCGGATTCCCACCCCACCGGTGTCGCAATCCGGATCGGTGGCAGCAGATATTGATGTAGCGGGGGCAGCACGGGATTTGCGCCGATCTGCAGTTTCGGATCACCTCCAGTATCGTTACAGCCGGCCAGACCCAATCCGGCGACAGCGGCCATGATGGCAGCAACCCGCGGCAAGCTCGTCTTGATTTCGGTCATGCCTTTGCTCCGATGCGATAGCGATAGGTCAACGTCCAGCCGGGGGAGATCGCGAAAAGCAGAACAACGAGGACAACACCCGAGAGGGTTAGCCCCGTGGGAACGACCGCGGTATAGCCGTCCCGGCTATGGACAAGGACATTGAGGATGGACAGCACGACCGCGGCAGCGTAGGCAAATGCGCGGATCCATGCCGGTCTTTGGTTTCGAAAGAGATCGACCATCGTAGCCAGCGCGACGAGCGCGGCCATGACCAGTCCTCCCGCGATCAGCCAGACGGAAAACCGGTACCACATCACTTCGGCGGTCCTCCAATAGGCCAGGTCGGTCGCGAATGCCGCCGCAAAGTAAGCGATCGGGAATGGCACCAGAATCTGATGAATGGGTCGACTGAGTGAACCGGCCCCTCGTCGGCTGCCGAGACCGGCAATTTCCGGCTTAGTCATGCTCGTACGCTCCCTGCATTGAGTTGGCTGTCATCAAGTCGAGCATCGCGATTCACGCGGCGCTATCGGCCTGGTTGGGCTTGCCTCCGATATCGTCGTCGACCATCGAATGATCTTTCGAATTCGCACGCAGCGGCTCGAATCGATTGCCCGGAAGCACTGTCGTGCGATCAAGAAAATGCGATCGCGGCACAGAAAACATCTGTCGGGAGGCAAGGCTATCTGAGCGGGCACGGTAACTGGAAAGGCGCAGCAATGATCGGCGATGGTCCGCTTCAGCAGCGTGCGAAGCTTCTCTGGTGCGGCGGAAATCCCACGCTTTCATCGAGATATGTGGCCGAGGAGAGGGCGATAGCGCTCACCTTTGGCGGATCTACCAACGCCGTGATGATGGCCACGCCGGCCGATCTCGAGGATTTCGGAGTCGGCTTTGCCTTGACGGAAGGGATCATCGACCAGGCCGACGAGATCGCCAGCATCGAGATCGTGGAGAGCAGCCTCGGGATCGAGGTTCAAATGTGGCTGGACCGATGCCGGGCGGACGAACTCTCGGCGCGCCGCCGGGCCATGGTCGGTCCGGTCGGCTGCGGATTATGCGGCATCGAAAGCCTGGAGCAGGCCTGTCCCGCGCCACGGCATGTATCGAGCGCGGCGACCTTTCGCGCGCGCGACCTGTTGAACGCCATGAGTGCGCTCGCTCCCCTGCAGGAGCTCAATCAGAAGACGCGGGGCGTACACGCCGCGGCTTTCTGGCAACCGCACAAGGGCATAGGTCTGGTGCGGGAAGACGTCGGCCGTCACAACGCACTCGACAAGCTCGCCGGTGCGCTCGTGCGGGAAAACACGGCGCGGGCAGGCGGCGCGATTCTTCTGACAAGCCGCGTGTCGGTCGAGATGGTGCAGAAAACCGCGCGGATCGGCGCTCCTGTCCTCGTCGCAGTCTCGGCACCGACCTCTCTCGCAGTTGAGACAGCCGATCAGGCGGGCATCACGTTGATCGCGGTCGCCCGTTCAGACGGATATGAGATCTTTACCCATCCCGATCGCCTGATCTTTTCCGACTTCCCGACTGTCGCGGCCTGAAAGGCCGCTCGCGCCCACGGGATCGCGCCGCCGTCTGGACCGGCTCCCGCGTGCAAATGCGCAAAATCCATTCGCTGCGGAAAAGGCCGCGGTGAAGCGGCTCCTACCTGCATCAAGGCGGGATCAACGCGAGGCCCGTGAGGGGAAGAGGATAGTTCACATGGATGCAACGGCACTTCTGCTGTCGCGGATACAGTTCGGCTTCACCATCTCATTTCACATCATATTCCCGGCCTTCACGATCGGTCTTGCGGCCTGGCTGACCGTCCTCGAAGCAATGCACATGCGAACGGGCCGTCACGTCTATCAAGCGCTGTTCGAATTCTGGCTCAAGATCTTCGGCGTCGCCTTCGGCATGGGCGTCGTCTCGGGCGTCGTCATGGGATTCCAGTTCGGAACCAACTGGAGCGTCCTGGCGAAGATGTCCGGGCCTATCCAGGGTCCGCTTCTCTCCTACGAGACCTTCACGGCGTTCATGTTGGAAGCCAGCTTCTTCGGCGTCCTCGTGTTCGGACGCAAGCGAGTGCCGCCAGGGTTCTATCTGTTCTCCACTGCGATGGTGTCGCTCGGAACCACGTTGTCCGCCTTCTGGATCATGGCCAACAACAGCTGGATGCAGGTGCCGGTCGGCTACCTCCTCCAGAACGGCTACTTCGTGCCGGACGATTGGACGAAGATCATCTTCAATTCGGTCGTATGGTCGCGCTTTCCGCACATGCTGCTGGCGGCCTATCTCACGGGGGCATTCTGCGTTGCCGCGACCGGTGCATGGTACGTGCTGAGTGGCGACAATTATGCCGAGTCCAGGGTGATGCTGCGGATGGGATTGTTCCTCGCAGCGCTCCTGATCCCCGCGCAGCTCGTGTTCGGCCATCTGGTCGGCGACTACGTTCACGACTACCAGCCGGCAAAGTTCGCAGCCATCGAGGGCCGCTGGCATGACGAGCAGCCTACGAGCGAAGTGCTGATCGGGCTGCCCGATCCGGCGACTGAAAGCAACAAATACGAGATCAAGGTGCCGATTCTCGGAAGCATCATCGCCAGCTCGAGCCTGACCTCGAAAGAAGTGGGCTTGGCCGATTTCGCGCCGCAGGATTGCCCGCCGGTGCTGATACCGTTCGTGACGTTCCGCATCATGGTCGGCTGCGGGCTGATCATGCTCGCGATCGCGTGGTTCGGATCCTATCTGAGCATCAAGCGACGCCTGCGCCGGAACCGCCTCATGCTCTGGGCAATCTTTCTCAATTTTCCGCTTCCGTTCATCGCCATTCTCACGGGCTGGTATGTTGCCGAGGTCGGACGACAGCCCTGGGCGATCTACGGATTGCTGCGGACGGTGGACGCCGTGACGCCGTTCCTGACGGCGCCGGCGGCCATGACCTCGCTCCTGCTGTTCGGCGCGGTTTATCTCTTCATCTTCTCGTTCGGCACATTCTACATCTATCGGCTCTTGCGCACCGGTCCGACGCGCCTCGTCGTCGAGCCGCCGCACGGCGCCTCTCCAAACCGTCCGATGTCGCTCGCCGACTCGGAACTCATTCAGAGCGCAGGAGAATAGAGATGGTCTTGTTCTGGGTTGCTCTTCTTGCCATCAGCATATCGATCTATCTGCTGCTCGACGGATTCGATCTCGGGGTCGGCATGTTGTTCGCTCTCGCCGGCAGCGAGGCGGATCGCGACACGATGCTCGACACTGTCGCGCCGGTCTGGGACGGCAATGAGACCTGGCTCGTCGTTGCCGGCGTGATCCTGTGGGGCGCCTTTCCTCTCGTCTATGCCACGCTGCTGTCGGCCTTCTATCTGCCGGTCATCATCATGCTGCTTGGGCTGATCCTGCGCGGCGTTGCCTTCGAGTTTCGCCACAGGGCGGCGCGGAAGTTTCGCTGGATCTGGGACGTGAGCTTCGTGGGCGGGTCGTTCGCCGCGAGCTTCATGCAAGGCGTGACGGTCGGAGCCCTGGTGCAGGGCCTGAAGTTCGCCAACGGGGCCTATGTCGGCGGCGTTTTGGGCTGGCTGAGCCCGTTCTCGCTGTTGTGCGGCATCGGGCTGTGTCTGGGCTACGCTCTTCTGGGCGCCAGCTGGCTGGTGCAAAAGTGCGAGTCGGGCGTCCGTGATACGGCTCGTCGCCAGATACCGGGGCTGGCGCTCGCCGTCCTGGCGTTCCTGATCATCGTCTTCGCGCACGCCCTGATCGAGAACCTTCCGATCATGCATCGCTGGCTCGACAGGCCCTATCTGTTTGCATTTCCAGCCGTCGGCGCCGTGGCCGCGGTCGTGCTGGCCAGCAGCATCCTCCATCACAACGATCGCTGGCCGTTCGTTGCCGTCGCCGTCATCTTCATCGCGGCGTTTGGAACGCTGGCACTGTCCTTCTGGCCTTACATGATCCCGTTTGCCATCACGGTCGACGAGGCGGCCGCGCCTCACGCCAGTCTCGCCTTCATGTTCTGGGGCGAGGGCCTCTTCGTCTTCCCCTTGATGGTGCTGTATGTCGCGATCGGCTATCGGGTGTTCAGAGGCAAGGTGGGGACGACGCCCGGTCACTAGGACCCTTGGGTCTTATCCGCGGAAGCGCTCGCGATACTCGCTGGGACCGGTACCAATGCGTCTCAGAAAGGCTCGGCGCATCACGTCGGGATTTGCAAAGCCGCAGCTCGATGCGACGCGTTGCAACGGCCTGTCGGTATCCTCGAGCAGACGTCGTGCCGAATCCACCCGCGCCATCTCGACGAAGTCGGCCGGCGTCATTCCAGCCTCCTCCTGGAAGACGCGGGTAAAATTGCGCACGCTCATCGCGACTCGCGAGGCAAGCGTCTTCACCGTGAGATCGAGGGGCAAATGATCGAGGATCCAGCGCTGGATCGCCTGGATGCGCCCTTCGGTCGCGACCTGCGCGGCAAGATGGGCGCTGAATTGCGACTGGCCGCCGGGGCGCTTCAAGAAGACGACCAGGCGACGCGCAACGGAGAGCGCAACATCGCGCCCGTGGTCGTCCTCAATCAGCTTCAGTGCGAGGTCGATTCCGGCCGTGACGCCGGCCGAGGTCCATAGCGCACCATCCTGCACGAAGATATGATCCGGCACGACGTTGGCGGCCGGAAATCTCTCCGCCAGTTCAGCGGCATGCTGCCAATGCGTCGTCACGTTGAAACCGTCGAGCAATCCGGCGGCGCCGAGAAAGAAGGCGCCGGTGCAGACGGAGCCGTGGCGGCGGCTGCGCGGCGCGTGCCGTCGTAGCCAGGCATGGAGAGGCGAATCCGTGTAAGCGCGGGCGTAGTCGGGAGTGCCGGCGACCAGCAGCGTATCGATCGGTTGCTCGTCTTCAAAGATCGAGCCGTGGGTCAAAATCGACATCGCTCCAGCCGTCACGGCTCGATCCGGGCCGATCGACAACAGGCGCACATCGTAGTTGCATCTGTCGGGAGCCTGCCGATTGGCTTCCAGAAAGGCATCCAGAGGACCGGAAATGTCCAGCGATTGCGCGTTCGGCGGCACAATAATCGCGATTGGCGTGCCAGTCATCTCGTTCTCCCCCATCGCAAGGCTTGGGCGTCCCACAGGTCGCCCTAGCCAGTTGCGTCAGACCCAGCCGCTCAATTCACGGCGTACAACTGCCTCGATCACGCGCATTCCATCGTCGCTGTCGTTCAGGCAATCGACGCGAGCGAATGCTTCGCCGCCTTCGCCGAAGAAGTATCTCGCGTTTTCCCCCCCCCGATTTCCTCGATCGTCTCCAGACAATCGGCCGAGAAACCGGGAGTTATGACTGCGATTCGCCTGGCGCCCTTCGCCGCAAGCGCTTTTATGGTCTCGTCCGTATACGGTTTCAACCATTCCGCACGACCGAAGCGCGACTGGAACGTGACGATCAGGCGTTCCTGCGGTAGCCCCAAGCGTGTCCGAAGGAGGTCCGCGGTCCTGTGGCAATGGGCATAGTATGGATCGCCCGCGATATGAGTACTGAGCGGCATGCCGTGGAAGGATGCGACGATGACGTCCGGTTCGAAACCGGAGTTGAGGAGCGGCAACCCGCAGTGCCGGCTGATTTCGCATGGATGCGAGCATCTCGAAGAGCTTGTCGCATGCCGTCGCGCTCGTGGCGGCCGAATATTGCGGATAGAGCGGGACGAAGAGGATGCGCTCGCATCCCCTGACCGCGAGCCGCTCGGTGGCGGCTTTCAGGGATGGGTTTCCGTAACGCATCCCCCAGTCGACGATGACGTTGGATTTCGAGTCGCCAAGAAGACCGTCACGGATAGATTGTTGCAGCTTCACTGCCTGCGACCTCGTGATGGTTTTGAGCGGACTCTCGTTCCGGTCGCGGTTCCAGATCGTTGCGTAATCCTCTCCCTTTCGTCGTGCTCGCGTCGTCAGAATCAGGGCATTCAAAATGAAGAGCCAGAGTAGTCTGGGCGCTTCAATCACCCTTCGATCGGACAAGAACTCGGCGAGATATCGCCTGACCGATCAATAGTCCGTGCCGTCCGGAGTGCCGAGATTGCTCAGGAGCACGCCGATTTTCGGAGATGTCGTTCTTTCGCGGATTTCGGATTGCGGCGGTGCCATGTCAGTCTCTTCACAGGGTGAACTCTCGGTCAGCCAGGACCTGAGGCGAAGACGAAATCGGTTTTGCGGTGTTTCGGGCTGCACTCAGCCAGCGCCAACTGTGAGGCCGCCAGACGATTCCGAATGTTGATATTTCCTCGCGAAGGGCAGGCCGAGCTCCCGCCAGATCCAGACCATTGCGTCGGCCAGCTCCTCGATGAGCCGACTATCGTGTCCCGGGGTCGGTGTGATTCGCAGCCGTTCAGTGCCTCGGGGCACCGTCGGGTAGTTGATCGGCTGAATGTAGATGCCGCATCGATGGAGCAGGAGCTCGCTCGCCCATCTGCACAACTCGGGATCGCCCACCATCACGGGGACGATGTGTGTATCGGTGGGCACTACAGGCAATCCGGACCTGCGCAAAGCCGCTTTTGTCGCTGCGACTGCCTGTCGGTGCCGGGCGCGCTCGCAGTCCGATGCCTTGAGGTGAGCTATCGAGGCTTTGGCCGCCGCAGCAATCGCAGGCGGAAGCGCAGTCGTGAAGATAAATCCCGGCGCATGGGACCGCACCGCGTCGATGACCGCGCCGTGCCCCGCAATATAACCGCCGAGCGTGCCGAAGGCCTTGGCGAGCGTCCCTTCGATGATGTCAACCCGATCCATGACGCCGTCCCGTTCGGCGATGCCGGCACCGCGCGGCCCGTACATCCCGACCGCGTGCACCTCATCGAGATACGTCAGCGCGCCGTAGCGATCCGCGAGCTCGCAGATCTCCTTGATCGGCGCGACGTCTCCGTCCATGGAGTAGACGCTCTCAAAGACGATCAATTTCGGGCGGTTTTCTGCAGCACGCGAGAGTAGTTGCTCCAGATGATTAAGATCGTTGTGACGCCAGATCTGCTTGGCGCAGCCGGCCGAGCGTACCCCTTCGATCATGGAATTGTGATTGAGTGCATCCGACAGGATGAGGCAGTCCGGGAGGAGCTTGGCAATTGTGGCGATGCCGGTTTGGTTCGAGACATAGCCCGACGTGAAGACGAGGGCGGCCTGTTTGCCGTGCAAGTCCGCAATCTCGGCCTCCAGCTCGACGAGTGTACAGTTTGTCCCCGAGATGTTGCGCGTACCGCCTGCACCCGCTCCCATGCTGCGCGCGGTGGTGCACATGGCTTCGATGACTTTCGGATGCTGACCCATGCTGAGGTAGTCGTTCGAGCACCAGACGACGACATCTCGCATGCCGTCCGGGCCATTCCAAACGGCATGGGGAAACTGCCCCGCTTTCCGCTTCAGGTCGACGAACACACGATACCGCTGTTCGCGCTTGAGAGCGCTGATGGCGTGCTCGAAACTGCCGATATAGTCGAACATGATCGAAATCCTCATGAGAGCAGCCCAACCAGCGCGCCCCACGGCGCGGACCGGTGTCGCTTCCCAGCGCCCGCGCCGATTGGCGCGGGCGCCCCGTTCAGCGGTCTCACCGCCTTCTGACGATGGCTAGAGCTTGCCCTCGGCGAACCTGGCCAGCGCGTCGGCAACTCCCTTGCCGTAGGCCGGGTCCGCCTTGGCGCAGTTGGCCACGTGGCGTTCCTGGATGTGCTTTGCTGCCTGACCCACCTGGCGCGCGGTGTTGTCGAACAGTGTCTGCTTTTGCGCAGGGGTCATCTTCCGGAACAGATTGCCCGGTTGCTGCCAGTGATCGTCGTCCACCCGGTGATCCCAGTGCGCGGCGGCGCCAGTGATCTCGAGAGGCGGCTCGTTCAAATGGGGACGGTCCGTCCATTCGCCGCGGCTGTTGGGCCAGTAGGTCGGCGTCCGGCCGAGATTGCCGTCGGTCCGCATGGCACCGTCGCGGTGATAGCTATGGAACGGGCATTTCGGCGCGTTGACCGGAATGTGGTGATGGTTGACACCGAGCCGGTAGCGCTGCGCGTCACCATAGGAGAACAAGCGCGTCTGGAGCATCTTGTCCGGCGAGTAGCCGATACCCGGCACGATATTGGCGGGCGAGAACGCTGCCTGCTCGACTTCGGCGAAGACGTTTTCGGGGTTCCGATTGAGCTCAAAATAGCCCACCTCGATGAGCGGATAGTCGGCCTTCGGCCAGACCTTGGTGAGATCGAACGGATTGAAGGCAAATTTCGTCGCCTGCTCGTCCGTCATCACCTGGATGCATAAGGTCCAGCGCGGAAACTCGCCTCGCTCGATGTTGCCGAAGAGGTCGCGCTGGTGGCTTTCGCGATCCTGGCCGACAAGCGACTGTGCCTCTGCGTCGGTCAGGTTCTGGATGCCCTGCTGGGTACGGAAGTGGAATTTCACCCAGACGCGCTCATTATTGGCGTTGAGCAGGCTGTAGGTGTGACTACCGAAGCCGTGCATGTGACGGTAGCTCCTGGGGATGCCGCGCTCGCTCATGACGACGGTGACCTGGTGCAGAGCCTCGGGAAGCAGCGTCCAGAAATCCCAGTTGTTGTCAGCGCTCCGCATGCCCGTATAGGGATCGCGCTTGATGGCGTGGTTCAAATCAGGAAAGCGCAACGGATCGCGAAAGAAGAAGACCGGCGTGTTGTTGCCGACCATGTCCCAGTTGCCTTCTTCGGTATAGAATTTGAGCGAGAACCCGCGAATGTCGCGCTCGGCGTCCGCCGCGCCGCGCTCGCCGGCGACCGTCGAGAATCGCGCGAACATCGGCGTCTGCTTGCCGATTTGGGAGAAGATCCCGGCCTTGGTGTAGCGAGTGATGTCGTGGGTGACCGTGAATGTGCCGTGGGCGCCGGAACCCTTGGCGTGCATTCGCCGCTCGGGAATGACTTCCCGGTCGAAATGCGCGAGCTTCTCGATCAGCCACACGTCCTGCAGCAGCGCCGGCCCGCGCGGTCCGGCGGTCTGTATGTTGACATTGTCCGTGACCGGCGCGCCGGACGCGTGGGTCAGAAACGGTCTTCCAGCCTTGTCGCTCATTGGGTTTTCCTGTGATCGGTGTTGGGCGAAGACTTGTCACCCAACCTTCAATGGATGAGTGACAAGAGTGCTTTCGAATTGAGAGGCAGGACCTCGCAATCCAGCTTGATGGGCCAGCGCGTCCGAAGGCCCTGCTTGCGAAGCGAAGGCGCCGTCAGCCTTGCCGTTTTGCGCGTTCGTGGAAGATCGAGCCGATGAAATCGAGACTCGTCCGCGCTGCAAGCAGCGACGTGATTCCCGATGGATCGTAGGGTGGCGAGACCTCGACGAAGTCGGCGCCGACCACCTCAAAGCGCCATGCGATCTCCTGGAGAAGATCCTTGGCTTCGTAATAGGTGAACCCGCCGTGGCTGATGGTTGCGGTCCCCGGCGCGATCGACGGATCGAAGCTGTCGATATCGATCGAGACGTAGACCCGCTCGCCATCCGGGATGTGGGAGAGAGCCGCAGCCGCGCCGATCGAGCGGAACTTGCGCAATGAAACGACGTGCGTGCCGTAGGCCTTTGCCGCCTCGTAGTCCTTCTTGCTCACGGAGGCCATGTTGTGCGGGCCGAGCGTCGTGATGCCCTTCACATGCGCCATCTCCGAGGCACGACGCATCGGGCTGCCATGCCCCCAGCTGATGCCGTTGCGTTCGTCGATGAAGTCGAAATGCGCGTCGAGATGGATGATGTGGATCGGCTTCTCGTTCGAGTACGCCGCAACCGTCGCCATGGTGATGGCGTGGTCGCCGCCCAGGATGTACGGCATCGTCTTGGCGTCGAGCAGCGCCCGAACCGCCAGCTCGGCGTTGGCCAGGCTACGCTTCGTATCGGCGTAGATGACGTCGCTGTCGCCGGCGTCGACGATCTTGACTTCTTCGGCGCTGAGATAGGTGACCTCGTCCTCGAAATCGAAGACGCCTTCCGGGCCAAAGCCGTGGAACATGGACACCTCGCGGATCGCGCGCGGCCCGAAGCGTGTGCCGACGCGGTAGCTCGAGGCCGTATCGATCGGGACGCCCAAGACGGCGACATCGGCGCCATCGAGCTTGTCCCAGTTGGTGCAGGCGGGCTGGCCCGCAAAGGTGACCAAGCCCACGAAGGGCAGATCCATTCGCTCCGGCATGTTCCGGCTCTTGGATTGCGTTGTCATTGCAGCGATCCTTTTCGAGATTGGGCAAATAGGCGCGAACAATCGTTGTTTTCAGCAGATTTCGCCGGTGACGCCTTCGCGCTCATAGGCGCGGCGGACCGCAGGCAGGGCGCCAACCATGTCGAGCAGCCGCGCGATGCTCGGCCGCGAGCGGGGTGGAGTCGACATCGGGCGGGCCCAGCGGGAGAGCATCACGAGATAGAAGTCGACGGCGCTCAGCTTGTCACCCAGGAATAGGGGGCCGTTCGCCTTCAAGTGCCGATCGATTACATCGAGGTAGGCGCCGGCGCGCTTCTCCGCGCCGTTCCTGACGATCTCGCTCGCAGCAGCATCGGCGCCCGCGAGGCGGTCGGGGTATTGCCAGATCATAAGCTCTTCCTGTAGCGAGTTCGTCAGGAAGGTGATCCACTGGTAGAACTTCGCACGTTCCGGCGTACCGACCTTGGGCGCAAGGCCTGCCTCCGGATGTTGATCGACCAGGTGGAGAACAATCGCGGCGGCCTCGAACATCACGAGTTCGCCGTCGACCAGGGTGGGAATGCGCCCGTTCGGATTGATTTTCAGATAATGTTCCGATTTCTGGGTATTGTTGGCGCGGTCCACGAGTACGAGCTCGTACTCGTGGCCGATTTCTTCGAGCACCATATGTGGCGCTGCGTTGGCGTTGCTGGGGAAGTAGTGAAGTTGGTACATCGTATGTCTCCGGAACTGTGCGTCCATGAACGGAAAATTAGAAGTCACATCGATTGGCCACAACGAGGGAGGTCCGTCGATGTCGGCCAAAGGTCCGTCGATGTTGGCCAGCGCGGTGCTGGACGCACGAATACAGAAGAATCGGTGGCTTGCGCCGTGTTCGGCATTCGCCAACCGATCGTACGACATGTCCGCCTTACCGCTTCGGCATCACGCCTGGCGCGGTTTGGGGCCAGCTTGCGATCGTAGCTTCGTCCACGTTGAGATGCTGCGCCACGAGTTTCGGCGGCGTGTGCGCGAGCCAGTTGGAGAGAGAGACTTCCTCGTAGTGCGGCGCGCGAAAGACGCCGATGAACTGTAGATCGGTGTCGCCGACATTCTCGACATAATGGCCGAGGTTACGCCGGACATAGCCAATGTCGCCGGCATTGAAGTCCATCGTCAGCGCGTTCGGGCCGGTATCGAACACGGTCATGCGCGCCTTGCCCCTGAGATAATACTGCCACTCGTCCGCATTGGGGTGCCAATGCATTTCCCTTATGCCGCCGGGTCGAACCGTGACCAGCGCGGCGGCCACCGCGGTTGAAACCTTGAAGTTGCTGCTGTCGGCGACCTGGATGCTTCCTGTATCGGACGATTTGAACGGCAGGGATGATCCGAGCGGGAAGATGAAGGGATGCGTGGCGACGGGCGCGTCCTTCTGAATTGCGGCGCGATCGCGGGCAAGGTCGCCGGGCACGGTGCCCTGGAAAATCCAGAAATTGTGCAGCGGGATCTTTGCGAATGCGTCTGCCGGAACGCCGAAGTTCTTGGCCAGTATCTCGGGCGGCGTGTGGGCGAACCAGTCCGACACAAGCAACGTGTTGAACTCGTCGGCATGCCCGTCGTCAAAACAGATGACGAATTCGCATCCATCCGGGCCCAAGCCCTGCAGTGAATGCGGCGCGCCCGGCGGGAAGTACCAGAGGTCGCCCTCCTTGATGTCTGCGACATAGGGACGCCCGTACGCATCGAGCACCGTCACGCGGCAAATGCCGTAAGTCATGATGGCCCACTCGGCGGCCTGGTGCCAATGCAACTCGCGGATGCCGCCCGCTGTCAGGCGCATGTTGACGCCCGAGATCTCCTTGGAAATGGCAAAATCGGCAACCGTGACCTGTCGCGCCCATCCTCCATTCTGGATTCGCTTCGGAGCGTTGTTGAAGGAGGCCCACGGTGTCGGCATGCCGCCGACATCGGTCGCCGGGGGAGATTGCGCTGAAGGAAATTGATTGCCAAGAGCCTCACTCTGCGGGCCCGGGTCGCGGAGATTTCCCGGACCCTTCGCGTTGAGGGCGCCCTGGGGCGGCTCGTCCGGATTTCCGAAGGATCCGGCCTTCGCTGCGGACACCGTCATGGCTGCGCCCATGGCCGAGGCCGCCAGCACGTTTCGTCTCGAAATCATGATCGTATCTCCAAGCGGATGCACTGCAGAGCCGTCAATAGCGGTCTCTCTCCGTGGAGTTAGGAAAGCGCCGATATGAGCCAATCCAGAGAGGACGTCAGCTTTTCCAGAACGCACTGCGGCGTCTTCGTGATCGCACCTTCCGGGCAGTCGCGCTGGCACGATCCGGCATTCTCGAAAGAAAGTTCGCGGCTGGAATTGCAACTGCTCTGCATCGGTACCTGCAGAGGTTCTCGCGATGTCGGAACGAAAAGAAATTCATCCCTATCATCATCCGGCCGGTGGTTGGGGTGCGCTCAAGGCCCTTAGCGAACATCTGATCGAACAGCGGATTCCGATTAAGGGGGCGAACACGCTCCGATGCATGAACCAGCCCGAAGGGTTCGACTGTCCCGGCTGCGCCTGGCCTGATCCGAAGCACACCTCGGCATTCGAGTTCTGCGAGAACGGTGCGAAGGCTGTGGCGTGGGAAGCGACCGCCAAGCGTTGCACGCCCGAGTTCCTGGCAGAACACTCGGTGGCCGAACTCGCCACCTGGAGTGACTATGATCTTGAGATGGCCGGCCGTCTCACGCATCCGATGGCCTATGATGGAGCAACGGACCGCTATCTCCCGGTGAGCTGGAGCAAGGCGTTCTCGATCATCGGTCGGCATCTGAAGGCAATGCCCGACCCGAACATGGCGGAGTTCTACACTTCCGGCCGCACCTCGAACGAAGCCGCCTTTCTGTATCAGCTTTTCGTGCGGGAATACGGCACCAACAATTTCCCCGATTGCTCGAACATGTGTCACGAGGCGACGAGCGTCGGCTTGCCGCAATCCATCGGCGTGGGCAAGGGCACGGTCCTGCTGGAGGACTTCGACAAGGCAGACTGCATCTTCATCTTTGGTCAGAACCCCGGCACCAACAGCCCGCGCATGATGACCAACTTGCGCGACGCGGCCCGGCGCGGTGCTTCGATCATCTCGTTCAATCCGTTTCGTGAACGCGCCCTGGTACGGTTTCAGGCGCCGCAGAGCCCGATCGAGATGGCGACGTTGAGCTCGACTCAGATCAGCTCACGCCTTTACCAGCTGCGAGTCGGCGGTGACGTCGCCGTGATCAAGGGCCTCATGAAGGTTCTGGTCGATGAAGACGCAGCGGCGAGGGCTAGGGGCGAGCCAGCCGTCCTGGACTGGGATTTCATCCATGACCATACCAATGGCCTCGATCAACTGGTAAGTGACCTGAGGGCGACGCAATGGACCGATATCGAGCGTTACTCGGGGCTTAGCCGCGAGGACATCGAATATGCCGCGCAGGCCTACATGAAAGCCGAGCGCGCGATTGTTGTCTACGGGATGGGCATCACCCAGCATCGGCGCGGCGCCCAGAACGTTCAGCAATTGGCGAATCTCGCTCTTCTTCGCGGCCACATCGGCCGTGAAGGCGCAGGCATCTGCCCGGTTCGTGGCCATTCGAACGTGCAGGGAGATCGTACGGTCGGCATCACCGAGGCACCGTCCGGCGAATTTCTCGACCGGCTGGAATCCTGCTTTGGTTTCAAGGCGCCTCGTGCGCACGGTCACAACGTCGTCACGGCGCTTGAAGCGATGATACGCGGTGACGCCAAGGTGTTTATCGCGATGGGTGGCAACTTTGCCGCCGCCATTCCGGATTGGCAGCTGACGCAAGATGCGCTCAGGCGACTCGATCTCACGGTCCACATCTCGACCAAACTCAACCGCAGTCACTTGGTCCACGGGCGCGATGCCCTGATCCTGCCCTGCCTCGGCCGCACGGAGATAGACATCCAGGCGACCGGGCCGCAATCCATTACCGTGGAGGATTCCATGTCGATGGTGCACGCGTCGGCCGGCCGCAACCAGCCCGCGTCCGAGCACCTTCTCAGCGAGCCCGCGATCGTTGCCGGCATGGCCCGGGCGACCCTCGGGCGGTCCTCCGTCGTCGATTGGGACGGTTTCGTCGCCGACTACGATCGCATTCGCGAGGCTATCGAGGCCGTATTGCCGATATTCGAGGCCTACAACGCACGAATTCGCGTACCCGGCGGTTTCCATCTTGTCTCGACCGCGCGCGAGCGCGTTTGGGTGACGTCCAGCGGCAAGGCGAATTTTCTGGTCTTCGATGGCCTCGGCGAAGATCCGAACGACGACCATCCGGAGACGCTCTGGCTGAGCACGATTCGCAGCCATGATCAGTACAATACCACGCTCTATTCGCTGTCCGATCGCTACCGGGGCGTCTATGGCCAGCGCGACATCGTGTTCCTCAATCAGTTCGAGATGGAGAAGCGCGGTCTTGCAGACGGCGATCGCATTGACCTGGTGACCGCGTCGACGGACGGACTGGAACGGAGGGTGCGCAACTTCCGCGTGGTCGGATACTCGTTTCCGAACGGTTGCTGCGCGGCCTACTACCCGGAGACCAATCCGCTGGTGCCGCTCTATGCGCACGATCCCATCAGCTTCACGCCGTCGTCCAAGGGCATCCCGGTTCGGATCGAGCGCACCGGCGCCAACGTCACGGACGAGTCCTTGCATCAGGACCAGAGCGACCGGAGGAGTTGAAACAGATGAAGCCGAGCGCGGGCGTCACCATCGGCATGGCTGCGGCCGTGTCGATTGTGGTCACCCCCGACATGACGATCGGGCATTTCGTTCCGGGCATGCCGCAGGTCTATGCGACCCCGATGATGATCCTGCACATGGAAATGGCCGCTGGCCTCGCGGTCGCAGCCGCCCTGCCGCCTGGTTACGTCAGCGTCGGCATGTCGGTCGATATCCGGCATCTGGCGGCCACGCCGATCGGCGGTCGCGTACGCGCGTTTGCGTGTGTCAAAAGCGTCGACGCAAAGAGCCTGCTTTTCGAGATCGAGGCGTGGAATGACCTCGGAAGGATCGGTGCCGGCATCCATCGCCGGGGGATCGTGAATGTCCTCGAGTTCGAGAAACGGTTCGGCGTTCACAAGGCCGTTGCCTGACTCAGCGCATTGCCCGACCGCAAAGCGGCCATCCCACAGGGCAAGCAGCCTCGACATCGACGGCCTCGCTTCACGCGGCCGTCGACCAGTCCAGATCGGAAGATCGGGAAGTGCCGTCACAGGATCTCTGTGGCAGCCTGCTCGAGCTCGGATTGCGGGAGCATATGATTGCCGACGCGCCAACTCCGGGGAGTGCATCCCGTGAATCGCTTGAAGACGGTCGTAAAGTGGGCCTGGGTCTGAAAGCCAACTGTGAGCGCGATCTCCATGATCGGCGTTGTGCTGTCCTTCATCAACTCCGTGGCTCGCCGAATGCGCCGCTGCAGCAGGAATTCGTGCGGGCGCAAGCCTGTCGCCGCGCGGAACTGAGAGGCGAAGTGCATGCGGCTGAGTCCCGCGACCGCAGCCAGATCACGCGAGGTCATCTTCGACGATATGCTGGCATCGATATAGTCGACGACGCGCTTGAGCCGCCATTTCTGCAACCTCTGGATATGGCGGCCGCGAACGGAGGCCTGATCAATCCCGGTCGGTCGCTCCGCGGCAGGTCGTAGACCAAACTGCCTGACCGCGATCGCGAGCCGAAGCGCTTCCATGCACTGACGATCATTGTTGTGCGTAGCGACCTTCAGGGCCTTAAACAGCGACTGAACGACTTCATCTCCGGACTCTATCTCGGCGGGGGCTGACGGCTGGGCCGACGGGCGCCCCCTTTCAATGGAAGCCGGATGTCCATTCTCGCTCCTGCTTGGGGCAGCATGCGCGAACAATTGCCGAAGGGGGTCGTGGATCTGGACGGACATCTTGAGTCGCTCCGGGATGAAAATGCTGTCAGGTCTTCACGATGTGGCGAGATGCCGTCAATTCGGCGCGAGCTCGGCAATCTCGACGCCGGTCGACGGCGTCAAGTTGGCGGCGGCCGGCAGCACATGACGCAGGGAGAAGATTTCCTGATCCTGCCTGCTCACCGTCTTCCTTGCGAGCTGCCGAAGTTCGTCGTTGCGGCCGTACTTGATCTCCGCACGCGCCAAGTCGATCGTGCCCTGATGATGAGGGACCATCACATTGACGAAATCGCGGTCGATGTCGTCGGTCAGCGTCATGAGCATGCTGCGGTTCATGTTGCTCATCGCGAGATCGATATCGAACAGAAACTGCTGCTCGTCCCGAGCCTTCACCGTACGGGCCTCAGAGCCTTGCTTCGGATCCTGCGCGAGGGCGAATGAGGTCGCCATGACCGACAGGCTGGTTGCCAGCGAGATAGCGCGTCTGCGCACGAATCCGCGGGAGAACAAGGGCACATCGAACTCCATGGCAAGCTAATGTGATCGGTGTCACGCAGACGAGTGCGTGTTGCTGTTCTGAAGATGTCAGGGGGGATCGATCAGCTCAATTAAAAATGGTTTTAAGGTTCGGCGAGCGAGATGCGTGCCGGCTAAACCCGAATTCAGATTTCTTAAGTCCAATTTAGTGGTCGCTCCATCCACGGTCTTCCTACAGTTGAGGTGCCGGACCCAACGTAGGAGCAGTCAATGCAGGCTCAAAAGGCCACCGCCAATGTCACCGGAGTGTCAGCTCTGCAATCGGTTGGTATTCTCGCCTATTCCGCAGCTATCAAACGTTTCGATCTGCTCGAGCGCGGCCGCGAGCAGCAGCTTGCGCAGCGCTGGCAGGAGTGGCGGGACAAAAGCGCGACCGACGAACTGATTACGAGCCATCTTCGCCTCGCCGCCAAGGTGGCACGGGGCTACAAAGGATACGGTCTTCCGATCGCCGACCTGATCGCGGAAGCCAATCTTGGACTCGTGATTGCAGCCTCTCGTTTCGAACCTGGACGCGGCGCGCGGTTTTCGAGCTACGCCATGTGGTGGATCAAGGCGACCGTCCACGAATACATCTTGCGCTCATGGTCCCTGGTCAAGATCGGCACGACGGCCGCGCAGAAGAAGCTCTTCTTCAGGCTGCGCGGCGAAATGAGGAAGCTCGCGGGCGATACGGCGGTACTGACGCCGGAACTTGCGCAACTCATCGCCAACAAGCTCGATGTAGCCGCCGGCGACGTGATCGAGATGGATAGCCGGCTCAGTGGTGATCTGTCCCTGAGTAGCCGTATCGGCGACGGCGAGCGGTCGACGGAATGGGAAGCCACGCTCGTCGATGACGCCCCGGGTGCAGAAGAGATCGTCGCGGAGCACGACGAGACAACCCGCAGGTCAGCGGCGCTGCGCGCCGCGCTGGACGTCTTGACCGAGCGCGAGCGGCGCGTGTTCGAGGCGAGACGGCTCGCGGAGCCCCCGTTGACCCTGGAGCAGCTCGGTTGCGAACTGTCGATCTCGAGCGAGCGGGTGCGGCAGATCGAGACGTCCGCATTCGCGAAGGTCAAGCGCGCGACGATACAGGGCACCAGGGTGGGCAGCGACGGAATGGCTGCGTGAGGTGTACGCGCATCGAGCCTGTGCTCTGATCTGCACGGGCTCGCTGCGAAGTGAACCGGAAGCCATCTCCGATCACGGCTGCGCGAAGCCTGACCAAAAGGTGAAGCGGCGCGATGGCTTTGTCATTTCCTGTTGGAGCGACTGAATTCCAACTTGATTGCGGCGGCTGGCCGATCGTCGCGATGCCTCGCCGAGCGTACTGAAACGGCGGGTGCACAGGGGTCTCGAATGGGAATCGTTCGATTTGCACTGAGGTTTCCGCACACCTTCTACGTGGTAGCGGCTCTGATCCTGTTTTTGGGTGGTGCCGCGCTGTGGTCGATGCCGACGGATATCTTCCCGGAGATACGGATTCCCGTCGTGACTGTCATCTGGCAGTACACCGGGCTGTCGACCCCGGAGATGGAGCAGCGCGTCAGCACGTATAGCCAGTATTCCATCAGTGCCAACGTCAACGGCATCAAGAACATGGAGTCCCAGACTCTTAACGGTCTATCGGTGCAGAAGATCTATTTCCAGCCCGACGTCAATCTCGACCTGGCCATCGCGCAGATCGTTTCCGCAACCAACTCCATTCGTGCGTTGATGCCGCCTGGCATCCAGCCGCCGATCGTCGTGCAGTTCAATGCGTCGAGCGTTCCTGTGCTGCAGCTCAGCCTGAATTCGGACAATCTCAACGAGCAGCAACTCTATGACTTCGGCATCTATCGTGTCCGGCAGCAGCTTGCGCCCGTTCCCGGTGTCACCTTGCCCACGCCCGCCGGCGGAAAGTACCGCCAGATCATGGTGGATATCGATCCCGACAAGCTCCTGTCCCGAGGCCTGACGCCGCTCGATATCGTCAACGCGGTCAACACCCAGAATCTTACGCTGCCCTCCGGCACCGCGAAGATGGGAGACATGCAGTACACGGTACGCACCAACGCGACGCCGGCGACCATCGACGATCTCAACAAGATTCCGGTCAAGTTCACGAACGGCGCCACCATCATGTTGAAGGACGTCGCCCAGGTGCGCGACGGTGCGATGGTGCAGCAGAACATCGTCCGCGAGGACGATCGCCGCTCGGTCCTTCTCAGCATCATCAAGAATGGCAATGCCTCGACGCTGGCAGTCGTCAACGGCGTGAAGAAGGCGCTGACCGCCGTTCGCGCTGCCGCGCCTCCCGGACTCAAGATCACGGAACTATTCGACCAATCGGTCTTCGTGACGAGTTCGGTGAATGGCGTGCTCCGGGAAGGGGCGATCGCGGCGGGGTTGACCGCCATGATGATCCTCCTGTTCCTGGGCTCGTGGCGCTCGACCCTGGTGGTGATGATTTCGATTCCGCTAGCGATCCTGTCGTCGCTTGTCGTACTCTACTTTCTTGGGGAAACGCTGAACACGATGACGCTGGGCGGCCTCGCCCTGGCGGTCGGCATCCTGGTCGACGATTCGACCGTCACGATCGAGAACACCCATCGGCTGTGGACAGAGGAGGGGATGTCGCTCGCGGATGCGACCTTGCACGGAGCGGCCGAGATCGCGGTGCCCACACTGGTGTCCACCCTTGCCATCAGCTGTGTGTTCACGTCGGTGGTGTTCCTCGAGGGGCCAGCCAAATACCTGTTTACGCCGCTGGGACTCGCCGTCGTATTTGCGATGCTTGCGTCTTACGGATTGTCGCGAACGCTGACACCGATCACGATTGGGCTGCTGCTGAAGGGCGAGCGCCGGCATGTCCACGGCGAGGTCCCGGCCGGACTGTTCTCGCGCCTGTCCGGCGCCTTCGAACGCAGCTTCGAGCGGTTGCGTGAGAGCTATTCCCGGCTTCTCGGGGTACTGCTTCGACGCCGCGCCGTCGTGCCGATTGTTGCGATCCTGATGCTCGGCCTGGGCGCGGTGATGCTGAGCCTCGTGGGAAGGGATTTCTTCCCGTTAATTGACGGAGGCCAGATCCAGCTCCATGTCCGCGCGCCGGCGGGTACCCGGATCGAGAGCACTGAAGCCATATTCCAGAAGGTCGAGGACAAGATCCGCGAAGTCATTCCCGAGAAGGATCGCTCGCTCATCGTGGACAATATCGGGCTGCCCGCGCGGGCGTATAATTTGGCCTTCGCTGACGGCTCGACCATCGGCATCAATGATGGTGTCATCCTGGTCTCGCTCCGGGACGGCCACAAGCCGACAGCGGAGTATATCAAGAAGCTGCGTCAGGTCTTGCCGGCGTCGTTCCCGGAGGACACTTTCTATTTTCAGGCCGCCGACATCGTCACGCAGATCCTGAACTTTGGACTGCCGGCGCAGATCGACGTTCGAACCGTCGGCTATGGAGCCGACAATCTGGCGGTTGCCAAGAAGCTCCAGAAGCGGTTGGCCGCGATCCCAGGTGTCGTCGACGCCCATCTCCAGCAGGAGATCGACGGTCCGGATTTCTATGCGGATATCGACAGGACCCGTGCCGCCCAGCTCGGGTTGAACGCCAGCACGGTTGCGACCAACATCAATGTCAGCCTCAGCTCGTCGGTGCAGGTCTCGCCGAATTTCTGGACCGATCTGAGCTCCGGCATTCCCTACTATCTCGCCGTGCAGACGCCGGAATACAAGATCGGCTCGCTTAGTGCGCTGGCCAATACGCCCGTGTCCACGTCTGTGGCCGCGAGTGGCCAGACGGTGCCTGGCATGCTCAGCAACATCGCGACCTTCAAGCGCGACACGGTGCCGACCAATGCCAACCAGAGCAACGTCCAGCCGGTCTACGAGGTCTATGCGAGCGTGCAGGGCCGCGATCTTGGTGGCGTGGCAGCCGATATCGGCAAGGTCACCGCCGATCTTCAAAAGCAACTCAAGCCCGGCAATTCCATCCAGGTCCTGGGCCAGATCCAGAGCATGAACGACTCGTTCCGGGATCTCGGTATCGGCCTCGTGTTCGCGGCCGTGTTCGTCTATCTGCTGATGGTCGTCAACTACCAGAGCTTTGGCGAGCCCTTCGTGGTCATTCTGGCGTTGCCCGCAACGCTGTGCGGCATCGTGACCATGCTGTTCATCACCGGGACCACGCTCAATGTCCCGTCGCTGATGGGCGCGATCATGTCCGTCGGCGTCGCATCGGCGAACTCCATCCTGCTGGTGACGTTTGCGCGCGAGCAGCAGCTGAAGGGCCATTCCGCCCTAGAGGCGGCATTGAGCGCCGGACGCACCCGTATTCGGCCGGTGCTGATGACAGCCGCCGCGATGGTGGTCGGCATGATCCCGATGGCCATCGGCGGTGCTGGCGAGGAGCAGAACGCAGCACTCGCCCGCGCCGTGATCGGCGGACTGCTGTTTGCAACTCCGACGACCCTGCTTATCGTCCCCTATCTGTTTGCCATGCTGCGCAAGGGCAATGACGGAAAGCCGCAGCATGGCGTGTTCGAGGAAACGCAGGCATGACTGAGATAGATGTGCGGCCCGATCGGCCGTTCCACGACCTCGATCTTCCGGACGATGCGGATAGGCCTTTGCTGCGGGCCGAGGGCCGGCACAAGCGGCGGTCCGGAGCAGCCGTGTTCGGGTCAGCGGCGCTGCTCTTGCTTGCCGGAGGGCTCGCTGTGGGTGGCTGGCGCCACTATGAGGCCGATCGCGCGCTGGCCGCGACGTCCGAACAAGCGCGGATGCTTGTGCCGGAAGTCCGCGTCGCGACCGTCCGCGCCAGTGACAGCAAGATAGACGTCACCTTGCCGGCGACAACGGCAGCCTTCGAAGCTGCCAACATATTTGCCAGGACCAGCGGCTACATCGAAAAGCGCTACGTCGATATCGGCGATCGTGTGAAGGCAGGAGCGTTGCTGGCCGAGATCGTCGCGCCCGAGCTGGATCACCAGATCGCGCAGGCCCAGGCCACCCTGGCGCAGACCCAGGGAACTCTTCAGCAGACGCAGGCGAGCCGTGAACTCGCCGAGGTCACCAACGCGCGCGACAGCGGTCTCGTCAAGCAGGGATGGCTGACCGCCCAGCAGGGCGACAATGACCGTCTGACACTGCGCGCACAGCAGGCGGCCGAGGCCGTGGCGAAGTCGAACATCGCTGCTCAGCAAGCTCAGATCAAGGTTCTGGAACAGGACAAGGCCTATCAGCGCGTAGTGGCTCCATTCGACGGCGTGATCACCCAGCGCAGTATCGACAATGGCAGCCTCGTGCAGGCCGGTTCGACATTCATGTTCACGTTGATGCATGCGAATGTCATCCGCACGCAGGTGTTTGTGCCGCAGGACGAGGCGGTCGGAGTTCAGCCGGGCGTCGATGCGGTCGTCCGGATCCCGGAGCTGCCAGGCCGGGCGTTTCCGGGAAAGGTCACGCGGATCGCCACCGCGTTGCAGCCCGGGAGCCGTACGTTGCTGACGGAGATCGACGTTCCCAATCCGGATGGCGCGCTTCAGCCGGGCATCTATTGCACCATCGAGCTGTACATTCCGCGCAAGACGCCGTCGATGATCGTACCGGCCGACGCCGTTGTCTTCGATGAGAACGGCCTGCATGTTGCGGTCGTGGAAAATGGCGTCGTTCACATGCAGAAGATCTCGATCGCACGCGATCTCGGCACGCAGGTCGAGGTGCACGATGGCGTCAAGCCGGGCGATCAGGTGATCCTCAACCCGATGCTGAGCCTGACGGAGGGT
This sequence comes from Bradyrhizobium sp. F1.4.3, assembly GCF_040548375.1. Classification (NCBI taxonomy): domain Bacteria; kingdom Pseudomonadati; phylum Pseudomonadota; class Alphaproteobacteria; order Hyphomicrobiales; family Nitrobacteraceae; genus Bradyrhizobium; species Bradyrhizobium sp. F1.4.3. The sequence continues at coordinate 293,433 of NZ_JBEPRN010000002.1, forward strand.
AACCGGGTTTCTGCCCACCGGCCGCAGACGAGCTAACTCGCGGCCAAACCCGACGAGGCGCCGATCGACAGCACAGAGTGCTGGATCGCAGCCTCATATTCAAGTCCGCGAGGATGCTTCCGCGACCCGTCAATGTTGACCGCCGGGTGTATCGGGCGCGAGTGCCGCCGTATTCAATGTCAGCGAGGCACTGCGTGCCTTGGCTCCCCCTGGTTCGCCGGATTAAAGAATCGTAAGCGGCTCACAGCTCATTGAGCGCCTGTGAGCAAGTCTTGCATTCGCCTCCGCTGCATCGATCCGCACCTCCCTCATAGGGCAACACGTTCGTTGCATTTGAATGGAGAAGGTTGATGACGATGTTGAAGATCTTGTCGGCGGGACTGATCGCGACCGCGATGTTCACGACGGCCGCCAGTGCACGCGAGACTTACGCGAACCAACGGCACATCACGGAGCGCGCTCATCACGCGAGTGTCTTTCCGTTTGCAGAACCTTTCGGCGCCTATACCGCAGCGCCCTCGGAGCAGCCGGGCGGCATTTGCGACCACGGTGACAATCCGCAGATTTGCTGAGGGGCAGACCAAGGAGGCGCGGCGGCATAAGCCGGCTGCGCAGTCACCGGCGATGCGAGCGTCTCCTGCCCGCCTCCATATGTTTAGGTCGCGCCCGATTCTCGTCCTCGAGGATGAGATATTACCCGCCAAAATCCTGGAATGCTTGACTCACTCCGCGCGATCCGTGCCGGCGCAGCGTTCCGGACGGCGCCAGCGAGCCCCGACCACTGTGCTCCAGTCGACCGAGTAGTCGAGGATTGCAAGAATTGTGCTTAGCAGCCAGTAGGCGGGGATGCGCCCGCCGTCGCAGCAGTGCCGCTGGTGAGGGGACTAGCCGGAGCCGGATTAGCGAGGTCCATCGAGATGCTTTCCGGACACGCGCTCGTGTTCGGGGTGGGCATTACGCTCGGCGCGGGGCTGATGCTGGTGTCGGCGGTGTCGGCGTCGATCGCCGGCGGTTGAATGGTGCCGGGGGCAGGGGTCGACGGGATATCAGGCGTTGACGCCGGCAAAGCCGCAGCATTGGTCAGGGTGCTTCCAGGTGCCGACGTGCACGAGCTTCCGGGAGTGGAGCTGCCGAGTGCGGGCGCCGGCGCCACAGTGCCTGTCGTGCTGCCAGTGAACGTGCCGACGATGGTCACGGGCATGGCCGCCGGCAGGCTTGTAACGGTCATCGGCGCAGCCAGCCCCGACATGCCAGTGATGGTCCCCATTGCGCCCATCGGGCTTGTTGCACTCATCGGCACGGTGGGACTCGCAGAAACGCCGCTGCTCGTGGCGGTGACGCTCTCCACCGATGGCGAAAGCTCCACCGCGTTCGGCGCGCAATTGACGCTCGTTCCTGGAAGTGTCGGGTCTAGCGCCAGTGGGGGCGAAGCCAGCGTGGTTGCCGGCGCACCTGGAATGGTCGCGGCCGAGAAAAGGCTCGTGAACGGGCTTGGCCCTGCCAGCGGGGACGACACAATCGCGCCCGGTGTTGTCGGAATGGCCATGGCGGTCGTTCCCATGGTCGAGACTTGCGCTAGGCAGCCGTTGCCGCTCAGCAGGAGGGCGGCTGTCGCGGAGATGAGCGTACGCATTTAAATCCCAGACGTCCGATTGTCGAGATCAGACGTAAGTACTAGGGCCGGTAGATCCAATTCACGTTCGAGAGCGGAGATTGATGGCTCCAAGCAGTCGGGTGCCGACAGCGCCCGTGACGCGGGATACACGTTAAGTTCAGTAACTTCGCACGAACTCTCGATCAGAGATTTTCAATTCGCCGTCATGGTCCTTGCCGGAGCGCGTCTACCGCCTAGTCTTATCCAGGACGATCCAATCGTCGGGATGCGCTTCCGAAAGAGCTGCTGTTTGCGAAGGTGCTGCATGCAACGAATTCCATTCATACTGATCTGCATGGTGGTCTCGGTGTGGTCGGCGCCGGGTTATGCGGTGCCGGTTGTCCCCCTGATCCACCAATGAGTGCCGAGAGGATCGCTCAGCTTCCGTCCGGAATCAGGAGGATTGTTTTGTCCAGATGCGGCGCCGATGCTGAGGCTGGACACTACTTCGCGACATACGACGACAACTCAAACGTCGTTCGGCTCGACTACTCGCTCCTCCAGTGTCCGAATGCCCCTGGACATTGCGCAGGCTCCAGCTGTGTGCAGACGTTTGTTCGCCACGCTGGCCAGTATGTGCTGTCCAAGCCCAGCGGCACCACTTTCCACGACCGCGTCCGCGACGTGATCTGCGGTTGCGGCTCCCTTCGCGGGTCTACCTGACAGGGCAGTCAGGATCGGCTGCTGTCGAAAGGTAACTGTGAGGGGAATCTCAAGGCCGAGCTGGAAATCCGTCATTTGTACGGGGAGCTCGATCACCTGCTGTCCGAGAAAATTTGCGACGGCTGGCCGAGAGACAGCAAACCCAAATCGAGTGGCTACGCAGGATCGCGAATGACCCAGGATCTGATGCAGGAACTTCGAATAGCAAACAGGGTGCGCCGCAGGTTGCGGCAGCACCCCGTATGACGCTTCGCGACGCCCTGCGCTCAGCGGTATCTCGGCCCGATATGGACGTTGCGGCCTGCGAACACGGGAGCCGCGCCGCCGGCGCGCTCGAGGCCCATCCTGCCTGCCGGCGTCACGGCACCGCCGTTCAGGACGTCCCGGTTCGGATACATCGACGCATACGTCGCAGGCTCCTGGTCCGCGAAGGACCACGCCGCAAATGCGGATGGGATTGACGCCGTCGAGATCAACGCCGCAGCAATCAGTGTCTTGAACACAGTCATCATCATTCTCCATTGTCTCATTCGTGCGGAGAATTCGCGGCTCGCGATCACTGCTGCTCTCCTGCTAGTGTTTCCCGAACTGAATGTTCTTGATGTGTCTGATGTAGGCATTTCCGCTGGCGACCGTGCATCGTCGCAGATCACTCCTCCGAGAAGACGAAATACGCTTGGAGCTGTGAACACGCCGATGTCGAATCTGTATTCTTTGTCATGATCGCTCTCGCCATCGTGCTCGGCGCCACACGTGCCTGACGCCTAGTTCGAGTTCAGGTCACCTCAACGCCGGGAGTATGAATCATGAGGCTGTTGTCCCTGCTTTGCTTCGCACTTTGTCTCGTCCTCTCCACCACCACAGCATTCGCCCGTGGCGGCATGGGATCGATGGGATCGCACATGTCGATGGGTGGCGGCGCACTCGGCACGAGCGCTGCGACGCCGGGAACGAATTCCCTGGGCACTGCGCTGCCCTCATCCGGTACAGTCGGTCATGCCATGAAAGGCCCGCTGCTCGGTACGAACGCCGCCGTCGACAAGGAGGATGCGCGGGTTGAAAAGATGCTGGAGGGGTCGATCTGTCGCGGATGTTGAACCCGTGCATGTCGCCAGGCCAAATGATGATACCCGCTGGGAGCCGCATTCGCCGCGCTTGGCATCGGACTCAGCGGCGTCCTGGTTGCAATCGTCGTACCGCTCGTAGAGTAGCTTTGGAAGTCATGAAATCGATCGTTCGCGCCACCCGAACCGGTGCCGGCAAAGTGATACGCCGCGCCACTGCCTGGATTGGGATGACGAACGGCACGTCCTACCTCCAGGAGGTGAGCAATTGGAGAAAAGTTCGACGCGTTCTCTCTTGACTGCTGGCTTTCTGATTTCGCTGACCGCCTGTGCAAACGCGGCTCCCATCCATGGTACGCACACACGGCATCGGGCCGTGGCTCATCATGGGCCGGTCGTGTCACAGGGTGACTTCGTCATCCCGAGGGGAGCCTATGCAGGCCCTCGACCGCCGATCTACTACAACGATACGCCCAGCTATAACGATCCGTCCAAGTTCGGTGGCCAATCGCTCGGGATGGACCCGTAGAGCCCGGCCGTTCGCCGGTTATGCCGCGCGCGATGCTGAAGATGATTTGGAGCGATTCAATGCGCTGTCTGCTGGTGCTCGGTCTCTTGCTGGCGTCGTGTGCGACCGCGTCTGCGACGACGCACGATCCATTGCGTCCGGCTGCACGTCTGCACGTGCAGAGACATCGACTGCTAAATCCGAGTGCAGTACCGCCTGTCGGGCCGCGGTTCGCCGTCCCTGGCTGGAGCAATGAAGACACCGAGCGCTGACTGGACAACGCCAGTTCGTCCTGGTCGCAGGCCTGACGTTAGTTCGTTCCCTTTGTGCTGGCCAGATAATCGACGATCGCGGGCACGTCGCCTTCGTCGATGGGCGCTCTGTAAGCCTTGATCATCCTGTGGACCTCGGAATCCCAAGCGGACCTGGAGAGAGCAGGTTGGTTCAGCACCATGTCTGCGGAGTGACAGGCCAGACAGTTGTTGTTGATGGCGTCCGCGCTGGATCCGCCCGGAAATAGGGCATCGCCCGGTGGAAGCTCGACGTTCGTCGATGTGATCGCCGGAGCGGGCTGAACCTGGGCGGAGGCGGGCGTCAGAAGGGCAGCGAATGAGGTGCCGAGAGCAATGATGACGTGTCGCATGAAATTGCTCCTAAACGGCGGTGACATGGGCCGTCTCCACGGCATTGAGCATGAAGCCGCTGTTGTTCCAGTTCGGCGTTGCGGGCTGGACGTCGCCGCTCAGGCTCGTGCAGCGGATCGTGAGTGAATGATGGCCTTTCACCAATTGGGGAATATTCACCTGCCAGCGGCGAAAGCTGTACTTGCCGTGATCCTCGCCCAGTGTTGCGGGTTGCCAGATCTGACCGTCATCCATTGAAAGCTCGACCTTGGCGACGCTCGTGTCTCCTCCGAAGGCAATCCCGCGGATCGCCGCGCTGGCACCAGCCGGAAGCGACGCACCTTCCGTAACATTGGTGAAGAAGGATCGCGGCACCATCCGGCTGATGGGAACCATTTTCACGCCGGTCTGGCCAGGCGTGATGTTGGCGTGCGGCGTGTCCGGGATGGTGTACGCGGTCGCCATCCAGTAGTTGTCGTCCGCGCGATCGAGGACCTCGATCTCGCTGAGCATCTTGACCCAATAGGTCGAGTACCATCCCGGCACGATCAGACGCAGCGGAAAGCCGTTCAGCAGCGGCAGCTGCTCGCCGTTCATCGCGAAGGCAATCATGACTTCGCCGTCACGCGCGTGATCGATGTCGAGCGATTTCTCGAAATCGGGGGCTTCGGGCACCACGGGCTCGTCCAGTCCGTTGAAGCGGACCTGCACCGCGCCTTGCTTGACGCCCGCACGATCCAGGACATCCTTGAGCCGGACTCCCGTCCATCGCGCGTTGCCCATGGCGCCGTGCGCCCACTGCGCGCCGGGGACACGAGGCGAAAAGAACCCGCGCGAATTGCCCGAGCATTGATTGACGGCGGCGAGCTCCACGCGAGGCATCTTGAGGAGATCGCTGAGCGACAACGACAGAACTTGATTGACGTGGCCGTGCACGGCGAGCCTAAAGGCCTCCGCGTCTACCGATGTCGGGATCACAGCCCAGTGCCAGCGCACATAGAACTGGTCGTTTGGTGTGAACACGCCACGATCGAACACTTCCATCGGCGTTTCCAGCAGCGGTGGCCGGGTGCGCTGCAGGATCATGGGTCCCTTCTGCGGGAAGTCATGCGTCACGGGCCGTTTGCGTGGATCGCTGGCGATCGGCAGATCGACCGACTGGTCAGCCCAGGCCGACGAGGTGGCGAGCGCAATGCCCGCTACTCCGATGGTCCGGAGCACGGCACGGCGGGACAGGGCTTGAAAAGTTGCATCGTTGCGATGTGGCATCAGAAGCTCCTGTTGAAACGAGGCGTACGCCGGCGGCAGGTCGGATCATCCGAGGATCAAATCCGCGAAGGGGTCTTCGACCTGCTGCCGGGGTTGCGCCTGGTGGTTGCCCGGCAAATGCCGGTTCGTGAGTCGAAAGTGTTCCTGCAGGTGAATGGCATTCCTGTTGCCCGGAACATGCGTCGGGCTGCTGGCATGTGCGAATGATGCACCGGGCATCGAAGTAGTGGCCAACAAGGAAATCGCAAGAAAAGTGCGACGTGAATCGATCATCGTGAGTCTCCATCTCGATGTTTCCGGCAATCGGAGTGTCCGACGTTGCCGCTTCCTAAAGAAGTAGATCGCGACGCGGCCGCGATCCAACGAGATGATCAGATCGTTCTGATCGCTGGCCGCGATCGAATGAAGGAGTTTGCCGCGAGCCAGCAGTGGCAAGGCTAGTACCAGCCAGGCATCAGTTCAATGGTCGCGGCATGGGAATTGGGCGGGGGCGCAGGCCTGCCTACGGGGCACCGCCCGCGATGCTGGACATCAACGCGGCTTCGGCCTTGCTCACATGCCGCTCCTTGTGGCGCAAAGCGTAGAACGAACGCTTCGCCATTTCGCCTTCCAACTGGAATAGCCGCTTTGCCGCGATCGCGTTTTCGACCACCAGATCGGAGATGGCCGCGGCGCAGCGGCCCGTCTCGACGGCCGTTCGAATGGCCTCGTTCGAAGCGAGCTCGAGCTGCACCTTGAGATCGGAAAGGCGTACTCCGCGCTTCTTCAGGGCTCGTTCGAACATGGCACGCGTTCCGGAACCCGGCTCGCGAAGAATCCATGGTGTCGCCGCGATCCAGTCCTGAGGGAGCTTTCTCTGGTTCGCCAAAGGGTGTTGTGAGCCCACGACGGCGACCAGCGCATCGCCGTCGACGCGGCGGGCCGACAGAGCGGCGTCGTCGATGTCGCCTTCGATGAAGCCGAGATCCGCCATGCCTTCGCGCACGTCGGTCGCGACATGTTCGGTGTTGGCAATCTTCACGTCAAGTTCGATGCCGGGATAGGTCGCCTGGAAAGCCAATAGCCGCGCGGGCAGCCAATAGCTGCCGACCGTCTGGCTTGCGGCGATTACAAGCTTTCCGGCCTTGAGTCCGGCGAAGTCCCGCAGAACCTGCTCGGCCGCATGGGCGCGGGCCAGCACGGCGCGGGCTTCTCCGAGAAACGAGCGGCCGATATGCGTGAGCACGATGCCGCGACCGACCCGATCGAATAACTTGACGCCATAACGGCCTTCGAGCGCGGCGATCGCCGCGCTCGTGGCTGATTGGGTCAGATTCAGTTCGCGGGCGGCCTGTGTCACGTGCTGCTTGTCGGCGACCGCGGCGAAGATCCGGAGCTGTTCGAGCGTCATGGTCACCCCATGAATTTGATGAGAGCCAGGCTGAAAGTTGCAATGAACAGGAAGGCAAGCGCGCCCAATATAGCCGGACGCAGGCCCTGCGCGTAGAGTTTCGAGATATCGGTCTCAAGGCCCATGGCGGCGAGAGCTATCGTGAGCAGGAAGGTGGACAGGGTGATCGTGGCGTCCCTCATTCCCGCCGGAATGGTCACGACACTGTTGACGGCAGTCACCGCGACAAAGCCGATTGCGAACCAGGGCAGGGGTGCCCTTGCCAACCTGCCGGGCGTGCCTCGGGCCGCAAGCCGGGGCCCGACGCTCAGGGCCAGCACCACAGGCGCAAGCAGCATGACTCGCGCAAGCTTGGCGACCGTGGCAATTTCGCCCGCGCGCTGGCTGTTCTGAAAAGAAGCGGCGGCCACCTGCGCGATCTCATGGATGGATGCCCCGCTCCAGAGGCCATAGGCCGCGCCATCGAGATGCAGAAGATGCGGCAGCACAGGATAGACGAACATTGCGATCGAGCCGAAGATCGTGACGCAGGCAATCGCGTAAGCGACGTCCTCGTCGGACGCTCCGGTGACGCTGTTGGTCGCGACAACGGCCGAAGCACCGCAGATCGAGGTGCCCGCGGCGATCAGTTCGGTGAGCTTTCGGTCGACGCCCAAGGCGCGGCCGGTTGCGAGGGTAAAAGCGAAGGTGGCAACGAGCGTGCCGACGACGATCAAGAGCCCCCTTGCACCCACGGCTGCAAGCTGGGTCAGCGTGATCTGAAAGCCGAGGAGAACGATCGCGGCCCGAAGCAGACGGCGCATGCTGAAAGCAATCCCCGGGGCGGCGAAGGACGGCGTGCCGACCAGATTGCGCATGGATATCCCGATCGCGATGGCGAGGATCATGGGGCTGAACGTGGCAATCCCCGGGACGCCGTGAAGCAATTTGGCGACGAGAGCGATAGCTCCTGCCAGCGCCACCCCGGGGATGACGGCGCGGGCTGATTTCACACGCGATACGATGGTCTCGCGGATGACGGGTTTGACTGGAGAAGTGCGGAAGTCGATGGCAGCGGTCATTGGCGTTACTCCGGGTTACGCCAAAACTGGTTTGCGGTGATGAATTTATCCAACAGATTGATATTTAAGTTATGATCGATAAAATCGATCAATTATCGCTGGGGCGTATTCCTTGGGCGGGACGCTAACGCGTCTGTGATTGGGCCGAAGATCGTGCCTTAGTCATTGTTGCCATTGGCTTTTTTGAAGGCCATCTGCCCGCGGCCGAAGAACCTTTGCGGCCGTTTGGAATAGAACGCGTGCCGCTCCGTCAAACTCCCATGCGATCAACATGGGAGTTCAGGATGCACCAGCAGTCGCTCAGATTCATTGCAACACTCGCGAGCAGGTGTCGTTTCCGAAGACCAGGGCTTGCCACGATCCTGTTGGGTGGGCGGGTCCTGATTGCTTGCGCGATCCCGCCGCTCGCGTTCGCGCACGAGGCCCATCCGGCCGATCCTCCGGCAGGGTTGACCGCCGAGGAATCCGCGTTCCTGAAAGAGAACGACGCGGCGATGACCAAGATGATGAATGACATGGCGGCGAAGCCCAGCGGCGATATCGATCGCGACTTCGTTGCCATGATGAAACCGCATCATCAGGGCGCCATCGACATGGCCGTAATCGAGCTGCGCTACGGCAAGAACGAGCAGCTTCGGCGGATCGCGCAGGAAATCATCGTCGACCAGATGCAGGAGATCGCCGCGATGAAGCTCGCAATCGGCGAGCCGGCGACCGACACGACGCCCGCGCCGACGCAACCGCAGGCTCCCCCTGCCGCACACGATCACCATCATTCGGGCATGCAGATGGACATGTCCTCCGGAATGAAACACTAGGAGCGAAACATGAAAACGTGGAAAACTGTCTTCCTGGCGGCAACGATGCTCGCAACCGGGTCCACTGCGTGGGCCGGGCAAGCGCCCGGCGCGCTGTCCTCGCCTGACATTCCGATCAGCCATCACGACCGGATTTATGCGGCCGAGCAGTTCTCGAACACGGTCTCGGTGACGGATCCCGTCGACAACAAGCTGCTCGGCGTGATCCGGCTTGGCGATCCGCAGCCGCTCAATTTCAGCCCGCTCTACAAGGGGCAGGTGCTCGTCCACGGTATGGGCTATTCGCCCGATCACCACACGCTCGCGGTGGTGTCGATCGGCTCGAATTCGGTCACCTTCATCGACACCGCGACCAACGCGGTCAAGCATGTGACCTATGTCGGTCGTTCGCCGCATGAGGCATTCTATACGCCGGACGGCAAGGAGGTGTGGGTGACGGTGCGCGGCGAGAACTATATCTCCGTGATCGATGCCAAGAGCTTTGCAGAGAAGACGCGCATCACGACTCCAGGCGGCCCGGGCATGCAGATCTTCTCGCCCGATGGCAAGTACGGCTACATTTGCTCGTCGTTCAATCCGGAAACCGATGTCGTCACGGTTGCCGATTACAAGATCGTCGCCAAAGTGAAGCAGGATAGCCCGTTCTGCCCGAACATCGCCGCGACGCCCGACGGCAAGCAGGTCTGGTTCACGCTCAAGGACGTCGGCAAGACGCAAGTATTCGACGCACGTCCTCCGTTCAGCCTCGTCAGGACGATCGACACCGGTCCGATCACGAACCATGTCAACTTCGCACAAACCGCCAAGGGATCGTTCGCCTATGTCACGATCGGTGGCTTGAACGAAGTCAAGGTGTTCCGCACCGACGACTTCTCGCAGGTCGCGACCATCCCGGTCGGCAACTTGCCGCACGGCGTCTGGCCGTCGGGCGACGGATCGCGCGTCTATGTCGGCCTTGAGAACGCCGATGCGCTGGCGGCGATCGATACCGCGACCAACAAGGTGATTGCCAACATTCCGATCGGTCAGGCACCTCAGGCGATCGCCTATGTCCCCAACGCCGCGCCCAATCCCGACGACCGGGAGAACCTTCAGCCGCTCGGCGTTGCCGGCCAGGTTGCCCATCTCGCCCTGGCGCCCAAGAGGGACGCGGGCGATGGCAAGGCGCCGACCAGCGTGTCGCTGTTCGACCAGGGCCTGATCCAGATCCTCCAGGCTTCGGTAACGGGTCTCCAGCCCAAGCAGAAATATGTGCTGGCGCTTTCCGAGCATGAGGACGGAAGCGGCCCGTTGCAGCCACTCGCAGCGTTCATGACGAACCCGGCAGGATCGGCTATCGTCAACGCCGCTGGCCCGATCCGGCAGATCGTCGATCAGGGGGCAAAGGCCGACAGGCGATACCTTGTGATTGCGTCCGGCGAACCGGCCATGCCCGGCGAGGCGATCCAGATTGAGACTCGTTGACGTTCGCTGAAGCGAGAAGGAACGCAGGCGGAGGCCGAGATGAAGGATATGTTGGTTCAGGTCGAGCCGCTGATCCCCGCCCTCCGCCGCTATGCGCGCGCCCTCGTGCGCAACCGCGCGAACGCGGACGATCTTGTGCAGGACTGCCTGGAGCGCGCTGTCAGCCGCTGGCATCAGAGGCGGGACGGGAGCGTGCGCGCCTGGCTGTTCACGATCCTGCACAACCTCGCGGCGGATCAATTCCGTCAGGCGTCGTCGCGCGGCAGGCATGTGCCGATCGAGGAAGCGGGTGAAGGCGAGTTTCGCGGGGCTGCCGCGCAGGAGCATCGGCTCATGTATCAAGACGTACTAGACAAGCTTGCGAAACTGCCAGGGGAGCAGCGGGCCGTGCTGCTGCTGGTTGCAGTCGAGGATCTCTCTTATGCGGAGGCCGCGAAGGTATTGAACGTCCCGATTGGCACCGTGATGTCGCGCCTGTCGCGGGCACGCGAGAGGTTGCAGCAGGAGCTCGACGGCGTCGCCGGTGCGCCAGGGAACGTGGTGATGATGCGGAGGTTGACATGAACAACCGGCTGATCACGGAAGACGACCTCCATGCCTATGTGGATGATATGCTCGAGCCGGAGCGTCGAGTGGAAGTCGGCTCCTACCTTGCCGATCATCCGGACGTCGCCAAGCGCGTCGCCGGCTTTGCCGATCAGCGCGAGTTGTTGCGCGCGGCGCTGGCGCCGATTGCTGACGAGCCGTTGCCGCCGGAGCTGAACCTCTCACGCATCGTCGAGGGTCGGAGGCGTCGTTCTCCGCCGGCATGGTGGGCGATCGCGGCGATGCTGCTGCTGAGCGTGGGCGGGTTTGGCGGCTGGATCATGCGCAGCTCGTTGGAGGCGCCGCCTGGCGGCCTGGCCGCACTCGCGCAGGAAGCGGCTTATTCCTACAATGTCTACGCACCGGATCGGATCCGCCCCGTCGAGGTGCGAGCATCCGACACCACGCAGCTCGTCGAATGGATCTCGAGTCGGCTCAACCGGCCTGTCAAGGTGCCGGATCTGGCGGGTTCAGGCTACCGTCTGATGGGTGGGCGCCTGGTCGCGACCCAGCACGGACCAGCCGCAATGTTCATGTATGACGACGACCGCGGCAGCCGGGTTGTCGTGCTGACGCGGCCGATGACCAGCGCCGACCAGAACGCACCAATGACCGCACAGTCAAACGGCAGCGCCACCGGCTTTGCCTGGGCGGACGACGGCATTGGCTATAGCCTTGTGGGCCCGGCGGCGGCGAATTCGCTGAAGGCGATTGCGAATGAGGTTCGCAGGCAGGCGCGCGCAATCTGAATTGGCGGCCTCAAGTGCGGCGGACCGCCTCCCCACCTTCATTGAACAAGAATTTAGGATGTCGAGCCGTGTAGAATGGGCGTTGTCTCCTATCTTTCACGAAAGAGGAGCGATCATGATGACGACCAAATTTGTGACTGCTGCCTTCGTAGCTGTAGGGCTCGCGGTCGCGCCCTTCGCTGCGGAAGGGAAGAACTACACGTATTTGAGACACGATGTCTCGACGATGCAATCTGATGCCTATGGGACGTCCGGACTGTCGACACCGCGATCCGGGACCTATGGGACATCCGGAACGTCTGTCGGAACTGTGACCGCACCGTCAGTGGGGTCGTACAGCTGGCCTTCGGTAGGCGTGACAAACGCAGCGCCAACTTGGCGCAACACCAATCCTCCTGTTCGCAGGTAGCGAGAACTGCCGCCACGTCCCGAAGCTCGTTGCGGAGGCAGCGCCCCGGATCGGCGTCGAGCGATGGTCTGGTCGAGACGCGACGCCTCACATGCCGTGTCGTGTCATCGCCGCGAGCTGAGTCCTCACGCGGGTTCGGCCGCCGTGCCAGCGAATAAATTCGTATTTGATCGAAATCTGAGCGCGGACTCATACTTCCACTCTATCGACAACTTTGCGCGCGGTTCCCAAACCGCGTTGTGCGGTCCGTGATTGATTGTCGAGTACCCGCCAAGAAACAGTCGAAGGCAGTATCGCGCCGTGCTGCAGGCAGCCTAGGAGTTCTGGCAATGTGCTCTCTTCATCAATTCAGCACCTTCGCGGCATCGCGCGGCGAAGGACTTCAGCCGAAACTGCGCGCACTCCTCGAGCGGGCGGCCGCATCGCCGTTTTCGGAGGTCTCGCTGCGCCATGATGGTCTGATTCAGGCTGGGCCGGATCCGGACTCGGAAATCGTATCGTCGCGCGCCAAGGTAGTCCTGCTCTCGCGATAGTCGCCCATCAGTACGCGCGCTTAAATGTAGTTTTAGTGGTGACCGGCTGGCCGCTCCCTACTTCTAGATCGTGCGTACAATGTAGGGAGACGACCATGAACGCCACCACATCGACATCTGCGTTCGCGACCGACCACGACGAATGGATCAGTTGTTCTCACTGGGGCATGTTTGCGCTGCCCCGAAAGGCGCGCTGACTTGGCAATCGCGCTAGTTCAAAGCCGGTCCCGGCGAACTGATGATCAGCATGTCTCGACCCAAGTTCCTGCCTGAGAATTTTACCCTGGCGTTGATCGCGACCGTCGTCGCGGCAAGCGAGCTGCCATGCCGCGGCACGGCGGCGCTGGTGGTGGATCACCTCACCGACCTCGCCATTGCCCTGCTGTTCTTCCTGCATGGAGCAAAGCTGTCGCGCGAAGCCGTGATCGCGGCGGCAAGTCATTGGCGGCTGCATGCCCTGGTGCTGCTGACGACATTCGTACTGTTTCCGCTGTTCGGCCTGGCCTTCAGGCCGATCCTGTCTCCGCTTGCGACGCCGACGCTCTACGCCGGCATCCTGTTCCTCTGCACCCTGCCGTCCACGGTGCAATCCTCGATCGCGTTCACCGCCATCGCCAAGGGTAACGTTCCTGCGGCGATTTGCAGTGCCTCGGCCTCAAGTATCATCGGCATCTTCGTGACGCCTGGACATCACCATGGCGCTTCACAGTTCCGAGGACGCCCGACGCGGCCGGACGGCGCGGGCCGAGGCCATCAAGAAGGGGATCGAGCCGCCGAGGATCGTCTTCACCGGCCGATGATGGTCCGAGCCGGAGAACGAGATACCCTCGTCATCCCTGCGGAAGCTCCGCTCGGGGGAGAGAAACGGTGGCAGATGGTGCGCGATCGCAACGATCTCCAGTTCTTTGTCGCCGTTGTCGTCAATCGGGGATTCTCGGCGGCCTCTCGCGTGCTCGGCGTACCCAAATCGCGCGTCAGTCGCCGCATCGCCCTGCTGGAAGAGCGGCTCGGGGTGCGGCTGCTCGATCGGACGACGCGCGGACTTGGTCTGACCAATCCGCGTCCGTGAGCGCCTCGATACCGATGCGGACTTGCAGGTGAAGCGCATCGGTGTCAGCCGGCGCATCCTTGTCGCGAGCCCCGGCCTGCGAGCAGCGGTGCCTGGCTTCTGACGGCGGAAAACGGTGAGGCCAGAAGCGTGCCGGTCGAGCCACGCCTTGCCAGAACGCGCTTGCAAGCGGTGCGCTCGTCCGCGTGCTGCCGGCATGGAGCGGCACCGACGGCATCCTCCATCTTGTCTTTGCATCGCGACGCGGCATGCTGCCGAGCGTGCGGGTCGTGATCGACTTCGCCGCCGCCGCCCTGAGATCGTCCGCCGCCTCGTAGCGGAGGCGGACCACTGACGTTCACCAGATGGAACGATGTGTCCTGGATCTCGTGACTAATCAAGCGAGTGGTTTGGTCACATAAACATTCCCGAAACGGATGCCCATCGGGTCCTATGTCGAGGAATGATCATGTCGCAGTTTCGATCCAGAGAGACGCTCGATCACGCTGACCGTGCCTGGCTGAAGGCGCGCCACCACTTCATCGTGTCGGCCGGCGGCAATCCGGCGAACGGTCCCCTCGGCGCGCTCGTGGTATGGAACGACGACGAGATTGCGCCGGGCACGGGCTTCGGCCGCCACTCTCACGCAGACATGGAAATCGTGACCTATGTCCGCCAGGGCGCCGTCACGCACGAAGACAGCGCCGGAAACCTCGGCCGCACCGTGGCCGGTGACGTCCAGGTGATGAGTGCCGGGACCGGCATCAGTCATTCCGAGCACAACCGTGACGACGGTCCCCTCAAGCTCTTCCAGATCTGGCTGCTGCCGCGTCAGCGCGGCGGGACCCCGCGGTGGGATTCTCGCAAATTCCCGAAGGCAGATCGCGCCGGACACCTCATCGAACTCGCGAGCGGGAACCCGAAGAACGCCGAGGCGCTGATGATCCGCGCCGACGCCCGCGTCCTCGGAGCCACGCTTTTTGCCAGCACCACTCTGACCCACATGCCGTCGGCGTATTTGCGGCACACCTATCTCGCCCCTGCCCAAGGCGCGATCCTCGTCAACGGGCAACGGGTTGCGGTCGGCGACGGCCTCGCCGCCATCGACGAACCCGAACTCACCATCACGGCAATCGAGGATGCGGAGTTCATCCTCGTCGATGCCGCCTGACCTCACGCCAGCAAAGGAACCAGTCCCATGAACCGCTATCTGCCCCTCATCGGCCGTATCCTGATCGGCCTGCCCTTCGCGATGAGCGGCCTTGGCAAGCTCGCCGCCTACGGTCCGACCACCGCGATGATCGCCGCCGCCGGCCTGCCTGTGCCGCCGCTCGCCTACATCGTCGCCGTCGCTCTCGAGCTCGGTGGCGGGCTCCTGCTGATCGCCGGGTATCAGGTGCGGCCGATCTCGCTTGCCCTGGCGGTGTTCTGTGTCGCGGCGGGCGTGGCCTTCCACAGCAACTTCGCCGACCAGAACCAGATGATCCACTTCCTCAAGAACGTCATGATGGCCGGCGGCCTGCTGCAGATCGCGGCGTTCGGCGCAGGCGCCCTCAGCCTCGACAACCGCCTGTCGAGGGGCGGCGTGGCTGTCGCGAATGCTGCAGCCCGCTGACGACCGAGCCTAAGCGTCTGATTGCCGTCATGAGCTCGCGCCGCCCGGGTCCGCCGGCAGAACGCCGTCACAGGGCAGGTGCGAGTTTCTCGAAATTATACTTTACGATAGTAAAGTATAATGGCATAATCCGTTCAGTCGGGCTTGCGGCGTTTTTCGCCCTCGTCTCGACGTTCGCCGAACGTCGGCCACAACAGCCGCGAACCGCCGGAGCTGAAGCGATGATCGAGGATCGAGATATCAGCGTCGCCATGCGCGACGGCACGCGACTTGCCGTGGACGTCTACCGTCCCGATGCCGCTGGAAAATACCCGGTGCTGTACGCATCCGCGTTGCACAACAAGGATATCCAGGGGCCTGACATCGCGGACATCCTGCCGCCGCAGCCGGCGCATGCCCCATTATGGTTCGGACCCATCGAGGCAGGCGACACAAGACGATTCATCGCCAACGGCTACATCCACGTCATCGCGCAGCCGCGAGGATCGGCCAAGTCCGAAGGCCACTATGGCCACGAGGATACCGACCACTACGATTTGATCGAATGGATCACGCAGCAGTCCTGGTCAAACGGCAAGGTCGGAATGGTCGGCATCTCCGGTTTTGCCGGCGAACAATGGCGCGCCGCCGCGCAGGGACATCCGGCACTGAAAGCGATCTTCCCCTACGATGCCTGCAGCGCCTATGGCGGCATGTTCGGATTCCGCGACTTCAATCCCGGAGGGGTCCTGCACAGCTTTCCCTACCTGCTCGACGTCTTCAGCACGGTCCACGAATCGCGCAACCGGCCCGCGGAACTTTCCGCGGCCGAAGAGGATCTCTGGCGCCGGGCTATGCGGAATCCGGACTACAAGCAGTACATCAACCTCTACAACATCCTCACTCAGAAGGGGCAGCGCACGCTCATCATGTACCTCATGATGACGCATCCCTGGGAGATGGACGGAACGGTCGAGCGGTCCGAAGAGCTGTTCAAGAAAATCAAGATACCGTTCTACACAGGCTCGGGCGCCTATGCCTACACCTACAAGCTCCATTGGCTCGGCGCGCAGCACTATTTCCAGAACGTCGACGCGCCGAAGAAGCTGCTGTTCACCGGCCCCGCCCATCTCGAGCGGCCATTCCATCAATATCACGACGAGATCATCCGCTGGTATGACCATTGGCTGAAGGGCGAGGACACCGGCATCATGAATGAGCCGCCGGTGCGCTACTGGCTCATGGGCGCAAACGAGTGGCGAACCGGAACGGATTGGCCGCTGCCGGAGATCCAATGGACGAAGTACTACCTGTCCCACTGGGAGACCCTGTCGACCGAGCCGTCGCGACCTGCCTCGCAGCTTGGCGCTGCGGCGCGCGACCCCGACGTCTTCACCCAGATGCCGGTGACGCGGACGACGAAGGTCGAACGCCTGCGGTACGTGACCGATCCCTTGCCGCACGACGTCACCGTCGCGGGCCCGATTACGTTGACGCTGTATGCGTCGATCGATCAGGAGGACACCAACTGGATCGTCGTGCTCAAGGACGTGGGCCCGGACGTCTCGGTTCGGACCGCGCGCGAGGGTGAACGCGATGTCCCGTCAACGTTGCCCGAGCGCGAACTCACGCGGGGCTGGCTGAAGGCGTCCTACCGGGCGCTCGACGAGAAACGCTCGAAGCCATGGGAGCCGTTCCACAAGCTCACGCGGGATGCGATCGAGCCCGTGACGCCGGGAGAGGTCGTTGAGTACCAGATACAGATTCTCGCGACCGCAAACCAGTTCAAGGCAGGTCACCGCATCTGTCTCGACATCACCTCAATGGACGTCCCGACCGGCACGGGAGCCATGACCAACGTCGAGTACATTCCGTACCACGTCTGCAGCAGCAAGGCCGTCACCCACCGAATTTACCGGGACGCGGAGCGGCCGTCACACCTGCTGCTGCCGATCGTTCCTGAGCCCGCCGGCGGGCGCTCGGCCTGATGTCCGGCACATAGAAGGAATCGAGACCATGAAAACGATCCGATTTGAACGAGATGGCGCCGTCGGACATATCGTTCTGGCCAATCCCCCCTTCAATCGACTTGATTTGCGTTTCGCGGAAAACCTGCGAGCAGCGGTGCGTGAGGCAAGCCAAAGCGACATTCGCGTGCTCGTTGTCCGTTCGGAGGGGCCGCACTTCAGCTTCGGCGGCGAGGTGCGTGAGTGGCCGGGGAAGGACGCCAACTGGTTCAGAACGTTCGTCGCCGACGTGAACGTCGCTTATCGCGCGATCGAAATGTTGAAGGTTCCGACCGTCGCCGTGGTGCAGGGAATCGCCCTCGGCGGCGGCTTCGAGCTCGCCCTGGCGTGCGATTTTCTCGTTGTGGCCGAGAATGCAACCTTGCGGTGCGTGGAGGTGACGACCGCGATGCTGCCGATCGCCGGCGCGCTGCAGCGGATTGCCGAACGCGCCGGCCGGGCGCGCGCGTCGCGTTTTGCGATGCTCGGCGAGCCGATATCGGGGCGTGATGCCGGAACGCTCGGAATCGCCACCCATGTGGTGCCCGAAAGCGAACTTTCAGCCACTGCGGCTGACCTGGCACGACAGCTCGCGACCGGGCCGACCCGCTCTTACGCCGCGACGCGTACACTGCTCAAGGCGTGGTCGAGCGGAGGAGTGGGGGCAGCCGACCTTGTGATGCTTGACGTGGCCATGGAGCTCTATGACGGTGCCGATGCGCAACGCGGATTTGCGAACACGGCGGAAGCGTTTGACAAGGATATAGAGCCGCCGACGTTGGTGTTCGAAGGGAAGTGAGCAAGGGCAGCCTGCGCGCAGAGCATGCAGGCCGAACACTTGAGGCCGAGGAGGTCATCGTGCAGCGCGAAAGTTATGTGCATGGCAACAGCGGTGCGCCGTTGATCGGGAAGACAATAGGCGCGATCCTGGACGAGGTGGCCGCGATCGCCGGATCCCGGGAGGCGTTGGTTGTGGCGCACCAGAAAATCCGCTGGACCTATTCGGAACTCAAGGCGCGCTCTGACGCATTCGCAGCCGGGCTCCTGGCTCTTGGCCTGGAGCCGGGAGATCGGGTCGGCATTTGGTCCCCGAACTGCGCCGAATGGGCCATCGCGCAGTTCGCGACGGCGAGAGCCGGCCTGATTCTGGTCAACGTCAATCCCGCTTATCGCCTGGGCGAACTAAAACACGCCCTACGCGTCGTGGGATGTCGCGCGCTGATCACCGCCGCACGTTTCAAGACGAGCGACTATATCGCAATGATCCGCGAGCTGGCACCGGAACTGAAAAACGAAAGTAGTGAGCTGAAGAGTGCGCGGCTACCGGAGCTGCGTTACGTCATTTCGATCTCGGGCAAGCACGATGGCTGTCTCGCATTCGACTGGATTCTGGAGAAAGGCAAGCAAGTCGGCAACAGGCGGCTAGATTCGGTGTCGGCGAAGGTGCAGATGGACGATGCTGTCAATATCCAGTTCACGAGTGGCACCACGGGTTTGCCGAAGGGCGCCACGCTCTCGCATCACAATCTGATCAACAATGCCTTCTTCGTGGGAGAGGCGACCGGGATCGAGCTTGGCTCTCGCGTGTGCATCCCGGTGCCGCTGTATCACTGCTTCGGCATGGTGATGGGCAACCTCGGTTGCGTGACCCATTCCGCCACGATGGTCTATCCGTCCGAATCTTTCGATACGCTGCGGACGCTAGAGGCAGTCCAGGCGGAGCGCTGCGACGTGCTCTACGGGGTCCCCACGATGTTCATCGCGCAGCTCAATCACCCCGAATTCCCGCGTTTCGACTTGAGCTCCCTTCGCCGGGGCATCATGGCAGGAGCGCCGTGCCCCATCGAGGTCATGAAGGAAGTGGCTTCGACGATGCATATGAGCGAAATAACCATCGCTTATGGCATGACCGAAACCAGTCCCGTCAGCTTCCAGAGCAGCCGTGACGATCCGCTCGAGCTGCGCGTCTCCACGGTCGGCAGGATCCAGCCGCACCTCGAAGTCAAAATTGTCGATCGAAACGGCAGGGTCGTTCCGCGCGGTGAGACCGGAGAGCTTTGCACCAGAGGTTACTCGGTTATGCTCGGCTATTGGGACGATGAAGCGCGGACGAATGATGCTATCGATTCGGCGGGCTGGATGCATACGGGTGACCTGGCGACGATCGACCAGGATGGCTATTGCCGCATCGTTGGACGGATCAAGGACCTGATCATCCGCGGCGGCGAGAATATCTATCCGCGCGAGGTCGAAGAATATCTATATCAGCATCCTGATATCCAGGACGTCCAGGTCTTCGGCGTTCCAGACACGAAATACGGCGAAGAGGTCTGTGCGTGGATCATTGCAAAGGCCGGTGCCGCCCGCGATGAGGAGGGTGTCCGCAAGTTCTGCCAGGATCGGATCTCGCACTACAAGATCCCCCGCTACATCCGGTTCGTAGATAGCTTCCCGTCCACGGTGACTGGCAAGGTCCAGAAGTTTGCGATGCGCGAGGCGATGATCCAGGAGTTCGCGCGTGCGACCAAAAGCTGACAGGGAATCTGCTGCGAGGCAGGCTCAGTTGGATTGGGCCGATCAGTGCTCAGCGTGGCGTTCGGTTGGGAATCATGTTAGTCGACGGCAAGATGCCAAAGCCAGCTGTCCGACGAGAACGCCCGCGCAAGAGGGCCGAACAACATCGCTCGCTAGAGACACGGGCCGCGATTCTGGATGCTGCCATTGCTGAATTCGCTCAGCACGGATTTGAAGGGGCAAGCATTCGTGCAATTGCGGACCGCCTCGGCCTGCAACATCCGCTCATCACATACCACTATCGCAGCAAGGATATCCTCTGGCGGGCCGCGGCCGAGCATGCGTTCGCACAAATTAGGGCAGGATGGGATAGCTCGATCCCGGCAAATTCCGATCTGTCACCGCTCGCCCGATTGCGGGAGGAATACGCCACGCTCTTTCGCTACACAGTCGCATTTCCCGAATTTCATCGATTCATGCGCCAGGAATCCCTTTCTAGCAATCCGCGGCTGCAATGGGTTGCCGAAACGGTGTTGGTCCCGTTGCTGGGACGATTGGTACCGCAGATCGTTGCGGCTCAGAAACAGGGTCTTCTTCCCGCGGTAGACCCCATTCTTTTTCATTATATGATGGTCAGCCTCACCGCCACACTCTCGGGGTTCGGACCTGAAATGCAGGTCACGAGCGGACTGTCTGCCAGAGACACGAAGGTCGTGGACGCGTATTGGCGCCTCGTGGACGAAACGGTCTTCGGAGCGCATCGGAGCGGGGCGTCTGCTCGGGATGGGACACCGCGGAGGCGCTGAAGATGGACAGTGTAAGCGTCGACGACGTCGGCGCCCGCCAGGCGATGTAGTCTGATAGCTCCCACGGCCCGTGAGCTGCGTACGCTTCACCTCCATTTATTCCGCGTAAGCGTTCGCTGAAGGGCCGCTCAGTACGGCCGATTTTTATGTGGTCACTGTTCGGCGAAATGAGAATATAGACGAAGCCATGCGGCATACGAACGCCCCTCATACCCAGGCGAGACGTTTATCGAGATGATGCCGAGAGGTGAAATAGACAAATGGCCTGAGCCGGCTCCGCTTTGTGGCGTCCGTTGACGCGAGCGCCTGCGATGGGAAAAGCATGAAGGATTGCCCGCTCCATGACGCGTCGGGCAGAACCGCCCCTGTTTCGCCACCCCGTCAATCCCTCCTCACAAAAATATTTCACTTTACCGAAATTCGGAAATGGCGTATGTGTCGCCTATCCCGGCTCACCCAAGAGGGGCGATCTTGTGTCGTCATTTTTCGCGAGCTGGGCTTGCGGTGGACGCGGCAGCGTCGGGCGCGAGAAGTGCGGGCAGGGCGGATTGCTCTCCGTGAGCCCAAAACTTCGTGCCAGATGAGCGGCGCTGTCAGGTTCGTCTCGCCTGCATTCTCTTGGCAACGTCGACAACGCCGGGAGATCATGTGGCGAACAAGCGAACCGCGCGTACGGCAAAACCGTGTGGTCCTGGCCGTCGTTGCTACGGCCAAGCTTTCGCGGAGGTGAAGGCCGGCTCAACCGGGCGGGCCTTTGCAGATATTCGGGAGGGCGAGGGAGGCCAGAAGGAACTCGGCTCCCGGGAGAGCACGGCATAAGCCGTCAACCCACTGCGCAGGGAAGGCCGAGTGATTGGCTACACCTGTATGCTGCTGTGCGGTCTCTTTGCGCTACCATTTCGCGCAGCGGACCGCGGGTGCCAGCCGGCACCCGGCCTTCCCTGCGCCCTCTTGGATAAAGAGGGTGAAGCGACGAAGCAAAGCTCGGGCGAAGTGCGCCGCGGGAATGTGAAGGTGTGTCTGCTTTTTGAAATGCAAATCAGACGTTACGACCTGGGCTTCTGCTGCGGGGTAGAGATCTGCTGCGGGGTCGAGAGCCGACATCGGTCGGCGACCTGAGCGTCGGGCAGCAGGATTGCCCTAGATCAAGGGACTTGGAAAAAGAGGACGCGGAAAGCCGGATGCAAGAACCCAGTTATGCTTCGCTGGATCAGGCAAGGCTCGTTTCGAGCGCCGCGCTCCTGCCGCCAGACAGCCGCGACGATCTAGTCGAAGCCGCAAGCGTCAAAGCGGCGCCGCGATGCCAGCGACGATTTGCCGAACGCGAAGAAAAACCTGGTGACGAGACCGATTTTCGATCCGTCGTCGCCGTGAGGCATCTCGCTCGACAGGCGCGACCAGCTTCTCGCCTCGGCCATCCAGACAAATCGGTTGGCTGGGTCCTGGCTTGCAAGCTGCCGGCAAAGTGCGGCGCGCGAACTCAACTCGAACTGACTCACCATCGGCCCTCCCTGCCAGAAGCTCGATGTACGCAACCAGGATGTTACGCTGCGTCCCGCGCCCGGCCAATTGCCCTCGTGGTCATTGTCCCAAAGGACATGTCATCGGGACTGACCAAGCCGCGCAACGTCCCGCCGGGAAATGCTGCGAAAACTCAATTCGTTGATCTGGCTCAAGCGAAGCCGGGCGGAAACGCGATGAATATCGGCTGCTACAGTATGCGTGCGCGTGCCAGATGGACCGTCTCGCAAGCCTCAGCAAGTGCTTCACAAGGGACGCGCCGCGGCAAATGCGACGGCGGGTTCGATTTAGGCAACTACGCCCATGCAGGTCGCATTGCTTCGACCATTTTGCGGCCGTCGTCCATTGCTTGCCAGACGAAGATCTGCGGCGGCAATGGCGCCGACGATGCCGGTCGCGCGATATCTGTTCTATGTCGGTGGTGCGTTGCTCGCGCTGCTCGTCGTTGCGGATGCCTGTCTTTCGGATCGACCCGCTGGACACGCCGGACCTGGTGCCTCGGTCGCCATCCGTATCCATTCCGATCGGAAATTGCCGGAGCTGGTCGTTCTCGACACCAGCCAGCCCACGATCGCCCCGACGGAGATCGCGAAGGCCGAGCCTGGTGCTCCGCCGGGCACCGATTCCCCACAGACGCGAGCGCGCGAGGCATTTGCGCAGCTTCAACGGCCGGATGCCGACCGAATTCAATCGCGTCAGTCAGTGAAGCCTGAAGCGAAGCCACAACGCCAGAGCAAAATTGCAAGGAGGCGCATCGAGAGACGCATCCGGCTCGTGGCGCGGCCGCCGCAGTATGGCTGGTTCGGCTACCAGGTGTGGTGAGCATGTTCAATCTCCGCTCGGGTCATCTGTGCCGACCACGGCAGCGACGCCGACCGCTGATGTTGATCAACAAATGCACGTCGAGGCATCGCCTGCTGAAACGTCATCAAGACACGGAGTTGCGGACATGAGTGAAAGATCAGGGTTTGAAGGGTCGCTCGCCGCGATGCGGTGCGCAGGCCGAATCGAGCGGCGCGAGGAAAGGCATGAAGGACGCACCGAGCGACGCGAGGAGCGGCGCAACTAGGCCCGCGACATGATCTCACCGGTCATTGCTGGTCGGCAGACGTCGGCTTGACCGCGATTTGGAAGCTGGCGGATGCCGCAGACCTGGTACGTCACGTTTGAGGTGCACAAGCGCGGGACCTTGCCGAAGCGGCGAAGCCCGCGGGAGACGCGCACGTTCGAGAGCGAAGCCGACGCGAGGACTTTCGCGCGAGAGAAATTCAATGAGGGATTGATCGTCTTCGCAGGGACGCTCAATCCCTTCTTGCCGCGACGGCTGATTCCCTCGAGCGAGATCTCGTCCTGGATCGAGCAAGGCCAGGGCGAGGAGGTTGCCGGGCACGAGGCCAAGCGCGACCCTGAAAAATAGCCGACGCGATCGCCGCCGATCCTTGCCGATGACGAGAAGCGAAGCTCGGCGGGGCGGGCGGGTTTCCGCCATTCGGACACCGGGCCGAGTCATTGAGGCCAGCTCGAAATCTTTTGAGTGTTGCCATTATGGCACGAGGAGATTGCGCCCTCGCCCGTAGCATTTCAGCCGGAGGTTGGGGGATGATTGCATTGCAACAAACCCGCCGTTTCGAGGAACCAGAAGCGGTCGGTAAGGAGAAAGCGCTATGAAAAGGCTTCTGCTGACAACTGTCACTCTGGTGGCACTGGGCGCCGTGGGGCCCGCCATGGCTGCCGATATGGCCGTGAAGGCGCCGCCTCCGGCGCCGATTGTTCCGATCTACAATTGGACCGGGTTCTACATCGGCGGCAATGGCGGCTGGGCGCAGAACCACAACTGCGTGGATTTCCTTGACGCGGCTGGCGTAGCCGTCGCTTCCGGCTGCCGCGATCGGTCCGGGGGCGTCGTCGGCGGCCAGATCGGCTATCGCTGGCAAGCCAGCCAATGGGTGTTTGGTCTGGAAGCTCAGGGCGATTGGGCGGATCTCAGCAACCAGCGCGTCAGCCTGATCGATCCTACGTTCTCCACGCGGGCCAAGACCAGTGCTATCGGCCTCTTTACCGGCCAGATCGGCTACGCCTGGAATGCGTCACTGCTCTACGTGAAGGGCGGTGCGGCGGTGACAGACAACCGCTTGAGCGTCCTTGATACTGCTTCCGGCGCGGAGCTGGCCGCGCAAAGCGCAACCCGCTGGGGCGGTGTCATTGGTGTTGGATTCGAGTATGGCTTCACCCCGAATTGGTCGGTGGGCCTCGAATACGACCATTTATTCATGGGGCACCGGAATAATTCGTTCACGGTCGCCGATCCGCGACTTGCCGCCTTTGTGAACGACCGGATCACCCAGGACGTGGATATGGTCACCGTGCGCTTCAACTACCGCTTCGGCTGGGGCAACCCGGTTGTCGGAAGGTACTGAGGTCTCCCGGTCCGACTTCTCCAGGGGGCCGGCAGCAGCGCCGGCCCTCATTTTTCCTGGCGTCATCGCGGCAAGCTAGTCAGCGCCTGCCAACGCGATCGACCGGACCGCCGCGATTCATCGGAGTGCCGGGCCGCACCGCTTCGCGTGCGGCGGCGCGCGCGACGGGCCGGGGCCGCAGCACGACGCCCGCCCGCGCGACGCAGCTGGGCGGATAGTCGACATATTGGCAGTACACCACGGCATTGGCGCTTTCAGAGCTCGCGAAGACGAACCCGAGCATCACCAACGCAACGGCTAATCCTGTGGCTGGCTTCATTGTGGGCCTCCTCTGTTTGGAGCCGTAGTCCATGCCAGCGCTCCACGCGCGAGTTGATCCAGATCAACGACGACACCATCGGCAATCCGATGCTTCAGGCGGGTATTGACGCATATCAATGCCTCGCCCTGCGGCGGAATATGATGGGCGCCCGCGAGATGTCTCGCTGCGAGAGCTGAACGGATATCCCGATGATCACAGTTCCCGAATTGGTGTCGCAGGCGTTGGGCGCGTTTCTGACCGCGGAAACGCGAGACCGGTTTGGCGCTTCGCATGCCGGTCTGACCGAGTTGCTTCCGTTCGCGGCGAAACTCACATTGGAGTGCATCGGCAACAGCGACGCACTTTACCACAATATCGAGCACACGCTGCTCGTGACGCTTGCCGGGCACGACATCCTGACCGGACGCGCACTGTTACGGCCCACCACGGCGAACGACTATGCGAACTTCATCCTGGCCTGCCTCGCCCACGACATCGGATATGTGCGCGGCGTCGTCCAGGGCGACGAGGACGAGGAGTTCATTGCAGACGTGAATGGCGGCACCGTTCGCCTGCCAAGGGGATCGTCCGATGCCGCGCTGGCTCCCTACCATGTCGATCGTTCGAAACTGTTCGTCCTCGAGCGGCTGGATTCCGTCGAGGATCTGGATGCGGATCGGGTGGCCCGGGCCATCGAATATACCCGGTTTCCCTATGCGATGTCCTCGAATGACAGCCTGATCGAAGAGGAGGGGCTGTTGCTGCGGGCTGCCGATTTGATCGGCCAGCTCGGCGACCCCAATTATCTGAGAAAGGCGAATGCGTTGTTCTACGAATTCGAGGAGATCGGACTCAACAAGACGCTGGGCTATGCGACGCCGGCGGACATTGTCTACAAATATCCGCAGTTCTATTGGAGCAACGTCGCCCCCCAGATCCAGGCGGCGATACGCTATCTCAACGTGACGTCACGTGGCCGTCAATGGATCGCGAGCCTCTATAGTAACGTATTCCGGGCCGAGCGTGAGATGAATCTGTCGGGACCGCAGCTCTAGCAGGCGCCGATCGCGCCGATCGCTTGATCTGGATCAAGATCGCCCCGCGCGAGCGGGGACTTGGCTCGCTTGCAACACGCGTGGCCGTGGCTGAAGGCGCATCTGTGAGAACACTCCGCCAGATCATCTCCGGAGACGAGATCATCCAGCTTGTGATCCGGCTGGGGCTGCTCGCAGTCCTGATCGTCTGGACGCTGCTCCTGATCCGTCCGTTTGTGCCGATCCTGGCCTGGAGTGTGGTGCTCGCCGTTGCGCTCAATCCGGTGTTTCAGCGCCTCGCCAAAATTCTTGGCGGCCGGCCGAAGCTTGCGGCGGGGATCCTCACCCTTATGAGCCTCGCCATTGTCATCGGACCCGCGACCTGGCTCGGTATGGGCGCAGTCGATGGGATCAGGGATATTGCCGGGCAGATGACAGCGGGTGAGGTGCTGGTTCCATCGCCACCTCAATCGATCAAGGATTGGCCCCTCATCGGGCCTCAGCTCTTTGATCTCTGGGATCAGGCTTCGACCAATCTTCGTTCGCTGCTGCGCGAGGTTGTGCCGTATCTCAAGCCCTTCGCGACGACGTTGCTCGGATTTGCCGGCAATGCCGGTGTGGGGACGGTAAAATTCCTGCTGTCCATTGTCGTGGCCGGTGTCCTGTTTCCGTATGGCCCGCAGCTTGTCGCCGCGAGTCGCGACTTTCTATCGCGGATCGTGCCCGAACAGAGCGAGCACTTTCTCGACCTCGCCGGTACCACCATCCGTGCGGTAGCCCAGGGTGTGATCGGCGTCGCAATCCTCCAGTCCTTGCTGGCCGGTATTGGATTCAAGCTGGCCGGCATCGCCAGCGCGGGCTTGCTGGCGTTCGTGGTGCTGTTGCTGTCGATCGTGCAGATCGGCGGAACGCTCGTCATTCTGCCGGTCATCATCTGGATATGGACTGACAAGGAATTTCCGGTCGCGCTTCTGCTGACGGTGTTTCTCGTGATCGTATCGGTGCTCGACAACATCCTGAAACCGCTCGTCATGGGGCGCGGCTTGACCACGCCGGCACTCGTCATCCTGATCGGGGTGATCGGGGGAACCCTCGTCCATGGCATTATCGGCCTGTTCATCGGACCGATCATTCTGTCGGTGGCCTGGGAGCTGACGGTCGCCTGGATCCGCACCGAACGTGTTCCGCCCGTGCAGCCGGCGGTCGAGCGTTGACCTAAATCAACGTAGGCGGTTGCGAAGGCCCTTGAATGAAATCGACACGACGATGAGGTCGGACCATGGCGGAGGAAATGCCTTCGTTGCCCGGTGATGCCATGTCCGGTCCTGCTGCTCCGGCGGTCGAATACACGTTCGATGCCGGGCGCCGGCGTGCTCCAACGATTGCGGCGTGAGCGCGATGGATACTATCCTTGTCGTCAATGCCGACCCCTCCAGCATCAAATTTCAGATCTATTCGGTCGAAGGAGACGGAAGGCTGCGGCAGCAGCTCAAAGGACGGATGGATGGCATCGGCAACCGTCCGCGATTGCGGGCGAACGGCGCCGGTGGCTATCCGCTTGCCGACCGCGCCTATCCGATCGAGGCGGTGCCGGACGTTGCGGCCGCGATGGACATCGCCAACGCATGGTTGCGGGATGAACTTCGCATCCATCCCATCGCTATCGGGCATCGCGTCGTTCATGGCGGACCGGACCATGACAGCCCGGTCCTGATCGATCATGGTGTCGTGGCGCGCCTGGAACGGTTCATCGCGCTGGCGCCGTTGCATCAGCCGCACAATCTCGCGCCGATCCGTTCAATTCTCGCCAATTTCCCGACGCTCCCGCAGGTCGCCTGCTTCGACACTGCATTTCACCGCACGCATGCCGCGGTCGCCGACCATTATGCGATCCCGCGCAGGCTTTATGTCGAGGGTGTGCGCCGCTACGGGTTTCACGGCCTGTCTTACGAATACATCGCGAAGAACTTGCCGAGGATTGCGCCGAAGATCGCGACGGGACGGGTGATTGTTGCGCATCTCGGGAGCTCGGCGTCGATGTGTGCGCTCAGTGGAGGACGGAGCATCGAGAGCACCATGGGCTTCTCCGCGCTTGACGGGCTTCCGATGGGATCGCGCCCGGGCCAGATCGACCCGGGCGTCGTGCTTTATCTCATCTCGGAAAAAGGAATGTCGGCGTCGAAAGTGCAGGACCTCCTCTATGGAGAGTGCGGATTGAAGGGCCTTTCCGGCGTCAGCAGTGACATGCGTGAGCTCGAGGCAAGTGAGGACACCAACGCGAAGCTTGCAATCGACTATTTCGCTTACCGGATCGGTCTCAACGCCGGCATGCTTGCGGCTGCGTTGCAGGGCCTGGACGCATTCGTCTTCACGGCTGGAATCGGTGAGAACTCCGCGTCGATCCGTGCGCGCGTGGCGGAGCAGCTTGCATGGCTCGGCGTCAAGCTCGATGTCGCCGAGAATGCGCGGCATTCGCAGCTGATATCGTCTTCCACGAGCCTCATTCCGGTCTACGTCGTGTCCTCCGATGAGGGGCTGATGATCGCCCGCCACACGCTGGCGCTGCTGATGAACGGCAGTGCGACAAGCTCCGTCCATCCCAGGGTGTCCTGATCCCTCGGGTACGGATGCAAGGTTGCGCTGAAGCGGAGAAAGGCATCGACGATGTCTCCAAGTCAGATCTTCATTTCCGGGACATTGTCGGGAACGGCGAGCTCGGCTTCGGTGACGGCGATGACCTCGCCGATGCTGATGCCCGGTGCTGTCTCCAGCAGAATTGGCCAGCCGTCAGAGAAGCTGATCACCGCCATGTCGGTGACGACCATGTTCACGGGCCGGGTCGATGTCAGCGGCAGCGTACATCTCGCGACGATCTTGGACTTGCCCTTGGCTGCGTGCTGCATGGCGACGATGACCCGCTTGGCGCCGCTGACGAGATCCATCGCGCCACCCATGCCCGGCACCATCTCGCCGGGGATCATCCAGTTGGCAAGAAGGCCGCGGGCGTCGACCTGAAGACCGCCAAGCACGCTGACATCGACATGACCGCCGCGGATCAATCCGAATGACATCGCGCTGTCGAAGGTGCTGGCGCCCGGCAGCGTTCTAATCGGGAGTCGGCCGGTGTCTGTCAGCGGCGGATACGCCAGCCCTTGCTCGGCGATGGGCCCGGTGCCGATCAGTCCGTTCTCGGATTGAAAGAACACTTTGAGATCGGATGGAATGTAGTTGGCCACCAGCGCTGGAATGCCGATCCCGAGATTCACGAGGTCGCCGCTATGGAACTCCTTCGCAACGCGCCGGGCGATGATCATCTCTGCATCCACGGGTCACCCGTTCGCAATGAGGTAATCGACGAGCGGCGCCGGTGTCACGACATGGTCGGGCGCGATGACGCCGACAGGCACGATGTTCTCCGCGGTCACGATGACGGTGTCCGCCGCCATCGCCATGATGGGATTGAAGTTGCGCGCGGTCAGCGCGTAGGCAAGGTTGCCGAGATGGTCGGCGAAAAAGGCGTGAATCAGCGCGAATTGTGCCCGTAGCGCCGTTTCGATCAGGAACTGTATGCCGTCGACCTCGATCTGGCGCTTGCCCTCTGCGACCAGTGTGCCGACCCCGGTCGGGGTCAGCACGCCGCCGAGGCCGCAGCCGCCAGCGCGGATTCGTTCGGCCAGGGTGCCTTGCGGGTCGAGATCGACCGCGACCTGGTTCGCCAGCATTTGCTGTTGGGTATTCGGATTGTGGCCGATATGGGTCGCGATCAGGCGCGAAACCAGAGCCGCATCGAACAGTTTGCCAACGCCTCTGCCGGGGACACCCGCGTCGTTGCAGATGATCGAGAGACCCTGCTTTTGCTGGCGAACAACTTCGTTCAGCAATCGCTCCGGCGCGCCGACGCCCATGAACCCACCGACCATGATGCTCGCGCCTGCCGGGATCATTGCAACGGCTTCTTCGACGGAGATGATCTTCATGATTGAAGTTCCGATCGGCGAGCAATCCACAAAAGGGCGGCAGCGGAGAGATGTTGGCGATGAGCCGCCAAGCTCTCTTGATTTGCATCAAGGCGTCTCATCATCCTCTTCGCTGGATGAGAGGCGCTGACCGACCAAGCCAGGAGCATGGACGAGTCCGCGGCGGGAGTGCGCGATGGTGGTTCAATTCTTGCTCGGCACTCTCATCAGCGTGATCAACATCATGATTCACGCGCTGGTGACCGTTGCGGCGATCGACGTCGCCCGCACCGCCGGACTGAGGCACACGTCACGGCCTCGATCGCATCTCATGGCTGTGATGGTCACGATTGCTGTCATTCTGATGGTCGCGCACACGGTCGAGGTCCTCGTATGGGCTCTGGCCTATGCCGTGGTCGGCGCGGCGCCCGCGGGAAGCGATCTCCTGTATTTCACCTTTGTGAACTACACCACGCTCGGCTACGGCGATATCACTCCCTTGGAGGGATGGCGGCTGACGGGACCGATGACCGCGATGAACGGCATCCTGATGTTCGGCTGGTCGACCGCCGTGCTGTTCGAGGTGCTGCGCAAGACGCTCGAACGCCTCGCCTGGATCGTGTCGCCCGGAACTAGTTCTGGAGATCGAGGCTAGCGAGTTGCGGCCGGTCCAGCAGTACGATCTGGCGCTGGTTGGTGCCGATGAAGCCGAGGATGCCGAGCTCATGCAGCCGCGACAGCGCGCGGGACACGGTCTCCAGGGTCAGTCCTAGATAATCGGCGATATCGCGCCGCGACATCGGCAAGGCCATGATGCCCGCGGCCGTCAGCCGCTTGTCCATCTCGATCAGGAAGGCCGCGACCCGCTCCAGCGACGTCTTGCGGCCGAGCAGTAGCATGTGGTCTTCAGCGTGTTGAAGATTGCTGGTGGTCATGCTGAGCAGGTTTCGAGCGACTATGGCATCGCCTTCCGCGACGAGCTCGAGGCTCTGCCGCCGGACAAGGCGAACCGTGGTGTCGACGACCGCCTCCGCCGTGAATCTGTGTTCGTTACCATTCTCCAGACCGAAGATGTCGCCAGCCAGGTGAAACGCGCCGATCTGGCGACGGCCGTCGGACAGCAGTTTGTAGCTTCGCACCGCACCCAGCTTGACCTGGTAGACGTAGTCCGCCGGCTCTTTCTCGCCGTAGATCTCGGTACCTTTTTTGTACGCAAATTCGTTTAAACTGATGATCGGATTTGAAACGCTGGACATCCCGAGTTCACGAAGCGAATTGGGGCGCGGGGACGCATCGGCGGCGTTGCGAACGAACATGGCCAACTCCCGAACGGATAATGACGTGATAGCCCCCAGGAGATTTTTTCATCGTTGAGGGAAGGAGCCGCCGATTTCCCCAGTTCCCGCAAGGGTTGTTTACGACCAAAACCGCATATGCAACCATTGTCTCTAGGTTCATTGTACCAAAGGACATGGCAGCGATACGGTGCGCGGAATGAGATGCCCGTCATGAGGGCTGTCCGATCTTCGGTGACTATGGTGCGATCGGGATATTTCGGCATAATGACGCTATCTGTCCGCAGTTGAGTGTCGCGAGAGGGGACATTGCCGAGCCTCGTTTACGTCGTGGACGACGACGAATCGTTTCGAACAGCAATCGAACGCCGGCTCAAGCTTGCCGGCTATGAGGTCGTGACGTACTCATCGGCGCAGGAATTGCTGGATGATCTGCCGGACGCGGAAAAGCCGGGATGCATCCTGCTCGACGTGCAGATCCCCGGACTGAGCGGACCCGAGCTGCAAGCCCGGCTCGTCGAACTCGGATCGATGCTGCCGATCGTCTTTCTCACCGGCCATGCCGATACCGCGACAACCGTGCGCGCTATCAAGGCCGGCGCCGAAGACTTTCTGACCAAACCGGTGTCGTCGGAACAACTGATCGACGCCATCGAACGCGCATTGGCTCGTCGAGAGGTTCTGCGCAGCCAACAGGGCAAGCTCGATTCGCTGCGTGCCCTCGTGACGTCACTGACACCACGCGAACGGCAGGTCTTCGATCTGATCGTGCGCGGCAAGATCAACAAGCAAATCGCCTATGAGCTCGGAACCACCGAACGGACCATCAAAGCGCATCGCCATCAGGTGATGGAGAAGATGCAGGTACCTTCGTTCGCTGAATTGGTTTCGATTGCCGAGCGCCTTGGCCTGCTCGATTCCAGAAAGACGTGAGCAACGGGTTGGCATTTGTGTCCGTCGAGAGGTTCCCGTCGCGCGACCTGTACGATGGGACAATATGAAAGTTTATTGACAGAATCTGGCAGAAGCTGCCTACATAGCTGCTTCTATCTGCCGCGATAGCGGACGGAGTTGTTCAAGGGCCGCAGAATTCGCGTTGCCCTCGCAAAACCCGAGAATGAGAAAGCCAGCCTGTTGTCCGCACGCAAATCCATTTACGTCGTGGATGATGATTCATCCATGCGCCGAAGCATGGAGCGATTGCTTCGCGAGCACGGCTTTGATGCGGTGCCGTTCGAGTCGGCCGGGGCATTGCTGCGTCATGGCCATTTCGACGAGGCCTCCTGCATCGTCCTGGATATCAACCTGAACGGCGAATCCGGCATCGTTCTCCGCCGCAGGCTCGCGAAGGCGGGCGCCACCGTGCCGGTCATCTACATCACCGGCAACGACAGTCAGGCGAACCAGTCGGCCGCGATCGCGTCGGGATGCGTTGCTTATTTGACGAAGCCGTTTGCCGCAGATGCATTCATTGAATCGGTTGAGCGCGCCTGCACCGGGGTCGTCTAGCTAGCCCGATCGCGCTTGACGTCATTCGGCGATGTCTACTCGAGCGTCTTTGCCGGCGACGCCACCAGGGAGCGATCCACACGCGGGATCTATGAAACCCGGCGATGCTTGATCCAGATCAATTCTCGCAAGTGGCAAGCCGTCTTGGTATCCGCGTGATCGCCATCCAGATAGTGATACTGTGCTGCGAAGCCCGCAGCGACGAGGCCCGCATATGATTTCCGGGCGGGTATCGCGCTGGACGCGGTTGTTTCCGCCCGCAACTTGGCTTGCAGACTATCGCAGCACTTGGCTGCGTCCTGATATCGTCGCCGGCATCACGCTCGCGGCCTATGCCGTTCCGGTGTCGCTCGCCTACGCGACGCTGGCGGGTCTGCCGCCGCAGATCGGCATCTACGGCTACATGCTCGGCGGCGTCGGCTACGCGCTGTTTGGGTCGTCGCGCCAGCTTGCGGTCGGTCCGACCTCCGCGATCTCGCTGATGATCGCGGCCACGGTCGGGGCGCTGGCCGGCGGAGACGCGGCGAAATACACCGAGATCGCGAGCCTGGCCGCATGCGCGGTGGCACTGTTGTGCCTGATCTCCTGGCTGTTCAAACTCAGCGTTCTCGTCCGCCTCGTCAGCGACAGCATATTGGTCGGTTTCAAGGCCGGTGCCGGGCTCACCATCATCATGAGCCAGTTGCCAAGTCTGTTCGGCGTCGCCGGAGGCGGCCATAATTTCTTCGATCGAGCCATCAAGCTCAGCGGCCAACTCGGCGACATCAATTGGCTGGTTCTGGCGATCGGCGCCATTGCGCTCCTCCTGCTGCTGCTCGGCGAACGCCGTTTGCCGGGAAAGCCGATCGGACTCACGGTCATGGCATTGTCGATCGTGCTGGCGGCCCTGCTTGGCTTTCCCGCTCTCGGCGTCCCCGTCACTGGCAGAATTCCGGAAGGATTGCCGACGATCGGATTGCCCAGGTTTGGCCTGCTTGAGCCCGACGAACTGTTCCCGTTGGCCGCGGGATGCGTGCTGCTGGCCTATATTGAAGGTGTGTCTGCAGCTCGCAGCTTTGCCGCCAAGCATGGCTATGCCCTGGATGTCCGCCAGGAGTTCTTGGGGCTGGGGGCGGCGAACCTCGTCACCGCATTCGGCCACGGCTATCCCGTCGCCGGTGGTCTGTCGCAATCCGCCGTCAACGACAATGCGGGCGCGCGCACGCCGCTGGCGCTGGTGATCTGCTCGGCGACGCTTGCGCTGTGCCTGCTGTTTTTCACGGGGCTGTTGACGAATCTGCCCAAGGCGGTGCTGGCGGCCATCGTCTTTGCCGCGGTCTACAGACTGGTCGACATCCGTGCACTGCTGCGGATGTGGCACGTCAGCCGGATCGATTTTTATGCTGCGGCGATTGCGCTCGTATCGGTGTTGCTCCTGGGGATCCTGCAAGGCGTCCTGCTGGCGGCAATCGCGTCGATCGTGCTGCTGCTGGCGCGCGCCTCACGTCCGAATGTGGCGTTCCTTGGCCGCCTCCCGGGAAGCGGCCGCTATTCCGACAATGCGAGGCATGAGGGTGTCGAGCCGCTCGTCGGCGTCATCGCGTTCCGGCCCGAAGCATCGCTGCTCTACATCAATGCCGAAACGGTCCTGGAGGCGGTTTTGGACGCCTTGCTGAGATCGGTCGATATCAGGTTGGTGATCTGCGACCTCTCTGCGTCCCCCTACATCGATCTGGCTGGCGCGGGCATGTTGCGCGACCTCAACGACGAGCTCGCTTCACGACATGTCGCGTTCTGCATCGTCGGCGCGCATGCGCAGCTGCGCGATCTCTTGCGGGCGGAGGGACTGGCCGAAAAGACCGACAGCGGGGCGTGGCTTCGGTCGCTCGACAGCGTGCTCGGCGACGGCAACGTCGGGCAACCGTCTGATCCCGAGCAAGAGCATCCGTCGGCATCGTCAGCTGGTCAGCTCTGATGTGATCTTGAGGCATCGTCTGCTCGACCGCTGCCTCGGAAAAGATTACGTCGCCAAGTGTGCTGGGATAGCTCTAAGGACGGCGACCGTTGACTTGAATCAATGGAGCGCGGCGGCCGGGCATCACGATCCCGGCCGGGAGGCAAGGTCGGGTGAGGGACGTGGCCAAGGGCGCCATGTTCGTAATCCGTCTCCGGAACCCCGCTAATCTTATTCGGCTATCAAGCAATGATCCCAGCTCAATAGCTCGGCGTCACAACCAAGAGGAACGGAAATCATGAGAAGGGTTGCCATCTACGTCGCCTTGGCTCTTACAAGCGCCGTCGGTCTGAGCACGCCGTCGCGCGCGGAGACTGGTCAGGTTGCGGTCGTCTTCACCAAGGGCGGATTTATCGTCGGCGTCGGTGGCGGCGAGGGCGTTCTGGTGTATCGCGGCAAGAGATATCCGTTCACCGTCTCCGGGATGAGCGTCGGCTTCACGATCGGCGCCTCGACCACCAAGCTTGTCGGCCGTGCCCTCAATCTGAGGGGACCGCAGTCTATCGAAGGCTCCTACGCGGCAGGCGGCGCCGGCGGCGCCGTTGCCGCGGGCGCCGGAGCCGTTCAGCTGCAGAACGGCAACGGCGTGATCCTCCAGCTCAGCGGGCCGAAGATCGGCGCGGAGGTGTCGGCTGCCGTCGGCGGCGTGACGATACGTCTAGAGTAGACCCAACAGACGGGCCACGCCGGAGGTGTGGTCCGATGTCTTCGTCAATATCGTTCAGTGACGAAGTTCATACCGCGCAGGCTGGCCTGGTCGTTGTAGCGTCCCTTGTGGGAACGCTTCGGCAGCCTGACCTTGTCTTTCTTGATCCGCTTGTAGGAGATCGCCTTCAGGAGATGCGCGATGCAGTTCAGCCGCGCCCGCCGCTTGTCGTCGGAGCGGATGATGGACCAGGGCGCATATTTGGTGCTCGTCTTGCTGAGCATCACGTCGCGGGCCCGGGAATAGGCGTACCAGCGCTTGAAGGATTCCAGGTCCATCGGGCTGAGCTTCCATTGCCGCATCGGATCGTCGATGCGGGCCTTGAAGCGGCGCTCCTGCTCCTCCATTCCGACCTCGAGCCAGACCTTGATCAGAATGATGCCGCCGTCGATGACATATTTTTCCAACTGCGGGCAGAGCGTGAGGAAACGATCATGCTCCGCGGGCGAGCAGAAGCCCATGACGTATTCGACGCCGGCGCGATTGTACCAGCTGCGGTCGAAGATCACGATTTCACCGCCGGCTGGAAACTGCTCCATGTAGCGCTGGAAGAACAGCTGGGTCTTTTCGCGATCCGACGGCGCCGGGAGCGCCACCACGCGGAAGACGCGCGGGCTGACCTTCTCGGTGATCGCCTTGATCGTACCGCCCTTGCCGGCGGCATCCCGGCCTTCGAACAGGACGATGACCCGGAGCTTGTTTTCCTTGACATAATCCTGGAGATGGCAAAGCTCGATCTGGAGCTTCTCGAGCTCCTTCTCGTAGTTCTTGCGCTTCATCCGCGCCGTGGGCTCGTTCTTTGCCATGCTCCGCCTTTCGCTGCTTCAGCCCCCATCCGGCCGAGCGGGTCTCAATCTTCCCAGGAAATGGTCACGCCGATGTCGCCGGGCATGCCATCCGGGAAGTCGATGATCTGGTAGCCGATGCGGTAGCCGCGCGGCTTGAGATGATCGGTCCAGAGCTGGAAGATCTCCTTGGGAATTCCCGTCAGCGTCGTTTCCCAACCGGCTTCCTGCTGGTTGATGGCGCGTCCCTTGTCGGTGCAGAGCGTGTTGGGAAAGCGATAGACCTGTACTTCGGTCAGGCCGTTTCGCACCGCACGCTGGATGATGGTCGAGGCGAGCTTGATCTTCTCCTCCTCGCTCTTGCCGGACGGCTTGGTCAGGCGCTCGATCAGGGCTCGCTTCTCGGCCTCGGCGGCGGCGGCGAGGCGTGCATATTCTTCGGCCTTTTCGGCCTCCTTGAGCGCCGCTTCCTTGCGGATTTGCGCTGCATTGGGGATGAGATCATCGATGCCGGGCATGACTGACAAAGCTCCTGGCTTGCTGTTGGGTCAGAGTCAGGGTTACGCTAGGTTCGCCACCGTCCGGACCTTTGACCCATATCAAGTAATTTCTCACTTGCACGACCACGATGGCCGTCTGAAGCGCAAACCGCCTTGATCCCTTCCGTGGAGGAGACCGTTGAGCGAGCAACTTCATCCGATGGCCCCTCATCATCTGCCGTTCTATCTCGCGCCCGGAAGCGGGGTCGACACACTGATGGTCGTGATGGGGATATTCCTGATCGGCACCGTGCTGTGGGTGGGTACGCTCTATTGGAAGCTGCACAGTCTGCCCGAGCGGATGGCTCACAAGTCGCAGAAGCTGCAGTTCGAGTTCGTGGCCGTACTTGGCCTGATCTCGCTGTTCACGCACATGCATATTTTCTGGGTGGCGGGTCTCTTGCTCGCAATGATCGACCTGCCCGATTTTGGTACGCCGCTGCGCAGCATCGCCGGCTCCGTCGAGAAGATCGCGGACGCGACCCCTAGCGACCAGGACGAGGTTGCCCAACCCGGCCCGCCGGCGCCGGAAAAGCCCGGCGCGGCGAAGGAGAAGGAGCGCAGCCATGTTTGAGCTGATGTTCTGTTCCGTCCTGACCATCGTGCCGGACTATCTCTACCGCCACTACGTCCAAGGTAAGCGCTTCGGCAAGGAGATCACGTTCTTTTCGATCTGGTACGAGCTGCGATGGGGCATCACCGGCTGCCTGATGCTCACGGTGTCGCTGATCACCATGATCTTTTACTTTCATCCGACGACCGACTCGGCAACGCTGTATTACCGTACGGTGCCGATCCTGCCCGAGGGCTCGGGACGGGTCGCGGAAGTCAATGTCGGCTACAGCCAGGCCGTGAAGAAGGGCGACGTGCTCTTCAGCCTGGACAGCTCGAAGCAACGCGCGGCTCTGGAAACCGCCAAGCGCAAGGTTACCGAGGTTGATGCGTCCCTGACGTCTGCGGAATCCGACGTCGTCAAGGCCGACGCGCAGATCCAGGAAGCCAAGGCCAACTATCAGCAGGCCAAAGACGAGCTCGATACCAAGACCGAGCTCCAACGCCGCAATCCCGGCGTCGTCGCGCAACGGGACATCGAGAAGCTCCAGGTGTTGGCCGATCAGCGGCAGGCGGGAATCGATGCGGCCACCGCGTCCAGGCAGTCGGCCGCCTTGCGGGTTTCGACGCTGCTTCCGGCCGAGAAGGCAAGTGCCGAGGCCGTTTTGGCGGAAGCGCAGGTGGATCTGGACAAGACGTTTATCCGCGCCGGTGTTGACGGGCGCGTGGAGCAATTCCTGGTCCGCGTCGGCGACGTGGTCAATCAGCTGTTGCGGCCGGCGGGCGTGCTCGTTCCGGACGGCGCCGGCCGGCGGGGTCTGCAGGCGGGCTTTGGCCAGATCGAGGCTCAGGTCTTGCAAGTCGGCATGGTGGCGGAAGCGACCTGCATATCGAAGCCGTGGGTCATCATTCCGATGGTCATCACAAGTGTCCAGGACTACATCGCGGCCGGACAGTTCCGAAGCGGGGAGCAGCTCATCGAGGCGCAGAATGTCGCGCGACCCGGCACGATCCTGGCTTTCATGGAGCCGCTCTACCAAGGCGGGCTGGAAGGTGTGACGCCAGGCAGCAGCTGTATCGTCAACGCCTACACCAGCAATCACGAGGAGATCTCGGCGAAGGAGACCAGTACCGGGCGGGCCATAGCCTTGCATGTCGTCGACGGCGTTGGCCTCGTGCATGCGCTGCTGCTGCGCATCCAGGCGCTGCTGCTGCCGATCAAGACGCTGGTGCTCAGCGGGCACTGATGGAAGGAATGCAACGCATGACCAACTCACGACGCCGGACGGCGGCCCTTTGATCCCGACGGAAGCGGCGCGGCCGAATGGCGATAGACCGCAGTGCGCTGGTGCACAAGTTGTGCTGTAATGACCGCCGTTCGGACGTCTGAGACTGCCAGGGAATAGAATGAACGGGCGCATTCTCATCGCTGCGGTCAACATGGCCTGGCCCGGTGTGGCTG
Source organism: Bradyrhizobium sp. F1.4.3 (assembly GCF_040548375.1). Lineage (NCBI taxonomy): Bacteria > Pseudomonadati > Pseudomonadota > Alphaproteobacteria > Hyphomicrobiales > Nitrobacteraceae > Bradyrhizobium > Bradyrhizobium sp. F1.4.3. The sequence goes on from NZ_JBEPRN010000002.1 coordinate 332,261, forward strand.
CGCGTGTCCTTGTCTGCGCGTTGATCTGGGCCATGTTGCCGGGTCCGGCGCGCAGCGAGCCGCGTGGCGAGCTCAAGCGCGTGCTCATGCTCTATTCGTTCGGACGAGAATTCCGTCCCTGGAGCCAGTATGCACGAAGCATCAAGGGGGAGCTGGAGCGACAAACGCCATGGTCGCTGGATATCCAGGAGCACACCCTGCTGACGGCACGGTTCAACGATCCGGGTCCGGAAGAACCGTTCGTCGACTATCTCCGCTCGCTCTATTCCAGGGTCCCGCCCGACATCGTGATAAGCATCGGGGCGCCGGCGGCGCGGTTCGTGCAGAAATATCGCGAGCAGCTCTTCCCCGGTGTACCTATGGTCCTGACGGTGGTCGAAGAGCGGTTGGTCAACCGCGCAGGCCTGACCGACAACGACACCGTGATTTCGGTACAGAACAATTTCAAGGCTGTCTTTGGCAGCATTCTTCAAGTCCTGCCGGACACGAAGATGATCGCTATCGTGATCGGCGTCTCTCGCCTCGAGAAATTCTGGCTGGATGAGATCAAACGGGAGTTGAGGCCCTTCGAAAGCCGCGTCGCCTTCGTCTGGTACAATGATTTGTCGTTCGACGAAATCCTGAAGAAGGCGTCGGCTCTTCCGCCGCACACGATCCTGTTCTGGGGGCTGATGTCGGTCGACGCCGCCGGCATCGCCCATGAAGGCGATCTTGCCTTGCGCAACCTTCGTACCGTCGCAAACGCTCCGATCTTTTCGTACCAGGAGGCATTTTTCGGTGGCGATACGGTCGGGGGCCCGATGCACTCGATTGCCGAATCCAGCAAAAGGACGGTCGATGCGGTCATCCGCATTCTCGGTGGTACGAGGCCCGGTGCCATCAAGTTTGAGCCGATCCAGTTTGGTCCTCCGAAATATGACTGGCGCGAGATGCAGCGCTGGGGAATCAGCGAGAGCAACCTGCCGCAGGGCAGCGAAGTCCTGTTTCGCGAGTCCACCGTTTGGGACAAATATCGCTGGCAATTGGCGCTGCTTGCCAGCGTGATCCTGATCCAGGGTGCCTTGATCAGCGGATTGCTCCATGAGCATCGCCGCCGCCGCCTGGCCGAAGGCGAGGCGCGCCAACGGATGGTGGAGCTCGCCCATGTCAGCCGCTACGCGGCCGCCGGCGAACTGACGACCTCGGTCGCGCACGAGCTCAATCAGCCGTTGGGCGCGATCCTCACCAATGCAGAGACTGCGGAGCTCATGCTGGGTAGCTCCGCGCCGAACCTCCAGGAAATCGCCGATATCCTCGCCGACATCAAGCGCGACGATCAGCGCGCCAGTGAAGTGATCCGCCGGCTTCGCAGCGTGCTGAAGAAGACGCCGTTCGAGATCAGGGACATCGACCTCAATCAGACGGTGCGTGAGGCGATGGGGTTTGTTGGCGATCTGGCGCGGGGGCGGGGGGTGGTGTTGAATTATGTTCCCGCGTCGAGCGAGCTGCACGTCAAGGGAGATCCCGTTCAGCTGCAACAGGTCGTGCTTAATCTCATCATGAACGCGATCGATGCCGTATCCGACGCTGACGTGAGACACGGCGAAATCAGCGTGACGACCGTCCGCACCGGTGCTCGCGCGGAAGTCCGGGTTGCCGACACCGGGCCGGGCATTGCGTCCGGCGATCTCAAGACCATCTTTGACCCGTTTTTCTCCACCAAGCCGCAAGGCATGGGCATGGGACTTGCGATCGTCCGCACCATCGTCGAAGCGCATCAAGGGCGGATCTCCGCGGAAAATCAGCCATCGGGGGGCGCGCTCTTCATTGTCGGGCTGCCGATCGCCCGCGGCAGCGCAAGAGCAGCTTGATCCGTCACGCCGTACTGCGTTGCATTGCAGCTGGGCCGATGCGCCGCCTCCCGGGCTTTGCGTTGCGTTCCTTTGATCTTGATCAATAAAGGCTGCTGACCCTTCGGGGAGCTTGCTCAGGTGAGGCCTCGAGGGAGGACATGATGTTTCGTTGCGGCAAAGCCCTGATCGCGATGGCGCTGCTCTTGGCGAACCCGATCGCCGCGGCCGCCCAAACGGCTGACACGCCGGCCGCCCCGGTCAGCCAGGCGCAACCGCCGACCCAGCCGCCGCCGAACTTCGAGCTGCTCAAGCCCGCGCAGCTCGAAGCGCTGGTGGCGCCGATCGCGCTCTATCCCGACGAGCTGCTCGCCAATATGCTGGCGGCATCCACCTATCCTCTGGAAGTCGTGCAGGCCGATCGCTGGCTGAAAGAGCGCACGACCCTGAAAGGCGATGCGCTGAAGACCGAGGTCGAGAAGCAGTCCTGGGACGACAGCGTCAAGGCGTTGGCCTCGACCGCCGAGGTCCTTACGATGATGAGCGACAAGCTCGACTGGACCAAGGCGCTGGGTGACGCCGTGCTCGCGCAACAGCCGGACGTGATGGATGCGGTCCAGCGGCTGCGTACCAAGGCCTATGACAACAAGAAGCTGGTCACCACCAAGCAGCAGAAGGTCAGCGTCCAAACCCAGGAAAGCAAGCAGGCGATCGTGATCGAGCCGGCCGTATCAGATACGATATACGTGCCGTATTATGAGCCCGCAACGGTCTACGGAGCGTGGCCCTACACCGACTATCCGCCCTACTATTTCGGTTACCCGTCCTACATCGGCGCAGGCGTCGTTGCGGCGGGTCTCGCCTTCGGCTCCGCCTGGGCCATCGGCCGCTGGGGCAATTATTGGGGCGGCGGCTGCAACTGGGGCAACCGCAACGTCTATATCAATCACCGAACCACCAACATCGGAAATGGCTGGCAGCACAATCCGGCCCATCGCCAGGGCGTGCGCTACAACAACGCGAATGTTCAGCAGCGCTTCGGCAACAGCAATTTGAAGGCTGGTGCCGCCGACCGGATGGATTTCCGCGGCCGCGACGGACAGCAGGTGCTGAAGCCGGGACAGGACCGGCCAGGCGCTGGAGATCGTGCCGGAGATCGCGCTGGCGACCGTGCGGGAGACCGTGCAGGAGACCGGGCAGGCGATCGAGGTGGTGACCGTCAGGGTGCGGGAGATCGCGCCAAGGCTGGTGGCGATCGCGCCAAGGGCGGAGGCGATCGTGCCGCCAAGGGTGGCGGTGCCAAGAATGCCGGCACCAAGGCGGGCGGCGCCAAGGGCGGCGGTGGTGCCAAGGCCGCGAACCGTGGTGGCGGCGGCGCGTTGAACGTGTCGTCGGGCCGATCGGCGGCAGCAGCTTCGGCCCGAGGTCGCGCCAGCATGGCGAGCGCGGGGCCGCGCGGCGGCGGCGGTGGCGCGAGCTTCGCCGGTCGTGGTGGCGGCGGTGGTGGCTTCCATGGTGGTGGCGGTGGAGGCGGCCGCGGCGGCGGCGGTGGACGGCGTTCCGACATCGGGCTGAAGCACGATGTCGTTCTGCTCGGCCACCTCGCAAACGGCCTTGGTTACTACCGCTTCAGTTATATCGGCAGCGACGAGGCCTATGTCGGCGTCATCGCGCAGGAGGTCGAGGACGTGATGCCGAAAGCCGTCACCCGCGGAGCGGATGGTTATCTCCGGGTCTATTATGAAAGGCTTGGTCTGAAATTCCGCACCTACCGCGATTGGCTCACCGGCGGCGCGCGGATCCCAGCGGAGGTGACGCCATGATGGGCTTGAAATCGCTTCCTCGTGCGGCCTTGCCGGCCGTCATGGCGCTGGCGCTCATGACTGCGCCGTCGCTCGCGCAGCAGTCCTATCCGACACCGGAGGATGCGGCGGCAGCGCTCGCCGCCGCCGTCAAGAGCGGCCCGGACAGGGCCATCCTGAAAGTGCTCGGCAGCGCCGCCCAGGACATCGTCTCGTCCGGCGATGAGGTCGCCGACGTCGACATCCGGCAACGCTTCACCTCGATGTATGATGCCAAGCATTCGATCAAGTCGGAGGGCAACAAGAAGGCGACGCTGATCCTGGGCCCGGATGACTTCCCGTTCCCGATCCCACTCGTCAACACCAAGACCGGCTGGGAATTCGATACCGCCGAAGGCCGCATCGAAGTGCTGTATCGCCGTATCGGGCGCAATGAGCTCGATGCGATCCAGACCAGCCTCGCCTTCGTCGATGCCGAGAACGAATATGCCGACAAGGATCGCGGCGAGGGGGCTGGCGTGTACGCACAGCGCATCGTCAGCAGTGCGGGCAAGAAGGACGGGTTGTTCTGGCGCGACGACAGCGACCCAAGCCCGCTCGGCGCGTTGGCGGCACAGGCATCAAGCGAAGGCTACAAGGCCGAGGAAGGGCCGGCGCCCTATCACGGTTACTATTTCCGTATCCTGACGGGGCAGGGATCGAATGCGCCAGGCGGCGCGCTCGACTATGTCGTCAAGAGCAAGATGATAGGCGGCTTTGCGCTGATCGCGTGGCCCGCCGAGTACGGCAATTCCGGCGTCATGACCTTCCTGGTGAACCATGCCGGCACCGTCTACCAGAAGGATTTGGGAGAGCGGACCGGGATCATCGCTCCGCGCACGACGCTGTTCGATCCGGACCAGACCTGGAAGAAGGTTGATGTTGCGAAACCGTAGAGGCGGCAAAGCCCTGTTTCGTTCACTCGCGACGGGCCTCTTGGCGCTCGCGCTGTTGGTATTCGCCGTCCCGGCGACGCCGTCCTTCGCGCAGGCCTCCGGCGATGTCCGGGTCAGGATCGTAAAGGCCGGTTTGCTGGTGGGCGGCGCCACCGGCAGCGGCATCCTGACGTATCGTGGCCGCAACTACCCGTTCCGGGTGTCTGGCTTGAGCTTCGGCATCACCGCCGGCGCGACGGTCGGCCGTTTCGAGGGCCGGGCTTCGGGCATCCGCGAAGTCGGCGACTTCGCCGGCAGCTATAGTTCCGTGGGCGGAGGCGGCGCATTTGTTGGCGGATTGGGCGGCGTCCATTTGCGAAATGACAAGGGCGTCGTGATCGTGCTGCAAGGACCAAAGGCGGGAATGGAGTTTGCCGCCAATCTGAGCGAGATCACGATATCGCTGAAGTAAGTTTGCGAGAGCCCGTTCTCGTCCATCGCGGAGTGAATCTTTTCACCATCAAGGCAGCTCCGTCATTGCGGGTGCCGCGAAGCAATCCAGCGTTTTTCCGCGGAGGGATTCTGGATGCTTCGCTCCGCTCGCAGTGACGATGTGGAGAAAGCGTTCGCGACAATCCTGCGTCCGCCATCAACTCCGATACCAGCTCGCCAGATTCCACGTCGTGACGTCCCACCCTGAGATGTCGGCCATCAGGCTATTGACGGCGCCGCCGACGATGTTGCGCGAGAGCAGCGGCACCAGCACGTTGGCCTCGCAGAAGATCTCGTTGACCTTGATCAGCAGCGCGGCGCGCTTGACTGGATCGAGCTCCTTCTGCGCGGCCTTGTAGGCCTTGTCGGCCTGCGGATCGGACCAGCGCGAAACGTTTCGGCCGAGCCACTTGTTGTCTTTGGTCGAGATTTCCCAGGAGACGCACTGATTCAGGAACCGCTCCGGATCGGGCTGCGGTTGCGTTGTGTTGTACATCTCCATGTCGCAATAGAATTTCGAGTAGGTGTCGGGGTTGCCAACGTCAGACGAGAAGAACACCGAGGCGGTAACCGCTTTGATCTCGATCTCGATTCCGGCGCGCTGGCAGGCCTGCTTGATGATGGCCTGCGTCTTCTGGCGCGGGGCGTTGATCGATGTCTGGAAGACATATTTGAGCCGCTTGCCGTCCTTCTCGCGGACGCCGTCCGCGCCCATCTTCCAGCCTGCCTCGTCGAGGATCCTGTTCGCCTTGTCGACGTCGAACTCGTATTTAAGCTTGCTCGACTTGAACTGCGAGGGCTGGTTGACGAAGCTCGCCGTTGCGATGCCGCCGCGGCCGTAGATGAATTTCTGGATCGCCTCGCGATCGATCACGAGGTTGATCGCCTTGCGAACTGCGGGATCGGACAGCGTCGGGTGCTTCGTCTTGACGCTGGAGCGCTCGCCGTCGACCTCGGTCCACGGGTCCGTCGTGTTGAGGATCATGAACTCGACGCCCCCGGAGAGCGTGAATTCCACCTTGCCTTTGCCGCTGGCCTCCATGCGCTTGAGGACCTCATCCTCCACCAGCAGGTTCCAGGCATAGTCGTATTCGCCGGTTTGCAGCACGGCACGCGCGGCGGACACCGCGTCGCCGCCACCCTTGATCTCGAGCGTGTCGAAATGCGGTTGGTTCTTGACGTGATAGTCGGGGTTGCGTTCGGCCCTGAGCATGTCGCCCGGCTTGAACTCGACGAACCGGTACGGGCCGGTGCCGACCGGCTTCAGATTGCCCGGCGCGTCGCGCGACTTTGCGCCGGCATAGTCGCCAAAGAGATGTTTTGGCAGGATCTGGCCGACCGAGCCGACGAAGGGGTCGGCCCAGAACGGGGTTGGCGCCTTGAAGATCACCTTGACGGTGTGGTCGTCGATCTTCTCGACATTGATGTCCTTGTAGGACCCCGTGGTGTACGCGGCCGTCGCGAGATCCGCAGCGTAGGTCCAGGTAAAGACGACGTCGTCGGCGGTGAAGGGCTTGCCGTCATGCCATGTCACGCCCTGCTTCAGCTTCCAGGTCACGCTCATGCCGTCCGCCGAGAGGCCGCCGTTCGCCCTGGTCGGTACCTCGGCGGCGAGGCAGGGAATGAGATTGCCTTCCTTGTCCCAGCCGGCGAGCGGCTCGAAGAAGATGCGCGAGGCGACCTGGTCCTTGGTGCCGATCGCGAAATGCGGATTGAGCAGGGTGGGTGCCTGCCAGATCAGGATCTTGAGCGGGCCGCCGCCGCCGGCCTTGGTCGGCTTGTAGGCAAGCGTGGCGTCCGCCATCGCCACGTCGTTCCAGAGCAGGATCTGGCTCGCGACCGGCGCTGCGATCCCAACCGCAGCCATTGTCTGAATGAACGAGCGTCGCGACAGCGTGCCTTGCTTCACCTCCGCGATCGCCTTGCGGATTTCGTTTTCGTTCATCAGATGGTCTCCACCCTTCAAAGAAAAGTCGTCACCGGCCGCAACTGCACTCTAACTCAGGATTTCGGGCCTCGTGGAGTCAAAGATGAGGGCACTGATTTGAATCGTGGGCTTGCGATGAAACGCCGCATGTCGGTGTGACGGCGCAGGTTGGTAGTCCGGATGGAGCGGAGCGCAATCCGGGACAGATCTTTCGCCACGGCATCTGCCCCGGATTGCGCTCCGCTTCATCCGGGCTTCTACGAGAGCCTGTCGGGCCTGTTTCGCTCGCCCGTCAACCCCTCGCCACAAAAATATTCCACTTTACCGAAATTCGGTTTTCGCGTATGTGTCGTGCATCCCGGCTCGACCTTGAGGGGCGATCTTGTGTCGTCATGTTTCGCGAGCCGGGCTTGCGGTGGACGCGGCAGCGTCGGGCGCGAGAGGTTAAGGGCAGGGCGGATTGCTCTCCGTGAGCCCAAAACTTCGTGCTAGATGAGCGGCGCTGTCAGGTTCGTCTCGCCAGCATTCTTCCGGCAACGTCGACAACGTCGGGAGATAATGCGGCGAGCAAGCGAGCCGTGCGTACGGCAAAACCGTGTGGTCCTGGCCGTCGTCGCTACGGTCAAGCTCTTGCGGAGGCGGAAGCGAGCTCAACCGGGCAAGCGTCCGCCGTCAATTCGCGAGGGCGAGGGAGGCCAGAACGAACTCGGCTCCCGGGAGAGCACGGCATAAGCCGTCAACCCACTGCGCAGGGAAGGCCGAGTGATTGGCTACACCTGTATGCTGCTGTGCGGTCTCTTTGCGCACCCTTTCGCGCAGCGGACCGCGGGTGCCAGCCGGCACCCGGCCTTCCCTGCGCCCTCTTGGCTAACGAGGGTGGAGCGACGAAGCAAAGCTCGGGCGAAATCAGCCGCGGGGACGACTTGGCGCGCCTGCGATCAAGACAAATGCGAGAATGGAATTCACTCTCGCGCCCCAAGCGCAGCGCTCCTTCAGCGGTGCGCTGCAGAGCCGGGGCCCATCTCTCCAAGAGTACAGTTCATGCGGCATGGGTCCCGGCTCTGCGCAGCAACGCGGCGCGTCCCGGACACGAGAGGGGTGAACCGGGTCCATGCTTGGTGACGACTGCAATCTGCGCGATGCCGCTATGCTCTGGGTTCCCTGCACCGGTAATCCGTTGCCCTTCGACAGAGCGCCTCATTATACTGCCGCGATGAGTTGCTCCGGCCGCGAGCCCGAGCGGCACTCCGCGATGAGGACCGTGCGATGGATGATACGATTGGCTTCCCCGATCCCGGCCTAGATTTGTCGGACGGTTTCAAGCCGCACACCTCGCATTGGGGCGTGTTTTCCGCGCGTCACAGCGAAGCCGGGCTCGAGGTTCGAGCGTATGCGGGCGACCCCGATCCGAACGGCATCATCGATAATTTTCCGGGTGCCTTGCGCCACCAGGCGCGCATTGCCCAGCCGGCGATCCGCCGCGGCTGGCTCGAACGCGGGCCCGGTCCCGATGATCGGCGCGGCCGCGACGAGTTCGTCTCCGTGAGCTGGGAGAAGGCGCTCGACCTGTTGGGGGACGAGCTGGCGCGCATCCGCGACACGCGCGGCCCCGGCGCTGTGTTCGGCGGCTCCTATGGCTGGTCGAGCGCGGGGCGCCTCCACCACGCCCAGAGCCAGGTTCACCGCTTCCTCAACATCGCGATGGGCGGCTATGTGCGATCGGTGAATTCCTATTCCTCGGGTGCGTCCTCGGTGCTGTTGCCGCAGATCATGGCGGGCTACGAAGACATCACCAAGCGCAACGTCACCTGGGAGCAGATCGCGACTGATACCGACATCGTGCTGGCGTTCGGCGGCATGGCGCTGAAGAACTCCATGGTGGCGGGCGGCTCGATCAGCAAGCATGTCGAGCGCGGCGCCATGGAAGCGGCGCGCCGGCGCGGCTGCGAGTTCATCCTGATCAGCCCGCTACGCGACGATCTGCCTGTCGAGGCCGGCGCCGAATGGATGACATGCACGCCCGGCACCGATACCGCGCTGATGCTTGGCATCGTCCACACGCTTGTGCGCGAGGGCCTGCACGACAAGGCCTTCCTCGATCGCTACACCGAAGGCTGGCCGGTGTTTTTGCGCTATCTCACCGGCGAGAGCGATGGCCAACCCAAGCACGCCGAATGGGCCGCCGCGATCTGCGGTGTCGACGCAAACACGATCAGGCAACTGGCGCGTCGCCTCGCCGGAAAGCGCGCGCTGATCACCGTCTCGCATTCGCTCCAGCGCGCCGAGCATGGCGAGCAGCCGGTGTGGATGGGCATGGTGCTGGCCGCAGCACTTGGCCAGATCGGCCTTGCCGGCGGCGGCTACGCCTATTCGCTCGGTGCGATCGGCTATTACGGCCGCCGCGTCAACGACGTGCCGGGGCCGACGCTGGGGCAGGGCCGCAATGGCGTGCGGGATTTCATTCCGGTGGCGCGCATCGCCGACATGCTGCTCAATCCCGGCAGCACCTATCGCTACAATGGCGAGACGCGCATCTATCCGGACATCCGCCTCGTCTACTGGGCCGGCGGCAATCCCTTCCATCACCACCAGGACATCAACCGCCTGCGCAAGGCGTTCGCGCAAGTCGACACGCTGGTCGTGCACGAGCTGGCCTGGACCGCGACGGCCCGGCACGCCGACATCGTGCTGCCCTCGACCATGACGCTCGAGCGCGAGGACATCGGCTATTCCACCAATGATCCGCTGATGGTCGCCATGCATCGCATCGCCGAGCCGTTTGGCCTGGCGCGCGACGACTACGAGATCTTTGCCGATCTCGCCGATCGCCTCGGCGCGCGCGAGCCCTTCACCGAAGGCCGCACGTCAAGGGAATGGCTCGAACATCTCTACGAGCCGACCCGCGCCTCGCTCGAAGCGCGCGGCCTGGAGGCCCCGAGTTTCGAGGAATTCTGGCAGCGCGGCAGCCTGATCGTGCCGCAACAGCCCGACGATGGCGGCCGGCTGCGCCGCTTTCGAGAGGATCCGGTCGCGCACGCCCTGCCGACGCCGAGCGGACGCATCGAGATCTTCTCGCAGAAGATCGCGGGCCATGGCGATGCGGATTGCCCGGGCCATCCGGTCTGGCTTGACAAGACCGACATGCCCAAACCCGGCTCGCCGTGCTTCCTCGTCGCCAACCAGCCGGTGACGCGTCTGCACAGCCAGCTCGATTTCGGCGGACATTCGCTGGCTGCAAAACATCGCGGCCGCGAGGTCGCGCGCATGAATCCGCGCGACGCTGATGTTCGCGGTATCAAGGATGGCGACATCATCCGCCTGTTCAACGACCGCGGGGCCTGCCTTGCCGCGGTGAACGTCACCGACGGCATCGCGCCCGGCGTCGTCCAGCTGCCGACCGGCGCCTGGTACGACCCGATGGATCCCGAGGACGACGCGCCGCTCTGCGTTCACGGCAATCCGAATGTGCTGACCCGCGACATCGGCACCTCGTCCTTCGCGCAAGGCTGCACCGGCCAGCTAACCACGGTCGAGGTCGAGAAGTTCGCCGGCAATCTGCCGCCGATCCGCGCGTTCGATCCGGTGTAGCTAAGCGCGCGAGATCCTCGCCATCTCCGCGCGATACCAGTCTCCGATCTCGCTCGCGGTCATCAAGGCGACTCCGTCGTGTCCGATGACGTAGTCGAGCAGCTGTTCGAGGTACTTGATCCGGTGCGGCACGCCGGTGATGTAGGGATGGATCGAGATCGCCATCACGCGCGCATTGTCGGCGCCTTCGAGATAAAGCCGGTCGAACTGATCGATGCCGCGCTTCAAAAACTGGTCGGACGGCAAATGCTGGAGCGCGTGGACGACGATGTCGTTAGTCTCGACCGTATAGGGGATCGTCGTGATGGTGCCGTGCGGCGTCGCGATGTCCTGCGGCAGGTCGTCGATCACCCAGTCCGCGACGTACTCGATGCCGTTGAGGCGCAACAGGTCGAGCGTCTCCTCGGTCTCGGTCAACCCTGGACTCTCCCACGAACGCGGTGCGCGCCCGGTGAAGCTTGCGATGGTCTCGACCGACCGCTTGATCGCGTCGGCTTGGTCGGGAAGCCTGTGCATCGGGCCTTGCATGAAGCCGTGGCCCATGAATTCGAACCCGGCTTCGCGCGCGGCGGATGCAACACGCGGATAGGCGTTGCAGACATCGGCATTGGCAGCCAGCGTGACCGGCATGTTGCGATCCGTCAGCGCCTTGAACTGCCGCCAGAAGCCGGCGCGCATTCCGTATTCGTGCCACGACCAGTTCGGGATATCGGGCAAAAGCGGCTGTCCCATCGGCGGGCTCAGGACGACGCGCGGCATCGCGTTCTCGATCCGCCATTCCTCGACATTGAGGATCACCCACACCGCGAGGCGCTTGCCGTTCGGCAGCGTCAGCTTCGGCCGGTCGATCAGGGCCTGATAGGGAATTCGGTCACTGAGGGCCATCGCGAGCCTCCTGTCGTGAGAGGATTGAAACTATCTCGTGCCGGCGGCGACGCGCGGCATCACCTGCTCGGCCATCAGGATCATCGAGCGGCGTCCGAGCTCGCGGTCGCTCCAGTCCTTGCCGGCGTAGAGCAGCGTGCCGAATTGGCCGACCTCGTCCTGAAGCGCCAGGATCTGGTCGGCGACGCTGTCGGGCGTGCCCCAGATGATCAGTCTGTCGCACACCGACTCCAGCGTGACCTCGTCATCCGGCTGATCGCGCCGCGTCTTGAACAGCTCGATGCGCCCGTTGCGCTTCAGCTTGGTGAAGAGGGAGCGATAGTAATACACGTAAGGACTATCCGGATCGGTGGCGTAGGCCTTCGCGGTTGCCATGTCTTGCGCTACGAACACGCTCTTGGCCACGCGCCAGTTGGCGAAGTCAACGGTCCTGCCGACGCGCTCGCAGCCCTCGACATATTTCGGCCAGTGGCTCTTCACCCACATCGGCATCAGGAAGTTGGCCGAGATCGGGTCCCAACCGCGCGCGGCGGCCTCAGTGACGCCCTTCGAGAACGGCGCGACGGCGGTGACGACGATCGGGGGATGCGGCCGCTGCAAGGGGCGGCCGATGAAGCCCTGGCCAATATCGGCCATCAGCGTCTTCTGCGTCGTGATGTTCCAGAACTTGCCCTCGATATTGTAGGGCGGCTCGCTCGCCCAGATCTGCAGCACCTGGTTGATCGCCTCGAGGAACATCGCGTTGCGATCGCGCTCGAGCGTGCCGAACAGCTCGGCGTCCGAAAGCAGGCCGCCCGGGCTGATGCCGAAGATCAACCGCCCGTCGAGCATGTGGTCCAGCATCGCGATGGTGGCGGCGACGGTGGCCGGATGCACGTTGGGCATGTTCACCGTGCCGGTGCCGAGCTTGATCTGCTTGGTGGCGGCGGCGATCCAGGCGAGGAAGGCGACGCAGGACGTGATGTTCTCGGCCCGGTCGGTGACGTGCTCGCCGACGTAGGCCTCGGAAAAGCCGAGCTCGTCGGCCAGCAGGAACGCCTCGCGATCCTCCCGCAAGGACAGCCGCCAATCCTTGTCCAGTGGATGGATCGGCATCGTGAAGAAACCCAGCTTCATGTCCGGTACCCTATCAGTTGCGCGTGGAGCTCAAGCCTGCGTCCCCATCAGCTTGTCCACGGTGGTCCTCAAATGCCGGCGCATCGCCTCCATTGCCCTGATGCGATCGCGCTGCTCGATCGCATCGATGAGGGCGTCGTGCTCGGCGAAGGACGAATAATCCTCGGGCGGACGCGCCGGCCTGGTGTCGAGCCATCGCCAGACCACGGCGCGCCGCACGTCGTCGACGGTTTGATGGATCGCCGACAGCAGTGGATTTCCGGTCGCCTCCGCAATCAGCCGATGCAGCCGCCCGTCCAGCGTCTCGTAATCCTTCCATGTCTCGGCTTCGCGCATCTGCCGCGCCAAGACGCGCATGCCCTCGATCTGCTTGAAGGTGGCGTTGACCGCGGCGAGGCTTGCGATCTCCGGCTCGAGCACGAGCCGAGCCTCCATCGCGTTGCGCGGACTGGTGCTGTCGCGCAGCGCATCGAGATCGGAGGAGCCGGCGTCCGCAGGCGCGCGGATGAACGTGCCGCGACCGACCTCGCGCGAGAGGCGGCCATCCAATTCAAGCCGCGCCAGCGCCTTGCGGATCTCGTTGCGCGAAACGCCGAACTGCGCCGCGAGTTGTCGCTCCGGAGGAAGGCGCGTGCCGGGACCGCCTTCAGTCAATCGAGCCAACAAATCGAACACTGGTCCAGTCCTCTTCGCAACCAATATCAACCAATCTGTATTTCACGCGCATTGTCTTCACAAATGCAAGACCAAAACGACGGTGCTGAAACTTAGGCGTTGACAGCAGCAGGTTCGAAGGCGACGCTTCAACCAATCAAAAGGCCAATTGCGAAAATTGGTTGACCAATAGGTGAGGATCGTTGCGATGGTCGAGGCCGCTGGCGTTCACACGTCAACCGACATGCCCGTTCCCGACACCATGAAGGCCTGGGTGTTGGGCGACCCAGGGCAGCTCCGCCTGACTGAGAAGCCGGTGCCGATGCCGAAGCGGGCGGAGGTGCTCGTGCGCATCGATGCAGTCGCGATCTGTGCAACCGATCTGGAGATCATCGAGCATGGAACGCCGGCGCTGATCCAGGGTGGTCCGCCCTTCAACAAGAATTTCACGCCGGGCCACGAGTACATGGGAACGGTCGCAGCACTCGGCCCCGGCGTCGATGAATACAAAGTTGGCGAGCGCGTCACGGTCGAGATCCATGCCGGCTGCGGCCAGTGCAAGCGGTGCCGGCAGGGCATGTACACCTCGTGCCACAACTACGGCCTGAACTACGGCAATGTCGACAAGGGCCATCGCGCCAACGGTTTTACGACGGATGGCGGCTTCGCCGAATACGCCATCAACCACATCAATACGCTGTCGCGTGTCCCCGACGACATGACCGACGAAGAGGCGACGCTGGTCGTCACCGCCGGCACGTCCATGTACGGCCTCACCGAACTCGGCGGCCTCGTTGCCGGCGAAAGCGTGGTCGTCACCGGGCCGGGCCCCATCGGCCTTCTCGCCGTGGCCGTTGCGAAAGCGCTCGGCGCCAGTCCGGTGATCCTGTCAGGTACCCGCGATGCCCGGCTCGCCATCGGCGCCAAGCTTGGGGCCGATCGCATCGTCAATGTGCACAACGAGGACCTCGTCGCGGTCGTCAAGCAGATGACGGGCCGCGGCGCCGACTATGTCGTCGAATGTGCCGGTACCGATACGGCGATCAACGAAGCCGCGAAGATGGTCAATCGCGGCGGAAAGATCTGCCTCGCTGCCTTCCCGCACGAGCCGGTGCTCGCCGACATCGGCGCGCTGGTGAAGAACAATATCTACGTTTACGGCATTCGCGGCGAAGGCAAAAGCGCGACACACCGCGCCATGGCGCTGATGGCGGCCAAGCGTTTCGATGCCACGCTCATTCATACCCATACATTCCCCCTCACCGACCTGCCGATGGCGCTGCATTACGCGCGCAATCGCATCGACGATGCCATCAAGGTCGTCGTCAAGACCCGCGGCGTGGTCACCCAGACCAAGAAAGAAGTGGCGTGATGACGTCGCCTGATCGGCGTCGCCTGAATCATGCCTGCGACAACGGCTAGCATCTGGAAGGAAACGAGCTCATGTCAGACTCAAATCCACGCGCACATTGGCCCATCGAATTGCAGCGCGAATTCGAGGAGGGGCGCAACAGCGGTTGTGTCGGCAGCGTGCTGGTGTCCGAGACCGACCGCGTGCGCGTGTGGCATCTGTCGATTGCTCCGGGCAAGCGCTGCGGCTTCCATCGCCACGTGCTGACCTATTTCTGGACGGCGCACAATCCGGGCAAGGCGCGCGGCTATTTCGAGGACGGCCGCATCGTCGATGTCGAGCACTATAGGGGCGAGACCAGGCATCTCGCCTTCGGCGCGGGTGAGTACATGGTGCATGCGGTCGAGAACATCGGCAACACGGACCTGCTCTTCACCACGGTCGAATTCCTCGACAGTGCCAACAAGCCTTTGACGGTCCCCGACAGCGTGCGGTTGAGGATTCCGGAAGGCGCTGACATCAGAATGGCATCGTAACCGGGCAGGATTGCCACGCAGGAATTTTGGGGATGGGTATGAAAGCCAAGGCAATTCGCATGGCCGCGCAGGGCGGGCCAGACGTCCTGAAACTGGGGACGGTCGAATTGGCCGCGCCCGGAAAGGGCGAGGTGTTGATGCGGCAGACCGCGATCGGACTTAACTTCATCGACGTCTATTTCCGCGACGGCTCTTATGCGCTGGATCTGCCGGCTGGCCTCGGCGCGGAAGCCACGGGCGTGGTCGAAGCCGTTGGCGAAGGCGTTAGCGAATTCAAGGTCGGCGACCGCGTCGCCTATGGTGGCTCGGCGCCCGGCGCCTATGCGACCCACCGGCTGATGCCGGCCGCACGCCTCGTCCCCATTCCGCAGTCCGTGAGCGACGAAGCTGCTGCGGCCGTGCTGATGAAGGGCATGACGGCGGAGTACCTCTTGAATCGATGTGTTCCGGTCAAGCCGGGACAGCAGGTGCTGTTCTATGCCGCCTCGGGCGGCGTCGGTCTGATCGCCGGTCAATGGGGCAAGCATCTCGGCGCCCGCATGATCGGTGTGACCAGCGGCGGGGAGAAGGGGGCTCTGGCGCTCTCGCACGGCTATGATGCCGTGATCGACCGCAAGACCGAACGCATCCCCGAGCGGGTGAAGGCACTGACGGGCGGCAAGGGCGTCGCGGTCGCCTATGATTCCGTCGGCAAGGACAGCTTTGAGGCGACGCTGGCCTCGCTCGCCCCGCGCGGTTTCTTCGTCACCTTCGGCGCCACCACCGGCGCGCCGCCGCCGCTCGAGGCGGCATTGCTCCAGAAGAACGGATCACTCTATTATACAAGGCCGACGCTTGCGACCTACATCGCCGCGCGCGACGATCTGCTAGCTTCGGCAGCCGCCGTGTTCGATCTGGTCGGCAAGGGCGTGATCAAGCCGATGATCGGGCACCGTTATGCCCTGTCCGAGGCGGCCGCCGCCCACCGTGATCTCGAGGCCGGATCAACCCGAGGGTCGTCGCTGCTGATACCCTGAATTTGTCGATGGAGGCGGAAAAGTACCGCCTCCATGACACCGCCGAAACAAGAACAACAACGTCCATTGCGTGCGCAAACAGGAGGAGGCCGGGAACGGATGGGACAAGTCGCAGGGCTATTGCTCGATTCCATCGTGTCCGGCATTCTCGTCGGCGGCTTCTACGCCGCCATGGCGGTCGGCATCTCGATCGCGTTCGGCATGCTCGGAATCAGCAACATTGCGCATCCGGCGCTCATCCTGCTCGGATCGTTCATTGTTTACGTGCTGAATTCCAAGTTCGGCTGGGATCCGATCCTGGTCGGCGTGCTCGCGACGGTTCCGTTCTACTTCCTCGGGACGCTGCTCTATAGCGCCTACGAAATCGCCTTCGAGCGGCGTGGAACGCAGTTGATCCGCGGCCTTGCGTTCTTCTTCGGCCTGCTGTTCATCACCGAGGTCGGCCTTCAGCTGATCTTCGGCGTCGATTATCGCCTGGTCGAAGCGCCCTATATCGGCCCGTCCTACAACTTCGGGCCGGTCTCGCTGCCGGTCAGGATGCTGATTCCGTTCCTGGCCTCCGTCATTCTGCTGATCGGCCTGCAACTGTTCTTCACGCGCACCTTCACCGGGCGTGCCATCATGGCGGTGGCGCAGGACAAGTTCGCGCTTCAGCTCATGGGCGCAGCACCCGTTCGCATCAAGCGTATCGCCTTCGGCCTCTCCACGGCGACTGCGGCGATGGCCGGCGCCTTCCTCATCATTCTCCAGCCGGTCGAGCCGTCCATGGGGCGCGACTATATCGGCCGGATTTTTGCGATCTGCGTCCTCGGCGGTATCGGCTCGCTGCCGGGCACCTTCATCGCGGCCGTGATCGTGGGCGTCGCGGAGAGCATCACCGCGACCTTCTATGGTCCGTCATGGTCGCCGGCGATCGCATTCGGCTTCCTGCTGATCGCCCTCGTGGTCAGGCCGGCCGGCCTGTTCGGGAGAGCTTGATGTCGAACGGACGCTTCATCGCTCTCGCCTGCCTCGTCGGCATCGCGCTGGTCGCTGGCTGTATGTTCGTGACCAATGAATACTACGTGTTCGCGGCCTATTTCGTGCTGCAATACGTTGTGCTGGCAACGGCGTGGAACATCCTCGGTGGCTATGTCGGCTACGTCAATTTCGGCACCACGGCATTCCTCGCGATCGGTCTCTACAGTGCTGCCGCTCTGAACAAATGGCTCGATCTTCCGATTCCGGTGCTCATTCCCATCGCCGGTGTGCTGTGCGGCGCCGTCGGCGTTGCCATGGGCTATTTGACGATCCGCCTGCGCGGTGTCTACTTCACCATCGCGACGCTGGCGCTGTCCGTCGTCGTCCAGACCTTCATCACCAACTGGGACTACGTCGGCGGATCGCGCGGCATCTATATCATGCGGCCGAGTGAGGTGCCGGTGTTCGGCAGCTATGTCGCCTATCTCTTCTTCCTCATGACGGTGCTTGCGGTCGCCGCGGTCGTGACGGCGCGGGTCATCGAGCGCTCGACCTTCGGCTTTGGCCTTGCCGCGATCCGCGACGATGAAACGGCGGCGGCCGCATCCGGTGTTCCCGTGCTGCGGCTCAAGCTGATCGCCGCCGCCATCAGCGGCGCTCTGATGGGAATGGCCGGCGCGCCGCTGCCCTTCTATCTGACCTATGTCGAGCCGACCTCGTCCTTCAGCCTGGCCTACACCGTGAACAGCGTTGCCATGCCACTGGTCGGGGGGACCACGAGTTGGCTCGGGCCGGTGATCGGCGCGGTCCTGCTCGGCACCATGCAGCAGGCCATGACGGTGTTGATCTCGTCATCAGTCAATCTGCTCATGGTCGGCGTGCTCCTCGTGATCTTCGTGATCGCCGCGCCGAACGGAATTCTGGGATTGATCCGTTCCATCGGCGGCAAGAGGGCGGATCCCGAAACCAATCCGCTCGCCGCGATGCTCGTGACCGAAAAGCGGAGCGGCCAATGACGATCGGGGCGAGCGCCGCAGCGGCGAGCGAGCTGATTCTCGATGCGCGGGGCATCACCAAACGCTTCGGCGGATTCGTCGCGCTGAACAATGTCGACCTCGCCGTGCGGCCCGGCGAAAGACTTGGGCTGATCGGCCCTAATGGCTCCGGTAAGAGCACGCTGACCAACTGCCTGTGCGGAGCGCTCAGGACCGATGGTGGCTCGATCGCGTTTGCGGGCAGGGCGATCGACAATCTGTCCTCCCATCAGCGCGCGCGGCTCGGGCTTGGCCGCAGCTTCCAGCTTCCGCGTCCGTTCCACAGCCTGTCGCTGCTGGACAATTTAAGGATCCCGCTGGTCTACGCCGTCAATGCGCGCGGCGGCACGCACCTGACCGAGCCGCAGATCCGGGCCCGCAGCACGGAATTGCTCGGCGAGTTCGGTCTCGGCGGCAAGCTGCATCGTCTGCCCGGCGATCTGACCCAGGTCGAGATGCGCAAGCTGGAGCTCGCGCGCGCCATGGCGACGGATCCCACGCTGCTGGTGTCGGACGAAGCGCTGGCAGGCTTGTCGCATTCGGAGGTGAACGAGATTTTGGCGCTGCTGCTCGCGCTCAACAAACGCGGCGTCGCCGTGATCTTCATCGAGCACATCATGCGAGCGGTGATGGCGTTCTCCGAACGGCTCGTGGTGCTCGTCGCCGGCGAGAAGATCGCGGACGGTGCGCCGAAAGACGTGATTGCCGATGAACGGGTGATAGGGGCATATCTTGGCCAGTAGCATTCGCATCGACAATATCCATGCCGGCTACGGATCGGTCCGCGTTCTCCACAACGTGTCGATGAACGTGGCCGCCCGCGAGACGGTGACGCTGCTCGGAACCAACGGCAACGGCAAGAGCACGCTGATCAAGACCATCATGGGCGTGGTACGGCCGACCTCGGGACGCATCGTCGCAACCATCGACGGCAAGGACCATGATCTGATCGGCAAGGAGACCGAGGAGATCATCGACCTCGGCGTGGCGCTGGTCCCGGAGGGCCGGCGGTTGTTTCCGCGCCTGACAGTCGAGGAGAATCTTCTGCTCGGCGCCTATCGGCCCACGGCGCGCGCGCGGCTGAAGGACAACATGGCTTATTGCTATGAGGCGTTCCCGCGGCTTGCGGAACGCCGCGCGCAGCTAGCAGGCACGATGAGCGGCGGCGAGCAGCAGATGCTGGCGCTGGGGCGGGCGCTAATGTCGGCGCCGAGCATCCTGATCGTCGACGAGCCTTCGGTCGGGCTCGCGCCGCTGTTCGTCAGCCGCACCATCGACATGATCGCGCAGCTCAAGGAGCGCTATCACCTCACCGTGCTGATGGCGGAGCAGAATTTCACGCAGGCGATGCGGATCGCCGACAAGGGCTATGTGATCGTCCACGGGGAAATCGCGTTCCGCGGCGAAAGTCCCGAAGAAATGCAGCAAAGCGATCTGATTCGACAGCACTACCTCGGAACGTAGAACTCGACACAATAAACCAGGGAGGAAGACGTGAGGATGTTTCGGCTGAATGGTTTGAGGGGCGTCACGCTGGCGCTCTCGACGATGATTGCCGCGCTGCATGTGCCCACCGGCGCAGCGCGCGCGGCGGATCCGATCAAGATCGGATTCGGCATGCAATTGACGGGGCCGCTCGCCGGCAACGGCAAGGCGGCGCTGCTCGGCGCGCAGATCTGGGCCGACGAGGTCAACAAGGCCGGTGGCCTGCTCGGCCGTCAGGTCGAGCTCGTGGCCTACGACGACCAGAGCAATCCCGGTCTCGTGCCCGGCATTTATTCGAAGCTGCTGGATGTCGACAAGGTCGATCTCCTGCTGTCGAACAATACCAACCAGACCGCGCCGGCAATGCCGACGATCATCCAGCACAAGCGGCTGATCATGGGAATGTTCGCGCTCGCGATCAACGAGCAGTTCAAATATCCCGGCTACTTCCAGATCCAGCCCTATGGCCCGAACGGCAAGGACTCGCTGACCCGCGGCTTCTTCGAGAACGCGATGGCGATGAACCCGAAGCCAACCACGGTGGCGCTGGTCGGGGCGGACGCGGAATTCTCCAAGAACGCGCTTGAAGGCGCCCGCATGCATGCCAAGCGGCTCGGCCTCACCGTCGTCTATGACAAGGTCTATCCGCCGACGACGGTGAACTTCACGCCGGTGCTGAAGGCCTTGCAGGCCACGTCGCCGGACCTGGTGTTCGTCGCATCCTATCCGTCCGATACGGTCGGCATCATCCGGACCGCGCACGAGATCAATCTCGAGCCAAAGGTGTTTGGCGGCGCCATGGTCGGCACCCAATATGCCGCGATCAAGCAGCAGCTTGGCGAGGCTCTCAACGGCGTCGTCAGCTTCGAGCAATATATCCCGGAGCCGACCGTCAAGTTCCCCGGCATCGAGGACATGCTGAAGAAGTACCAGGCCAAGGCGGCGGAGGTTGGCGTCGACGCGCTGGGGTACTACGTGCCGGCGTTCGTCTACTCGGCGCTTCAGATCCTCGGCGAAGCCGTGACCAAGACCGGCAGCGTCGATCAGCAGAAGCTGATCAGCTACATCCACGGCAACACGTTCCAGACCGTGGTCGGCGATATCACCTTCGGTCCCGACGGCGAATGGGTCGAGCCTCGCATGTTCGCGGTCCAGTTCCGCAACATCAAGGGCAATGACATCCAGCAATTCACCCAACCCGGCAAAGAGGTGATCATCTTCCCGCCGAAGTACAAGTCCGGTGACCTGGTCTATCCCTTCCTGAATGCGCAGAAGAACGCGCAGAACTGACGCGTCACCGGAATGGCGCGGGCATGCGCTATTCCGGGCACCGTTCAGAAGAAGAAACGAGACGTCATGACTGAAACGATCGGCATGCTGGGTATCGGGATCATGGGATCCGCCATGGCGCGGAACCTGATCAAGGCAGGCTTTGCCGTGGTCGGTTACGATCCCGTGCCGCTGGCACGGGATCGTCTTGTCGATATCGGCGGCAAAGCACTGTCGTCGCCGAAAGATGTCGTGGAAGCTGCCGCGATCAGTTTTGCGTCGCTGCCAAGCGCCTCCGCTCTCGCCGAGGTCGTCGAGGGGGCCGCGGGTGTTATTCGCGCAGGCGGCTCCGGGCAGATTCTGATCGAGTGTTCGACGCTGCCTCTCTCCGCAAAGCGCGCGGCACTGGACGCGATGGAGGGCGCGGGAAAGGTCCTGCTGGATTGCCCGGTGAGCGGCACCGGGGCGCAGGCGGCAACCGGCGATCTGGTGATCCTCGGAAGCGGCGACGAGCAGGCGTTCACGCGTTGCGGGCCAGCGTTCGCCGGGATGTCGCGGCGACAGGTCTATCTCGGCCGGTTCGGCACCGGCAGCATCATGAAATACATCGCCAATCACCTCGTGACGATTCACAACGCGGCCGCGGCCGAAGCGATGCTGCTTGGCATGAAGGCGGGGATCGATCCGGGCCTGGTCTACGACACACTCACGGATAGCGCGGCAACGTCGCGCATGTTCCAGATGCGCGGGCCGCTGATGCGGGACGACAGCTACGACACCCCGACCGCGACCATTCGAACCCATCTCAAGGATCTCTCCATCATTTCGAGCTTCGCTGCCGAACTCGGATGCGCGTTGCCGGTGTACGCGGCCGCGGAACAGCTCTATCGCGCGGGCGACGGGCTGGGCTTTGCGGCGCGCGATACGGCTTCGATCTGCGCCGTGCTGGAGCGCCTGAACGGCTTCGAGCGTCACCGTGGCGCTGGTGCGCCCACAGCTTCGTCCTCCCAATCGTAAAGGAAGAGCCATGCCGGCCTATTGGTGCGCACGCGTTCACGTGACCGACGCCGAGACTTACGCGAAGTACGCCGCTCTCGCGGGACCTGCGATCGAGAGACATGGCGGCGTGTTTCTCGCGCGCGGTGGAAAGCAGGTGATCCTCGAGGGAGGCAATTACGAGCGCAGCATCGTCGCGCGCTTCCCGAGCCTCGACGCCGCGGTGAAATGCTACAACTCGCCAGAATATAGCGAGGCGCTCAAATACACGATCGGGACCTCGGAGCGCCACATGGTGGCTGTCGAGGGAATTGAATAGCTCGGCGAAGAAAATTGTTTCGGGTCGTTTCCCATCCTACGGTGGGAAACGTCGCGTTGCGAAAGCGAGCGACCAATCAGCCGATCGGCCGGTTCTAGACCTGGCAGTCGCTGCTTCAGAGGAATCCATTGAATGCGCCGACGGAGGATTCGAGCTACACCTATACCAAGGCGATCATCCTGCTGTCGGACGGCTTGAACACCAAGGACCGCTGGTATGGCGACGGCAGCACTCATTCGACCCAGGTCGATGCCCGCCAGGCGTTGCTGTGCAACAACATCAAGGGCGCCGGCATCATCGTCTACACCATCCAGGTCAACACCGACAATGAGGCGACGTCCTCGATCCTGAAGAGCTGCGCCAGCTCGACATCGCAGTTCTTTCTCCTGACGTCCGCCAGCGAGGTCATCTCGACCTTCAGCTCGATCGGGACGGCCCTTTCCAAGTTGAGGGTATCGAAATGACGGAAATTACGCAGCGTTCAAGGGCCGTCCAGAGGCGAGCGAAACGCGCCGCGAGAAGGCGAAGCTGCCTGACCTGAGGAAGATGTAACTGGACCGCCGCCTGACAGCAGGTTCAGGCGACGATCCAGTGCGAGCTAGACGAACTTGGGGAAGTTCAAGGTCGCGCGCAACGCTAACCCGGTCGATGCAAACACATCAAGTTTCGCTGTGTTGCTCCGCCAAGAGATTCATTGCCGTTGCCGCGAAGCGTTCACGAAAAGATGCCTAAGATGCAAGTGCTTCCACGCGCTGCTGCGAACGATGAGGTCAACAAAACCTGACAAATTGTTACCTTGCTGGAATGCCGCATTGGCCTGCGATGCGGCAGACGTGGATACGCGATACCCCACGTTCGTGCCTGTTCCCGAAAAAGTGAACTAGCTCCTTCTGCATGGTCCGCGCTCGCGCGCACCCCCACGGACTATTGCGTCCCCGCCGAGGGTTTGCGACCATGTGTCCCGGTTCGGACCCGCGCAGGGGCCGGCGTCACTTGCAAGACGGTGGGCTCGAGGAAGTGAGCGTGCTGAAGATGACGATCAACTGGACTGCCGGTGCCATCGTGGTTGGAATGGTTTCGCTCGGTGCGTTCAGCCCGGCGAAGGCGCAGACGGGTCAGGCCGGACCGCCGGCGGTCGGCGTGATGGAGACGGTCAAGCGGCCCATTACCGAGTCGAACGAGTTTTTGGGACGCATCGAATCTCCCAATCGCGTCAGCGTGGTCGCTCGCGTGACAGCTTTCCTGGAAAAGCGCAATTTCGTCGAAGGCGCCGAGGTGAAGACCGGCGATTTGCTCTATGAGCTCGAGCGCGGCCCCTTCGAAGCCGACCTTGCGGCAAAGAAGGCCCAGGTCGCCCAGTTGCAGGCGACGCTCGTCAACGCCAAGCTGACGACCGACCGCGCAAGGACGTTGTTGAGCGGCCCGGCCGGCCAGCAGTCGACCTACGATGCGGCCGTCGCCAATCAGCAAAGCCTCGAAGCCCAGGTGCAGGGCGCGCAGGCGCAGGTCGACCAGTCGCAAATCAACCTCGACTACACCCAGATCCGTTCGCCGGTCGACGGCATGATCGGCCGCACGGCGGTGACGCAGGGCAACGTCGTTTCGCCGAGTTCCGGCGTCCTGACCACAATCGTCAGCCAGGACCCGATGTACGTCGTCTTCCCCGTGTCCGTGCGCGAGGCCCTGATCCTGCGCGAGCGCTATGTCACGCGCGGCGGCTTCAAAGCGGTCGTGATCCGGATCCGACTGTCGGACGGCCGGCTTTACGGGCAGACCGGTCAGCTCAACTTCGTCAACAACACCATCGCCCAGAATACCGACACAATCACGCTGCGCGGCACGATCCCGAATCCGCCGCTCTATGAGCGGTCTGCGACCCAGGGCGAGGTACGCGAGCTGACTGACAGCGAGTTTGTCACAGTGCTTCTGGAGGGCGTCGAGCCGGTCGAGGTTTTGGCGATCCCCCGCGCGGCGGTGCTGTCGGACCAACAGGGTGAATACGTCTATGTGGTCGGTGACGACAACAAGGCCGAGCAGCGGCGCATCCAGCTCGGGCAGTCCACATCGACCATCGCCTCGATTACGAGTGGTCTCAAGCTTGGCGAAAAGGTCGTCGTCGAAGGTCTCCAGCGGGTGCGGCCGGGGCAGCCCGTATCGCCTGGCCCGGCGAGCGCATTGTTGCAATCCAGCATGAAGACGACGGCGGACGATAGCGGCGCCCAAAAGGGCCGCGACGGCATCGGACCGAAGCCGGCGGGTGCGTCTCCATGATCTCGTCCGTCTTCGTCGACCGCCCGCGGCTCGCGATCGTCATCGCGTTCGTCATCACGATCGCGGGTGCGCTTGCGCTGTTGCAGATTCCGGTGGCGCAGTTCCCCGATATCGTGCCGCCGCAGGTGACGGTTAGCGCCAATTTCCCCGGAGCGTCGGCCGAGGTCGTGGAGTCCAGCGTCGCGCAGCCGCTGGAGGCGCAGGTCGTCGGCGTCGACAAGATGCTCTATATGAAGTCGACCAGCGGCAACGACGGCAGCTATACCCTGACCGTGTCGTTTGCGCTCGGCAGCGATCCCGACATCAATACGGTCAACGTCAACAACCGCGTGCAGAGCGCGCTCGCGCAGCTCCCGACGGAGGTGCAGGCCCAGGGCCTGACCGTGCAGAAGAAATCTTCCGCGGTGCTGCAGTTCATCGTGCTCTACAGCAAGAGCGGCGCGCAGGATCCGCTGTTCATCACCAACTATGCCATTATCAACGTGCTGGACGCGATTTCCCGCACACCGGGCGTCGGCCAGGCGACGCTGTTCGCCAAGCTGAATTATTCGATGCGGATCTGGTTCGACACCCAGCGGCTGACCAGCCTCAATCTGGCACCGTCGGACGTGATCGCGGCGATCCGCGCGCAGAGTGTTCAGGCTCCGGTCGGCCGCATCGGCGCGCGCCCGATCAGTGATGAGCAGCAGTTCCAGTTCAACGTGCAGACGCAGGGGCGCCTGACGACCTCCACCCAGTTCGGCAACATCGTGTTGCGCGCCAATACGGACGGATCGGTCCTGCGCATCAAGGACGTCGCCCGCGTCGAAATCGGTGCCCAGAACATGGACAGCGAGTCGCGCATCGACGGCAATCCCGGTGTGCCGATCGGCATTTATCTGGCGCCAGGAGCCAATGCGGTCACGACTGCGAAGGCGGTGCAGGATACACTGACCAAGGCGTCGGCGCGCTTTCCGCCGGGCCTTAGCTATCTCGTCCAGTATGATTCCACGACCTTCGTGTCCGACACGATCAAGGAAGTGCTGAAGACGCTCGGCGAAGCCTTCATTCTCGTCGTGATCGTCGTATTCCTGTTTCTCGGCAATCTGCGCGCCACGATCATTCCGGCGGTCGCGGTGCCGGTCAGCCTGATCGGCGCCTTCGCCGTGCTTCTTGCGCTCGGCTACTCCGCCAATACCGTGTCGCTGCTCGCCATGGTGCTCGCGATCGGCATCGTGGTGGACGACGCCATCGTCGTGGTCGAGAACGTCGAACGGGTAATGGAGGAAGAGCCCGATCTCTCGCCCGCGGATGCAACCAAGAAGGCGATGACCCAGATCACGGCGCCGATCATCGCGATCTCGCTGGTGCTGCTGTCGGTGTTCGTCCCGATCGCCTTCATCCCGGGCATTTCTGGAACGCTGTTCCGGCAGTTTGCCGTGACGATCAGCGCGGCGATGGTGATTTCCGCCCTGAACGCATTGACCTTGTCCCCGGCACTTTGTGCGGTGTTCCTGCGGCATACCGGCCCGCGGCGCGGCATCATGGGGCGCGTGCTGGGCGGCATCGACTGGATTCGCGACCGCTATGCCGGTGGTGTGCGTCGGCTGTTGCGGATGGCTGTGCTGTCGCTCGTTGCGGTGCTGGTGTTCGCCGGCGGCATCTTCGGCGTATCGAAGATCACGCCGACGGGATTCCTGCCCGAGGAGGATCAGGGCGCATTCTTCATCGCCGTGCAATTGCCAGACGGCGCCTCGGTGGCACGCACCAGCCAGGTCACCAAGCAGGTCGAGGCTATCCTGAAGAAGATGCCCCAAATTGACCACGTGCTTGCGATCATCGGTTTTTCACTGCTCGACGGTGGAAACGAGCCGAATGCCGCCTTTATCGTCGCACGTATGAAGCCGTTTGGGGATCGTCAGGCGGCAGCAGAGTCGGTGCAGGCGACGATCCGGCGGACGTTCGGCGAGGGCGCGCAGATTCGCCAGGCCAACGTCCTGCCATTCAACCTGCCTCCGATCATCGGCCTGTCGACGTCGGGCGGATTTGAGTATCAGCTCGATGCGTTGGAAGGTCAGGATCCGGCCGCGCTTGGCAGCGTGATGGGCGGGCTGATCGGCGCGGCCAACCGCGATCCCCGGCTGGCCCGTGTGTTCTCGACCTTCACCGCGACCAATCCGTCGATCTATCTCGACATCGATCGGGCAAAGGCCCAGGCGCTCGGCCTCAACATGAGCGATGTCTTCACGGCGCTTCAGGCGACGCTCGGTGGCATCTACGTCAACAACTTCAATTTGTTCGGCCGGACCTGGCAGGTCAATGTGCAGGGCGAGGCCGCCAATCGTGGCGACATCCCCGACATCTGGCAGATCTATGTGCGCAACGCGACCGGAGACATGGTGCCGATCCGCTCGATCGCGAGCCTGCGGATCGTGACCGGACCGCAAGTCATCACCCGCTACAACAACTTCCGCTCGGTGACGATCAACGGCGGACCCGCGCCCGGCGTGTCGTCGGGAACGGCCATTGCGGCCATGGAGGAGTTGTCGAAGTCGACACTCCCGGCCGGCTACTCCTTTGAATGGACCGGGACGGCTTACCAGGAGCAGGCGGCCTCCGGGCAGACCGGAATCATCCTCGGCCTCGCGGTGCTGTTTGCCTATCTCTTCCTGGTGGCGCTCTACGAGAGCTGGACCATTCCGGTGCCGGTGCTGCTGGCGGTCACGGTCGGTGTGCTCGGCTCCTATCTCGCCATCAAGATTGCCGGCCTCAATCTCGACCTCTATGGCCAGATCGGCCTCGTGGTGCTGATTGCACTGGCGGCCAAGAACGGCATCCTGATCGTCGAATTCGCCAAGGAGCAGCGCGAAGCCGGCCGTTCGGTGGTGGACGCGGCGGTCTTGGGATCGCAGATGCGTTTTCGTGCCGTGATGATGACCTCCATTGCCTTCATCCTCGGTCTGGTGCCGCTGGTGGTTGCCACTGGCGCAGCCGAGATCAGCCGCAGGGCCGTCGGCACGGCGGTGTTCGGAGGTATGCTCGCGGCGAGCTCGATCGGTATTTTCCTGGTGCCGATGCTCTACGTGACGTTCCAGAACTGGCGCGAAGCGGCAAAACGGCTATCGCGTAAGAAGCAGAGGCCAGAACAAGCTTAGCAATCTGCTCTGCGTCTGAAGCGGTCACCCGTTGGCGAGGGCGACGGCCGCCTCCACCGCATTCTCCAATATCTCCTCGGACAATTGCCTGTCGTTGACCGCGCGCGACAATTGCAACGCGCCGACCATGGTCGCGTAGATCGTGATCGACTTGCGCCGCCGTTCCTCCGCGGAGCCCTGCCGAATCTGCTTCGCCATCAGCGCAACGATGTCAGAGACCTTGCCGGTGAAGGCGTCGCGCGTCGCCTTCGGGTGCCGCGCGATCTCGGCGACGAGCGCGGCGGTTGGGCAGCCCGTGCCCGCGCGGTCGCGGTGGCGCGTCGAGAGGTAATCACGGATCGTGGTCTCAAGAGCGACGCCGGTCTCGAGATTAGCCTTGTGCCGCTCTTCGCGCCGGGTGAGCGCATCCATGAGCACCTCCCGCACCAGTTCCTCCTTCGAGGCGAAGTGCGTGTAGAAGGCGCCGTTGGTTAGGCCGGCCTCCGACATGATGCCGGCGAGGCCGACCGCGGCGATGCCGCTCTCGCGGAACTGTGCCGAGGCGACATCGAGAATGTGCCGGCGCGTCTCGTCCTTGTGTCCTTTTTCGTAGCGCATGGTCCTGGACTCCTTCCCGCCGCCTAGCCTGAGGGCCTGGCACAGAATCGCAAGCAATTTGTCTATTGCATTACGATCATAATAATGGATTATAAGCGTAATGCAACGGCCGCCTGATGGGCGCCGGCCTCCAGGGAACAGCAGGACCAGAACGAATGTCAGTCGAGGAAGTCGCCGCATCGCCCATGTCCGCCCCGCAAGCGCCGATGCGTACCGCGGCCCCGCTTCATCCCGCGACGATGGTCGCCCAGGGCGCAAGCGAGCAGCGCCGCGCCGCGCTGCTGACGGCGCCGATCCTGCCGACCCTGCTCAAGCTCGCGGCCCCGACAGTGACCGTCCTGGTGGCGCAGACTGCGGTCAACATCGCGGAAGCCTATTATGTCGGCTATCTCGGCACGGATGCGCTGGCCGGCGCCGCGCTGGTGTTCCCGATCTTCATGCTGATGACCATGATGTCGAATGGCGGGTTCGGCAGCGGCGTCGCCTCGTCAGTTGCGCGTGCGGTCGGCGCCGGCCGTCGCGACGATGCCGATGCGGCATTGTTCCATGCCATCATCCTCGCGATCGTCGCGGGCGCGCTGTTCACGCTGGGTGCGGTCCTCGGCGGTCCGGCGCTGTTCCGCACGCTCGGCGGCCGCGACGGAGCGCTGACCGCCGCCATCGCCTATTCCGACAATCTCTTCGCCGGCGCGATTCCCGCCTGGATCGTGAATCTCCAGGCGGCGGCGCTGCGCGGCTCCGGCAACGTCAAGGTGCCCGCACTGGTGACGCTGATCGGCGCGATCGTGACCATCCCGGTTTCGCCGTTGCTGATCTTCGGCTTCGGGCCGGTCCCGGGGCTCGGCATCGGCGGTGCCGGCATTGCCTTCGGCCTCTATTATGGGACGGCGATGCTGTTCCTGCTGCGCTACATGTCTTCGGGCGCGGCCGGCCTGACGCTGCGCATCGTGCCGTTGCGCGCAAAGATCTTCGCCGACATGCT
Organism: Bradyrhizobium sp. F1.4.3; assembly: GCF_040548375.1. NCBI lineage: Bacteria > Pseudomonadati > Pseudomonadota > Alphaproteobacteria > Hyphomicrobiales > Nitrobacteraceae > Bradyrhizobium > Bradyrhizobium sp. F1.4.3. The sequence goes on from NZ_JBEPRN010000002.1 coordinate 361,418, forward strand.
GAAGGTCGGCATCCCAACCGCATTCAACGCGGTGCTGACCAACCTCACCGTCATCCTCGTCACCGGCGCGGTCGGCCTGTTCGGCACCTCGGCGCTTGCCGGCTACGGCATCGCCTCGCGACTCGACTACATCATGATCCCGCTGCTGTTCGGCATCAGCACGGCGACCCTGACCATGGTCGGCGTCAATATGGGCGCAGGCCAGACCGCGCGTGCGCAAAGGATCGGCTGGATCAGCGGCGTCGCCGGCATGATCATGACGGGGACGATCGGCGCGGTGGTCGCGATCTTCCCGACCGCCTGGCTGCATCTCTTCAGCCACGACGCTGAGGTCGTGAACGAGGGCATGACTTACCTGCGCATCGTGGCGCCGGCCTATGCTGCGCTCGGTTTCGGTTTCGTCACGTCCTTCGCCGCCCAGGGCACCGGCCGTGCGATGGGACCGCTCGCCGGCTCGCTCGCGCGGATCCTGATCGCGGCCGGCGGCGGCTGGATTGCGGTCGCGAGTTTTGGCGCGGGAATGACGGGGCTCGCCACCATGGTCACGGTGTCGCTCGCTGCCTACGCCGCGATCTCCGTGCTGATCATGGTGTCGCCGTCGACCTGGCGCGCCGAGCAACGCGGGTAACGAAGCGCGCGAACCCGCGTTCGTTCCCATTTTGAAGGCGGATGGAGAAACGTTGCCCGCCAGGGCCGGCAAATTTGAATTTTCATTTCATTGATTTCGCCGGCCGGGCGGGGGAAGACGGTTCCAGTTGTTGTTGCAGCCTCCACGGAGACCAAAGATGTCGTTTCGTTCCGCCCTGATCCTCTCAATCGTGCTTGCCGCATGGTCGGCCGCAGCTCGGGCCGAGACCATCAAGATCGGCGTGACGCCGGGGCCGCATGCGCAGATCTTCGAGGCCGTGAAGCCGGTCGCCGCCAAGCAGGGCCTCGATATCCAGCTGATCGAGTTCTCCGACTATGTCGTGCCGAACGCCGCGCTCGATGCCGGCGACATCCAGGCCAATTCCTTCCAGAACCAGCCCTATCTCGACAACCAGAAGGCCGACCGCGGCTACAAGATCGAGTCCGTGGGCCTGACCGTGAACTTTCCGATCGGCGTCTATTCGAAGAAGCACAAGAGCTGGGCCGATATTCCCGACGGCGGCAAGGTCTCGATTCCCAACGATCCGACCAATGGCGGACGTGTGCTGCTGCTCCTGCGCGACAAGGGCGTGATCAAGCTGAAGGACGGCGTCGGCTTCAAGCCGACGGTGTTGGATGTCGCCGAGAATCCCAAGAAGCTGAAATTCATCGAGGTCGACGCCGCGCAGGCGCCGCGCGCGCTTGACGACGTCGACGCTGCCGCGATCAATACCAACTACGCGACGCAGGCCGGGCTCGATCCCGTCAAGGATCCGATCCTGCGCGAGGATCCGAAGGGGCCTTACGTCAACCTGATCGCGGTTCGCACTGCCGACAAGGACAAGCCCTGGGTCAAGATTTTGGTGGACAGCTATCACACGCCCGAGGTGAAGGAATTCATCCTGACCAAGTTCAAGGGCGCGGTGTTGCCGAGCTGGTAAAGTCGGAAGGCGGGCATTGTCGTAGGGCGAAGCCTATGACCGGACGCGATCCTCGCCTTGCCCAGCCGTCGTGCGGCGGCGGCCGGAACGGCCCGTGGTGCTGCGCTCGGGCGCGGCATCGGGAGCCTGCGTGCCCGGCTGGTAGCCGAGCCGGATCGACAACAGCTCGGCATGCGTCATCACCGCCCGCGCGAGCTCGGGCACCCGCTCCGTCGTGACGCGACGGCTCGGGCCGCTTGCGCTGATCGCGGCGAAGACTCTGCCGGCGCTGTTGCGGATCGGTGCGCCGACGCAGCGCAGCTCCGGCTCGTGCTCGGCATCGTCGATCGAATAGCCGCGCGCTCTGATCGCGGCGAGCTCGGCCTTGAGCCGCTTCGGCTCGACGATCGTATTCGGCGTAAAGCGTGCGAGGCCGGCGCGGATCACGCGCTCGATCACGGCCTCGCTCTGGAAGGCGAGCGCCGCCTTGCCGACGCCGGTCGAGTGGCAGGGCGAGGCCTCCATCGTGATGACGGTGTTGTGCGGCCGCGCCACCTGGTTGCGGCGGTTGACGAAGACCATCTGCGCGCCGTCGAAGATGCACAGATGCACGTCCTCGCCGCTGAGCTTGGCGAGCGTGTCGACGAAGGGCGACGCTTCCCGATAGAGCGGCAGGTTCATCAGCGCGCTGCCGCCGAGCTCGAACAGCTTGAGCCCGAGTCGATAGCGGTCGCGGCTGGCGTCCTGTTCCAGGAACCCGACGCTGCGCAGGCTGTCGACGATGCGATGGACGGTGGTGCGGGGCAGGCTGGTGCGCCGCGCGATCTCGACGACGCTCAGCTCCGGGTCGCTCGAGGAGAAGGCCTCAAGCACCTCGAGCATTTTGAAGAGCGACTTCACGCTTTGTCGACTGCCGTCGGCGCTCGTCATGTCGGGACCTTCCGGGTGACGCGGCCTTGCAAAGCGCAAGCCGCGATCCAGCCCCGGCTTAGACGGAATCGGGCGCGGCGGCAATGCGGCCGCGCCCATTGTCGAATGCTCACTCGGCCGCGGCGAGCCTCACGCCGCCTTCGATCTCCATCAGCGGCTTGAGGGCTGCTGCGATCGCCTCCTTCTGCCGGCTGGTCGGCGCCGGCATCGGCTGCCGCGGCAGGCCGCTCGGCGAACCCTGGAGGGTAAGGGCATGCTTCACGCAGGCTGGTAGGTTGTCACCGACGATCGTGTTCCAGAACCGCAGCAGGCGCTTGTGGATCTCGAGCGCAGTGGTGTGGTCGCCGCGCTGGACCGCATTCCACAGCGCAACGCAGGCGCCGGGCACTGCGGCGGGATTGGCCGCGATCGTGCCGTGCGCGCCGAGCGCGAACGACGGATAGAGCAGCGCGTCGACCGCGGTCAGCACCACCTTGCCGGCGGGCACGTCGAGCAGCAGGTCGGCCATCAGCTTAAGGTCGCCGGCGCTCTGCTTGACGCCGATCACGCCCGGCAGCTCGTTCATGATGCGCAGGAGCAGCGCGGGGCTCAGATAGTTCCAGGGCACGACGTTGTAGATGATGACCGGCTGCTTGACCGATTCCGACAACGTCTTGAAGTGGCCGACGGTCGCATCCTCGTCCGGCTTGAAGAGATAGTGCACCGGTGTGATCTGGAGCGCCGCGACGTTGACCTGCTCGATCGCGCGGGCGCGGGCGATGGCTTCGCGGGTCGAGTTGGCGATGATGCCGGCGACAAGCGGTACCTTGCCGTTCAGCTCTTCCGCGCAGGCCTCGATCAGGCGGCGGAATTCATCGGCGGTGAGCGTGTGGCCCTCACCGGTGCTGCCCCCGACGCAAACGCCATGCACGCCTTTCTCGAGCAGGAACTTCACCTGGCGGCGAAACGCCTTCTCGTCGATGTCCCCGTTCTGATCGAACGGCGTGGTGAGGGGCGGAATGATTCCGGTGATCTTTGTTGGCACGTTTTCCTCCTTTAATTGTTCGGAATGTGGACAATACCATACGACAATTGATCGCAAGACGTCAAGTATCGTCAGCTAATCAATGGATTTATGGCGAAATCGTCGAAATCGGATAGCAATTGGGCCAAAAATCCTCTTGACATGTGGGATCAGTCGCTGCTCATGTTGTCCGCAATACGGACAAAAGTCCGCGCAGGGTGTTTCCCTGCCGAAGCCGGAGGTAACGTCATGAGCGAAATGGTTGGGTCGATCGGGTCCGGCCGGGTTGCGGATCAGCAATCCTCCGCCGCGATTAAGGTGCGGGAGTCCAGCGACATCCGCAAGGTTGCGGTGGCGAGCGCCGTCGGCAACATGATCGAGTATTACGACTTCACGCTCTACGCGACCGCGACCGCGCTCGTCTTCAACAAGATCTTCTTCCCGAGCACCGATCCGCTGGTCGGCTCGCTGCTCGCTTTTGCGACCTTCTTCGTCGGCTATTGCGCGCGGCCGCTGGGCGGCGTGCTGTTCGGCCATTTCGGCGATCGCGTCGGCCGCAAGACCGCGCTGCTTCTCACCATCCTGATCATGGGGTTGGGTACGTTCCTGATCGGGTTCATGCCGACCTATGAGCAGGTCGGCGTGCTCGCGCCGATCTGCCTGATCGGACTGCGTCTGCTTCAGGGCATTGGCATCGGTGGCGAGTACGGCGGCGGCATGACCATGACGGTCGAGCATGCGCCCGCAGATCGCCGCGGCTTCTTCAGCTCGCTCGTCCATGTCGGCGTGCCCGCCGGCTTCCTGATCCCGATCGCGCTGCTCGGAATCCTGTCGACCTCGATGAGCGAGACCGACTTCCTGGCCTGGGGCTGGCGGATTCCATTCCTGTTCTCGATCGTCCTCGTCGGCATCGGCGTCTTCATCCGTTTCCGCATCTCCGAGACGCCCGCGTTCAAGCGCGTGCTGAACGAGGAGGGCGCAGCCAGCGTCCCGGTGGTCGAGGCGGTGCGCAATCATCCGGGGAACATCCTGTTCGGCATCGGGGCCAAGATCGCCGAGAGCGGGCTGTTCAACATCTACGCCGTGTTCGTGATCACCTATTGCAAGACCAAGCTCGGCCTTCCCAGCCAGACCATCCTCAACGGCGTCCTCGTCGGTTGCGCGCTGGAGTGCCTGACGCTGCCTTTCTTCGGCGCACTGTCGGACCGGATCGGGCGGCGCGCCGTCTATGTCGGCGGCATGCTGTTCCAGGTCGCGCTCGCGTTCGTGTTTTTCCAGATGCTGAACACCGGACACACCGGCATGATCTGGCTCGCGATCGCGCTCGGTCTCGCGCTCGGCCATGGCTCGGTCTATGGCGCGCAAGGCGCCTATTTCTCGGAGTTGTTCCCGGCGCGCATCCGCTACAGCGGCCTGTCGTTGGTGCAGCAGCTCGGCCCGATCCTGGGCGGCGGCCTGTCCCCGCTGATCGCGACCGCGCTGCTTGCCGCATACGGCTCGCCCTCCTGGGTTGCCGGCTACATGGCCGCGATGGCGCTGTTCTCGGCCGCCTGCACCTTCGGTCTCCGCCCGCTTCGCGCGGGCGGTTGAGCCCGCTTCCACCTTTCGAAATCACCCGCCCGATCGAGGCGGGCTCTGCGAAAACATCGGAGGAAATCCCATGGTGCATGTCTCTCGACGAAGTCTGATCAAGGCCATTGCGCTTGCGCCGCTCGCCACGCCGGCCATCGTCGGCCGCGCGCATGCGGCCGATCCCATCCGCATCGGCATTTCGGGCCCGATGACAGGCCAGTTCGCCCAGAACGGGCAATGGATGAGGAACGGCGTCGCGATCGCGGTGAAGCAGGTCAACGACAAGGGCGGCATCAAGGGCCGCATGATCGAGCTGCGGATCGCCGACGACCTCGGCCCGAACCCGACCGCGGCGGCCAATGCCGTCACCAAGCTTGCGACGCAGGACGAGGTGGTAGCGCTGGTCGGGCCGCATTATACGCCGGGCATTCTCCCGAACGTGCCGTTGCTGGCGAAATACAAGATCCCGGCCCTGACCGGCGCGACCGGTCCGGTCGTCACCCAGCAGGGCAGCCCCTGGGTGTTTCGCGTGCGCCTCAACGACGCGATCGGCGCCGACCTCCTGGTCAAATACGTCACCGAAGATCTGCAATGGAAGAAGATCGGGCTCGGCTACGTCAACACCGCGTTCGGCCAGTCCGGCATTGCTGTGGTCAAGGCGTCGCTCGCCAAGCGCAATGTCGAGCCCGCGCTGGTGCAGGCTCATACCGATGCGACCAAGGATTTCACCTCGCAGATTCTCGCCTTCCAGCAGGCCGGCGTCGACGGCGTCATCGTCTGGACCGACGATCAGCCGGCCGGGCTGATCGCCAAGCAGAGCAAGACGCTCGGCGTCAAATTCGGCATCGCCGGCAACACCGCGTTCTCGCAGCCGATCTTCCTCGGCCTCGCAGGCGAAGGTGCTGACGGCTGCATGGCGATCGGCGAATTCGTCAAGGACAATCCCGACGAGCGCGTGCAGAGCTGGAAAAAGCTCTATGCGGCCGCCTATCCCGGCGACGAGCCGGAGCTCTACGCCACCGTCTATCACGACGCAGCAAAGCTGATCATCGCGGCGATGGAACGCTCCGAGACCATCTCGGGCGAAGCGATCCAGCAGGCGCTCACCGGAATCCGCGATTTCCAGGGCATCGTCACCCGCTACGGCTGGACCGACAACGGCGACATGACCCATTCCGGCATCATCACCAAGGTTGCCGGCGGCAAGCCGGAGATCGTCAAGGTCATCACCAGCTGACGCAAGCATCGGGCCGCCGGACATCCGGCGGCCGTCGCCCGCGATGGGATCATGCGATGTTGCAGACTTTCATTCAAATCGTGCTGGTGGGATTGGCGGTCGGCGCGGCCTATGCGCTGGTGGCGCTCGGCTACACGCTGATCTGGAACGCGGTCTCCCTGGTCAATTTCGCGCAAGGAGATCTCGTGATGCTCGGCGCCTTCGTGTCGGTTGGCTGGCTCGCCAACCGTCTCGGCATGCCGCTGTGGCTCAATCTCGTGACCATGCTGGTGATCCTCGGCCTGTTCGGCGCCGGGCTGGCCTGGGGCATCTATCACCCCTTGCGCAACGCGCCGCAATTGTCGGCGATCGTGGCGACGCTCGGCCTCTCCATGGCGTTGCAGAACATCGCCGTGATCGTCTGGGGGCCGCAGCCGCTCAATTTTGCGGGTCCCCTGGGTACGACCTCGGTGCACCTGTTCGGCTCGACGATCTACGCACAGTATCTCGTCATCCTGGCGGCGCTCGCGGCGATGATGGCGATCCAGCATGTGCTGTTCCAGCACACGGCGCTCGGACGCGCCATGCGCGCCACCGCGCAGGACGCCGAAGCCGCGCGCCTGATGGGCATCCCCACCGCGCGCATCATCGCTTTCATCTTCGCCTATGCCACGATGCTCGCGGCGCTGGCAGGCTGGCTGATTGCGCCGCTCTCCTATGTATCGGCCGACATGGGCGTCAATCTCTCGCTCCGCGCCTTCGCGGCGACCATTCTCGGCGGCTTCGGCTCGATCCCCGGCGCGCTCGTCGGCGGTCTCGCCTTCGGCGTGATCGAGTCGGCCGGGTCCTTCTACATTTCCTCGGAATATATCGACGTCATCGCGTTTGGCGTGCTGATCGCGGTGCTGATGTTCCGCCCGCAGGGTATCTTTGGCGAACTCGAACTGGAGCGTCCCTGATGGCTGCCGAGTCAAACTCCTTGACGATGCGCACGCTCGCCATCCTGGTGATCGCAGCCTCCATCCTCTGCGGCGTGCTGCTGCCGCGGTTCCTGTCACTGTACTATCTCCAGGTCGCCGACGTCACCCTGATCAACATCCTGCTGGTGCTCGGGCTCAACTTCATTCTCGGCTTCGGCGGCCAGATGTCGCTGGCGCAATGCGCGTTCTTCGGCATCGGCGCTTACGCCTTCACGCTGCTCCAGGCCGCCGGCATGCCCGTGCCAATTGCCGCGATCGGCGCGATCGCGCTCTCCGCCGCGGTCGGAATGGCGCTGGGCTGGCCGACCTTGCGCCTGAAGGGCCACTATCTCGCGCTGTGCACGCTCGCCTTCGCGCTGATCGTCGAGCGGCTGCTGGTGAACTGGGAAGGCCTCACCAACGGCGCCAACGGTATCACTGCGATCCCGGGCATCGGGCTTGCCGGCGAGAACGACAAGATGCTGTGGGTGCTGCTCGCGGTCGTCGCCTGCGCCTATCTGCTCCAGGTCTGGATCGCCAACGGCCCGCTCGGCCTGCGCATCCGTGCGCTCCGCGACGATCCGCTCGCGGCGCAAGCCGTCGGCGTCGACATCTCGCGGCTGAAGATCATGCTGTTCGTGATCTCGGCGGCCTATGGCGGGCTCGCCGGCATCTGCTACGTGCTGCTTCGCGGCTACATCAGCCCCGACGTCTTCTCCTGGCAGTCGACCTTCTCCTACCTTGCCATGGCCGTGGTTGGGGGCCTCGGCAGTCCGCTTGGCGCCGTGCTCGGTGCGATCCTCTACACCTTCGTGCCGGAGCTGCTGCGTTTCATGCAGGAATATTACTTCGCCGTGTTCGGCGTCATGGTGATCCTCGTCATCACCTTCTTCCCCGCGGGCCTCTCGGGGATGGTCCTTTCCACCTTCCGCAGCCTGCGCCGGCGCGAGAAATCCTTTGCACGATCGGATGTGACGCATCATGAACGCGCTGCTTGAACTGACTGACGTCACAAAACGCTTCGGTGGCCTGACCGCGCTCGAAGGCGTTTCGCTCTCGGTCGCGCAAGGAACGATCCATGCCGTGATCGGACCCAATGGTTCCGGCAAGACCACGCTGTTCAACATCATCAGCGGCATTTACACCCCGACCGAAGGCGAGGTCCGCTTCGCGGGTGCGGCGGTGACGTCAAAACCGCTGCATCAGCTGGCGGCGATGGGGCTTGCGCGCACGTTCCAGAACACCCGCCTGTTCGCCTCGATGTCCGTGCGCCAGAACGTGCTCGCCGCGCGCCACGGGCGGTCGCATCCGTGGCACTTCGACCAGGAGAATGCGCGCCGGGTCGAGGAGATCATCCAGTTCGTGGGCCTGGCTGACGTCGCCGACACCAATGCCGCGTCATTGCCGCAGGGGCAGCGGCGCCTGCTCGAAATCGCCAAGGCGCTGGCGCTGGAGCCGCGGCTCGTGCTGCTCGACGAGCCGCACGGCGGTCTCAATCACGCCGAGACCGCGCGCCTGATCGAGGTGATCCGCCAGATGCACGCGCGGGGAATGACGATCCTCCTGATCGAGCACGAGATGGAAGTGGTGATGACGCTCGCTGACCACATCACCGTGCTCAATTTCGGCAAGGTTTTGGCCGAGGGATCGCCAGCGGAGATCCAGCGCAATGAGGCCGTCATCGAAGCCTATCTCGGCCGCGCTGACCGCGAGGCGGAGCTTCACGTGCAGGTCGGCCACGCCGCCGAGGGCACCGGCGTGCCGCTGCTCGAAGTCGCCGATCTCAGCGTTCGCTACGGTGACATCGAGGCTGTGCGCAAACTCAGTCTCAAGGTCGGCACCGGTGAGTTCGTGGCACTGCTCGGCAACAACGGGGCCGGCAAGTCCTCGACGCTGAAGGCGATCGCGCGTCTCGCGCGGGCGTCTGGATCGGTGCGTTTCGCCGGCCATGAACTGACGCGGGAGCCGACCGAGCGTCTGGTCGGCATGGGCCTGGCGCTCGTGCCCGAACGCCGTCGTCTGTTCGGCGGCTTGACCGTGATCGAAAATCTCAAGATCGGCGCCTATGGCCGGCGGCATTCCGAATTGGCTCGGCTCATCGAGGAAATGCTCGAGCTGTTTCCCAACCTCAAGCGACTATCGGCCTCGCTCGCCTTCTCGCTCTCCGGCGGCGAGCAGCAGATGCTGGCGATCGCGCGTGCCTTGATGAGTCGGCCGCGCCTGTTGCTGCTCGACGAGCCGTCGCTGGGACTGGCGCCGCTGCTGGTCGAGCAGGTCTTCAGCAAGCTCGTCGAGGTCAACCGCCAAGGGACAGCGATCCTGCTGGTGGAGCAGAACGCGCGCATGGCGCTGTCGGTTGCGCATCGCGGCTATGTGCTGAGCTCGGGCCGCATCGTTGCGGAGGGCAGCGCAGCCGAAGTCGCGCGCGATCCCCGCCTGATGGGCGCCTATCTCGGCCACGGCGAGGCCGCCGAATAAGCGGGTCGAATTCAGTGCTCACGATCGCAAGCGACGTCGCGGGCAGGCACGGCACGGCTGTGCCGATTGTAGTCGCGGGAGTTGCACAATGAAGAAACTGATGAATTCGCCCGATGCCTTCGTCGATGAGATGCTCGCGGGCCTCGTCGCTGCCCATCCGTCGCTGGTGCAGGAGGGACGCGTCATCCGCCGTGCCGGCGGTGTGAAGAAGGGCAAGGTCGGCATCGTCTCCGGCGGCGGCTCCGGCCATTTGCCGCTGTTCACCGGCTATGTCGGCGACGGCCTGCTCGACACCTGCGCCATCGGCGACGTGTTTGCCGGACCTTCCGTCGATTCTTGCATCCAGGCGATCCGCGCCGCCGATGGCGGCTCTGGCGTGCTGCGGCTCTACGGCAATTACGGCGGCGACCGCATGAATTTCGACCTTGCCGGCGAAATGGTTGAGATGGACGGTATCGAGACCACGACCGTGCTCGGCACCGACGACATCGCCTCGGCCGCGCCGGAGGATAGCGTCAAGCGTCGCGGCGTCGCGGGCATCATCTATGCCTACAAGATCGCAGGCGCGAAGGCCGACACCGGCGCGAGTCTCGCGGATGTGACAGCCACGGCGCGGGCGGCGGTCGATGCCTGCCGCACGATCGGGGTTGCGCTCTCGCCCTGCCAGATTCCCGGCGCGGCGAAGCCGACCTTCGAATTGGGAGCCGACGAGATCGAGATGGGCATGGGCATCCATGGCGAGCCCGGCATCTGGCGCGACCGGCTGCGGCCGGCGGACGAGATCGCCGACGAGATGGTGCGGCGTCTGCTTGCGGACCCGGTGGCGCACAAGTCGGAGCGCGTGTCCGTGCTGGTCAACAGTCTTGGTGCGACCCCGCTGGAGGAGTTGTTCATCGTCTATCGCCGTGTTGCGGCGCTTCTGAAGAAGGAAGGTTTGACCATCATGCGCCCGCTGGTCGGGCATTACGTGACCTCGATGGAGATGGCGGGGCTCTCGATCAGCATGATCCACCTCGACGCCGAGCGCGAAGAGCTCCTGGCCGCACCCTGCGCCTGCCCGTTCTGGAGGGCGTGACGTGGCAATCGCCGCAAATACGCTGCGCTACGCCGCGGCCCGCGCAAAGCTGGCGGCAGCGCTGGCGCAGGACGACCTCAATGCCGCCGACGGAAAGATCGGCGACGGCGACACCGGCGTCATGCTGCGCCGCCTGTTCGAGGCCGTTGCCGCCGCCATTCCCGATCAGGAGCCTGATATCGGCAACGTCTTTCAGGCCTGCGCGAAGGCCTGTGCCAGCGGCACCGGGTCCAGTCTGGGAACACTGGTGACGGTCGCGATGATGACGCTCGCCAAGGCGACCAAGGGACGCAGCGAGATCGGCTGGGACGAGTTGGCTGGGCTGCTGGCCTCGGTCCGCGATCAGATGATGGCGCGCGGCGGCGCCAAGCTTGGCGACAAGACCGTCGTCGACATGATCGACGCGGTCGCCGTTGCACTCGCTCAGGCGAGGACGCGCGAAGAGGCCTCCGAAGCCGCACGCGGAGCCGCGCGCGCAACGCTCGAAACGTTCCGCGACCGGCCGAACAAGCTCGGCCGCGCCCGCATGTTCGGCGAGCGCACCATCGGGCTCGACGATCCCGGCATGCTCGCCTTTTCACGGCTGCTGATCGCCGTCGCGGCTTGAAAGGCAGGTCGCCGTCGTGCAGATGGAGGTCAGGGAGACAAAGGAGGCCGACATGAACGCCCATGCCCTGCCGCGCCCGGCGCCCGGGATCATCGCCGATGTCAAAACCCGGCTCGCCGAGCGCTTCGGCGCGCGGGTCACAGCGGTGCAAGCGGTGCTCGACCAGCACAGCCATGGCGAAGGCCTGCCGGCCGTCGGCGTGCCCGACCTCGTGGTCTTTCCCGAGACCAATGAAGAAGTCGCGTTCATCCTCGCCCTCTGCAACGAACGTCGCGTCCCGGTGACGCCGTTTGGCGCGGGGTCCTCGCTCGAGGGCCAGCTCGCCGCGCTCGCCGGCGGCGTGTCTTTGGACATGAGCCGCTTCGACAAAATCCTCGACGTCTCGCCCGACTCCCTCGACTGCCGTGTCCAGGCCGGCGTCACGCGCGAAGCCCTGAACGCGGAGATCCGCGACACCGGCCTGTTCTTTCCGGTCGATCCCGGCGCCAACGCCTCGATCGGCGGCATGGCCTCGACGCGCGCCTCCGGCACCAATGCGGTGCGCTACGGCACCATGCGCGAGAACATTCTCGGCCTCACTGTCGTCACGCCCGACGGCCGTATCGTGCGCACCGGCAGCCGGGCGCGAAAATCCTCCGCCGGTCTCGATCTCACTCATCTCTATGTCGGCAGCGAGGGCACGCTCGGCGTCATCACCGAAATCCAGCTCAAGCTCTATGGCCTACCGGAGACGATCGTCGCCGCCGTCTGCCAGTTTACCTCGCTCGAGGGCGCGATCGCCGCCGTCGTCGCGGCGCTTCAGTCCAACCTGAAGATGGCGCGGATCGAGCTGCTCGACGAGGTGCAGATGCGCGCCGCGATCCGCTATTCGAAGCTCGACTATGTCGAGACGCCGACGCTGTTCCTCGAATTCCACGGCACGCCGGCCGGCGTGCGGGAGGAGGTCGAGATGATGCAGGCGATCACCGCGGATCACGGCGGCGGCGAATTCCAGTTCGCGGAGCGTCCCGAGGACCGCAATCGCCTCTGGAAGGCGCGCCACAATTCCTATCAGGCGGTGATGGCGCTCAGCCCCGGCAAGAACAACATGGGCACCGACGCCTGCGTGCCGATCTCGGCCTTGCCCGCCTGCCTCTTGGAGACCAAGGCTGATATCGTTGCCTCCGGGCTGACCGCACCCATCGTCGGCCATGTCGGCGACGGCAATTTCCATCTCGGCATTCTGTTCGATCCCAAGGACTCTGACGAGACCGCGCGGGCCGAGGCACTCGCCTTCCGCACCGCGCGGCGGGCAATCAGCATGGGTGGCACCTGCTCGGGCGAGCACGGTGTCGGGGTCCACAAGATCGTGCACATGGAGACCGAGCACGGTGAGGGCGTCGCGCTGATGAAGGCGATCAAGCGGGCGCTCGATCCGAACGGTATCATGAATCCCGGCAAGCTCTATCCGTAAGCCGGGCGCCGTCCGAAGAACCAGATTGCCACATGTGAGCCTTCGGGCCGGGCCTTCGTTTCACGTTTGGCCGCGGATGGAGAAACGCTGTCCGCCGTGGGCTGCAAATTTGAATTTTCATTTCATTGATTTCGTCGGCCGGGCGGGGGAAGACCGTCCTGGCACCGGGGATCGAGATTGCAGTGGTCGACCGTCACACGCCGAAGATGAAAGAGTTCGTTCTGGCTAATCTCAAGGCGCGAAGCCGCCGCGTTGGTAGGCAGACTGCCTGCCGTCCTCCGGCGGTGGGGTCCCGGCGAATTGGCAGCCTTGCGCATTGCCCGCTTGTCTCAGGCGGCGCCAACCGACATCATCAGGGCCGTGGCAATCCTCGCCCGACAGGGGTCGTATGAAACGGTTCGCAAACCTGAAGAGACTCGGATTCTTCACGCGGCTGCTCGACGAGGCGCCGCCGGCGGAGCGATATCGCTTCGCGGCCGAGCAGATCGTGCGCGCCGAGAAGGCCGGTCTCGACTCCGCGTGGATCGCGCAGCATCATTTTCATGAGCGCGAGGGCGGACTGCCTTCGCCCTTCACCTTCCTCGGCTACGTCGCAGCCCAAACCTCGCGTATTCGCCTCGGCACCGGCATCGTCACGCTGCCGCTGGAGAGCGCGGTGCGGGTGGCCGAGGACGCCGCGGTGCTCGACCTCCTCTGCGATGGCCGCTTCGAGCTCGGCGTCGGCACCGGCGGCAACCCGTCGGCCTTTGCCGCCTTCGGCCTCGACAGCGCCCAGCGCAACGAGATTTTCGCGCGCAATCTGGAGGTGGTCCGGACGGCGCTCGCCGGAAAGCCGCTCACCGGCGGCGACACGCTCTATCCGCAGCGGCCGCAATTGGACGGCCGGATCTGGCAGGCTACGTTCTCAGTGACCGGGGGCGCCCGCGCCGGCAAGGCCGGCGACGGCCTGCTGCTGTCGCGCACCCAGCCGCGAACCAAGGACGCGCCGAAGACCACGCTCGCCGAGATTCAGAACCCGGTCATCGACGCCTATCTGGAAGCGCTGCCGCCGGGATGCGAGCCCCGCATCATGGCGTCGCGCAGCGTCTTCGTTGCCGACGACCGCCGCGAGGCGATGCGCCTTGCCGACATTGGGCTACGTCGCGCACTCCCACAGTTCATGAAGGGCGGTCACGCCGCGCCGGGCGAGACGCTGGAGGAAATGATCAAGGCGTTCGACACCCATGTCGGCGCGGCCGACGATGTCATCGCCTCGCTGCGCGCCGACGCTACGCTGGAGCGGGTGACTGATCTGGTCTTCCAGGCGCATTCGGTCGACCCCCCGCATCCCTATATCCTGCGCTCGATCGAATTGGTCGCGGACAAGGTCGCGCCGGCGCTGGGCTGGACCCGGACGGCGCCCGATGTGGCCCTGGCGGGCTAGTCGGGATTTCACGGAATTGGATGAGGCTGAATGATGAGTACGGAAACGAGAGACATCATCGATACTCTCGCCGGAATCGAGCCGGGATCGACACTGGACGGCATCCGAGCGAAACGCGTGCAGGCGCGCGACAATGCGCAGAAGAGCTATCTCTCACTGTTCGAACCGATTGACGCCAGCGCCTTCTCGCTTCCGGAGCGCGCGGCGGTTGCGCTCTTCGTCACCGGCCTTCATGGCGAATCCCCGGTGTCCACCTTCTATCGGGCGAAGCTTGCAGCGGGCGCGGATGGCGCGCGCCTGGTCGAGGCGATCGACGCCGAAATCGCGCGGGGCGAGACCTCGGGTCCGTATGGCTCCTTTCCGGCCGGCCCGCTGTCGGTCGAGAACACGGCCGGATTGATTTATCGCGTGAGTGCGGATCGCAAGTCCGCGCTCGGCGCCCGGATCGTCGCGGCTCTCGAACATGCGCATCTGCTGGTTTTCCGCCCGCGCGATGCGGCGTCGGCCGATATGAAGGCGCTGCTTGCCGCCGGCTGGTCGGACACTGGCATCGTCACTTTATCCCAGCTCGTCGCATTCCTGTCGTTCCAGGTACGGGTCGTAAGCGGTTTGCGCACGCTCAGTGCGGCAAGCGCGTAGGAGGCAGCATCATGAGCACAGTCAATCCGCCCGTCGTCTTCACCCAGGATGAGCTAGGCTGGGTGTCATGGATCGACCCGCTGCCCGAGGCCGAGCTGACCGAGCGGCATTTCGCAGGGCTGGTCGACCGGTCTCGCGCCAAGTCGGAATATTTCCGCCTGCTGGTGCGCGATCCCGAGGTGCTGGAAGCCCGCACCAAGACCGACAAGGACATCTTCTATAACGTTGCCGACGGCCTGCCGCGCGCCGAACGCGAGCTCGCGGCCGCTGCGACCTCGCGCTACAATGGCTGCATCTATTGCGCGTCGGTGCATGCGCGCTTTGCCAGCACCTATTCCAGGCGCCGCGACGACGTGCAGCGGTTGCTCGACGAAGGCGTCAAGGCCGATCTCGGCGAGCGCTGGAATGCCATCGTCAAGGCGTCGGTCGCGCTGGCCTCGACGCCGATCGCGTTCGGGCCGGACAATATCGCGGAGCTGCGCCGCGCTGGTCTTGACGATGCCGAGATCGTCGATGTCATCAATGGCGCGTCGTTCTTCAACTGGGCGAACCGGCTGATGCTGTCGCTCGGTGAGCCCTCGAAATAGGCATCTTCACTGGCATAGAAATTGCCATTTGTTTGTAACGTCTGACTGGATGGAGCCGTACATGAGCAACATCGATCGCCGAACCCTGGTCAAGGGCTCGCTTGCCGCCGTGATGGCGGGAACGGCCCTGTCGCGTGCCGCCTTCGCTGATACGTCCGAGCCGATCCTGCTCGGCGTCAGCGGCCCCCTGACCGGGCCGAATGCGCAATATGGCACGCAGTGGAAGCAGGGCTTCGATCTCGCACTGGACGAGATCCTTGCAACCGGCGGCGTCAACGGCCGCAAGCTCGCCTACAGTTTTGAGGACAGTCAGAGCGACCCGCGCCAGTCGGTGGCGATCGCCCAGAAATTCGTGTCCGATCCCAGGATCGTCATGGAGCTCGGCGACTTCTCCAGCCCGGCGTCGATGGCGGCGTCTCCGATCTATCAGCGAGCGGGGCTGGTGCAGTTCGGCTTCACCAACTCCCATCCCGATTTCACCAAGGGCGGCGACTTCATGTGGAGCACCTCGGTGAGCCAGGCCGACGAGCAGCCGCTGCTGGCGGCCTACGCCGTGAAGAAGCTTGGCCTGAAGAAGCTAGCAGTGCTTCATCTCAACACCGATTGGGGCCGTACCAGCCGCGACTATTTCGTCAACGCTGCGAAGGAGTATGGCGCGGAGATCGCCGTCACCGAAGGCTACATCGCCGAAGAGCGCGATTTCCGCTCCACGCTGGTCCGTGTCCGCGACGCCAATCCTGACGGGCTGATCCTGATCTCCTACTATTCGGAC
The DNA here is from genome assembly GCF_040548375.1 of Bradyrhizobium sp. F1.4.3. NCBI lineage: Bacteria > Pseudomonadati > Pseudomonadota > Alphaproteobacteria > Hyphomicrobiales > Nitrobacteraceae > Bradyrhizobium > Bradyrhizobium sp. F1.4.3. The sequence continues at coordinate 377,679 of NZ_JBEPRN010000002.1, forward strand.
GGCGCGCTGATCGCGCGGCAGGCGCGCCAGGTCGGGCTGAAGCAGACGATCTGCGCCGCGAGCTCGGTCTACTCGCCGAAATTCCTGGAGCTTGGCGGCGAGGCGGTCGAGGACGTCCATGTCGGCACGCGCTACTTCCCGGAAGACCCGCGGCCCGAGGTGCAGAAATTCATCGCCGGCTTCAAGAAGAAGTACAACGGGCTGGAGCCTGACGCCTTTAACGCCTATGCCTATGACGCGATGAACATGGCGGCCGCCGTCGTCAAGATCGGCGGCACCGACCGGCGCGCCATCCGCGATGCCTTCACCAAGGTGCGCGATGTCTCGAGCGTCATCTTTGGGACGGCGACGTTCGACGTCGAGAGCCGCCGCGTCAAGGGCGCCATGAATGCCGAGCTCGTCGTGCGCAAGGGCCAGTTCGCGCTCTGGGACGGCAAGCCGACTTGACATGATGGCCGGAGCGGGCGCTCCGGCCCCTTTCCTTTTTACGCGGGGGCTATCGGTTGTCTTCCTGGCTCGACTACACGATCAACGGGCTGATCGTCGGTAATGTGTACGCCCTCGTTGCGGTCGGGCTCGCGCTGATCTTCGGCGTCAGTCGGCTGATCAACTTTGCGCAAGGGTCGATCTACCTCGTCGGGGCCTATATCGGCTGGGTCGCGGTGGTGCAGCTGCATACGCCGCTTCCGCTTACGATCATTTTCGTCGCGGTGGTGGCCGCGCTGGTCGGGCTGATCATCGAGCGGTTCGGACTGCGACCGCTCCAGAACTCGGTGCGGATCGCGCCGCTGCTGGCCACGATCGGCATCAGCTTCGTGCTCGATCAACTGGTGATGCTGACCTTCTCGCCCAATCCGCGCGCGCTGCCGAGCCAGTTGCCGGACGTCCGCTTCCAGGTCGGTGGCGGCACCATCGGACCGCTTGACCTGCTGATCGCTGGCGTCGGCATCACCAGCGCGCTGCTGCTGTTCCTGTTCCTGCGCTACAGCAAGCTCGGCTGGGCCGTGCGCGCCACCGCACAGGACCGGGACGCGGCGATGCAGATGGGCGTCGACGTCAATCGCGTCAATCAGGCGGTGTTCGGAATCGCCGCCGCGCTCGGCGGCGTCTCCGGCCTGCTGGTCGGCATGTACTACAACCAGATCGACACCGCGATGAGCCTTCAGGCGACGCTCAAGGGCGTCGTTGCCGAAGTGGTCGGTGGCGCTGGCAATGTGCCCGGTGCGGTCATCGGCAGCCTGCTGCTGGGACTCGTTGAAAGCTACGGCGTTGCCGTGTTCGGCACCAGCTACCGCAATCTGTTCGCGTTCCTGCTGTTGGTCGTCGTGCTCGTGCTGCGGCCGAACGGCCTGTTCGCGAGCGCACGGCAGGCGCCGCCCGAGCCGCTCACCGGCACTTTTATTGCACCGAGCCGTCCGGTGCGCATTCCGCGCTGGGCGTTGCTTGTCGCGGTCGGCGGCTTCGCGATCCTGCCGCTGTTGCCGGTGTCCTTCTATGTGCTTCAGACCCTGATCAACGCCTGGCTGCTTGGTATGCTTGCACTGAGCCTCACTCTGGTCGCCGGCACGATCGGCCAGGTTTCGCTCGGACATGCCGCGCTGCTCGCGATCGGTGCCTACACCTCCGCGCTGCTGTCGCTGACCTTTTCCGTTCCCGTCGGCCTCGCCATCATCGCCGGAGGCCTGATGAGCGCGGCGCTTGGTACGGCCCTGATCTCGCCGTCCTTCCGCCTGCGCGGGCATTACGTGTCGATCGCGACGCTCGCCATCGGCGAGATCGTGTCGCTGGTGATCCTGAACTGGGAAAGCGTCACGCGGGGCCCGATCGGTATCTCCGGCATCCCGCCGCTGTCGCTGTTCGGCTTCGACCTGATCAGCGCATCGTCGGTCTACTGGTTCGGCTTTGCCGTGATGGTCGTGTTGGCGCTGCTCCAGGCGCGATTGCTCGGCTCACATCTCGGCCGCAGCTTTCGCGCCATACGCGACGACGACATCGCCGCGCGCGCCTATGGCCTCAGCCTGAACCGCTACAAGTCACTGGCCTTCATCTTCGGCGGGTTCGCCGCCGGCGTCAGCGGCGGCATCGCCGCGCATCTCTATTCCTACATCAACCACGAAACCTTCAACACGCAGCAATCCATTCTGGCGCTGACCGTCGTGATCCTCGGCGGTCTCGGCAATGTCGTCGGTGCAATCGTCGGATCGGTGGCGCTGGTCGGTCTGCCGGAAGTGTTCCGGGTCGCGGCAGAGTATCGCATCTTGATCTACGGCATCGTGCTCTTGCTGCTGGTGCGGTTCAGGCCGCAAGGCCTGCTGGGGACGATCTGATGACGGAGGCGCACGCCGCACCGCTGTTGTCCCTGCGCGGGCTGACGCGCCGCTTCGGCGGCCTGACCGCCGTCGACGGCATCGATCTCGACCTCGCCAAGGGCGCTCTCATCAGCATCATCGGCCCGAACGGCGCCGGCAAGACGACGCTGTTCAATCTCGTGACCGGGCTCGACAGGCCCGATGCGGGCGAGGTCCGCTTCGAAGGCCAGGATATCACCGGCCTGTCGCCGGAACGGCTGGCGGCCCGGGGCATCGCGCGCACGTTCCAGCTGGGCCGCGTCTTCGGCAATCTCAGCGTGATGGACAACGTCCTGATCGGCGCGCATACGCGGCTGCGCGCGGTGAAGCCGGCGGTGCCGATTATCGGCCCGCTGCTGGAATTGGGACTGGCGCTGCTGCGTCCCGCCAGCGTCAAGGCCGAGGAAGAGCGGTTGCGCGAGGAAGTGAAAGTCATCCTCGCGCGCTTCGGCGAGCGGCTGCTGCCGCGGATCGACCAGCCGGCCTACAGCCTGTCCTATGCCAACCGCCGCCGCGTCGAGATCGCGCGTGCGCTGGCGCTGAAGCCGCGCCTGCTGCTGCTCGACGAGCCGACCGCCGGCATGAACCCGAGCGAGACTGCGGAGATGCAGGGCCTCGTCGCCGAGCTGAAGGCGGAGGGCCTGACCATCCTGTTGATCGAGCACAAGCTCGAAATGGTGATGCGCCTCTCCGATCGCGTCATCGTCATGGACGAGGGCAAGAAGATCGCGGAAGGCGCCGGTGAAGCGGTGCGCAACGATCCCAAGGTGATCGAGGCCTATCTCGGCCACGGCCTGTCGGGGACGGCTGAGCAGGAGAGCGCGGCATGACGACCTCATCTCCCGATCCGCTGCTCGTGCTGTCGAACGTCAACACCTTCTACGGCCAGGCCCAGGTGCATTTCGACCTGTCGATCACGGTTGCGCGCGGCCACATCGTTTGCCTGCTCGGCGGCAATGCCAGCGGCAAGTCGACGACCATGAAGATCATCCTTGGTCTGGTGAAGCCACGCTCGGGCGAGGTCGCCTTTGACGGCGCCTCACTCATCGGGCTCACCACGCCGCAGATCGTTCGCCGCGGCATCGCCTCGGTGCCGGAGGCGCGAAGACTGTTCGCGGACATGAGCGTTCGCGAAAACATCCTGATGGGTGCTTTCGTCCGCAACGACCGCGATGCAGTGGCGCAGGACCTCGACAAGATGCTCACGCTGTTCCCAAAACTCGGGCAGCGGCTGTCGCAGCGTGCCGGCTCGTTGTCCGGTGGCGAGCAGCAGATGGTCGCGATGGCGCGCGCGCTGATGAGCCGGCCGCGGATGATCGTGATGGACGAGCCGACCATGGGCCTGTCGCCGCTCTATGTCGACCGCGTGCTGGAACTGATCAGGACCATCAACCAGGAAGGCGTGTCGGTGTTCATGGTCGAGCAGAATGCCAGCCTCGCGCTCGAGATCGCGCACGAGGCCTATGTGCTCCAGACCGGCAAGATCGTGCTATCCGGCTCGGCCCGGACGCTGAAGGACGATCCCCGCGTTCGCGACGCCTATCTCGGTGGTTCTGAAGCCGCCTAGCTGGGCGCGCTGTTTCCACATCGTCATGGCCGGGCTTGACCCGGCCATCCACGCCTCAAACTGCGGCACGAAGAACGTCATGCCCGGGACAAGCCCGGGCATGACGACCTCCTCCGGGACTAGCCAGTGTGATCATTCTATGAAAAGATCATACCGATGACCCGATGGGGCGTGCAGTGGACGGAATGAATGTCGTGACGAAGTGGTCTTTGCGCGCGGTTGAACCGGGAACGGTGCTGCTGTTCGGCGGGCTCATCGCCGCCAACGTGGCCGCATGGGCCTGGGCCTTCGCACTGTTCGCCAACCGGCCCGCGGTGATGGCGACCGCGCTGTTGGCCTGGGTGTTCGGCCTGCGCCACGCCGTCGATGCCGACCACATCGCCGCGATCGACAACGTCGTGCGCAAGCTGATGCAGGCGGGCAGTGCACCGAAAAGCGTTGGCCTCTACTTCGCGCTCGGTCATTCCACGGTCGTCGTGGTCGCGACCATGCTGCTCGCGCTGGGCGTGGTGAGCCTTGGCGGCGACAGCCTGCTCAGGGATATCGGCGCCCTGATCGGCACGTCGGTGTCGGCGCTGTTCCTGCTCGTGATCGCTGTCATCAATCTCGCCATCTTCACCGGCCTGTGGCGGACGTTTCGTCTCGCGCGGGAGCAGGGCGTTCACGATGCAGCCCAGCTCGATGCGCTGCTCGCCAGCCGTGGCCTCCTGGCACACCTGCTCGGCCCGATGTTCCGCATGGTGACAAAACCCTGGCACATGTTTCCGCTCGGTCTTCTGTTCGGGCTCGGCTTCGACACCGCAACCGAGATCGGACTGCTCGGAATCTCCGCCACCGAGGCCGCGCATGGCGCCGCGCTCGCCGATGTTCTGGTCTTCCCCGCTCTGTTCGCCGCCGGCATGGCGCTGGTCGACACCGCCGACTCGGCGTTGATGGTTAGCGCCTATCGCTGGGCGTTCGTCGATCCCTTAAGAAAGCTCTGGTACAACCTCACCATGACCGGTGCCTCCGTCGCGGTCGCGCTGTTCATCGGCGGCATCGAGGCGCTCAGCCTGATCGGCGATCGGCTCGGCCTGTCCGGCGGTGTGTGGGCGCTGGTCGATGGCCTCAACGGGTCGCTTGCGAATGTCGGCTTCGCCGTGATCGCGCTGTTCGCGACCGCATCGCTCGTCTCGGTCGTGCTCTACCGCCGCATGTTTGCGGATGGCCGCGGTGCCGCGTCCAAAGTGCTGGAATGCGCCGATGCGACTGAGGCGGCGTGAACTCGGCCGGCGCTACGGCACGCTGACGGCACTCACGGCCTTCGTTTTCCTCGCGGATGGCGGTGACGCATTCGCGCAGGACAATGGTGCCACGCACGAGTTACCGCCGATCCAGATCACCGGGGGCGAGACGCCGCGTCGCAATAAGCCACCCGCACCACGGCGGGTGAGCAGACCGGCGGCGGTTAGCAGCCCTGTCGTGGCTCAGCCCGCGCCAGCCCCAGCAGCGGACGCCGTCAGCGTTGCCTCCGGCGCAAAAGGCCCGCCAAGCATGGCGAGCGAGCTCACCGTCTCCGGCGAAGCGCTCAATGCGCGTCCCATCGCGCGGCCTGGCGAGGTTCTCGAAGCCGTGCCGGGCCTGATCGTGACCCAGCATTCCGGCGAGGGCAAAGCCAACCAGTATTTTTTGCGTGGCTATAATCTCGATCATGGCACCGATCTTGCGATCACTGTCGACGACGTCCCGGTCAACATGCGCACCCACGCGCACGGCCAGGGTTATGCCGATCTCAACTGGCTGATCCCGGAAACCATCAGTGCAATGGACGTACGCAAGGGACCATACTTCGCCGACGAAGGCGATTTCGCGTCAGTCGGCAGCATCCATATCGGCCTGATCGATCGCACCGAAAAGGGGCTCGCGCAGGTGACCGCCGGAAGTTTCGGCTATCGCCGCCTGCTCGGCATGGACTCAGCGAAAGTCGGCGACGGGGCGCTGCTCGTCGCCGGCGAGATCGGCACCTATAATGGTCCCTGGGATAATCCGGACAATGTGCGCAAGCTCAACGGGCTCGTGCGCTACAGCCAGGGCACCGCGACCGACGGCGTCTCCGTCACCGGCATGGCCTATACGAATAAATGGAATTCGACCGACCAGGTGCCGCAGCGCGCCATCACGACCGGCCTGCTCGACCGCTTCGGCTCGGAGGATCCAAGCGACGACGGCAACACCAATCGCTTCGCGCTCTCGGGCCGGGTCGCGCAGAGCGACGATCTCGGTGCCTGGAAGGCCAACGCCTATGTCGTGAAGAGCCAGCTCGATCTCTTCAACAACTTTACCTACTACCTCGGCGATCCCGTGCTCGGCGACCAGTTCCACCAGCACGACGACCGCCTGATGGCCGGCGCCAACATCTCGCGTACGCTGAACGGCTCGTTCGCTGGGCTGCCGATGCAGACCACCGTCGGCCTGCAATCGCGCTACGACACGATCGATCTGGCGCTGAGCAACACGTTCCAGCGCAGCTTCCTCTCCAGCGTCCGCAGCGACAAGGTCGGCGAGGGCAGCGTCGGCGTTTATGCCGAAAACACCGTGCGCTGGACCGACTGGCTCGGGACCACGATCGGCTGGCGCGGCGATTATTATGCCGCCGACGTCACTTCACTGTTCAACGCGAGCAATTCCGGTCACGTTGATGCGTCGCTCGGCAGCCCGAAATTCAGGATGGTGCTCGGTCCCTTCAACCAGACCGAGTTTTTCCTCGGCGCTGGCTACGGCATGCACTCGAACGACGCGCGCGGCGCCACCACGACGGAAGACCCGAGCGATCCCATGACAAAGCTGTCGCCGTCTCCGCTGCTGGTGCGTACGCGTGGCGCCGAGGTCGGCATCCGCAGCAGGATCATTCCCGGCCTCGACACCTCGTTCAGCGTCTTCATCCTCGACCAGGATTCCGAGATCCTGTTCTCCGGCGACGCCGGCGATACCGAGGCGACCCGCGCCAGTCGTCGTTATGGTTTCGAGTGGACCAACCACTACCGGCCCAGATCCTGGATCGACATCGACGCCGATCTCGCGATGACACATGCGCGCTTTCGCGGTTACGACAGCGACCAGGCGGAGGTCTACGCCTCGCTGGCCGGATATCCCGCGGCGCAGATCGGCAATGCGCCCGGCAATTACATTCCGAACGCGCCGCCGATGGTGGCTTCCGCCGGCGTCACGCTTGGCGGGAAGACCGGCTGGTTCGGTGGCCTGCGCTGGCGCTATCTCGCCTCCAGCCCGCTGACGGAAGACAATGCGTTCCGCTCATCCGCGACCAGCGTCTTCAACGGACGCCTTGGCTACCGCACCGACAATGGCTGGCGCATCCAGCTCGACGTGCTCAATCTCTTCAATACCAGGGCGAACCAGATCACTTATGCCTACGGCTCGCTGCTCAAGACCGATACGCTCTACAATCTCTGCACATCGGGTACCGCACCATCAGCGGTCTGCCAGAACGGCCTGATGGATTACGTGCTGCACCCGCTCGAGCTGCTGACGTTCCGCGTGACGATGGCCGGGACGTTCTAAAGCAACCTCAAGCCGACGCCGCGCTCGGAGCCGGCTCCACGGGCAGGTCATCGGCATTGGGATCGCCCGGCGCCGTCGCCCAGGCCAGTTCGACCAGCGTCACAAATCTGCGGCCGGCGCCGTCGAGCTGGCAGACGATGAGACCCTGCTCCTCCATGTAGCCGAGCAGGCGCTGCGCCCGGCGCAGCGAATGCGAGCCATAGGCGCGGGCGATCGCGGCATCGCCGGGGCAGGGCCAGCCTTCCTTGGCCGCGCGCGCGACCATCATGAACACGCCCTGCATGTCGTCGGGCAGGATCGAGGCGCGCAGTGACACCTCCTGCCAGGCGTCGTCTTCGGCGAGCTCTGCGCCGAGCCCGGCCCGCGCGTGCGTCAACATGCGGCGGAAGTCGTTGAGGTCAGGCACGGCCGCGCCGAGGCCCTCGATGCGGCAGCGAACCAGGAACTCCTGATAGAGCACGCCGATGGCGCGGAAGCCGGCATCGGGTTCGGCGAGCACGGCGCGCAAGGTCCGGGCGACGCGCTCGCGCCGCTCCGCGAGCTCTTCGGCGCTGACCGGCAGCTCGATCGGCTCTGGGCGCGTTTCCGGCGCGGCCGCTTTCGCCGCCCTGAGCTGTTCGAGCAGATCCGGCGCCGGCCGGCGCTGTGCCCGGCTCGCCTCCGGCGGCGGCGCGGCGAGGATCACCGCGCGCGCATCTTCCAGCATCGCCTCCGGCAGCGGCATGAGCCGCGGCGTTGAATTACGCGGCTTTGTGTCCGTCGCGCCGATGTGCAGGCGCAGCGGGCGGCGCGACAGCGCGGGGCCCAGCGCCATGAACTGCCCGCGCTCGAGATCGCGAAACGTCTCAGCCTGCCGCCGCTCCATGCCGAGCAGATCGGCGGCGCGCGCCATGTCGATGTCGAGGAAGGTCCGGCCCATCAGGAAGTTTGAGGCTTCCGCCGCGACGTTCTTGGCGAGCTTTGCCAGCCGCTGGGTCGCGATGATACCCGCGAGCCCGCGCTTGCGGCCGCGGCACATCAGATTGGTCATCGCGCCGAGCGAAAGCTTGCGCGCCTCGTCCGAGACTTCGCCGGCAACGGCCGGCGCAAACAGCTGCGCTTCGTCCACCACCACCAGCATCGGATACCAATGGTCGCGCTCGACGTCGAACAGCCCGCCGAGGAAGGCCGCGGCGCGCCGCATCTGGTTCTCGGCGTCCAACCCTTCGAGATTGAGCACGGTTGAGACGCGATGCAGCCGCGCGCGCTCGCCGGCGACCTGAAGGCCGCGCTCGGTGTGGTCCTCGGCCTCGATCACGAGATGGCCGAAATGCTCGGCCAGCGTCACGAAATCGCCTTCGGGGTCGATGATGGCCTGCTGCACCCAGGGTGCGCTCTGTTCCAGCAGCCGCCGCAACAGATGCGACTTGCCAGAGCCCGAATTGCCCTGCACCAGAAGGCGGGTCGCCAGCAGTTCCTCGAGGTCCATGGCCGCCGCGGCGCCCGCAATGGTCTGCCCCATCTCGATCGCAACCGTCATGTCCCGACTCAGACCCCTTCATTCGCGGACAGGGACTTAACAACCCGGCCGGGGCGCGTCGAGCGGCATGCGGCGAATCACGCCGCGTTGCCCACGGCGGAGTTCAGGCGTGATTCGACAAGCGGAGAAGAGCGGGCCGATAGGGCGCGTAGGGATTGTCATCCGCGTCGTCGGGAATCGCGCAGGAGCCGAATTCCTGCCTGATCCGCTCGATCTCGGCGATGCGCTCGTGCAGCCGCTGCAAATGCTCCGGCGACTTCGCCTTCCAGAACCGGAACGTGTCGGCCGTGAGCGGCAGGAATGCCGTTCCAAACAGCGTCGGTTCGGGAACGATGGTTCGACCGAGCAGCAGGAATTTATTGGCGCCGGAGACGACGAGGGTTGCATAACCCCGGTTTCCGATCCGCCTGATGCCGTTCAGCGACCATTCGGCGAGCTTGCTGAAATACGATTCCTCGCGCCAGCGGTCGGGGCAATGGTCGTCGACGGTGACGTTGACCGCGTCCTGGCTGAAATGCACGATGATGCCCGATTTCGCGGGAAACCAGTCGTCGTCGAGATGGCCTTGCAGCCAGGCGCAGACGAAGGACCGGCACATCTGGGGACGGCGGTCGTAGATGGTGCACCCCGTACCCGTCTGCCAATGCCTGCACAGCTGGTTCACCGGCTTGTCGACGGCGGCCACTTCGAGAATATCGCAGCAGGCGTTGCACGATCCGCATTGCCGGGTCAGCGGCGCTGCCTTCGGCAGACCGGTCGGCCTAAACCCCTGGCCATCGCGAACCAGGAGCTTCTGCTTCTCCAGCGCGATCAACGCACGTTCGATTTTGAGGCGGGATAGTCCGGTGGCGTCGATCACGCCCTTCATCGTCGTCGCGCCTGCCTCTACCGCGCGGACGACGCTCAACATTGCCTGGTCCATTTCCTACTGGTCTTGTTCTTCTCTTATTGTTTTTGTCGGGCTGTCGGACGCCAGCCTTGGAACCCATTGCCGAAAATCGATATCCAAACCGTGACGCGGCCGAAGGAAATATTCGGCAACGCATGTTGCGCGCGTGCATTTGGCAGACAAGACAACGAGCCCGACGCGCGCGCATGCAGCGTTTGCAGAAATGAAGGATCAGGTATGAAGGGGCGAGAGCCTGTTCGCATCGCCGCAAGCAGGAGGCTCGCGCGCTTTGGCTCAATTCGCGCGAAAATGGGCACATTAGCGCCGTGCCGCGTCGAGATACGATGCCCAGCATGCATTGACGTCACGCAGTTGTGATACGCGCACACGCGCGTAGAGACGATGCGTCGACGACACGATCGCGTGATCGATGAGATGCGATCGCTCTTGTCAGCAGCAGGCGCGCTCGTTGATGCGCGTAGTGGCTATCGAAAATCGGTAGAGTTCACGTCGCGTCGGATTCAGGTCACACTAGCAACTGCGTGCGCCGACATGCTCGCGTGAGACTCGGTGATTGCACCGCGCGCGCAACATGCGCCTCCGCCATGCGACCAAAGTCGAGTACGCGACGTCGGGACTGAGATCGAGCAATGAGATCGCGGCGCGCGCTTTTACTGCGCGCCCGATCCGCCCTGCACGATCTTCTCGTTCAGCTTCTGGTCCACGGTCTCGACCGTGCGGTCGATCTCGGCATTGGGCGCGCCGATTTGATGCGAGATCAGCTTCACCAGGAGGTCGACGCGCTCGATGAAGGGCGCGCCGCCCGCCACTGCGCGCGCCGCCGATGACGGCTTGAGCAGGCTTTCCGCAGCCTTGGCGTATTTAGCGAAGGGCACCTGGTCCTGCGGATCGGCGCCGAGGCGGCGCGCGATGGCATCGACATGGTCGTAGATCGTCTGCGAGCGCGCGAGATCGCCATGCACGGCGTCGCGGATCGATTGCGGCTCATGCGGCGTGATGCAGCGGTAGTTGCCGGTCAGCAGCATCGACCATTTCGCCAGCGGCACGAACAGGGAAGAGAACACTTTCAGCTTCACCGGGACGTCGTGGCCATCGAGCGTCACCGCGTCGATGTCGGCTTCGAGCTCACGCAGCACCTTGTTGTGCTTGTCGTCGGCGAAGACCGATGCCTTGAAGTTCGTGGGCAGGCCGACATGAAGCACGTTCGCCGCCTCTTCCGGCGGACGGAAAGCCTGCGGATCGGGCGAGCACAGCGTCACCAGTCCCGGCTCGAACCGCTCCCACACCTGCGCGTTGGTGTAGGCCTCCTCGAGATCCATGTCCGTCAGCGCCGGGATCCGCTTCAGATAGGGCAACGGTGGCATGTTCATGATCGACAGGCACGGCAGCTTCGCTGCGGCGATCTTGACCATAAGGACGCGGACGGTGTGGTTGGTGTATTGCGGCTCCTGCATCGCAAGACCGACCAAATCGTAGCGGGAGACGTCGACGTCGGCGGGCGTTACCGCATCCAGCTTTCCGGGCAGGTCGCGCGAAAAGATCGCCCGATGCACCGCTTCGTCGCGCAGCTTGATGCGCACCTCGGTACCGTCGCGATTGATCAGTTCTGCGGTCTTGGCGCGGCAGACCAGGGTCACGTTGTGCCCCGCCATCAGGAGCTTCGTGCCCAGCAGGGAGCCGTAGGAAGCTCCGAGAATCAAAATGTTGCGCGCCATGCTCTCCCTTTCGCGAAGCCAATTTCCGGATTTCTTGTCTTTGCGCTCCCTGGCCGACGACGAGGTCGGCCCGACGCTGTAAATCTGACCCACTATCGCAACTGGGATACTGAATACAAGCCCGCCCGGTCGCGGAAGGTTTTCGCTTCGTTTCGCCTCGCGGAATGTTGGAGCGGCCGTGACCTGTAGAAGCCCGGATGGAGCGAAGCGTAATCCGGGGCTGCACTTTCGGCGCGGCACCTGTCCCGGATTGCGCTGCGCTCCATCCGGCTACGGGAGCCTGTCGGGCCTGTTTCGCTCGCCCGTCAACCCCTCCCCACAAAAATATTCCAGTTTACCGAAATTCGGAAATGGCGTATGTATCGTTCATCCCGGCTTGACCTTGAGGGGCGATCTTGTGTCGTCATTTTTCGCGAGCTGGGCTTGCGGTGGACGCGGCAGCGTCGGGCGCGAGAAGTGCGGGCAGGGCGGATTGCTCTCCGTGAGCCCGAGGCTTCGCGCTAGATGAGCGGCGCTGTCAGGTTCGTCTCGCCAGCATTCTCTTGGCAATGTCGACAACGCCGGGAGATGATGCGGCGAACAAGCGAGCCGTGCGTACGGCAAAACCGTGTGGTCCTGATCGTCGTCGCTACGGTCAAGCTTTCGCGGAGGTGAAGGCCGGCTCAACCGGGCGGGCCTTTGCAGATATTCGCTAGGGTGAGGGAGGCCAGAAGGAATTCGGCTCCCGGGAGAGCGCGGCATAAGCCGTCAACCCACTGCGCAGGGAAGGCCGAGTGATTGGCTACACCTGTATGCTGCTGTGCGGTTCTTTTGCGCTACATCTTCGCGCAGCGGACCGCGGGTGCCAGCCGGCACCCGGCCTTCCCTGCGCCCTCTTGGATAAAGAGGGTGGAGCGACGAAGCAAAGCTCGGGCGAAATGCGCCGCGAGGATGCGAAGGTGTGTCTGCCGTGAAAATGATCCAGATGTTGCAGCAAGCTAACGCCGATGTCTTTCGAAGAGCGACATCGCCGCGAAATTTCCCGCAAGCTCTGCCCGCACCATTCGCCCGGAAATTGCGCGCGCACCGTCGGCCGGTATACGCCGTTACATCACCCCTGGCTCGCCACACGCGCGCGGTCGAGGTGCTCCTCGATCTTCGGGCGGTCGCGGGTGCGCTCGAAACTTGTGCAGAGGAGCTCGGTTTCCTCGAGCGAGACCGGCGCGCGATACAGCCGGCACATGAATTCGGCCGTGGCGCGCCCCTTGCCGGTCGCGGGGCTGCGCTCGGCCAGGAACATGCAGTCGCGGCAGATGCTGGCATCGAGCCGCTGATGGGCCGCATCGAGGTGATTGAGGATCTCGCGGAGCGAGTCGCGCAGCTTGACGCATTTCTCGGTGCCGAGCGCTGTGACCGCGTTCACCACATGATTGATCGGATCATGCTGGTTCAGGCATTTCTCACCCTGTGGGGTGACGTGCAGCACGACGGAGCGCTTGTCCTCATGCGACGGCTTTCGGATCAGGAAGGACTTGCCCTCCAGCGTCTTCACGATCTGCGAGGCGGTCGCTCTCGTCGCGCCGATAAAGCCGGCGAGTGCGGACGGCGTCCGCGAGAACCTGTTGGCGCGCCCGAGAAAGCGCAGCGCCATCCATTCCCGATCGCGCAATCCGTGTTGATTGCCTTCGAAATACCAGGCTCTGGCCGCCTGAACCAGCAGCTCGACTGCTTCGCGTGCCAACGGCATGAATTCCTACCTCGCCCCGGGAATCAGGTCTGCGGCGCCCCGAAGCCGCTCTCCGCCATGGCGCACGAATTTTTCGCAAGATGCTGGGCGCTCGTCGATGTCCGATGAGCGTGTCGTGCCCGGTTGTCGCGCGAAGGCACGGACTGCAAGGCACCCGATTTGGACTGACGAGCGCTGCGGGATACTGCGCGCGAAACGGTGCCACGGATGGTATGCCAACCGCGGCGTCGTCGAATGAAAGCCCGAGCTGCCGTCACTGCCGGACGATGGATCGGAATTGTTCAACCGAAGCCCCTGAGTTCAAGTCACACGCAGACGTTTCTTATGTTCCGCCGAAACGATGAATGAGCTTCTCAACAAAATCAAGTAGAGACACTCTCGGCGGCTGGATGTCGTTGCAGACGAATGTAACGTTCAAGACAATCGCACTCTTCGGGACAGATGATGGTGAACGCAATGCGCGATCTAGCAGGCTAGATGTGCGCAACTCTATGACGGTTTGATTGCACACAAATTGCTGTCTGCTGTTGATGCAAGTTGATCGAAGCTTGTGCACGACAGGCGATGTCATCGCGTTAAGTCATCCACAACTTGCGCGATCTGCTTCGGGAATCGCCAAGGAAACTTCAAGGGAACTTCAGGGGAACTTGGAAGGATTACACGCGGCGGTTGTTGTGGCGTTGTATTCGGAGTATGCTCCACGCATCGTTGTCCACGACCATGCCGACCTGCTTATCCGAACGGTCGAGATTCGCGCGGCGAACATCGATGGCAATCAAACGCATCCGCAGTCCGTGCATCGTGACCAGATGCGTTGCGCGAGACTCCGGGCGAGGCGGCACGCGCGGGTCGCGTGCCGCCTCGCCCCGCTAGTCGCCCTTGAGCATGTCTCTCAGCTCGCGGAACGGATCGGCGCTCGGCGGAGCTGAGGCGTCTTGTCGCATTGCGTTGTAGATTCTCGGCACCATGTCGACCGCCTGGTCGAGGCCCGAATCACGCCCCGACTGATATCCCCCCATCAGGCGGAGGTCGCGCGTGTCCTCGTATTTGGCGATCAGGGAGCGCAGTTTGCTCACGAGCTCGCGCTCTTCGGGATCCCAGACGTTATGCGCGAGGCGGGAGACCGAGGCCAGCACGTCCACGGCCGGATAGCGCGCCTGGTCGGTAATGTGCCGGCTGAGCACGATGTGACCGTCGAGCGTGCTGCGGATGGTGTCGGCGATTGGCTCGTTGTGGTCGTCGCCATCGACCAGCACGGAGAAGATCCCGGTGATCGTTCCGGATCCCTCCTCGCCGGGCCCGGCTCGCTCCAGAAGGCGCGGCAGGTCGGTGAAGACTGTCGGTGCATAGCCGCGCGCGACCGCGGGCTCGCCGGCGGCGAGCGCGACCTCGCGGGCGGCGTGGGCGAAACGGGTGATCGAATCGACCACGAGCAGGACCGACTCGCCCCGGTCGCGAAAATATTCGGCGACCGCCATTGCCGTCTTCGGCGCCAGTCGCCGCATCATCGGGCTTTCGTCTCCCGTCGATACGATAGTGACGGAGCGGTGGCGGTCGTTGCCCAGCACGTCCTCGATGAACTCGCGTACCTCGCGACCGCGCTCGCCGACGAGCGCCAGCACGACGGTGTCAAAACCCTGGCTGCGGGCGAGCATCGCGAGCAGCGTCGATTTGCCGACACCGGAGCCGGCAAAGATGCCGACGCGCTGGCCGGCGCAGATCGGCGCGAACAGGTCAATGACGCGGACGCCGGTGCGCAGCGGCTTGTGGACGCGTGCCCGCTTCATCGCCGGCGGCGCCTCCGTATCCGCCGAGACCGGCCGCGATCCCGGGGTGAGCGGGCCCTGTCCGTCCAGCGGTGCGCCGAGCGCGTTGATGACGCGGCCCTTCCAGCTCGGATCCGGCGCGAAGGACAAGGGCGGCATCCGGTAAGCGACCGAGCCGAGACCACCGGCGAATTGCCGGTCGAACGGTTTTGCGACGATGCCCTCGCTGTCGATCCGGACCACCTCGCCGATCTGGGGCCTGCCGGCCGTATTGACGCCGATCAGCTCGCCGAGCCTGACGAAACGCGACAGGCCGGAGACACGGAAATGCGTCGGCGCGATCTCGGAGATCGCGCCGCTGACGCTTGCAAGGGGCGTGCTCTGCTGAAGCTCCAGCAGTGCCCACTCAATTTGCCGAAGAGCGTTCAAGGAAACCGTCCACCCAAAATTACGCGCGACGCGCGGTCTACTTGCTGGGATCGCCCAGCGTCCGGATTGCGTTCGAGAGAGTGCTCTCGGTGCCTTCGACGAGCGAATTCGTGCTGTCGAAGGCGCGCGAGGCCGACATCAGCTTGGTCAACTCCATCATCGGATTGGCGCCGGAGCCCTCGACATAGCCTTGCTTGAAGCCGTCCCGGGTGAAATCGGCGATGGCGGTCGCAGGCCGGTCGGGCGTGACGCCGGAATTGCCGTAGCGGTCGAGATTGGCATCGGCGGGAATGTTGAACAGGCCGATGGTGCCGATCTCGTTGTTGTCCTGGGTGATCGCGCCGCCGCGCGAGATCGAAACCGGTCCAC
The DNA here is from genome assembly GCF_040548375.1 of Bradyrhizobium sp. F1.4.3. Classification (NCBI taxonomy): domain Bacteria; kingdom Pseudomonadati; phylum Pseudomonadota; class Alphaproteobacteria; order Hyphomicrobiales; family Nitrobacteraceae; genus Bradyrhizobium; species Bradyrhizobium sp. F1.4.3. The sequence goes on from NZ_JBEPRN010000002.1 coordinate 393,586, forward strand.
CGTTCGGGTCGAGCGTGATCTGCGCACCGCCGGAATCGATGACGGGAAAACCCGACACCGTCTGAAGGTCGCCGTTGGGAGCAATCTGGAGGCGGCCGTCGCGGGTATAGACCGTGCCGTTCGGGCCGGCGAAGGCGATCCAGCCCTGTCCGACCACGGCGACGTCGAGCGGGTTGCCGCTCTCGGTGATGTTGCCGGGCTCGCGCGAGATGATGTTGTCGCCGGGCGAGGAGAACGCGACCGGGTTCGCGCCCGCCTTGGACAGCACGGTCTCGAACTTCACCACGTCGGTGCGGAACGCCGCCGTGTTGACGTTGGCGACGTTGTTGGCGATCGTCTGGAGGCGCTTTTCGAGGGCGACCTGCGCCGACAATCCCACATAGAGAGCCGATTGCATGACTTACCTGTTGAACCGGATGGACTGAAGTTTCGTGAGGATGTCGGTATCCATGCCGGCCGTGCTCGACGCGCCGCCGATCAGGATCAGGGCGGGGTTGGTCGAGTTACCGTTGCTGTCGGTCTGGGCCTGGGTCGCGTCCCACATCGCCGCGAAGCGCTGCACGAATTTGGTGACCTTGGCCGGATCCTGGAAATCGGAGATCTTGATCATCTTCGTCAGCATCGCGGCCTGGGCGTCGATGTCGCCCGAGCTGACGGTCGGCGACAGGCCGAGCGCGGTCTGCGCCACCTGCGTCAGCGCCTTGTCGGCGAGAATCTGGAAGGAATTCGTGATCGAGGAGGCCTTGCGCGTGAAATAAAGCGCCAGCCGCAGGCCCTCGTTCTGGTCGCCGGCGTTCTGCTCCATCGTCTGCGTGACATATTGGGTGGCCGTGCCGGTCGTGGCCTGGGTGGTCTGGGTCGCGTTGGCGCCGAGCGCGGCGAAATTGAAGGCGGAGGCGAACTCGCGGTAGCGCGTATCGGAAAGCTTGTTGGCGAAGGCATCCTTGGTCGCGATGCCCTCGGTCAGAACCTTCCGCATGAACGCCCTGGCGTAGGTCATGTCGCTGAGGCCGTAGGCCTTCATCGCATAGGAGTAGAGCCGATAGTCCTTCAGGAAGTCGTCGATGGTCTTCACGTTGCCGATGTGGCTGAGGAAATAATCGGTGTCGCGGCTGACATCCGGCTGCTGAGCGACCTGCGTCAGCGACTTGCCCATGTCCTTCGTCAGTCTGGTGTAGTCCGCGATCGTGGATAGCATGACACGCGCCCCTTTGGCCGCCGTTGCGACATCGTCCCAAGTTGCCGCGAATTGCTTGCGCGGGGCTGGCGACGCCGAAGCCAGCCTCGCGCAAGCGTCGCCGACTAGATATTCCCGATGGGATCGGTGATGGAGCGGCGCGTTGGGCAGTTTCGTGGGGATCGTCATCACGGTAGCAGCACTGCTTGGCGGATTTGCCGCCATGGGCGGGCATCTGGGCGTCCTGATGCAGCCGTGGGAGTTCGTGATCATCATGGGCACCGCGGCCGGCACCTTCATCATGGCCAATCCATGGAAGGTGGTCGTGGATACCGGGCTTGCGTGCGTGCAGGCCGTTACGGGTGCGGTGCCCGGTGAGCGCTACTACCTCGATCTGCTCGGCGCCCTCCACGCCCTGATGCGCGAGCTGCGGGGCAAGGGGCGCAACGAGGTGGAGGCGCATATCGACGACCCCTCGTCCTCCGAGATCTTCAAGGCGTTCCCGAGCGTGCTCGGGGATGCGGCGCTGCTCCAGTTCATCTGCGACTATGTCCGCCTCATCATCATGGGCAATGCCCGCACGCATGAGATCGAGGCACTGATGGACGAGGAAATCCACACCATCGTGAAGAGCAAGCTGACGCCCTACAATGCGCTGGTGGTGGTATCCGAGGCGTTGCCGGCGCTCGGCATCGTCGCCGCTGTGCTCGGCGTCATCAAGGCGATGGGCGCGCTCGACCAGTCGCCGAAGTTGCTGGGCGGCTTCATCGGGGCGGCGCTGGTCGGCACCTTCGCAGGTATCTTCCTGTCCTACGGCATCATTTCGCCCTTCGCGCTGAAGATCAAGATGACGCGCGAGAAGCGCTGCCGGCCCTACATCATCGTCAAGCAGACGCTGCTGGCCTTCATGAACGGCGCGATGCCGCAGATCGCCGTCGAGCATGGCCGCAAGATGATCTCGAGCAATGAGCGACCGTCGATCGATGTCGTCGAGAACGAGACGATCGCCGGTCCGAAGGCCGTCGTGACCGAGGTTGAACCGAAGGCTGCCCGCGCATGATGATGGAAGACCTCGACGTCGATCAGCAGAAGCGGCTGCCGAACTACCTGCTCGATGCCGCCGGCATCTCGATCGAACGCATGCCGATGCTCAATGTGATCTTCGATCGCATGGCGGCATCGTGCATCGACACCCTCCAGCCCATAGCTGGAACGCCGTGCTATTTCTCCGTCAACGGCATCACCAACGGTCGCGTCGGCGACATCATCAAGGATTATGAGGCCAACGCGGTCGCGGCGGTGCTTTATGCCGAGCAATGGGACTCCAGGGTCCTCATGGTGCTCGACCGCGATTTCGTCTTCACGATGGTCGAGGCGATGTTCGGTTCGGACGGCGCCGAGCCGCCGATGGACGTCGAGCGCTCCTTCTCGAACATCGAGATCCGCCTGGTCCAGGCATTGTTCGAGCGGTTCGCCAAGGCGCTGCAATCCGCGTTCGCCGGCACCTCCAACGTCACCTTCCGCGTGGAGCGGGTCGAGACCGCCATGGCCTCGCTGGCGATCGGCCGAAGCGGCAACATGTCGATCTGCGCCAACATCATGTTGCAGGCGCTCTACCGCGGCGGCCAGATGTTCCTGATCATTCCGCACTCCGCGCTCAACCCGTTGCGGCAGAAGCTCGCGCACGTCGTCGTCAGCGACGGTCGCGCGGCCGATCCGCGCTGGCGCGAGCAGATGGAGAGCGAGGTCCACCGGACTGAGGTTACGTTGAGTGCGGTGCTCGACGAGAAGATGGTGTCCCTCGGCGATGTCGTGAAATTCCAGGTCGGGCAGATCCTCGAGCTGGAGGCCACGCCGCACACGCTGGCCCGGCTCGAGAGCAACAACCAGGTGCTGTTCTGGTGCCAGATCGGCCAGCTTGATGGCTATTACGCCATGCAGGTGGCAGATCCCGTCGATCAGAAGCGGGAGTTCGTCGATGATATCCTATCTCGTTGATGCTGTGCTGCTGATTGCGCTCGGCTTTACCAGCATGCGGGTGACCAAGATGCACCGCGAGCTGGCGCGGCTACGCAGCTATCAGGGCGAGTTCTCGACCATCGTCCATGAGACGGCAGGCGCCTTCGATACGGTCATCACCGCGGCGCATGATTCCACCGCAAACCTGGGCCGGCTCGCCAACGTGCTGAGCACGAAGATCGATCAGGCCCACGAGGCGATTGCGGCACTCGATGCGCGGAGCGGGCTCCAATCGGCGGCGACCGTGAGCGGTACTGAGGCGAACAAGCATTGAAGCCGGGACTGGCGGAACAATACGATCGGAACGCCGCGGCGCTCCGGGAGCGGAAATACCAAGAGGCGATACCAAATGGCGCAATCCTTCGACTACGAGTCTGCATCTGCATCGGGTGATACCGATACCTCTCCGCTGGAGCGGCTGGCGGAGATTGCCGCTCGCACCGCGGAGGAGACCGGCAAGTTCGCCAATGTCGATGCCATCCTGCGCATTCCCGTCACCATGCAGGTGGTGCTGGGGTCGGCGACCATCCCGGTCGCGAACCTGATGAAGCTTGGCCGCGGCGCCGTTGTTCCGCTGGATCACCGGGTCGGCGAGCCCGTCGACGTCGTGGTCAACGGCCGCGTCGTTGCCCGCGGCGAGGTGGTCGTCGTCGAAGAGGACAATTCCCGCTTCGGCGTCTCGCTCACGGAGATTGTCGGACCGCTGGGGCAGGGTGATACCTGACCATGGCGGCACAGGTCGGCATCGCTCCCATCAAGCAGCGAGGCGTTGCCACGCTAGGTGGAACGGAAAAGGTCGCGGCGCTCCTGCTGGCCATGGGCCGGCAGGCGGCCGCGAGCGTGCTCCAGCAGTTCGAGCCACAGGAGATCCGCATCGTCACCAAGGCCGCCGCGGAGCTGCGGCCGATTACGGCTCAGGAGTTGGAGGGGATCGTCGAGGAGTTCGCGCAACAGTTCTCGATGGGCGCCAACATTCTCGGCACCCTCGGTGGCCTTGAAGCCGTGCTCGGCGACGTACTCCCGGCCGACCAGGTCTCGGCGATCATGTCGGACCTGCTCGGCAATTCGAGCCGGTCGGTCTGGGACCGCGTCTCGTCGGTATCCGAAAATTCGCTCGCGAGCTATCTTTCCAAGGAGCATCCGCAGACCGCGGCGCTCATCCTGTCCAAGGTCAAGCCGTCCTGCGCCGCCAAGGTCATGAGCCAGCTGCCATCGAGCCTGCGCAACGAGCTGATGCGGCGCGTGCTCAGCCTCAAGCCGATCGTCGACGATGCCATGCGTATCCTCGAGAAGACGCTGCACGAGGACCTGACGCTGAACTTCGCCCGCAACCTCGGCGCCGACACCTACGCGCGCGTTGCCGACATCATCAACAAGATGGAGCGCGGCCACATCGAGGACATGCTGAAGAGCCTGTCGGAGAAGCGGCCGAAGTCGGCCGAAGTGCTGAAGGAGCTGCTGTTCACCTTCGACGACGTGATCAATCTGACGTCGAAGGCGCGCACCATGATCTTCGATCAGGTGCCGACCGACCGCATCGTCGTCGCACTGAAGGGGACCGACAAGCACTTCCGCGAGCTGATCCTGTCCTCGGTCGCCTCGCGCGTCCGTCGCGTCGTCGAGCACGAGCTCGCCATCGGCGAGCCGTCGAATCAGCGCGACGTGCTGGAGGCGCGCCGCGTGATCACGGACCTTGCGCTTGACCTCGCCGAGAAGGGCGAAATCGAGCTCAACCCCGAACAGGAGGATGAGCTGGTCTTTCGCTGACCGCTGAACGGGCATGGCAGAGTCATCCGACCAGGAGAGCAAAACAGAAGAGCCGACCGAGAAGAAAGTCCGCGATGCGCTCGAACAGGGCAAAATTCCGGTCTCTCGGGAGGCTTCCATTTTCGCCTCGATGGCAGCGCTGATGGTGATCCAGGCGTTCCTGATCGGCCAGGGCGTGCAGCAACTGACGCCCACCCTGAAGAGCTTTCTCGACGATCCCGAGGGCTTTCCCCTCAGCACTGCGGCGGACGCGCAGAACCTTCTCACCGTGGTGGGACTCGAGGCGCTGCGATTCCTGGTGCCGCTGGTCGTCATCCTGGCGGTGTTCGGACTGGCAGCGTCGCTGCTGCAAAACGCGCCCAGCCTGGTGCTCCAGCGCATCATGCCGGACCTTTCGCGAATCTCCCCTGTTAGCGGCTGGAGCCGGCTCTTCGGTAGTCAGGGCCTCGTGGAATTTGCAAAATCGCTGTTCAAGCTCGTGTCGGTGACCGCCGTCGTCGCCTTCGTGCTGCGCTCGTCGGAAGCGAGGGCGTTCGAGGCGATGTACACCGATCCGGTCGCGTTGCCGGAGATGATCCTCACCATCGCGATGCGGATCGTCTCGGCGATCTGCATCGCGACGATCGTGCTGGTTGCGATCGATCTCGCCTGGGCGCGCTTCCATTGGCGGCGCGAGCTGCGCATGACCAGGCAGGAGATCAAGGACGAGCACAAGCAGGCCGAAGGCGATCCGCTGATCAAGGCGCGCCTTCGTTCGCTGGCGCGCGATCGGTCGCGCCAGCGAATGATCGCCTCCGTGCCGCGCGCGACGCTGGTGATCGCGAACCCGACGCATTTTGCGATAGCGCTGCGCTATCAGCGTGAGGAAAATGCTGCGCCGCTCGTGGTGGCCAAGGGCATGGATGTGATCGCGCTCAAGATCCGCGAGGTCGCCGAGCAAAACAAGATCCCGGTGATCGAGAACAAGGCCTTGGCGCGCGCGCTCTACGAGGCGGTCCAGGTCGACCAGGTGATTCCGTCCGAGTTTTTCCGTCCCGTCGCCGAGATCATCTACTTCCTCCAGTCGAAGCAATCGCCGCGGCCTGAGAAGGTTCAGTAGATTTCCGAGGACGGCTTCCCCTGCATCAGCCTGGGGAAAGCTTGCAACCCTAAGGTTGTCCCGAACAGACCAGAATGGGACTGCCGTGGGACCGCTTTATCTCTTCGAACTCGCATCATCTCAGGCACGCTGGCTCGAGCTTCGTCAGTCGACCATCGCCACCAACGTCGCCAACGCCAATACGCCCGGCTTCAAGGCGCGCGACGTCGAGCCGTTCAACAAGGTGCTCGACGGAACACCGGTCCGGCTTACGACGACGTCGCCCACGCACATGCAACTTTCCCCGGCAGAAACCGACACGCGCGCGACCGCGAAGAAGGACAGCTGGGAGGTCGTTCACTCCGGCAACTCCGTCAGCCTTGAGCAGGAGATGATCAAGGGCAGCGACGTCAATCGCGACTACTCGATGAATTCGGCGATCGTGCGGTCGTTCCACCGCATGCTCCTGACGGGTACGAAGACCTGAGGTGAACTGATATGCTGGACGCTCTACAGGCTTCATTGACGGTCGCGAGCTCCGGGCTGGAAGCGCAGTCGACGCGCATGCGCGTCGTCTCGGAGAACCTCGCGAACGCGAGCTCGACCGGGCGCACCGCCGGCGCCGATCCGTATCAGCGCAAGACGATCACCTTCGATGCCGCGATGGACCGCGCCTCGGGCACGCAGCTTGCGAAGGTCAAGGAGATCGGGGTCGATACCACGCCCTATCGCGTGGAGTACGATCCGGGCCATCCCGCTGCCGACAAGGCCGGCTACGTCAAGATGCCGAACGTCAACATGATGATCGAGATGGCCGACATGCGGGAAGTCAACCGGTCCTATGAAGCCAATCTCCAGGTCGTGAAGCAGGTGCGGTCGATGCTGGGCATGACCGTCGACCTGCTGAGGAGCTGACAATGCTAGAGGCGATTTCATCCACCGCGATCACCGCAGGCCAGGCGGCAACTCGCGCGACCGGGACGCAAGCCATTGCGCCCGCGGCGCCGACCGCAATCCAGTCCGGCGACGAGGTCGGCTTCGATTCGGTGATGAAGCAGGTGACGACGGACGCGATCGGTACGTTGAAGGCAGGTGAGGCGGCCTCGATCTCGGCGATGCAGGGCAAGGAATCGACGCGGCGGGTCGTCGAGGCGCTGATGTCGGCCGAGCAGGCCTTGCAGACGGCGGTCGCGGTTCGCGACAAGGTCGTTCAAGCCTACCAAGAAGTCGTGCGTATGTCGATTTGATCTGAAGGAATGACACTGTGAAATCGCTCGCCATCGCGGCCACGGGCATGAATGCCCAGCAGACCAATATCGAAGTCATCGCGAACAATATCGCCAACATTAACACGACGTCGTACAAGCGGGCGCGTGCGGAATTCACCGATCTGTTTTACCAGATGGACCGCATGCAGGGCGTCGCGAACGTCAACGGCTCCTCGCCGATTCCGGAAGGTGCGAACCTCGGCCTCGGCGTCAAGTCGGCGGCGATCCGCAAGCTGCACATCCAGGGTGCGCTCACGCAGACCGGCAATCCCTACGACATGGCAATCAACGGCCGGGGCTGGTTTCAGGTGTTGGGCCCGAACAACGAGGTGCAATATACCCGCGCGGGCTCGTTCAACACCAATGCCAACGGCCAGCTCGTCACGATGGACGGCTACCTGCTGGATCCCTCGATCACGGTGCCTCAGAACACGGTGCAGGTCACGGTCAACCAGACCGGACAGGTGTTTGCCAAGCTGGATACGGTAGTGAACCCGCAGCAGATCGGTCAGCTCAACCTCGCCAACTTCGCCAACGAGGCGGGCCTCGAACCGCTGGGCAGCAATCTCTATCGCGAGACCACGGCGTCGGGCACGCCCGTCATCGGTCTGCCGGGCGACGCCGGCTATGGCAAGATCAACCAGCAATATCTCGAGGCCTCGAACGTCGACCCCGTCAAGGAAATCACCGAGCTGATCTCGGCGCAGCGCGCCTATGAGATGAATGCCAAGGTCATCCAGGCATCGGATGAAATGGCACAGACGGTATCGAAGAATCTCAGTCGTTAGTTCCGGTGTGTCGATGTTGAACAGGGTGGGCTTGATCGTGCGCGGGTTGGCGGTCGCGCTGCTGGTGCTCGTCTCTGCGCGGTTCGCTGCGGCAGACGAGCGGCGGCTTCCCGTGCCGGCCGTGTCGATCCGCGCCGGCGAGTTGATCAGGGATGATATGATCACCGAGCGCGCCTTTGCGCCGAACCTGCTCGGCGTCGCCATGTTCATCGAAGGGCGCCAGGTGCTCGTCGGACGCATGGCGCGGCGCGCGCTGCTGCCGGGCCAGCCGATCCCGACCAACGCGGTGGAGGATCCCTGGACCATCGCCCGCGGCGCCATGGTCAAGGTCGTGGTCGAGGACAGCGGCCTGTCGATCGTGACCTACGGCTCGGCCATGCAATCCGGTGCACCAGGTGCGCTCATTCCGGTACGAAATACCGATACTGGCGTGATCATCAGGGCCATCGTTCAACCGGACGGCACCGTCAAGGTCGTGGACGGATCATGACCAGATTCCTGATTGCGCTCGTCCTCATCGTTTCCGCCGCCAGCGCCCAGGCCGCCGTCCGCATCAAGGACATCGCGGACATCAAGGGACTGCGCGAAAACCAGATCGTGGGCTACGGCCTCGTCATTGGTCTGAACGGCACCGGCGACACCTTGCGCAACGCGCCGTTCACGGAACAGTCGCTCCAGTCGATGCTCGAGAATATGGGCATCAATGTCAGGAACGACACCACCAGCACGACCAACCCGACCCGGCCGACGACGCTGCGCACGCGCAATGTCGCCGCCGTGATGGTGACCGCGGATTTAATGCCCTCGATAGGACCGGGCGAACGGATGGACGTGACGGTGTCGTCGCTTGGCGATGCGACGTCGCTGCTCGGCGGCACGCTGGTGATGACGTCGCTGCGCGCGGCCGACGGCGCGGTCTATGCGGTGGCGCAAGGAGCGGTCACGGTTGCCGGTTACAGCGTGGGAGGCCAGGCGCAGAACGTCAGCCAAGGCACGCCGACCGCGGGACGCATCCCGAACGGCGCGCTGGTCGAGCGCGAGGTGCAGGGCAGCCTCCATGAGATGGAATTCCTGGTGCTCGAGCTGAAAAATCCGGACTTCGTCACGGCGACGCGAATCCTCGACGCCATCAATCGCTATGCCGGCGGCCGCTATCGCGCCCAGATCGCCTTCGAGCGCGATTACCGGACGGTCGTGCTGTCCAAGCCGCGCTATATCGGCCCGGTCCGATTTCTCGCCGAGATTGGCGAACTGACCGTCGAGCCCGACACACCGGCGCGGGTGGTGATCAATGAACGCACCGGCACGGTGGTGATCGGACGTGACGTGCGAATCTCGACCGTTGCCGTCACGCACGGCAACCTGTCGGTTCGCGTCACGGAGATGCCCGTGGTGTCGCAGCCGGCGCCGTTCTCGCAAGGCCAGACCGTAGTCGTTCCCCAGACCCTGGTCGAGGCCAACGAGGCCGGATCGCAGGTGGCGATCTTGAGCGGCGTCGATCTCCAGCGCCTGGTGCGCGGGCTGAACCAGATCGGGCTGAAACCGTCGGGCATCATTGCGATCCTCCAGGCGATCAAGACGGCCGGCGCGCTCCAGGCTGAAGTCATCGTCCAATGATGCACAAGCGTCGTGCAAGCTTGGTCGCTCAATGCTCTCGTCCTGACCGAGAATCGCACGCGGCCCGATGCTGAAGCTGGATCACAAAGCGCAAGTCCTCCTCCTGGTCGCGGTGTCCGCGCTGGTGAGCGCCTCGCCCGTACTGGCGCTGGACGAGGCGAAGCCGTCGAAGCCGCTCAACCTGCTCTCTTTCGCGCGCGCGCGGGCGGCCGGGCCGCAGAAGCCGAACGCACCGGTCACGTCGATTCCCGGTGATAACGCGCGGGCAACGGCCTGGACGGAAGACACCGGCCCCGCAATCACCGGCGCGGTGCCGACCTCGGAGACGCCTCCGCCGCCGCCAACGCCGGCACCCGTGCCCGTGCGCGCGGCCAAGCCCGGCAGCGTCACGGCGCCGCCGAAGCCGGCGCCTTCCCAGGCCGCCGCGCCCGCGGACAGCGAAGTCGCGCTGTTCTGCAGCAACGTGGCCGATCCTGCCGTCGATGCCAGGCTGGCCTGGCAGCTGAAGGAGTTGGAGAAGGCCGAGAATCAGCTCCGCGAACGGATTGCCGAGGTCGAGGCCAAGCGGGCCGAGTACGAGAAGTGGATGGCGCTGCGCGACGACTTCCTGAAGAAGGCCGAGGCGAGCGTCGTCGAGATCTATTCGCGCATGAAGCCGGACGCCGCCGCCACCCAGATCGCCGGCATGGCGGACGAGACGGCCGCCGCAGTGCTTGCAAAGCTCAGCCCGAGGAGCTCGAGCGCAATCTTCAATGAGATGGAGTCGGCACGCGCGGCGCATCTCGCCGATTTGCTCGGCGGAATGCGTCGCGTGGATGACGGAAAGACCAAGTAGATGAAGAAGCCGATCCTCCTCCTGTCGCTCGCACTGTGGACAATGTTTTTGGCCGGATGCTCCCATGATCCGGCCGAGATCCTGACCGGCCCGCAAATATCGCCCGTCGGCAGCGGCCTGAGGACGCAAGCCGATCCTATTCCGGTAACGCCGCGCCTCCGCACGCCCGTGAGCTATCGATCGACCTGGGACGACGGCACCGATCTCTACCGCGATCCGCGCGCGCGGCGCACCGGTGACGTCGTAACGGTGATCATCTCGATGCAGGACAAGGCGAAGCTCGACAACAAGACCGACCGCTCGCGCGATTCGCAGATCAAGTTCGGCCTCGACTGGCTGATGGACGTCGCGGGATGGACTGACAAAGGCCAGACCACGGCCAATCTGAGCACCAACACCCAGATCAAGGGCAACGGCCAGATCGATCGGGCCGAGGATATCAAGCTCTCGATCGCCGCCATCGTCACCGACGTGTTGCCGAACGGCAATATGATGATCAGCGGCTCGCAGGAATTCAAGGTCAACACGGAGATGCGTGTGCTCAATGTCGGAGGCATCGTACGTCCGCGCGACATTTCGCGTGGCAACACAATCTCCTACGAGAAGATCGCCGAGGCGCGCGTGTCCTATGGCGGTCGCGGAAATCTGTCTGACGTGCAGCAGCCTGGATGGGGACATCGGATCTATGACGCCGTTGCGCCGTTCTGAGGTCCGGATGTCCCGGATAGCGTCGCGGGGGCAGGGGGCGTCATGCGCTTGATCGCCGCCATTGTCGTGCTGACTCTGATCGCGATCGGTGCGGGCGCAATTGCGGGCTTGCATCTGCTCGCGACCGCCGAACGCGTTGCCGACGCAAAGAAGAGCGCTACGCCGCCGCCGCTCGCGTCGAGCTACGCCGGTAGCGCGCGGCTCCGAAAGCTGTCTCCGATCGTGACCAATCTCGCCGCGCCGGCCAACAACTGGGCCCGTGTCGAAGCCTCCATGGTGACCGACAGCATGAGCGACGAGGACGCCGGCATCCTCGCGGCCCATATCAGCGAGGACATCGTCACCTATCTGCGGTCGGCGACTGTCACGCAGTTCGAAGGCTCGCGCGGGCTCCAGCATCTGCGCGACGACCTGTCCGAACGCGCAAACATCCGCTCTTCCGGCAAGGTCCGCGAATTGATCATTGAGACGTTGGTGATTCAGTGAAATCGAGAGTCCTGCTGCTCGCGTTGGTGCTGGTCGTGCTGCCTGAGGTGGCGTTCGCCCAGATCCCGGACCTCAACTCGCTGCTCCCGCCGGGCAACGGCTCGACCAGCGGCCGCATCATCCAGCTGATGGCGCTGCTGACGGTGCTGTCCGTCGCGCCGGGGCTCCTCATCATGATGACGAGCTTCACGCGGTTTGCCGTCGCGCTGTCGTTCCTCCGCGCCGGTCTCGGCCTTCAGACGACGCCCCCAAATCTCGTTCTGATCAGCCTCGCGATGTTCATGACATTCTACGTCATGGCGCCGACCTTCGACCGCGCCTGGGAGACCGGCGTCCAGCCGCTGATGAAGAACGAGATCTCGGAGGAAGAGGCCTATCTGAAGATCAGCGACCCGTTCCGCGAGTTCATGCTGGCTCATGTCCGCGACAAGGATCTACAGACCTTCGAGTCGCTCGCCGCTGAAAGCTTCCGCAAGAAGTTCGACGACAAGCGCATCGACATGCGCGTCATCATCCCGGCCTTCATGATCTCCGAGCTGAGGCGTTCGTTCGAGATCGGATTCCTCATCATCCTGCCGTTCCTCGTTATCGACATGATCGTGGCGACGCTGACCATGTCGATGGGCATGATGATGATGCCGCCGACGATCCTCGCGCTGCCGTTCAAGATGCTGTTCTTCGTGCTGATCGACGGCTGGAATCTGCTGGCCTCCGGACTGGTGCGGTCGTTCTCCTGAAGGAGCGCGGCCGCGCGATCATGGTTAGCGAATGGTAACGGCGATACCCCCGCTACAGCGATGATATTCAAGGCGATTTTAATCCGGCAGCAAGATTCGGCGTGCTAGCAATACGTCACGACCGGTTGGACGCCACCCACATTAGTCCAAAGGCATGATGCCGCCCCGTCGTACCGGTGAAAGCCCGGTATGTCCCCTGATGAAAATGTAACGCGTACATGAAGGGACATTCGCAATGTCAAGCCTGCTCACGAACTCGACCGCCATGACCGCGCTCCAGACCCTGCGGTCTGTCAGCTCGCAACTCTCCACCACGCAGAACCGGATCTCGACCGGCCAGCGCGTGGCCACTGCTTCGGACAACGCCGCCTACTGGTCGATCGCAACCTCGATGCGCGCCGACAACGCTGCGCTCTCCGCCGTCTCCGACTCGCTCGGTCTGTCGGCCGCGACCGTCGACACCGAATATACCGCGCTGACCTCGGTTGTTGGCGACAGCAGCGGCGGCCTGACCAAGCTCCAGTCGCTGCTGGTCGAAGCCAAGACCGCCGGTATCGACCGTGCCAAGATCCAGGCGGACGTCACCCAGATCCAGCAGCAGATGAAGGGCACGGCCGATGCGGCGACCTTCAACGGCGTGAACTGGCTGAGCACGACCGCGACCACGCCGACGACGGTCAACCTGGTGTCGTCCTACTCACGTGTGGGCGCCACGCCGACCACCGGCTCGATCGCCCTGACCGTCGCCAACTACTCGCTCTACACCTCGACTCAGGGCGGCATCCTGGACACCGTGAGCGGCGGTGCGTCGGTCGACACGATCAACATCAGCGCGCTGACCGACTCGGCGGCTGACCAGACCACGCTTGATGGCTACATCTCGCAGGTCACCGGTGCGATCAACTCGGTGGCCTCGGCTGCCGCCAATCTCGGCGCCGTCAAGAACCGCATCTCGACCAACACGGACTTCGTGAAGACCCTGATGGATTCGGTGGATCGCGGTATCGGCCAGCTCGTCGACGCCGACATGAACCAGGAGTCCACCCGCCTGGCGGCTCTCCAGGTCCAGCAGCAGCTCGGCGTTCAGGCGCTCTCGATCGCCAACAACAGCAGCCAGAGCATCCTGTCGCTGTTCCGCTAAGCCTCAAACCATCTGGGGAGGGCCGCGCTTCTCGCGAAGCGCGGCCCTTTCGTTTGGCGTGACGTCCCGCGCACGCCGTAATTTCGGCTGCCTTGTTGCATCCGGGGCACAGAGCCACAAGCCCCGCACAAGCTTCGCTCGCTAACCTCGCCGCTACGACAGGTTGGGCCTTAACGCGCTTTTCCACAGCCCAAAGGCATGACGCCGCCCTGTCGTACCGGTGAAAGCCCGGTATGTCCCCAAACTCAATTCAATCTTCAAAGGGACATCAAAATGGGTTCTAGTCTCCTCACCAACTCCGCAGCAATGACCGCGCTGCAGACCCTCCGGAACGTCAGCTCCAGCCTCCAGACGACCGAAAACCGGATCTCCACCGGCCAGCGCGTGGCCACCGCTTCGGACAACGCCGCCTACTGGTCGATCGCAACCTCGATGCGCGCCGACAACGCCGCGCTCTCCGCCGTCTCCGACTCGCTCGGTCTGTCGGCTGCGACCGTCGACACCGAATATACCGCGCTGACCGCGGTTGTCGGCGACAGCACCGGCGGCCTGACCAAGCTCCAGGCGCTGCTGGTCGAAGCCAAGACCGCCGGTATCGACCGCACCAAGATCCAGGCCGACATCACCCAGATCCAGCAGCAGATGAAGGGCACCGCTGATGCGGCGACCTTCAACGGTGTGAACTGGTTGAGCACGACCGCGACTACGCCGGCGACCTTCGACCTGGTGTCATCGTTCTCCCGCGTTGGCGGCACGCCCACCATCGGCTCCATCAACCTGACGATCGCCAACTACTCGCTCTACACCTCGACTCAGGGCGGCATCCTGGACACCGTCAGCGGCGGTGCGTCGGTCGACACGATCGACATCAGCGCGCTGACCGACTCGGCGGCTGACCAGACCACGCTTGATGGCTACATCTCGCAGGTCACCGGTGCGATCAACTCGGTGGCCTCGGCTGCCGCCAATCTCGGCGCCGTCAAGAACCGCATCTCGACCAACACGGACTTCGTCAAGACCTTGATGGACTCGGTGAATCGCGGTGTCGGTCAGCTCGTCGATGCCGACATGAACGCGGAATCTACCCGCCTTCAGGCGCTCCAGACTCAGCAGCAGCTCGGCGTCCAGGCGCTCTCGATCGCCAACCAGAACAGCCAGAGCATCTTGTCGCTGTTCCGGTAAGCTTCGGCTTCGAAAACGACCGTGCTCCCAAGGGAGCGCGGTCTCCGCCATGAACGGCGGATTTGGTGGCACAAGACGTGCCCGCAATTGACCTCCCGACGCCAGACTTGACGCAGTACGCAGCAGCCGATCGCGCGGTCCTGCGCCCGATCGCCCGCGCGTTGCTACTGAACCGATCGCATCGCTCAGCCTCTTGTAAAATTGCAACGCCTCGCCTGCGAACCGACACATTCGCGTTCTCGCGCAACCTTCAGACAAGGTTGGCAGCGGAGTGTCGTCTACGTTCGCATTGGTACGAGGTCATATGCTCAGTCGCGCGCAGCTACAGCAGCTGCTCAACAATCTGCTGGAACTTGGGCCGCGACGTCTGATGGCCTTGGGATTGATCGGCTTCGCCGTCCTCGTCACCGTCGTCGGTGGCGCCTATTATCTGAGCCGCCCTGAATTCGAGCCTCTCTATACCGGCGTCGCCCGCGAAGACGTAACGCGCATCGGTGCCGCGCTGCGCGAGCAGAACATCACCTTCGACGTCAACGCGGCCGGCGACACCGTCTCGGTGCGCCCGAGCCAGACCATGCAGGCGCGGATGCTGCTGGCCGAGAAGGGCCTGCCGACCAGCGCCAATTCCGGTTACGAGCTGTTCGACAAGATCGGATCGCTCGGCCTGACCTCGTTCATGCAGGAGGTCACCAAGCTCCGCGCGCTTGAAGGCGAGATCGCGCGTACCGTTCAGTTGATGAAGGGCGTCAAGGCCGCGCGGGTGCACATCGTGATGCCGGTGCGCGGCTCATTCCGTGCCACGCAGCAGCCACCGTCCGCATCGGTCGTGCTGCGCACCGACGGCGCGCTCGAGGCGCGTACGGCGCAATCGATCCGCCATCTCGTCGCGGCCGCGATTCCTGGCATGACGCGCGACAAAGTGACGGTGCTGGACGCCGACGGCACGATGTTGCTGGCCGAAGAGGACGAGGCCAGTGCCGCGCCAACCAAGATGGCGAGCCTCCAGAAGACGGTCGGCGGGATGGTGCAGGAAAACATCCGCAAGGCGCTGACGCCCTATCTGGGCCTGGACAATTTCGAGGTCAGCGTCGCGCCGCAGCTCTCCACCGACAAACGGCAGACCAACGAGACCGTCTACGATCCCGAGACGCGCGCCGAGCGCTCGGTCCGGAACGTCCGCGAGAAGGAGTCGTCCCAGAACGCGGATCGCTCGACACCGACGACGGTGCAGCAGAACCTTCCGGACCAGCAGGTCAACGCCGGCGGCACCAAGAACTCCAGCGAGGACAAGCAGCGCCGCGAGGACGTCACCAACTTCGAGGTCTCCTCCAAGACAACGACGACCGTGAGCGACGGCTATTCGGTCAAGAAGCTCTTTATCGCCGTCTTGGTCAATCGCGCGCGGCTTGTCGCCGATCTCGGCGACAAGAGCAATCAGGTCATCCTCGACAGCAAGCTCGCCGAGATCAGCCAGCTCGCGGCGACTGCTGGCGGCCTGGACAAGGCGCGCGGCGACCAGATCCAGGTGACTGCAGTCGACTTCGTCGAGGGCTCGCGTGAGCTCGCGCCGGTGCCGCCGATCAGCTTCGTCGAGATGATCAACAAGCAGCTCGGCAGCGTCATCAACGCGGTGACCATCCTGGCCGTCGCCTCGATGCTGGTCTGGTTTGGCCTGCGACCGGCGGTCAACGGCATCCTGACCCATCGCGCGCAGCAGGAGCAGACCGAGGCGGCGGAGGCTGCGCAGCTCGAGGCGGCCGCAGCCCTTGCGCTGCCGGATAGCGAAGAGGCGGAGCTCAATCTGGTCGAAGACCTCGAGGGCAAGATGCAACGGACGCCGCAGAAGCGGCTGGAGCAGATCGTTCGACTCGACCAGATGCAGGCCGCTGCGATCCTTAAGGATTGGATGCGGCGGGAGGAGGCGGCATGAACGCGGCAATCGGGAAGCTTCTCACGCAGTTCGACGCGAATGGCCGGGCCAAGCCGCCCGAGAAGCCGAAGATTCAGGAAGCGGTGGCGCGGCCGAAGGAAATCCGGCGCGAGCCTCAGACTCAACCGCAACCCCAGCGTCAGCATGAGCCGCAGCTTCAGGCTCCGAAGGCGGAGACTGCGCCGGTCAATCTCCTGGATGACGCCTACCGACGCGGCTATACCGCCGGGCTCGCGGAGGGCGATACCAAGCTCGCCGAAGAGCGCGTCCGCAGCGCGATCCGGCTCGGCGAGGAGCGGGCCAAATGGTCCGATCAACAGGCGGTCGCGATCGTGAATGGTTTTGCTACGGCGTGCCGAGAGATCGAGAGCAACATCGCAAGCTCCGTTGCGCGGATATTGCTGCCGTTCCTCGCCGATGCGGTCCGCGACAAGGCGATTGGAGCGCTGGTCGAGCAGATCGCGGCGTTGACCTCCAATTCGCCCGTGCCGGTGTTCCGCGTCACCGGACCGAGCGATCTCATCGACCTGGTCAAGACGCAGCTCGATGCGGCCAGCCGCTCTGGCGTCGAATACCGAGCCGCCGACACCGTCGAGGTCCGCGTCCTTGCCGATCAGACCACAATCGAGACGCAGATCTCGACCTGGATCGATCGCCTGAGAGAGGCGCGCCGGTAGTCGGCCATGAACGAAGTCAAGCAAGAACTCGTCATCATCCGCCGGCGCAGCGCCTTCGACGATTCGCCACCCAAAGGCGGCGTCTGGAAGATCGCCTATGCGGACTTCATGACCGCGATGATGGCGTTCTTCCTGGTGATGTGGCTGATCAATGCGCTCAACCAGGACCAGAAACAGGTGGTCGCGAGCTATTTCAATCCGATCCAGCTTGCGGAGAACGCACCCGCACCCAAAGGCCTCAAGGACTTGAACAGGAAGGAGCCGTCGTCGTTCGAAGGCCAGGACGGCAAGCGCCAGCCGGCCGGACCGAACGAGGAGCGTCGCGGCGACTCACCGACGGCCGAGAAGCCACCCTTCTACGAAGAGAAGATGCTGTTCCGAGATCCCTATGCGACGCTCGCCGAGATCGCGGCCAGTTCGAACCAGGCTTCGGGCCAACGACGCGCCGGCGCCTTGACGTCGGCGGAGGAAGACGGCCTCAAGGGCGGCGACGCCTATCGCGATCCGTTCGATCCCGGCTACTGGAAGCTCGCCCCGGAGGCGTCCAAGGCGGCGGACCGGATCATGGAGGGTGAACCGAAGCCGAATGCTCCCGCGCGAGACAACGTAGCCGGCACAAATCAGGGCGAGCCGCGTCACGGCAAGACGGATGATGCCGGCGGCAGCGTGGCTCCCAACGCGGAGGCGTCGTCCACCAGTGTGTCGCCGTTGCTGCCTCCAGGACCGCCGCCGTCATTGCCGCCGCGCGAAGGCGGAGGCCAGCCAAACCCACAGGCAAATGTTCAGGCCAACGCCGCGGCGCAGACGGGTCCCGTTGATGCAGCGAAGGACACCGAGCCGCGCGACGCGGCCCAGACGCAGCAGCCGACCGTCAAGCAGCTTCAGGCCGCGATTGCCGACGCGCTGTCGGACATCAAGGCCGGTGCCGGGCCGGTGGCCGAGGTCCGCCAGGTCGAGGAGGGGCTCCTGGTCAGCCTGACCGACGATGCAAGCTTCGGCATGTTCGCGGTCGGCTCGGCCGAGCCCCGGCCCGAGCTCATCCGCGTGATCGACAAGGTCGGACCGCTGCTGACGAAGCGTCCCGGCACGATCATCGTCCGTGGCCACACGGACAACCGGCCATACCGGTCGGAAACCTACGACAATTGGCGGCTGTCCACGGCCCGCGCGCAGATGGCCTACTACATGCTGGTTCGCTCCGGCGTCGACGCGCGGCGGATCGAGCATGTCGAAGGCTATGCCGATCGGCGGCCGAAGCTCCCGAACGATCCGGCGGCCGCGCAGAATCGCCGGATCGAGATCCTGATCCGGGAGAAGCGCCCTTGATCAGGCCGCTACTCCGCGCCGTGCTGCTGATGCTGCTGTCGTTCACGGCGGCACAGGCATTTGCCGAACCGGCAGCAACATCGGGTGAGCCGTATGAACTTGTCCGCTCGTTGCAAGTCGTGCAGGACGGCATCGCCAATGGCGATACCGCGGCGCATGGCAGTCACATCGCGCTGATCCGGCAGATCGGTGAAAAATTTGTCGCCGCAGATCCGGGCGTGTGGAGCAATCCGCTGAACGGCCAGGCAGTCGTCATCTACCTGCTCAGCGGCGGCGCGCCGCAGATCGTCCGCAAGCTGCCGCGCGACAAGATGAATGTCGACGCGCGGTTGTTCGACGGCGCGCTCGCCTATGTCGAAGGCCGTCAGGACGAAGCGAGGGAGCTGCTCAAGGACATCAAGCCGCGCACGATCCCGTCCGGCATGGGCGGGCAGGTCGCGCTGGTCCAGGGCGCGCTGTTCGCACGTTCCGAGGCGTCGCTCGCGATCGAGCGTCTCGACGATGCGCGCCTGCTGCTGCCGGGCACGCTCGTCGAAGAGGCGGCGCTGCGGCGCGAGATCCTGCTGATCGGGCAGGCGGAGGATTTCGACAAGTTCGAGTTCCTGACGCTGGCCTATATCCGGCACTACCGCAACTCTGTCTATGCCGCCGATTTCTGGCAGCGCTTTTCCTCCGGCCTGACGCAATCGGGTCTTGCTCTGGACGACCGCCGCTTCGCGCGGATCACGACCCTGCTGGAGCAGATCGACCGCGCAAGCCGCCTCAAGCTCTATCTGGTGATCGCGCGCGCCGGGTTGGTTCGCGGGCGCCTTGCCGTGACGCGGCTCGCAGGCGAGCGTGCGCTGACGCTCAGCGCCGATGCCACGGCGGATCGCGAGCGCGCACATTTCTTCCGCGGCGCGTCACGGGCGCTCACCGACGAGTATGACGGCGGCCTTGCCGAGCTGAAGGCGCTCGACAGGTCAAAACTGCCGGAGCGCGACGTGCCGCTCCTGAATGCAACCGTCCAGCTCGCGCTCGACGTCCGCAAGCCGATCCCAAGCCTGCCCGCCGGCGCGGCGGCCGACAAGCCTCCACCCACGCCGGCGCGTCTCGATCTCGCATCGTCGACCGCTACCCTTGCGCGCGCCCAGAAGCAGCTCGGCGAACTGGAGCTTCTCACCAAGGATCGCCGCCCATGACCAAGCTCGATGGAACTTCCGGACAGCTTTTCGCAGGTCTCGCCGAAAGCCTCACGCGCGGGGTATCCCGTTCGGCAAAGAACACGGGAACTGCGGGCGCGAAATCGGCCGACGATGCCTCGTTTAACGATCTGCTCCACACCGTCTCGAACATGGCCAAGCGGGCGTTGAACGACCAGGGCGCGAACGCAACCGCAAAGGCGGGTTCGCTGCGCCCGCGCCTGGCTCAACTGGCCGAGCGCGACATGCCGAAGGATGAGACAGCGCACGACCACACCGAGGCGGCCGACAAACCCAAATCGTCGGACAAGCGAAATTCGGTCGACCAGGTCGCGAAAGCGGAAGTCCAGAATCGATTGAACGCTCCGACGATCGTCGGGCAGGAACTCGCCGCCGTGCCGGCGATGAAGCCGCAGACTCAATCGCCATCGGGCGACAAGAAAGACACGGCCGCGCGAGACGAACGCCCCACGGCGAAGCGCGAGGTCCAGAGCACGAGCATGGCAGGATTGGCGGATGGCACGACGTCCGCCACGCGCCCGCAGGTCGCCGCCTTGCAAGCAACGGCGGGTCAGCGGGTCGCTTCGCAGCAGGGAAGCGAGGCGTCGACGAAAGCAATGCCCGCCGCACCCGGCTTCGAAGCCGTCACGGCGAATGTCGAGCGCGCGGCAAAATCCTCGGGGCGCGAAGCCTTACCCGAAGCGACCAAGGTCACCGTCGTGCAGCAGGAGACGCATCTGCCGCCGGTGCCGCAGTTCGGCGCGACCCAGCAGGTCGCGAACGCGGTGGTGTCGGAGCTGAAGAGTTCGTCTGCGCCGGCATCATCCATGGCGCTCGATCTCGCGGCGTCCCAGAGCAACGCTCCAGATCAGCCGCTCAAGATCCTGACCATCAACCTCGAGCCGCCGGCGCTCGGCAATGTCACCGTACGCCTTCGTCTCGTCGGCACCGAGGTGTCGGTTCATCTTGCCGCCGAACGCAAGGACACGAGCCTGATGCTCGACCAGCAGCGCGACTCGATCCGCGATCTGATGCAGTCGGCGGGTTACGTCGCCGACGTCGCGCCGGTACAGCACGGCTCGCTGGACGGCTTCCAGACCGGCTCCGGCGAGTCGCCCCAGCTCTCGGGGCAGCAACAGCAATCGCCGCAGTCGCAAGGCAGTTTCGACGGCGCGAGCAGGTCGTCCGATCAATCGCAAGGCGGAGCCAGGCAGGCCCGGCAAGAACAGCAGTCCAATCAGGAGACGCGTCATGACCAGGACGTGGCGGCGCCGCAGATTCGTCGCGGCCCTGTTTATCTGTAACGCCGGCGCCGCCGCGGCGGCAACGGCCGACGCTGCGCGCCCCTGCGAGCGCGAGATGGCGCGTGCGTCCCGGCAGCACGGGATTCCGCTCGGCATTCTCTACGCCGTCGGCCTGACCGAGACCGGGCGACGCGGCGCGCTTTACCCTTACGCGCTCGGCGCCGAAGGGCAGACCGTGTTCGCCAAGGACATGGATGATGCGATGGCGAATTTCGAAGCAATGCGCAGCAAGGGCATCAAGTTGATCGATCTCGGTTGCATGCAGATCAACCATTACTTCCACGGCGACAAGTTCACGTCGGTCCAGGCGATGTTCGACCCCGCCAAGAACGTCGACTATGCCGCGCGCTTCCTGAAAGAGCTGAAGCAGCGCGAGGGAAGCTGGACCATGGCGGTGGCCCGCTACAATGCGGGCCCCAACAATCAACCGGCGCAGCAGCGCTACGTCTGTCACGTCGTCGCTCATCTCATCTCGAGCGGTTTTGGCGCGTGGACCGACAAGGCGCGCTCGTTCTGCCAACCCAGGACGAGCTGAAGGGACGACATGAAGTTGTGCATCGTCGTTTACCATCAGCCCCGCGCAAGCAAGACCACTCATTGTAAACACAACCCACCGAAGGAGCCCAATTCATGAGCCTGTATGGTATTATGCGCACCGGTGTTTCCGGAATGTCTGCGCAGTCCAACAAGCTGTCGACGGTTTCGGACAATATCGCGAACGTCAACACGACCGGCTACAAGCGGGCTTCGACCGAGTTCTCCTCTCTGATCCTGAAGAGCGGCTCCGGCAACTACGACTCCGGCGCGGTCGAGACCGATGTCCGCTATGCCATCACCGATGCCGGGCACACGCAGTTCACGACGTCGACGACCGACCTTGCCGTCCAGGGCAACGGCTTCTTCGTGGTGTCGAATGCCGCAAACACGCAGCAGTTTCTGACGCGTGCCGGCTCGTTCGTGCCGGACAGCCAGGGTAATCTGGTCAATGCGGCCGGTTTCTATCTTCTGGGCCAGCCCGGCAGCGTGTCCAATTTCTCGCAGAACAGCCTGTCCGGCATGCAGATCGTCAACGTCTCCAATGTATCGCAGATCCCTGTGCCTTCGACATTGGCGACCGTGACCGGCAATCTGGATCCCAGCGCGGCCATCGTGCCGCCGGCGTCCCTGCCGCCGGGCCCGACATCGTATTCGTCGAAGAGCTCGATCGTGGCCTACGACAACATCGGAAATGCCAAGACCCTTGACGTCTACATGGCAAAAACCGGATCGGTGGCCGGCACGGACACCTGGCAGATCCAGGTCTATGATTCGGCGGCAGGCACCCCGCTTGCGGGCGGTCTTGGCACGTTCACCTTCGATACGACGGCAGCCGGAAAAGGCGCGATCACCGGCGCAAGCTCACTCTCGGTGACCGTCCCCGGCGGCTCCGCCCTCACGATCGACATGTCGGCCATGACGCAGGTCGCCTCGAGCTTCGACTTCAAGGCGAACGTCAATGGCAGCGTTCCGTCCGGTATTGACAAGGTCGATGTCGACACCGCGGGGCACGTGACCGCCGTCCTCAAGAACGGCCAGACGACGACCCTCTACACAATCATGCTTGCTGACGTCGAGAGCCCCGACAATCTCACGCCCGAGGCGGGCAACGTCTATTCGACCAATCTCAATTCCGGCAACGCGCATGCGGCCAATGCCGGCAGCGGCGGGCTGGGCACGATCCAGTCCGGCGCGCTCGAGGACTCCAACGTCGATCTCGCGGACGAACTGACCTCAATGATCGAGGCGCAGCGTGGCTTCACCGCGAACTCGAAATCGTTCCAGACCGGCGCCGACCTGCTGGATGTCGTCGTCAACCTGAAGCGCTGAATCCTTCAGCGCCGATTCCGGGCAAGAGCACGCTATGTCCCTTACCGCCGCCCTCGACTCCGCCCGAGCCTCGCTCATGGCCTCGGGCGTCCAGTCGTCGTCCATTTCACGCAACATCGCCGGCGCCAGTACGACCGGCTATTCGCGCAAGATCACCGTGCTGGACAATCTCCCCAACGCGGGTGTCTACGTCGTGGCGATCCAGCGCGCCGCAAGCTCGGGGCTCTACAGCAACGTCCTGACCGCAACCTCGGGATCGGCCAAGCAGAGCGCGATCTACGACGGTCTCCAGAAGATCGCGGCCGCCACGGTGGATGATCCCCAGCTCGATCAGTCGCCGACCGCCCAGCTCAATGCGCTGAAGCAGGCGCTCCAGCAATACGCGAACGCTCCAGATAACGCGACGCTGGCGCAGGCGGCCGTCCAGTCCGCCAAAGACATGGCGACCTCGCTCAACCAGGCGACGCAGACGGTGCAGTCCGTGCGCGAAGGCGCGGACGTCGACATGGCGACCTCGGTTCAGAACATCAACCAGCTGCTGGGTCAGTTCGCCAACGTCAACACGGCGATCGTGAAGGGAACGGTCACCGGCGACGACGTCACCGACTATCTCGACCAGCGCGACAGCATCGTCTCGAAGCTGTCGCAGGAGGTCGGCGTCACGATGACGATCCGTGCCAACGGCGATGCGGCGCTCTACACCGACAATGGTGGGGTGCTGTTCGACAAGGTGGCGCGGACTGTCAGTTTTACGCCGACCGGCGCCTATACGCCGGGCACCACCGGCAACGCGGTCTATATCGACGGCGTGCCCGTGACCGGCCCCAATTCGGTGATGCCGATCAAGTCCGGCAAGCTCGCCGGTCTCGCTCAATTGCGCGATAATGACACGGTCACCTATCAAGGCCAGCTCGATGAGGTCGCCCGCGGCCTGATCAATACTTTCAAGGAAAGCGATCAATCGGGCGCGGCGCTGCCCGATGTTACCGGTCTCTTCACCTACCCCGGCGGGCTGGCGATACCCGCGAGCGCCACCGTCTCGGTGGGCCTCGCCGGCACGATCTCGGTTGCCGCATCGGTCGATCCCGCTCAGGGCGGCAATCCAAACCTGCTGCGCGACGGCGCGATCAGCGGCAACGCCGCATACCAATACAACACCGCCGGCAACGCCGGCTACTCGACCCGGCTTCAGCAGCTGATCGGCAACATGGATGCGTCGCAGCCGTTCGATGCGACCACGCAAGGCAAGCCGAACGGCAGCTTGATCGACTTCGCGTCGTCATCGACGAGCTGGATCGAAAACCAGCGCAAGACTGCCAACGACAATTCCCAATACCAGAGCACGCTGCTCGAACGCAGCAATTCGGCGCTGTCCAACGTCAGCGGCGTCAACATGGACGACGAGATGTCGTTGATGCTCCAGGTCGAGCGTACCTATTCGGCGTCGTCGAAGATCATTTCGACCGTCGACCAAATGTTGCAGAGCCTGCTGGCAGCCGTGGGGACAGCGTCATGATGAGCGCAAACTATATCTCGACACTGATGCTGTCGTCGTCGTTGAGATATTCGATCACGAACAACCAGAGTGCGCTGAGCAAGGCGTCGACGGAGGCGACCACTGGCCGCTTCGCCGATGTCGGCCTCGAGCTCGGTGCCACGACGGGTGGCGACGTCAGCCTGCGGGCAGACATGAGCTTCGCCGATCAGCTCGTCGATACCAATGGGCTCGTCGCGGGTCGTCTCGACGTGACTCAGAACCGGATGACCGAGCTCGGCTCGACCGCATCGGACTTCCTCAAGGACCTGATCGCCGCCCGCAGTACCGACGGCGGTGGGCGGATCGTCCTGCCGCCTGCGTCCGCCAACCTCCAGGATCTGATTGGCGCGCTGAACGTCTCCTATAATGGCTCGTATCTGTTCTCGGGCATCAACACGCAGAACGCGCCGATTACGGCTTACGCTGCCGGCTCGGCCAGCAAGAACCAGGTCGATGCCGATTTCTCTGCGTTCTTCGGCTTCTCGCAATCCTCGGCCAGCGTGAGCAGCATTACCCCGGCTCAAATGCAGAGCTTCCTCAACACCACCTTCGATGCCGAGTTCGCGAGCCCGGCCTGGAACACCAACTGGTCATCGGCCACCGACCAGACCATGCAAAGTCGTATCTCCACGACCGAGGTCGTTGATACGTCCGTCAGCGCCAACCAGACCGGTTTCCGCAAGCTCGCCGAGGCCTATACCATGATGTCCGATCTCGGGAACATAAACCTGGACCAAACGACGTTCCAGACCGTCGTGGACAAGGCCATCGGCCTCGTCGGCAGCGCCATCACTGACCTCGCCACGCTCGGCGGCAACGTCGGCGTGGTCCAGCAGCGGGTCACCACTGCCACGGACAAGCTCAAGACCCAGAAGGACATTCTGAACAATCAGATCGTCGGCATGGAGCAGGTCGACCCGACGGAAGCGTCGGTACGCGTCAACACCTTGCAGACCCAGATCCAGACGGCGCTCGCGCTGACCTCGCAGCTCCAGAAGATCAGTCTCATCAACTATCTCTGAGCCGGGGGCTCACGACACGTGCCTTGTTATTCGGTCTCCTGCGCAGAGTGGTTCTGATGACTTTTGAAGCCTACGAAGCGGTCGTCGAAGACAGCGGCTACGAGGCGCGGGGGCGCGAGCGGCAGGCCCTCAGCCTCGGCATCGACCGGCTGGAGCGGCTCCAGAGGGGCCTCTTCAGTATCGAGGACCTGGTCGAGAGCCTGCTCTACGTCCGGCGACTGTGGACCATCTTCATCGAGGATCTCGCGCATCCGGAAAACGGACTGCCCGACAAGCTGCGCGCCGACATCATCTCGATCGGCCTGTGGGTGGTCAAGGAGGCGGATCGCCTTCGCGAGGAGAGGTCGAACGACGTGATGCAGCTCATCGAAATCAACCGCCTGATCCGAGACGCGCTTTGATGAAGGTATCCTTGCGGGCGGGAGAGCGGATCTACATCAACGGTGCGGTGCTACGCGTGGACCGCAAGGTCTCCGTCGAGCTCGTCAACGACGTCATGTTCCTGCTCGAAGGGCAGGTCATGCAGGCGTCCGATGCCACCACGGCGCTGCGGCAGCTCTATTTCATCGTCCAGCTCATGTTGATGAATCCGACCGACGTCCGCGACGCCGCCGCGCTGTATGGCGAGCATTACGCGGCCCTGCGCGCAGTGTGCGAGAGCCGCGAGATGCTGGACGGGCTCGTCGCGATCGACGAACTGATCGGTGCGACCCGCTACTTCGAAGCGCTCAAGCGGATCCGGGCGCTGTTCCCTGTGGAGCAGGCGATCCTGGCCGGCGCCACCACCGAGTCCCCATTCGAGGCTGCCTGACAGCGGAGAGGCACATGAACGTCACCAGCGCGACCGATACAACGAGCACGACTTCCTCGACGACCGGATCCACCTCGACCACGTCGAGTAACACCGTCGATTACAACACGTTCCTTCAGCTCCTCATCGCCGAGATGAAGAACCAGGATCCGACCAATCCGATGGATACCTCGCAATATATGAGCCAGTTCGCGCAGCTTTCCACGGTCGAGCAGGCCACGCTGACCAACTCGAAGCTCGATTCGCTGCTCTCCTCGCAGGCGCTGACGCAGGCAGACGGCTTGATCGGGCGCAACGTCAGCTTCACCGACTCGACCGGGGCGGCCTTTACCGGCAAGATCGCCTCGGTCTCGATCAACAGCGACGGCTCCGTCGCGACCCTCGAGGACGGCACGAAGGTCGCGGTCGGACCCGGGCTCACGCTCAGCTAGGCCATGAACGAGCGGGACGCCCTCGACATCGTCCAGGCGGCGATCTGGACCATCATCGTCGCCTCCGGACCCGCGGTCGGTGCGGCGATGCTGGTCGGCACCATCATCGCGCTGATCCAGGCCTTGACCCAGATCCAGGAGGTGACGCTGACCTTCGTTCCGAAGATCATCGTCATTCTCCTGGTCGTGGCCGTCTCCGGCTCCTTCATCGGCGCGCATCTCTCCACCTTCACCGAGATGGTCTATTCGCGGATCGAGCACGGCTTCTGATCCGCGAGGGCCCCACCACCCTCGCGTAAGCTTTGCGCGGCAGATTGAGGTCCGGAATCTGCTGCCGGTGACCCATGGCCGATACGTTAGCTGCTAGCCTGCCAAACCCGCGACGCCTCGGGGCGGATGCCTTTTTCGCCGGCGGGATCGTGACCATGCTCACGATCCTGTTCCTGCCCATTCCGCCGATCTTGATCGATCTCGGCCTCGCCTTCTCGATCGCGCTGTCGGCACTGATTCTGATGGTCGCGCTGTGGATTCAGCGGCCGCTCGACTTCTCCGCCTTTCCGACCGTGCTGCTGATCGCGACGATTCTGCGCCTCGCGCTGAACGTCGCGACCACCCGCCTGATCCTGTCGCGCGGCGGGGAGGGCGAGACTGCTGCCGGCCACGTTGTCGCCGGCTTCTCCCAGTTCGTCATGGGCGGCGACTTCGTCATCGGTCTGATCATCTTCGCGATCCTGGTCACGGTGAACTTTGTCGTGATCACCAAGGGCGCGACCCGTATCGCGGAAGTCGGCGCCCGTTTCACGCTGGATGCCATCCCCGGCAAGCAGATGGCGATCGATGCCGATCTGTCGGCAGGCCTGATCGACGACAAGGAGGCCCAGCGCCGGCGCCGCGAGCTCGAGGAGGAGAGCGCGTTCTTCGGTGCGATGGATGGTGCCTCGAAATTCGTCCGCGGCGACGCCATCGCCGGCCTGATCATCACCGCAATCAACATTTTTGGCGGCATCGTCATCGGCGTTACGCATCATGGCTTGAGCCTCGCGCGCGCCGCCGATGTCTACACCAAACTGTCGGTCGGCGACGGCCTGGTCACGCAGATGCCTGCGCTGATCGTGTCGCTGTCGGCGGGCCTGCTGGTCTCCAAGGGTGGTACCAGGGGTTCGGCCGAGCAAGCCGTGCTCCGGCAGCTCGGCGGCTATCCGCGCGCGGTGTCGGCAGCCGCCTTGATGATGTTCGTTCTCGCTTTGATGCCTGGGCTGCCGATGGCACCGTTCATGTTGCTCGGCGGCATCATGGCCTTCGTCGGCTACTCGCTGCCGAGGCGGCAGGCGGCGCGAGAGCGGAAAGAAGAGGCGCACAAGGCCGACGAGCGGGCGCAAGCCGAAGCCAAGGAATCCGTCAAGGAATCGCTCAAGACCGCCGAGATCGAGCTGTCGCTCGGTGGGCACCTTTCGGTCCATCTGCTGGGTTCCCGCAATGAGCTTGCGCACCGCGTCGGCAAGATCCGCAAGAAATTTGCCAAGCAGTACGGCTTCGTCATCCCCGAGATCAAGCTGTCGGATAATCTGTCGATCGATCCCAAGGGATACCAGTTCCGGATCCACGACACGCGCGTCGCCCATGGCGAGCTGCGGCTCGGAGAGGTGATGGTGCTGGTGGACAAGGACGGCAAGCCTGACGTGCCGGGCGACGAGGTGATCGAGCCTGCGTTCGGCATGAAAGCGCTGTGGGTCACGGAAGCCTTCACCGACGAGGTCAAGCGACAGGGCTGCAAGCCCGTCGACAACCTTTCGGTGCTGCTGACGCATCTGAGCGAAGTGATCCGGGCGAACCTCGCCCAGCTGCTGTCCTACAAGGACATGCGCGGTCTGCTCGACCGACTCGAGCCCGAGTACAAGCGCCTGATCGACGATCTCTGCCCGTCGCAGATCTCCTATTCGGGCCTGCTGGCGATCCTGAAGATCCTGCTGGCCGAGCGCGTGTCGATCCGGAACCTTCATCTGATCCTTGAGGCGATCGCCGAGATCGCTCCCCATGTGCGGCGCTCCGAGCAGGTCGCCGAGCACGTGCGGATGCGTCTGGCCCAGCAGATCTGCGGCGATCTCTCCGACAACGGCGTGCTCAACGTTATTCGCCTCGGTAATCGCTGGGATCTCGCCTTCCACCAGAGCCTGAAGCGCGACGCCAAGGGCGACGTCGTCGAGTTCGACGCCGACCCGCGGCTGATCGAGCAGTTCGCGACCGAAGCCAGCGCCGTGATCCGGAAATTCACCGAGGACGGCACCAGTGTGGTGCTCGCGGTGACGCCGGAAGCCCGTCCCTATGTCCGCATGATCCTGGAACGAGTGTTCCCGACCTTGCCGATCCTGTCGCATGTCGAGGTGGCGCGCTGTGCCGAGATCCGGGCGCTCGGAGCCATATCGTGATCAGCGGCCTCGCCGACAACGTGCTCGCGACATTCATCGTGTTCTGCCGTATCGGCGCCTGCCTGATGCTGGTACCCGGCTATTCCAGCGTCAACATTCCGCCCCAGATCCGCCTATTCGTCGCGCTCGTCACGACGTTCGCGCTCACGCCGATCCTGATCGCGATCGTGAAGCCGCTGGTAGACAACGCACCGCCGCTGACGCTTGCGCTGCTGATTGGCACCGAGATCCTGGTCGGCAGCGTCATCGGCCTCGGGGGGCGCGTATTCTTCCTCGCGCTTCAGACCATGGCGACCGTGATGGCGAGCGCGATCGGGCTCAGCAACATCCCGGGAACGCCGGTCGGCGATACCGATTCGGCGCCGGCCCTGGTACCGCTGATCATGGTGGCTGTCACCACGCTGTTCTTCATGACCGACCAGCACTGGCAGGTGCTGCGCGGACTGATGAACTCCTACGACGTCTGGCGGCCCGGCGAAAAGTTGAGTGGCGAGATGGCGCTGAACCAGCTCACGAACCGCCTCTCGGAAGCATTCGTGCTGACGCTGCGGATCACCAGCCCCTTCATCGTGTATTCCGTCATCGTCAATTTGGCGGTTGGCCTCATCAACAAGCTGACGCCGGCGATTCCGGTCTACTTCATCTCTGTGCCCTTCGTCCTGTTCGGCGGCTTTCTGCTGCTCTACCTCACCAGCGACGAGCTGCTGACGCAGTTCATGCTCGGCTTCTCGTCGTGGCTGGCGGAATGACGGTCATGACCTCGCGCGCGGACAAGCTCGGCCGGATCGTCTCGCTCGTGAAGCTTCAACTCCGATTGTCCGAATGGCAGCTCGCGCAATTGCGGCAGCAGGAGCAGACCTTGCAGGATGAGCAGGCGTGGCTGGTCGGAACCCTGAACGAAGGCAAGCCGCCGGTGGGATCATCGAGCGAATCGATCGCGCGCCGGCTCACCACCACGAGCGTCGGCGCGCGCGCCGTGCAGGAGCGGGCCGCGCGGCAACTCGACCAGGTCCGCTCGGAGAGCCGCCGCGTGAAACAGCTCGAGGAAGTCGCCAAAGTGGCGCTCGCCGACAAGCTTCGCGACGCGGAGAAGCGCTCGCTCGAAGAGATGACGGGGACACATTTCGCCGTGCGCGACTGGACGCCACGGCCAGCCAGCCGGAATAAGCCATGATCGTAACAGCGACGCCCGACCTCGTTCTCGACGTTCTGCAGGCCGCCGACCCCGTGACGCAGCGCGCGGCGACCGCAAAGCTCGATGCGCTGAAATCCTCCGATAGGGATTTCGCGGCCACGATGGACGCCGAGGTTGGCAAGGCTGCCGCTGCGGCAGCCGATCAATCCGCGGCGAAGGTGGCTGAGGCGCAATCGGGAGTGGTGAACGGAGCGCCGGTGCAGGTGATCAAGGCGCCGGCCTCGGGCGAGGTGTATCGCAAATTCGAGGCGTTCATCCTCCAGACCTTCGTCGAGACGATGCTTCCGAAGGAGTCGGAAGAAGTATTCGGCAAGGGGACCGCCGGCAGCGTCTGGAAATCGATGCTGGCCGAGCAGCTCGGCAATCAGCTTGCGAAGGGCAAGGGGATCGGCATTGCCAAGCAGCTCGCCGCTGGGCATCCGGCGGCTCCGGACGTAACGGCGAAGGCAGGATGATGGATCTGGAAATGGGTGATGAAGGTTGAGGGGTGAATTTTCCATGCAGGCAGAAGAAGGCGCGATGGCGCCGGTGATGGAGCAGCCGGTCGTGAACACCGGGGCGATGACGGGAGCCACGCCGGGCGATGCGCTATTGCCCGTGCTCCTGCCGATTATCGGCAGCGACATGACGTCCGACGGCACCGATGCGGCAAGGTCGGAAGGGGAAAGGTCCGACGAGGTCCGCGGTCTGCTGACGGCGATCCGCCGGCTCGAGAGTATCGTCGAGGAGGAGACCGCCGCGCTTGCCACCGGCAAGAAGATCGATTTCGACGACTTCAGCGCGCGGAAGAGCCGCAGCATGCTGGAATTCGTCCGCCTGATGCGCGCGCGGATGCATCTTGGCGGGGAGGCCGAGATCACCGAGGAAATCCAGCGGTTGCGCGAGAAGCTGGAGCGAAACCGGTCCATCCTCGAGATGCATTACGACGCCGTGCGCGAGGTCGCTACCATCATCGTCAGGGCGATCCGGGAGGCCGAGTCGGACGGCACCTATAGCGGCCGCGCGGCGCAGGACGGAAAATGATCAGACTGGTGCTGGCCGGGCTCTGGGTATGCATCCTCACTGCGGGCACGAGCTATGCCGTGGCCTACTGGAAGGAAAACGGCAGCCTGCTGCCCGCGAAGGACGAATATCTCGACGGACTGCAGTACCAGAAGACGCGGGCGCTGAGCGTGCCAATGGTCGAGAACGGCAACGTGCAAGGCTACATCGTTGCGCGCTTCGTCTACACCGTGGAGGCGCGGACCATGCACCAGCTCACCGTTCCGCCCGAGCCGTTCGTCGTGGACGAAGCCTTCCGCAAGATCTATGCGGATGAGCGCCTCGATTTCAGGAAGCTCGCCCGTTACGACCTCTCCGTCCTCACCGCGGGTATCAAGCAGCGCGTCAACGAGCGGATGCAGGCCGACGTCGTCCAGGACGTTCTGGTCGAGGACTTCAACTACGTCTCGAAGGACGAATTCCAGCAGAAGCCGTAGTCCGTCGCGCTGCGAAGCCGCGTCGGTGTGGTGACGTTCCTGCCACCGGAAAGCGTAACGGCCTCTGCGGGATATCTCCGGAGAGGCCGTTGATCGTTTCTTATCGCGGCTTTACCGCCTCAGTTTCCTGCCGGGTAAGCCGCCTGGGCGGCGTGTGCCCTGTTCAGGAGGATGCCGACCTCGTCCAGCTCCTGCATCGGCACGTCGATGGCCTCGCCGGCCGGGATGTTGAGCCGGTATCCGACGTAGCGCCGGGCCACGATCGCGTCGAAACCGAGGCGATCACGCAGCTTCTTGCGCAGCTTGCTGACGTGGCTCTCGATCACGCTCTCGTCGAAGGTCGACTCGAAGATGCCGTAGACCGCGTTGAAGATCTGCGTCTTGGTGATCCACTTGCCGTGATTGCCCACCATGTATTCGAGAATGCGCAGTTCGCGGCGGGGCAGGGTGAGGGCGTGGCCGCCGATCTCGGGGTCACGCCCGTTGAAGAAGACCTGGATCCTGGTCTCGCAGGGCCTCGGCAGGTCGCCGACCCTGCGGCGTGCGATCGCCGCCGTCCGCGCAAGGATCTCGCGAAGATGGATCGGTACGTGAACCACGTCGTCCACGCCCGATTCGAAAAGCTCAAGCGTGTTCTTGAGCATCTTCTGACCGCTCATGGCGATGATGGGAGCCGCGGACCGCTTGCGCATCGCCCGTGGCAGGCTTCCGCGGGTATCACAGTCCCCCAGAAGGAAGGCGTCGACGGCTGCCAGGTCCGATTCATTTGCGGATTGCAGCCAGTCCCAGAATTCTCCGGAGGAGAAGCCGATCGACGATACACCCTCACGAACGAGCCCTCCAACGTAGCTGTTCGTGACGCTCTCGCGATCATCAACGATAATATACATCAGTCTTTCGCCCCTGTTTCGCACTTGCTGCGGCCGGCTGGTTGTTGTGATGCCCGGCTCGGCAGTCATGCTGTTTGACGACATTCCTTCCCGCGAACCGTTATTGTGGTTTCGATATTCGCGGGCAGCCCTACGCATTCAGTGCCTGCGTAATGCAGGCCTGCTACTTCGACTCGATACTGAACGCTTACTGCGTGAGGCCCGGCGAGTGTCTTACGGATCACCTCGCGGAGCGGATTGAGAAAGCCACCTAGATCAGTTGCGCCAAGTTGCTCATCGCGTCCGAACACTACTGAACTGTGTCAATCTCCTCGCCAACTGGCGAGAATCACTTGAGCAAGACCGTAACAATTGCCGATTTCCGATCAAGCGCGCGAAACAAAGCGGTTGCTACACATGCTTGATGCTGTTGATTTGTTTCCGGTTGTTTCTTGATATATCCAAACGCATCAGTTGATTTGGCATTCAAACTAGTTCTGCACCGTGGCGGTTATAAAGTTCCGCAGACCCGTGGAATTACAGCTATTTTGGGTAGTGCTGCGGGCCCTTCGTATTGAGGGGTTTTCAACTCCGGATTGACTCTCCTGGACGCGCACCTGCATGCGACAATTCGACTCATCCATGGCGACACGGCTCCAGCTTGGCGAAATCTTGGCGAGCGTGTGTCTTTCGAGTCGCACTCTCGCCTCATGCATGACGCGTTGGACTCATTCGACATCGCATCGTGCGTGACGAATAGTTTTCGATGCGCACGTTTCAGGCAAGCTTCGGCAACTAGCTTCGTTCGACAGATCGAAACGAACGGAGCATTTTCACATGTTGTCCGATGGAAAAACTCGTCCCAGTGCGACTGCGGAGTTGTCTGCGGCGGCGAAGCCGGCTTTGGCGGCGCGCGATGCGAAGGACAATGCGGCGCGGACGGCCAAGCCCGCGACAGGCACGAAACCTGCGTCGGCGGCGGGGAGCGACGAAGTCCTGGCAAAGGAAGCGCTCGAGGGGTTGAAGCGCATTCGCGCCAAGGCACGCCTCGACAAGATGGCGATCCCGAAGCCCACGCCGACCGTCGTCCGCCCGGCAGTAATCGTGGCCAAGCCGCTGCCGCCCCGTCCGACATGGGTCGCGCCGCTCGCGACATTAGCGGTTGCCGCTGTTTTGGTGGTCTGCGCCTGCACCGGCGTGATCGCCTATCTCACCACGCAGCCGAGCCAGACCAACGTCGCGGCCAATGCCGAGATCAGGAATCTGCGCGACACGGTCGCGCAACTACGCAAGCAATTGTCCGGCGTGTCCGAAAACCTCGATGGCTTGCGCACCGCGGTCGATCTCTCGAGCAAGGCGACCAGCGATCGCTTTGGCCGGTTCGCCGAGAACCTGGATCGGATCGAGCGGGTGAGCTCGTCCTCGACGGCGAAGCTCGACAGGCTTGCCCAGGCTCAGGTCCAGGCGCCGACAACTGTCGCCGCGCAGCCGCAATCGCCGTCGCTGCCGATGATGGCCGCGGTCGCCGCGCCCGAGGTCACGGGTTCGGTACCTCCGGCCGAGCGCAATTCGGCACCGCGAAGGACGGTCAAGGGCTGGTCGGTCCGACAGGCCTATGAGGGAATTGCGATCCTGCAAGGCCCGAACGGTGTCGTCGAGGCCGTGCTGGGGCAGCAGGTGCCGAGCCTCGGGCGGATCGAGGAGATCAGAAACGAGAACGGCCGTCTCGTGGTGGAAACCAGCGGCGGCCTCGTCTATTCGCCGCGCAAGGGGACGCCGTGATCGGCGGACCCTTCTATTGGCGGTGATGCTCGAAGCTGGTGCATAGCAGGTCGATCTCTGCCTCCGCGATCGGCGCGCGAAACAGGCGGCAGGTGAACTCGACCGTCGTCTTGTTGTCGGAGCTGGTGCGATCCTCCCGGAGGAAGATGCATCGCTTGCAGACGTCGGTATGGTGCCGCTGTTCGGCGGCGTCCGCTTGATCGAGCACGTGTCGCAGTGTGTCGCGAAAGCGGATCTTGCCGTCATCGTCGAGCACGGCGATGGCGTCGACGAGAACGTTGACGGGATCGCGCGCCAAAAACTTCTTGCCCTGCTGTGTCACGCTCAGCATCACCGAGCGTTTGTCCTTGGCGGAGCGCTTCCGCTCCAGATAGCCCAGCCGCTCGAGCTCGCCGATGATGAACGAGGCGGTGCCACGCGTGGTGCCGACGTAGCTCGCCAGCGCCGAAGGCGTTCTCGAAAACCGGTTGGCACGAGAGAGGAATCGCAACGCCATCCACTCGCGGTCGCGCAAGCCGTGCTTGGTCCCTTCGAACCACAGGATTCGCGCCATCTGTCCCAACAATTCAATCGCTTCACGAGCTAAAATCATTTCTAGTCCAGGTCGGATAAAGCTTTATTCAATTGAGCCTTTGGGAGCGCAATCCGTGCGGGCGAGAGGGAAGTCCTCGAGCGATGGATCGGCTCGAAGCGGAGAGACTCACCTCGCTTGGAAGACCCTTCTCCATTCTGGAGATGGAACTCTCGGATGTGGAACTAGAGCGTCACAGAGAAAGTTCGAGTAAATTACACGGCTCAAGTCTTCTGAAAATTTCAGTCAAATGACGAAGACTCGCGCGCAAATGTCAGACCGTGTGCGATGCCTGGGCAACATGGGCAACATGATGTGTCGTTGCGGCCACTATCGAGTCCGATTGTTGCTGCGAAACGTTTCGAATTGCGCAAAAGCGCACATTGCTTGCAGCGCGTGATGGCGCGGCGAGTGAGAGAACCGCCTTTTTCAGTTAATGGATGTCGCGGCGCAGCGCGGCGGTTAAATCGGGCACACGATCAAATTGGAGGAATGTCAGAGTGTCGTCGGGAATCGAGCAAGTAAAGCCGTTCAGTGTCAAACGCGCAGCATTGGCCGCCACCGTCGGCAACATGCTCGAATTCTACGATTTCATCACTTATAGCTTCTTCGCCATACAGATCGGCCACGCGTTCTTCCCGACCGGAAGCGAATACGGCAGCCTCATGCTGTCGCTGGCAACCTTCGGCGCTGGCTTCGTGACGCGGCCGATCGGCGGGGTCGTGCTCGGCATCTATTCCGACCGGATCGGCCGGCGGCCCGCCATGCTGCTGAGCTTTGCGTTGATGGGGGCGGCGATCCTGACCATCTCGCTCACGCCGTCCTACAATTCGATCGGCGTCGCGGCGCCGATCATCGTGATCGTGGCGCGCATGGCACAGGGCTTTGCCCTCGGCGGCGAGGTCGGGCCGACCACCGCCTATCTCATCGAGATCGCACCGCCGGAGCATCGCGCGCTGGTGGTGGCATGGCAGCCCGCGAGCCAGGAGATCGCCGCGACCGCCGGCGCCCTGGTCGGTGTCATCCTGAGCAAGACCATGGCACCAGAGATGCTGGACTCCTACGGCTGGCGGGTGGCGTTCCTGATCGGGGCGATCTGCCTGCCGTTCGGATTGTGGATGCGCCGGACGCTGCCGGAAACGATCCCGCAGGCGGACGCCGGTCGAGCGGCCGTCGATCGCACGAGTCATCTCTCGCAGGCCAGCCGCCACACTGGCCTCATCGCGCTGGCGCTGATGATTTTGGCCAGCGGCACGATCTCGACCTATGTCACGCAATACATGACGACCTATGCACAGAACACGCTGCATGTGTCGTCGACACTGGCCTTCGCCGTGTCGCTTGTGAGCAACGGCATTCAGTTTGCGGGTGCGCTGTTCGGCGGATGGCTCGCCGATCGCCTGGGCCGCAAGCCGGTCATGATCTGGCCGCAGCTCGTAACGCTGCTGCTGACCTATCCGGCCTTCCTGTGGATAGTGCACGCGCCCGGTGCGCTGTCGCTGCTGGTCGGCTTCGGAGTGCTCTCCGCCATTGGCGCGCTGCCGTTCACGGCGTTCTACGCCACCTTCACCGAGGCGCTGCCCCAGAACATCCGCGGCGGCGTGTTCGCCACCGTCTACGCGGTCGCGATCGCAAGCTTCGGCGGCACCGCACAGCTCGTGGTCACCTGGCTCCTCCATGTCACCGGCGATCCTTTGGCGCCGGCCTGGTACCTGCTGCTTGCGGCAATCGTCGGACTCGTCGCGATGAGCCTGATGCCTGAGACTGCGCCGGTGAAAAAGCGGCGGGGCGAAGCCTGACTGCGCCACGCGCTCGCAGGCTGGTGATTTGCGTTTGGCCGGCAACTATTGGCGAATGCGTCACCTGAAGGGTCAGGGCCAGGCATCAGGAAGGATCAACCGATGAGTATTGAAACCACCATGACGTCCGACGTCGTCGGGCTGACCAAAGTTGCCCCGGTCTCGCGGCGCGGGTTCATGAGCGCCACCGCGGCGGTGGCCGCCGGCTACACGCTTGCGGCCGGGCCGGTCCGTGCCGAGGTCATCACCACCGACACCAGCGGCCTTCAGGCCGGTGACGCCAAGATCAAAGTCGGCTCCGAGGAGATGCCTGCCTATTTTGCCCGTCCAGCCGGCAACACCAAGGCGCCGGTGATCATCGTGGCGATGGAGATTTTTGGCCTGCACGAATACATCAAGGATGTGACGCGCCGCCTCGCCAAGCTCGGCGCGTTTGCGGTCGCGCCCGACTATTACTTCCGCAAGGGCGTCGACCTGACCAAGATCACCGAGATCAAGGACCTGCTGCCGATCGTCAATGCCAAGCCGGACGCAGAGCTCCTGTCCGATCTCGACGCAACCGTGGCGTGGGCAGGATCGCAAGGCGGCGATACCAGCAAGCTCGGCATCATCGGTTTCTGCCGGGGCGGTCGCACGGTCTGGGAATATGCCGCCCATAACGGTACCCTCAAGGCCGGTGTCGCCTTCTACGGTCCGCCGGTCGACCCGGCCAATCCGCTCTGGCCGAAGAGCCCGCTTCAGCTCGCCCCCGAGATGAAGGCGCCGGTGCTCGGCCTCTATGGCGGCGCCGATACCGGCATTCCCGTCGCGCAGGTCGAGCAGCTCAAGGCGGCGCTCGAGCAGAACAAGAAGACGGCTGAATTCAAGATCTATCCGGAGGCGCCGCACGGCTTCCACGCCGATTATCGTGGCAGCTACCGCAAGGAGGCCGCGGAAGATGCCTGGAAGCAGGCGCAAGCCTGGTTCAAGAAATACGGCGTCTTGAGCTGACGCGCCGGTTTTTGAAGGGCGGCCCGATCGGCCGCCCTTTCTATTTCCACGCGATCTCACCTCACCATCGCGCCATAGACGAGATCCTGCACCTGCTCGCGATAATATTTCCTGAGCTCACCGGGGGCCGCCGTTCCTACCACCACGACGAGACGCTCCTTGGGGTCGCAGAAGAACTGCGTTCCGTAGGCGCCATTCCAGGTGAACTCACCGGGATTGCCGGGGACCGACGACAGCCCTTCGCTGGTCCGGACCGCGACCGCGAGGCCAAAGCCGAAGCCGGCGCGATGTGGCTCGATATTCGCCACGTTGTTCTTGATCTCGGGACCGAGGTGATTGGTCGTCATATGATGCACGGTCTTCGGCCCGAGAATGCGCTGGCCGTCAAGCTCGCCGCCATTGAGCAGCATCTGTCCGAAGCGGATGTAGTCGCCGACCGTCGCGAACGAGCAGGCGCCGCCGCAATCGAACTTGGTCGGCGTGTCCAGCAGCTTGATGGCCTGCGGCCGGCCGGTCAGTGGGTCGTTGGCAAAGGGACGGGCGAGGCGAGGGCGCTGTGCGTCGGTCGGGTGGAAGGTTGCGTCCTTCATCCCAAGCGGTTGCCAGACATTAGTGGCGAGATAGTCGCCGAGCCGCTGCTCGGTCACCTTTTCGACGACCGCGCCGAGCACGTCGATCGAGAAGCCATATTCGAACTCGGTCGAGGGCTGGTGCACCAGCGGCAGCTTGTTGATGCGCTCGATGAAGGCCTGCGTGTCGCCTTCGATCGCCGGCGCGGTGCCCTCAGGGTATTGTCGCGCCAGCACGCTGGAACTGTCCGGACGGCCGCCATACATCAGGCCAGATGTATGCCGATACAGGTCATGAATGAAGATTGGTGAAGCCTGCGGTTCGAGTTTCAGCGAACCGTCAGCCTGCTCAACGCCGACCTTCATGTTGGCAAAGCCGGGATAATAGTCGGAGAGCTTGGCCTGGAGCGGCAGCCGGCCCTGCTCCATCAGCGTCAATCCTGCGACCGCTGCCATCGGCTTGGTCATCGAGGCCAGCGCGAAGATCGCATCGACCGGCATCGGCGTGCCCTTGTCCGGATCGAGCATGCCATAGGCCTTGTAATGGACAAGCTTGCCATCGCGCGCGACCGCGACGACCGCGCCCGGCACGCGCTTGGCGGCGATCTCGCGCGCGAAGAAATCGTCGAGCCGCGTGAGGCCTTGTTTGGAGAAGCCGACATCGTCGGGATTGGCCTCGGGCAGTGGCGCAGCACTGGCAGCACCGAGCGTGATCACGGCAGCCGCCGTCGCGATCATGGCGATCGTCTTGTTCATTGTGTCCTCCCAGGGCGAGCTCGTTATGCCGTGGCCCGCTCGATGCCTAGACCACGACCGCACTGGCGCGAAGTCAAGCGCGGGCAGGGCATATCTGGGAAGCGTCGGTGATGCCGGAACCTATTGTCCTTCCCCGGTGCGCCACAACGCGTCGAGGCCGTGCCGATAGGTCGGGTAGGCAAGCGTGACGCCGAGTTCGCGCTTCAATTTCGCATTGGAGACACGGGCGCTGCTGGCATAGAAGCTGCGCGCCATCGCCGACATTTCGGCTGTCGCGAACGCTTCTTCGGGCGGCGGCGCAACACTCATCAGCTTCGCCGCGTAGGCGATCACGTCCTGCGGCGGCGCAGGCTCGTCATCGCAGACGTTCCATGTGCCGCCGCCCCGATGGCGAACCGCGGCCATGATCGCGCTTGCGATGTCGTCGACGTGAATGCGGTTGAAGACCTGTCCCGGCTTGATGATGCGCCGGGCCGAGCCCGCCCGCAGCGTCGCCAGCGCATTGCGGCCGGGGCCGTAGATGCCCGCAAGCCGCAGGATCGCGACGTCACCGCGCGTCGTGTCCGCCCACGCCTCTTCGGCGGCGAGCCGCATCCGCGTGCGGTCGAGAGCGGCCTGTGGCGGCGTGCTTTCATCGACCCACGCGCCGCCGTGATCGCCATACACGCCGATGGTGGAGAGGTAGACGATCTTGCGGTGGCCCGTTGCCAGCACGTCTGCGAAGGCTGCGATGGCGGGATCGCCCGCGCTGCCGGGCGGGATCGACACGAGAAGGACATCGGCGTCGCGAACCTGCCCGACCGCCTCGCGATCAGGAGCGGTTCCGGAGAATGGATGCGCCTCGATGCCGGCGATCGCCTCTCGCTTCGCGGGGGCGCGCACCGTGCCGGCGATGTGCGAGAAGGTGCCGCCAAATCTGGAGACGAAGTGCCGGGCACTGTAGCCAAGGCCAAGGATGAAGAGCCTCATGCGTCTCCCGTGCTGATCGGAGTTCCCGGCCGCGCCGCCCCGCGCGCCGCTCATAAGAGATTTCTGGGTCCGGCAAAAGATATTGCAATTTTACTCGTCTGCCACCCCGGGCGATGGTCGATCGTTACAGGGCGTCGTCAGGGAGGCATCGATCATGCAGGCAGAGGCGGTCGTGGTGCCATCTGGCGCCGCGGAGCTGATCCGGCGCGCGGCCGCGCTGATTTTCGATGTCGACGGCACCCTGGCCGAGACGGAGGAACTGCATCGCCAGGCCTTCAACGAAGCCTTCGCCCGCCACCGTCTCGATTGGCAATGGGACCGTGCCGTTTACAAGGACCTGCTGCGGGTGGCGGGCGGCAAGGAACGTATTCGTGCCTATCATGCAAGGCTGCGGATCGCGTCGCCCTTGTCGGATGCGGACATCGCCGAGCTTCACCGCATCAAGACCGCGCATTATGTCGAGCTGATCGAAACCGGCTGCTGCGCGCTGCGGCCGGGTGTGGCGGACCTGCTGGTTGCGGCGAAGGCACGCGGCCAGCGGCTTGCGATCGCGACAACGACCTCGCACGGCAATATCGATGCGCTGCTGTCGCGGGCGCTGGGGACCCGCTGGGCTGCGGACTTCGACGCCATCGTCGCCGGCGATGATGTGCGGCACAAGAAACCCGCACCGGACGTCTATCTCGAGATCCTGGCGCGGCTGAAGCTGGAGCCGTCGGACTGCGTCGCGATCGAGGATTCCGCCAACGGCCTGATCGCGGCCGCGCGCGCCAACATTCCGGTTCTGATCACGCGCAGCATGTTTTTCCGGGACGATGATTTCACCGAGGCGCGGTTCGTGCTGGACGATCTGTCGGAGCTCGGATGAGGGCGCCAATCAAAAAAACTGAAAAACAACCCCATGCAAAGTAGAACGTGCCGGCGTGGCTGCCGCGCTCAATGGACCCGGTGGCTCGGGCTATCGTCTTCAGCCTGCTCGACAATCTGCGCGATCGGGCTCGACTGGTGATGCACGAGGCGCCAACCGTCGCCGACGCGTCGAAAATGGTTGGCGGCGGCCAAAGCGGTGCCATCGACGATCTCGATGCAGAGCACGCGCGCGCTGTCGCCGTCGACGATCACCTGCGGCTCGGCGCAGACGATCTGCGGCCGTTCCGGGTTTTGCAAGATATCGCGCCAGCTCCCGATCACGGTGGCGCGCCCGACGATGGCGGGCCAGCCGGGATGGATGCAGGAAATGGTGTCGTCATCCGCCCACATCCGCTCCATGCCGTCGAAGTCACCCGTCGAAAAGGCGGCGTAAAAGGCCGCATTCGCGGCGATGATCTTGCTGTCCTTTGCCATGGCTCTCGGGTGGGCCAATGACAGCCAAAAATCAAGCGCGACTTCCGTCGATTTTGACCGCAGTGCAGCATCGACCTTTGGGATTGCCGTCACGCGGAAACGTGCGTCTCCACCGCCCGCCGTGCACCTTCCGCATAGAAGCGGTCGAGCGCCGCGGTCACGGCCTCGCGCAGGCGCGGCTCGGCGCCAAGCGGGCCGAACACCTTCGCAACCCCGAGCAATGCGGGCGCGAGCCGCTCGGCGACAGGACCCGCCTCGCGCGCCAACGCCGCGAGTTCGCCGGCGAGCGGATCGCGCACGTCGATCGGTTGGCCCTGCTCGTCGCGCGCGGTGACGTAACGCATCCAGCCGGCCACCGCGAGCGCATGCGTTGCGATCGGCAGGTTCTTGCGCAGGCGGTCCTGCATCGCGCGCAGGAGTCGCTGCGAAAGTTTCTGCGAGCCGTCCATCGCGATCTGCCAGGTGCGGTGATGCAGTGCCGGATTGGAGAAGCGCTTGAGCAGCGAGGCGCGGTAGGCGGCAAGATCGGTGCCTGATGGCATTGTCAGGGTCACCGCGGCCTCTTCCATCATTTGTGCGGCGAGCTTGCGAAATGCCGACGGCGGTGGAACTGATCGGAGCCGGCAGCGTCGACGTGCTGTCGCTGGTCACCGCCGAGCGGCCGCTGTCGACCGCGCCGGACGCACTGCGGCTGGCGCTCGACCGCCCGCGGAGCGTCAAGGTCGTGCTGACGGCGAACTTGACCCTAGGAGAACGCGCATGATGTTGCAGGGATGGCGCTGGTACGGGCCGGATGATCCGGTGTCCTTGGATGATGTCAGGCAGGCCGGCGCGACGGATATCGTCTCGGCGCTGCATCAGGTGCCGATCGGGGAAGCCTGGACACGCAGGGCCGTCGAGGAGCGCAAGAACTTCATCGAGAACGGCCAGCCCGGCCGCTCGCAGCTGACCTGGTCGGTGGTGGAATCGATTCCGATTCCCGACGACGTCAAGCGCCTTGGGGCTAAGGCGACGCGCTCGATCGAAGCCTGGATCGCGAGCTTGGAGGCGGTCGCCGCTTCCGGCATCAAGATCATCTGCTACAACTTC
Organism: Bradyrhizobium sp. F1.4.3; assembly: GCF_040548375.1. Lineage (NCBI taxonomy): Bacteria > Pseudomonadati > Pseudomonadota > Alphaproteobacteria > Hyphomicrobiales > Nitrobacteraceae > Bradyrhizobium > Bradyrhizobium sp. F1.4.3. The sequence goes on from NZ_JBEPRN010000002.1 coordinate 436,311, forward strand.
ATGCCTGTCGTCGACTGGTGCCGCACCGATCTCGAATGGGAATTGCCGAACGGCGCCCGCGCCATGCGCTTCGACCAGGACCGCTTTGCCGCGTTCGAGCTGCACATCCTGAAGCGGTCCGCCGCGGCGCAGGAATATTCGCCTGAGCAGCGGGCCCGCGCAAAGAAGCTGATCGAGAAGATGAGCCAGGCGGACATCGACTATCTCATCATGGTCATCGCCAGCGCGCTGCCGGGCTCGACCACAGAGCCGATGACCATCCCGCAATTCCGCGACCGGCTCGAGACCTATCGCGACATCACGCCAAAAATCCTGCGTCAGCACCTCGCGGAGTTCCTTGACCGTGTCGCACCGGTGGCCGAGCAGCTCGGCGTGTCGCTGACGCTGCACCCGGACGATCCGCCGCGCCCGCTGTTTGGCCTGCCGCGCGTCGCCTCTACCGCGGACGACTATCAAGCGCTGTTCGACGCCGTGCCCTCCAAGGCCAACGGCATTTGTCTCTGCACGGGCTCGCTCGGCGTGCGCGCCGAGAACAACCTGCCCGCGATGGCCGAGCGTTTCGGCCCGCGCATCGCTTTCGCGCATCTGCGGGCGACCAAGCGCGAGGCGGACGGCCTCTCCTTCTACGAATCCGACCATCTCGACGGCGACGTCGACATGGTCGCGGTGCTCAAGGCGTTGCTGATGGAGAATGCGCGGCGTTCGCCTGACAAACAGATCGTGTTCCGCCCCGATCACGGCCACCGCATGCTGGACGATCTTGCCGCCCCCAAGCGCACCAATCCCGGCTACACCGCGATCGGCCGCCTGCGCGGCCTCGCCGAGCTGCGCGGCGCGATCAGGGCGATTGAGCATTGATAGAGGCGAAGAGTCCATCCACACCGTCATTGCGAGCGCAGCGAAGCAATCCAGACTGTCTCCGCGGAAAGACTCTGGAGTGCTTCGCTGCGCTCGCAATGACGTGGAGGGAGGGGCGCCTCACCCCAACACCGCCCGCCTAATAGCACGCCGCCATCGCGCCGAGCTTCGGATAGAGCCGGTCGATCGCCGCGATCTCGCTTTGCATCTGCGCGATGATCCAGTCACGGATCTCGGCGGCGATGGGCCGCATTGGGCGGTTGCGCGGCGGCAGGAATTCGCAGATGCGCCGCGTGGTGGTGAGCGTCTCCGACGCCGGCACCAGCGCGCCGGTCAGGAGCCAGTGCGAGGCGACCGTCAGCCAGCCGAGCGCGATGCCCTGGCCGAGCAGTGCAGCCTGCACCACGACCGCATAATCTGTGAAGCTCAGCGCCTTGGCCGCACCGCGGCGCCCGGTGAGAAGGGATGCGTAATCCGCGGCCCAGTCGCCCGGCGTCTCGGCGAGACGAATGATGGTGTTGCCCTCGGCGGGATCGGTCTCGCCGAGATAGCCAGGGCTGCACATTGGCAACATGACTTCCTTCATGACCAGCGTGCCGCCCGAGGACGGTTCTTCGCGGTCACGAAAACGCATGCCGAGGTCCACATTCTCCACCGGTCCGCGCAGCGCGCCGGAGATCAGCTGGAAGCGTAAATCGACCCGGGGAAATTGCCGCTGGAGCTTGTCGATGCGCGGCATCAGCCAGTGCGTGGTGAAGGCGGACGAGACCGACAGAGTGATCGTCTCGGTGCCCTTGCGGCGCCGCTCGATCTCGACCAGCCCGCTCTCGATGCTGCGAAAGCCGTCGAGCACGCGACGATAGAGCAGCTCGCCTTCCTCGGTCAGCACCGCGCGGCCTGCTGTGCGGTCGAACAGGCGAACGCCAAGATGCTCCTCGAACTGGCCGAGCATCCGGCTCACTGCCGGCTGCGTGACGTTCAGTTCGGCGGCTGCAGCCGTGAAGCTGCCGTTGCGCGCCGCGGCGTCGAAGACGAACAGGGCGTTACTTGAGGGCAGCATCCGGCGCAGCTCGGGCATAACGCTATGTTATGAGGCGAGTGAGAATTTGGCAATTGCCGAGTTCTGCCAAGTCTGGTGTCATTGGCATGACAGCCTAAAGACAGGGTTTTGGAGAGAAGATTGTTTGCAGCGCACGCTGCGATCCAGATTGCCCCGAAACGCTGTCTATAAAGCAGGCTTATGGCGTGCAGTGAGGCACGCCAGCTGAGGACATGGGCGAGGTCGATCGTTGGACAAACGAGCGGAAAGCGTCGAGATCAGGTCCGCGAGCAAGGCTTACGGCGCGGTTCGCGCCCTCGACGACGTGTCCCTCAATGTCGCCGCCGGCGAGTTCGTCTCGCTGCTCGGCCCGTCCGGTTCCGGCAAGACCACGCTGCTCGGCATTCTGGGCGGCTTCATCCTGCCCTCGTCCGGCTCCATCCATTTCGGCGGACGCGACGTCACCTGGATGCCGCCGCACAAGCGCGACATCGGCGTCGTGTTCCAGAACTACGCGCTGTTCCCGCATATGAGCGTCGGCGAGAATGTCGCCTTTCCCTTGCGCGCGCGGCGCCTGCCGAAAGCGAGCTGGCCGGACAAGGTTCGTGCGGCGCTCGCGATGGTAGGTCTTGCGGGCTACGAGGAGCGCGGCATCGCGCAGCTCTCCGGCGGCCAGCGCCAGCGTGTCGCGCTGGCGCGCGCCATGATCTTCGAGCCGCGCCTGATCCTGATGGACGAGCCGCTCTCCGCGCTCGACAAGCAGCTTCGCGAATCCATGCAGATCGAGCTGCGCGCGTTGCACCGGCGCATCGGCGCCACCATCATCTACGTCACCCACGACCAGCGCGAGGCGCTGACCATGAGCGACCGCGTCGCCGTGATGAGGGACGGCAGGCTGATCCAGATCGATGAGCCCGAGCGCCTGCACGATCATCCCGCCGATTCTTTCGTCGCGAGTTTTATCGGCGAGGCGACGATGTTGCCGGTGCGCCGCGTCGATGCCTCCAGCGTGTCGCTCGGCAACGCTTTGCTGCGCAGCGCCCGCGCCATTCCGTCAGGCGATGCGCTGATGCTCGCCGTGCACAGCGAAAAGCTGCTGATCGACGACGGCGCGCAGGATGCCGCCTGCAACCGGCTGACCGGTACCGTCACCGATATCGTCTACCAGGGTGAGAGCCTGCGCATCTTCCTGGCGCTCGCCGACGGCCTCGCGCTCAGCCTGCGCCAGCCGGCGTACCACCAGGCCTATAGCCGCATTCCGCCGCTCGGCGGCAGCCTCACCGTGACCCTTCACCCCGAGGACACCATCGTCGTCCCAAGGGTGAGCGACTAGCCTCCAGTCTTGTCCAAACCGAGAGAAGAAAAAATGTCGTCAGCAGCCTCGTTCAGCAATTTCAAGGTTCTCACCTTCGACGTCGTCGGCACCTTGATCGATTTCGAGACCGGCGTGCTCTCCGCCGTGCGCCGGATCTCCGGCAAGTCGCCGGCTGAGCTCAGCGACGACAAGATCTTCGAATCCTACAAGCGCGGCCGCGACCAGCATTACGAGCGCTCGAGCGAGGTGATGTTCCACGTCTACCGCTACCTCGCCAAGGAGCTCGGGCTGCCAGCCGAAGATGCGTCGTGCGACATGTTCCAGCTTTCGGTACTGCGCTGGGGACCGTTCCCGGATTCGGTCGAGGCCCTGAAGCGCCTGCGCACAAAATTCCGGCTGGTCGCGATGACCAATGCCGACCGCGTCGCGCTCTCATGTTACGCGCACGCGCTCGGCGATCCCTTCGACGACACGGTGTGCGCCGACGAGACCGGCGTTGCAAAGCCCAATCCGGAGTTCTTCGCCTACAACAAAGGCCGCCAGTCTGCCTTCGGCTACAAGCAGTCCGACATCCTGCATGTTGCGCAGAGCCAGCACCACGACATCGGGATCGCGCGAAAGCTCGGCTACAAGGTGTGCTGGATCGAGCGGCGTCAGGGCATGGCCGGCTTCGGCGGCACACCGGCGGTAGAGACGCTGACCAAGCCGGACTTCCATTTTTCGACGTTGAAGGCGCTCGCCGACGCCGCGATCGGGCCGGCATAAGCGATGAGCGGCGGCATGACACGGGACTGGAGCGCGCTACCATCGGCCAATTCGCTGTGGGCCGCCACGGCCGAGCCGGCGCGCGACTTTCCGGTCCTGTCGGGCGAGCATCAGGCGGATGTGGTGATCATCGGTGCGGGCTATACCGGTCTGTCCGCTGCGCATCACATCGCCAAGAGCGGGTTGTCGCCGGTCGTGCTCGAGGCCAACCGCCCCGGCTGGGGCGCCAGCGGCCGCAATGGCGGGGTGATCACCGCAAAGTTCCGCCTCTCGTTCCGCGAGGTCGATGCCGTGCACGGCCGCGCCATGGCGCGACGCATGTACGAGATTGCGCATGAATCGACCGACATGGTCGAAGAGTTGGTGTCCGAGTTCGGCATCACCAGTGCGCAGCTCACCCGCACCGGCCAGGTCAAGGCTGCGCACAACGAGACGACACTGAAGGCCGCGATCGACGAAGCCGACTGGATGAAGCGCGAGATGGGCGATGCGGAGGTCCGCATCCTCGACAAGCGCGAAGTCCGGGATGAGACGGGCTCCGACATCTTCGTCGGCGGCGTGCTCAATCCCGGCTCGGGCGGCATTCATCCGCTGAATTATCTGCGCGGCCTCGCCGATGGCGTGGCGCGCCGCGGCGTACCCATTTTCCAGGAATCGCCGGTGACAAGACTCCGGCGCGAGAACGACGGCATCGTCGCGGAGACGCCGCAAGGCGCGGTGCGTGCAAAACAGGCGATCATCGCCACCAACAGCTATTCCGATCTGACTGATGCCACCGTGCATATGCAGCGCACGTTGATCCCGTTCCGCAGCGCCATGGTCGCGACCGACAAGCTGCCGCGCAATCTTGCCGGACGTCTGATGCCGACTGGGCGCACCTACACCGAGACCAAGCGCATGATGCGCTGGTTCCGCATGGTCGACAATCGCGTGATCTTTGGCGGCCGCGGCGCCTTCGGCAGGCAGGACTCGGAATCCGCCTTCGATGCCTTGCGCAAGGCGATGGTTGGCATTTTTCCGGACCTCGCTGACGTTCCGCTCGCGTACAAATGGTCGGGCCTCGTCGGCATGACGCTGGACTCGGTGCCGCATATCGGCCGGCTCGACGACCGCACGCTGTTCTCGATGGGCTACAATGGCGCGGGCGTGGCGATGTCGAGCCTGATGGGCCGCTATCTCGCCGCCTTCGTACGCGGCGAGACGCCCGAGGTCGGGCTGCTCGACGCCAGCCGCCTCAGGCCCATTCCCTTCTATCCGTTGCGTGAGCCCGCCGTGCGCATGGTCGCGGGCTGGTATCAGTTTCTCGATGCGATCGGTCAGTGAGATTGTTTTGGCGATGGAGGAGGTGAGGATGACGACGAAACGGCACTCTGGATTTGGCTACGCGCTGCTAGGCGCTTCGCTCGGCGCGATCGGACTGGCGGGCACCGCGGCCAACGCCGCTGAGCAAATCACTTTCGTCTCGCAGGGCGGCGCCTATCAGCAGGCGCAAACGGTGGCGATCCTCGATCCCTCGGCGAAGAAGCTCGGCATCACCATCAATCAGGATTCCATTCCCGATGCCTGGCCGGCGATCAAGACCCAGGTCGGCAGCGGCAAGCCGATCTGGGACGTCGTGGATACCCCGACCGGCTATTGCCTGCGCGGTGGCGAGCAGGGGCTGATCGAAAAGCTCGACTTCTCGAAAATTCCGAACGCTGCGGCGATGCCGGAAGCGTATCGCAGCCCCTATTCAGTGTCGTACGAGTTCTATTCCAGCGTGCTGGCCTACAGCCAGAAGACGTTCCCGAAGGACGCGCCGAACAGCTGGGTCGACTTCTGGGACGTCAAGAAATTCCCCGGCCGCCGCGCGCTGCGCAACCATCCGATCGCCACGCTCGAAGCGGCATTGATGGCCGATGGCGTTGCGCCGGACAAGCTTTACCCGCTCGACGTCGACCGTGCCTTCAAGAAGCTCGAAGAGATCAAGCCCAACATCACGGTGTGGTGGACCTCCGGCGCGCAATCGGCGCAGCTCCTCAATGACGGCGAGGTCGACATGGAGATGGCTTGGAACGGCCGCGTCAGTGCGGTCGCCAAGGAGGGCGCAAGGGTCGCCTTCACCTACAACCAGGGCATCTTGCAGAGCACCTCGCTCTGCATCCTCAAGGGCGCGCCCAATATCGAGACGGCGGTGAAATTCCTCAACGAGGCCGTCGATCCCGTGCACCAGGCCAATCTGCCGCTCAACATCGACTACGGCCCGGGTAACCCGAAGGCGTTCGAGACCAACGTGATCAAGCCCGAGCGCGCCGCGCAATTGCCGAGCGAGCCGGCCAATGCGGCCAAGCAGGCGCTGATGTCCTACGCCTGGTGGTCATCGCCGGCGGGCGAAGCGGCCGAGAAGCGCTGGGCGTCGTTCATGCAGAAGTAGACAAAGAAGTAAGCGAAGCGAGGCAGCGTTGACGACATCCGTGGCAGATCCATCACAAAAGCATCAGCGCCGCGAGCACGGCCTGATGCTGGCTTTGGTGTCGCCGGCACTGCTCGTGATCCTGCTCCTGATCGTGCTGCCGGTCGGCTGGTTGGCCTGGCAGTCGATCTACCATGACGGCTTCACGCTTGAGAATTATCGCCGCATCTTCACCGAAGACATCTATTGGCGCAGCTTTGCGCTGACCTTCGAGATCAGCCTCGCGGTGACCGTGCTGGCGCTGCTGCTCGGCTATCCCGTGGCGTATCTCGCCAACGCTGTGCCGAAAGGGTGGAGCATCCTCGTCCTCGCGCTGGTCGTGCTGCCGTTCTGGACCAGCGTGCTGGTGCGTGCCTATGCCTGGCTCGCACTGCTCCAGCGCACCGGCGTGATCAATCAGCTTTTGCGTTATCTCGATGTGATCGGCGAGCCGCTCGCGCTGGTCCACAACACATTCGGCACAGTGGTTGCGACGGTGCACATCCTGCTGCCGTTCATGGTGCTGCCGCTCTATGCCACCATGCAGAAGATCCCCGGCGATCTGATGCAGGCCGGCGCCAGCCTCGGTGCGAGCCCGTCGCTGACCTTCATGCGCGTCTTCCTGCCGCTGTCGCTGCCGGGCGTGCTCGCGGGCTGCACCATGGTGTTCGTGCTCTGCCTTGGTTTCTACATCACCCCTGAACTGCTCGGCGGCGGCCGCACAGTGATGGTGTCGATGCTGGTGAGCCGCAATGTCGAGCTCTATAACCAGTTTGGGGCCGCGAGCGCGGTCGCGGTGGTGCTGCTCTTGAGCGTGCTGCTGATCTTCGTTGTCGTCAGCCGCTTCATCTCGCTCGATCGTGTGCTGGGGCAGAAATGACGCGCGTGTCACCTGCCAGGATCGCCCTCTATGTGATCAGCACCATGGTGCTGATCTATCTGATCCTGCCGGTTTTGATCATCGCGCCGATCTCGTTCTCCAGCGCACGCTTTTTGACGTTCCCACCACCGTCGCTGTCGCTGCGCTGGTATCAGCAGTATTTTTCGAACCCGGCCTGGATGCAGGCGACGCGGGTGACGCTGACGGTCGCGTTCCTGACCGTGGTCATCGCGACGCCGCTCGGCGTTGCCGCCGCCTATGCCATCAGCCAGTCAAAGCTGCGCATCATGCGCATCATCCACGTGGCGCTGCTGCTGCCGCTGGTGGTGCCGATCATCATCACCGCGGTCGGCATCTTCTTCGTCTATGCCAAGGTCGGGCTGGTGGCGACCCTGCCGGGCCTCGTGCTCGCGAATGTGATGCTGGGATTGCCCTATGTCTTGATCTCCGTGCTCGCGGGCCTGCAAAGCTTCGATCCGGCGCAGGAGATGGTCGCGCGCAGCCTCGGCATGAACCGGCTGCGCAGCTTCTTTGCGGTGACGCTGCCGCAGATCAAGTCCAGCGCGATTGCCGGCGGCATCTTCGCCTTCATCTCGGCGATGGACGAGACCATCGTCGCACTGTTCATCTCGGGCGGCCAGTATCAGCCGCTGACCAAGCGCATGTTCACCGCGCTGCGCGACGAGATCGACCCGACCATTGCCGCGATCTCGACGCTGATGACGGCGGCGTCCTTCATGCTGGTGCTCGCAGCGAGCGCGCGGCAGAAGAGGAGTGGGTGAGGGCGATGCCGCCGGATTCTCGGGGTCTCGTTCCCCGGACGCAGCGCAGCGCCTTTTTGGCGGTGCGCTGCAGAGCCGGGGCCCATCTCACCGAGTGCTCCGTGCTGCTATCTGGGTCCCGGCTCTGCGCAGCAACGCCAACAGCGTTGCAGCGCGTCCGGGACACGAGAGAGCGTGGCGCTGCGGCCTCGCAATGACGACGCGGGAGCGGTCCTTACACCCTTACGCCTTGGCGAGCCACGCCAAGATCATCTCCACGATCTGCGTCCGGCTCTTCGCCAGCACCCTGGGCTCGCTGAGGTCGCGGTCGAACAGGGCGCCGAATGTGTGGCGGTTGGCGACGCGGAAGAAGCAGTAGGAGCTGATGGCCAGATGCAGGTCGATGGCGTCGACGTCGTCGCGGAAGGTGCCTTCCGCGCGGCCGCGCTTGAGGATGCCGTCGAGGGTTGCGATCACGCTGGCATTGAGCTGGCGCAGTTGCAAATTCTGCTTCAGGTGCTTGCCGTGGTGGATGTTCTCGATGCTGACGAGGCGGATGAAGTTCGGATTGCGCTCGTCGTGATCGAAGGTCGCCTCGATCAGCCGGCGCAAGCCCTCGCGCGCGTCGCAGCTTGCGATATCGAGCTGATCCTCCAGCGCACGGATGCTGCGATAGGCCTCCTCCAGCACCGCGAGGTAGAGCTGCTCCTTGCCGCCGAAATAATAATAGATCATCCGCTTCGACGTGCGCGTCCGCGCTGCGATCGCGTCGACGCGGGCGCCGGAATAGCCCTCCGAGGCGAATTCCTGCATCGCCACTTCGAGGATGTCGCGCTTGGTGCGCTCGGGGTCGTTGGTGCGCTTCGATGGGGGCGGCATGCGCTTGAGCATCACAATTTCTCCCGCCGGTTTCTATGGATCACCTTGAAGGTGAAGGCAAATTTCGCCCAATCCGGCATCTTTCGGTGCCATCTTGCATAAACGTACTAGTTCGTACATTATGACTTGAAACCAAGGTCGCGGCAACCAAAAGCAAAAAAAACGCGCAAGGCCAGACGGCCAGAAGCGAGCCGTGACCGACATCGCACACCGGGAGGAAATTTCATGAGCTCGACCTCAATCGCATCGCTGCACGCGCCGTCCACCGCGGACGCCACGTCGGGCATGCTGCCGAAGCGCGCCGCGCTCGTCAGCTTCGTCGGCAGCATGCTCGAATATTACGACTTCTTCATCTACGGCACCGCGGCGGCGCTGATCTTTCCAAAAGTGTTCTTCGCCAATGTCGATCCGTCGACCGGGACGCTGCTTGCGCTGCTCTCCTTTGGCATCGGCTACATCGCGCGGCCCGTCGGGGCCGTCATCCTTGGCCATTTCGGCGACCGTATCGGCCGCAAGACCGTGCTGCTGTTCACGCTGGTGGTGATGGGTTGCTCGACGCTTGCGATCGGCCTGTTGCCGGATGCCAGAACGATCGGCAACGCCGCGCCTGTTATCCTGACGCTGCTGCGGCTGTTGCAGGGCCTGTCGGCGGCCGGCGAGCAGAGTGGGGCGAACTCGCTGACGCTGGAGCATTCCGCCAATTCCAACCGCGCCTTCTTCACGAGCTGGACCTTGAGCGGCACGCAGGCCGGCGCGATCCTGGCCACCCTGGTGTTCATTCCCGTCGCCAGCATGCCCGAAGATCAATTGCTGAGCTGGGGCTGGCGCATTCCGTTCCTGCTCTCCGCGCTCGTGCTGCTGGTCGCCTATCTGGTGCGGCGGACCATGCCGGAAACGCCGGTGTTCGCTGATATCAAGGACAAGGCGCAAGTCGCGCGCTTCCCCGTCGTCACGCTGCTGCGCGACTACTGGCCGGACGTGCTGCGCGTGATCGTCTGCGCGCTGATTGCGACGGTAAGCACGATGACTGCCGTGTTCGCGCTCGGCTACGCCACGAGCAAGTTCGGCGTCGCGCGCCCGACCATGCTGTGGGCCGGCGTGCTCGGCAATGTCACGGCACTGATGACGCAGCCGCTCTGGGCCTTGCTCGCCGACAAGATCGGCCGCAAGCCGGTGTTCATCGGCGGCGTGCTCGGCTGCGCCGTGTTGCTGTTCCCCTATTTCATGCTGGTGACGTCGGGCAACACGATCGCGATCTTCGCCGCCGCGATCATCCTGTCCGGAATCGTCTATGCCGCGCCGAATGCGATCTGGCCGTCGTTCTACGCGGAAATGTTCGAAGCGCGCGTGCGCTATTCCGGCACCGCGATCGGCACCCAGCTCGGTTTCCTCGCTGCCGGCTTCACGCCGCTGGTGAGCGCAAGCCTGGTCGGCGATGGGCCCAACGGTTGGATCCCGGTCGCGACCTTCGTCGCCTGCTGCTGCGTGATCTCGGCAGCGGCAGCGGCCACCGCGCGCGAAACCCACACCGTCGACATCGCCGATCTCGGCAAGCGGCGCGCTTGAGCGAAAGACAGGGCATCGCATGCTGACCAATGCAGTTTCGACCACGCGGGGTCCCATCGTCGGTGTCGAGCAGGGGGCCGTGCGTGCCTTCAAGGGCGTGCCGTTCGCGATCGCGCGGCGCTTTGCCAAGGCAACGCCACCGCATGCGTGGACAGAGCCACACCGCTGCACAGCCTACGGCGCGTTTGCGCCGCAGCCCGGCCACCTCGATGATGCGATTGAGGAGTCCTGTCTCAGCCTCAACATCTGGACGCCGGCAGGGGCCGATCGACCGCTGCCGGTGTTGTTGTTCATCCATGGCGGCGCCTTCGTCACCGGCGGCGGCGCCGATTATGACGGTGCATTCCTCGCCGCGCACGGCCCGGCCGTGATCGTCACCATCAATTACCGGCTCGGGCCGCTCGGCTTTCTGCAATTGCATCGCCACGGGCTGGGCGAGGCCAACAACCTCGCGATCTCGGATGCGCTCGCCGCGCTCGACTGGGTGCATGCCAATATCGCCAATTTCGGCGGCGATCCGGACGCCGTGACGCTGTCGGGCCAGTCGGCCGGCGCGTCGATGGTGATTGCGCTCGCGACCCTGCCGCAGGCCAGGGGCAAGTTCGCCCGCGCGCTTGCGCTGAGTGCGCCTGGGCGCAACATCATGAGCGCCGATCATGCCGACGACGTCGCGCGCCGTGTGCTCGCCGAGTTTGAGCGCGACGCCAGCGCGATCGCATCCGTGCCGCTGCCGCAGCTTTTTTCGGCGGTCGAGAAAGTCGGCCGCAGGCTCGCGGACGAGACCGCCTCAGGCACCGTGTTCGGCCCGGTGCTCGACGGCACCGTGATCCCGCGCGAGCCGGGCGATGTGTTTGCCGACGGCAGCTTGCGCGACATTCCGCTCTGGCTCGGCTCCTGCCGCGACGAGATGGTGATGTTCCTGAAGAGCACGCCGCCGGCCGCGATGATCCGCGTCACTGAGCGCAACGTGCGCGCTGCGTACGGCGATGCCGGCTGGGAGCGCCTGCTGGCCTATTACCGCGCGACGGCGCGCGTCGACGAGGATCCTTACGAAGCACTGTTGTCTGATGCGTTCTGGCATCGCCCGATGGCCGATCTCGCGCGGCATCATGCAGCGGCGGGCGGCGCGGTGTGGCTGAGCCGGTTCGATCATCGCCCGGCGCTGGAGCCATTTTTGTCGCAAGGGCCGACCCATGGCGCCGACAATGCCTGCCTCTGGGCGCATCTGCCCGACTTCATCGATCGCCCGATCCTGAAGCGCGAGGGTGGACCGATGACGCCGGCCGATATCGATGTGGCGGCGCGGTTTCAGGCGAGCGTGCTGCGTTTCGTCACGACCGGTGTGCCTGATGTTGCGGAAGCCTGGCCGTGGTTCGAGGCCGGCAAGGAGCCTCTCGCAATCTTTGGCCAGCCGTTTCATATTGTCCCTCTCAACGAAGGCGCGCGGTTCCGCGTCTGGGGGGAGCTTTCGAGGCAATCCGGCGTGCCGCAAGCTAGGGCCGCAACGTCGCGAATCAGCACCATGAGATCAGACTCATGATGCACTTCCGGGCTTGGGCTATTTTCGAAACAGCGAGAGGTTGTCGCTTAGCCAATCGGTTACCGGACGCGGAGCGTGGCCCGTCAATTCGCGAACAGTTGACGTGGTTTCTGCGAGCACCGATTCATAGAAAAGGCGATCCAGGCCGAGCAGCAGGTCGGCGACAAATTCGTTCAGCCCCGAAGCAAGTAGCTTCTCACGCTGTTCCGCAGGGCTTCGGTGCTGATATGTGACGGCGCGACCAAGCAATCCGGACAGTTCATCTGCTATCCCAGGCATGCTCACCGCGGTTGGCCCGGTCAGGTGATAGGCGCGTTGAGACGTGACGTGCGCATCGTCGAGAAGGACAGCAAAAGCGGAATCTGCGACATCGCGTGTGTCGATCAGATTGACCAATCCGTCGCCCGCTGCCCCGCCCCATGTGTCATTGACGATTGGAGCGACAGCCCGCGCCAGGATGTCAACGAAGCTCGAAGGCCGCAAAACGGTAAAGCCCACGTCGCAGGTCGCAAGATGCGCCTCAATCTGCATATGCCAGTCGAACGGATGTAGCCGAGATGGCGGTCCCAACACGGACAATTTGACGATGTGGCTCACGCCGGCGGCCACGGCTGCGTCGATCAGCGCGAGTTCATTGGCGACCTGCCGGGGAGACGTGCCGTGGGCGAGGAACAGACGGTCAGCGCTGCGCAGCGCCGCATCCAGAGTTGACCGCGCATCGAAGTCCACGGTCGCAAGGGCGACCCCGGACGGCAGGCGTTCAGCGTCCGGCGTGCGGGTCAACGCCACAAGCTCAACCGGTTCGGTGACCAGTTTCGAAATCAAGGCGGAGCCCACGCGACCTGTGGCTCCGGCGACCGCAATGCGCGTACGGCCGGCGCCATGCTGGGAGGGGTTGAACATCCGGATCACCTTCCGTATCTTGGAACGATCAGTTCAAGATATTTGGAACGATCATTCCAAGATGTCAAGCGGGAATACGATGAGCGGAAAACCCCAATTCGATGACGATGCCGTGATCAATTCCGCGATGGATGTGTTTTGGCGTCACGGCTATTCGGCCTCGTCAATCGATCAATTGACGACAGCGATGGGTTTGTCGCGGTCCAGTATGTACAAGCGATTTCAAGACAAGGACGGGCTGTTCCAGGAAGTCCTTTCGACTTACGTCGAGCGCGTCGTGCGGCGGATGAGCGCCGTTCGAGGCGACACGAAGCGCCAACAGCTCGAAGCGCTGCTGCACGAATTCCTGCCCAGGGGAGGCAAGATGGTGCGACCCGCTGGGTGCATGCTAGCCAGATCTTGCGCCGAGATGATCGATCTGCCCCTGGCGGGTCAGTCGGCCGCGCGGCAGGGACTTACGCAGCAGCGCGCAATTCTCGTCGCGATTTTACGCGAGGCGGTCGCAAATGGAGAATTGGCGGCGGCAGCCGACATCGACGGATTGGCGTGGCACTATCTCGGCGTGTTGCAGGCCATATTGAATTTGCCGCAAGCTGGCGCGACTGTTGGCGAGCTTCGCCGCGTTGTAGAACTTGCAATGACGGCGTGGCCATTGCTCCCAGCCGTCGTGGCGCCCCAACGTACAGTCTGACATTCGCCCAATTCCGTGGAGTGTCCGGGGATTGAGCGTGGCTCGGCGCCCGTCCCGACTTGTTCAGCGCAAGAACGGCACGGGATAGGCTGCGCGATAGAAGAAGTTTATCAGTGTGTTGATGTCGAACACGGGCAGGCCCGATACCTCGGCGAAGCCGCAGCTCGTCGTGATCGCCTTGATGCCGTCGGCCTCCAATTCGCGGGCGGCTGCGATGAATGGATCGAGCAGCGCCGGATCGCAAGGGCGGATCAATGACGCCAGCAGCGGAAACGGCGTCGAAGCTTTGCTGACGCCGGCTTTTGACCCCTTCTCAGACATGGCCTAGCCAGCCTTGCCAATTGATCTAGATCAACAGGTAGGTATGCGAAAAGCCGTTAGGCGTCGTACAGAGCATTTGGCAGGAGGGTACCTTGAATAAGAGTGCGACCAAGCTGGCTTTGAGCCTGCTCATTTCCTCGGTTTTCCCGCTGACCGTGCAAGCCCAGAGCGCCATTACCGAACAGGAGGCACATTCTATCGGCGTCAATGCCTACCTTTATTTCTATTCGCTCTTGTCGATGGACATTACGCGAAAGCAGTCTACCAACATCGAGCCGGGCAAGGAGTTTGGCAAAGGCCCGATGAACATGTTCGTCAATGTACCCGCGTACCCGCCGGCAGACTTCAAAGGAGTCGTGCGCTCCAACTTCGATACTTTGTATTCCATCGCATGGCTTGACATGACGAAGGAACCCGTCGTGATCAGCGTGCCGGACACGGACGGGCGCTATTACCTGCTGCCCATGCTCGACATGTGGAGCGATGTTTTCGCCTCTCCGGGGTGGCGGACCACCGGCACTCAGGCTGGGACTTTTTTGGTGACGCCTCCGGGCTGGCGGCCCGATCTGCGTGACCGGTTTATCGATGAGTTCAAGCTGCCGAAGAATACCCAGCGCATTGAGGCGCCCACGCCGTATGTTTGGATCATTGGTCGCACCAAGACGGACGGTCCTGCGGATTACGATGCGGTTCATAAAATCCAGGCTGGTTACAAAGCCGCGCTGCTTTCTGAATTCGGCAAATCGCCCAAGCCGCTCGAAGTCAAAATTGACCCCAGCGTCGATATGAAGACGCCACCGAAGGCCCAAGTCGATACAATGACGGCAGGGGTCTATTTCGCTCATGCCGCCGAGTTGCTCAAGCTCGTTCCCGCTCATCTCACAGATGAGCCAATCATCGCACAGATGAAGAAAATCGGAATTGAGGCTGGGAATAACTTTGATATCGGCAAGCTTGATCCGGTCGTGCAAAGGGGGCTTGAGACCGCACCGGAAGATGCGCAGAAGCTGATGGCGTGGAAAGTGCCGACCTTGGCGCGGGTTGCCAATGGCTGGTCGTTGAACACCGACACAATGGGCGTGTATGGCAATTACTATCTGAAACGGGCCATTGTCGCGCAACTTGGGCTTGGGGCAAATCTTGTCGAGGACGCCATCTATCCTCTCAACATCGGCGACGAAGCCGGCAAGCCGCTCGATGGCGCAAACAAATACACCGTCACCTTTGATAAGGGTGCAACGCCTCCTGTTAACGCCTTCTGGTCGATCACTCTTTATGATGCGGAGGGATTTCAAGTTGGAAACAACCTGAACCGGTTCGCGGTCTCCAGTTGGATGCCCTTCAAATACAACGCCGATGGCTCACTTGACCTTTATCTCCAGAACGAAAGTCCGGGAAAGGACAAGGAGGCGAATTGGCTTCCCGCTCCCAAGGGGCCATTCAATCTGACGATGCGACTTTACAGCCCGAAATCAGAAGCTCTCACAGGGCGATGGACGCCGCAACCGGTCGTGAAAACTCAGGGTGCGTCGGGCTTGACCGCACAGTGAGCATGCGACCGGCAGTCGAAACTGCACTAGGGCGCGAACATATGCGCGCGCCCTGACCGGAGCGCAGACACACGCCTCAGTGCGTCTCGTGAAACCGGCTCAAGAACGCCTTCAGCCGTTCGCTGCGCGGCTGACGGATGGTTTCCTCGGGCGTACCGATTTCGGCCATGATGCCGTCATTCATGAAACCGACGCGGGTGGAGACATCGGCGGCAAAGGCCATCTCGTGCGTCACCAGCACCATGGTCATGCCTTCGGCGGCGAGGCTGCGGATGACGGAGAGCACTTCGCCGACGAGCTCGGGGTCGAGTGCCGAAGTCGGCTCGTCGAACAGCATCACCTCGGGCTTCATGGCGAGCGCACGTGCAATTGCGACGCGTTGCTTCTGGCCGCCGGACAGGCGGCTCGGGAAAGCGTCGGCTTTGTCGGCGAGGCCGACCTTGGCGAGCAGTTCGCGGCCGAGCCCGTTGGCTTCCGCCCGCGCCATGCCCTTCACCTGCACCGGGCCCTCCGTGACGTTGGCGAGCACCGACATGTGCGGGAACAGGTTGAAATGCTGGAACACCATGCCGACATTCTCGCGCAGTTGCGCCAGTTGCGCGTCCTTCGGTGCGCGAGGACCTTTGCCGAAAGTGAATGTGTGCGTGCCGATCGCGAGTTCACCCTGCTGCGGCATTTCAAGCAGGTTCAGGCAGCGCAGGAAGGTCGACTTGCCGGAGCCGGAGGCGCCGATCAGGGTGACGACCTCGCCGCGTGCGACCGACAGCGAGACGCCCTTGAGCACCTCGTTATCGCCGAACGCCTTGTGGATGTTGTTGGCGACCAGCGTCGCGCCGTTCGTGTTCATCGATGCGCTCCCATCCGCTGCTCGACCTGGTCGGCGACCAGGGTCAGCGGGAACAGCACGACGAAATAGAGCACGGCGATCGTGGTATAGACCTCGAGCGGCTTGTAGCTCGTCGCCGTGATCACCGAGCCCTGGTAGAGCAGGTCGCCGACTGCGACAACCGACACCAGCGAGGTGTTTTTCAGCTGCATGATGGTCTGGTTGATGAATGATGGGATCATCACCTGGGTGGCCTGCGGCAGCACGATGCGGCGAAAGATCTTGCCGCGGCGCATGCCGATGGCGCGCCCGGCTTCCCACTGGCCGATATCGACGGCCTCGATGCCGCCGCGAAAGATTTCGGCGTAGAACGAGCCGGCATAGAGCGACAGCGCGATGAAGCAGGCCATCGCCGGCGACATGTCGACGCCGATCAGGACGGGCAGGGCGTAGTACATCCAGACCAGCTGGACCAGCAGCGGGGTGCAGCGGAACACCTCGATATAGAGCCGCAGCGGCACCGAGATCCAGCGCGGAGCCGTCGTGCGCAGGACGCCGACGGCCAGTCCGATCACGAGGCCCGCGACCACCGTGGTCACCGTGTAAAACAAGGTGACCAGGAGCCCTTGCCAGATCAGGCCCCAATACGGCTTGAGCGCCGCGAACTCCCAGACATACATCGAACCGCCGTCAGAACTGCACTTCGCCCGGAAGATCGTCGGCGGTGAGGCCGACCGCTTCAAAGCCCTTGAGCATCCACTCGCGGGTCTGACCCATCGCGCGGTTGTAGTCGGCCCAGGCGCTCAGGAAATCCTTGTAGCGGCGGTCGCTCTCGGCGCGGATGCCCATGTTGGTCGGCAGCGTCAGCAGCGGGCGCGGGATGGCGAGATCGCCGAGGTTCGGATTCTTCTTCAGGGTCGAGACCGAGAGCACCGCCAGCGAGACGTTGCAGTCGGCACGGCCGGTTGCGACCGCAAGGATCGCCTCGTCGCGGTTCTTGAAGCCGAGGATGGTCGCCTTCGGGCAGTAGCGGCGCGCGATCGTCTCATGCGTCGAGCCGATGTCGACGGCGATCTTGACCTCGGGCTTGTTGAGCTCGGCCCAGGTCTGCGGCTTGGCAAAGCCCTTCTTGGTGATGACGGTGAAGGAGTGCACCAGGATCGGGGTCGAGAAGTCGATCACCAGCGCGCGCTCCGGCGTCGGGTTCACGGCGAAGGCGAGGTCGACCTTGTCGGCCTGGAGGTCGAGTATCTGGTTGCCCCAGGTCGATTCCAGCGTCTCGACCTTGGCACCGAGCTTGCTCGCGATGTCGTTCGCCATCTCGATGCAGGCGCCTGACCATTGGCTGGTGGCGAGGTCCTTATGGAAGTAGGGCTCCTGGCCGACGATGACGGCGACCCGCAGCACGCCATTCTTCTTGATACGGTCGAGCGTGGAGGTCGCGGTGTCGGCCTTGGCCGAGCTGCTCGCGGCAATCGCTGCGCCCGCCAGCGCGACAGTGGTGAGTGCGTCCCTGCGATTCATGGCTTGTTGCCTCCTGGAATTTGGGTCGGATCGTCTCCGGCCTCTGGACTATTTCTGTATTCAGAGTAAAATGCAATACGGTATTTCAAGTTGCTGACCATTTGTGCGGCAAGGCAGAGAAGAGCCCAATATCTTGGCAGGATTGCGCAAAATTCCCCGAGGGCAAGGGTTGTAAATCGCATTCAAATCTGAATACAAGACTGAACGCAATTCTCAGTGATCCAAGGAGAAACCTGTGCGCGCTCTATTCGTCGATGCGAACGACACCCTGGCGGCAGTGACCGACAAGCTGCTGCGCTCGCAGGACCTGCCGGTCGGCATCAACCGCAACCCCTCGATCAAGCCCGATGATCTGCCCAGCCTGCTCGACGGCGTCGAGATCATGATCGTCGACCACACCGCGGTGCCGACCGCGATTGCGGCCAAGTGCGCGCAGCTGAAGCATGTCGTCTTCCTCGGCACCGGCGCGCGCAGCTACATGAATCCGGAAGAACTTAGCCAGCGCGGCATCGCCGTTCACACCATCAAGGGTTATGGCGACACCGCAGTTGCCGAATGCGCGATCGCGCTGATGTGGGCTTCCGCCAAGAGCTTTGGCGAGATGGATCGCGGCATGCGCGAGGGCAACTGGCTGCGCCGCGACGCGCTTCAGCTCACCGGCAAGACCCTCGGCCTGATCGGCTTCGGCGGCATTGCCGCGGAAGTCGCGCGCATGGCGGCGGGCTGCGGCATGAAGGTGATCGCCTGGAACAGGTCGCCGAAGACACATCCGGGCGTCGCGTTCGTTTCGCTGGAGAAGCTGCTCGCGGAGAGCCACGTCGTCTCGCTGCATTTGTTGCTCAACGACGAGACCAAGGGGTTCCTGTCGCGTGAGCACATCGCCTTGATGCGTCCCGGCAGCATCCTGATCAACACCGCGCGTGGCGCCGTCGTCGACGAGGACGCAATGCTCGACGCGCTGCGTTCGGGCCACATTGCGCACGCCGGCCTCGACGTCTTCACTGTCGAGCCGCTGCCGGCCGGTCATCCCCTCACGAAACTGCCGAACGTGACGCTGTCGGCGCATTCGGCGTTCCGCACGCCGGAGGCGAGCGACAATCTCATCGGCGCCGCGCTCGATCACTGCCGCCGCATCATCGCCACCGGCAAGTAACAGGACATCCCATGTCTGACATTACCCGCATCGACCAGAACGCCCGCCGCAGCCGCGCCTCCGTGTTCGGCGATCTCGTTTTCCTTGCAGGCCAGGTCGCGGACACCAAGACCGCCGACATCGCCCAGCAGACCCGCGAGGCGTTGGCTAAGGTCGACGACATGCTGGCGCGCGCCGGCACCGACAAGTCGCGCCTGCTCAGCGTGCAGGTCTGGCTCAGGAACATGGACGATTTCGACGCCATGAACGCGGTCTATGATGCCTGGGTCGAGCCGGGCAACGCGCCGACGCGCGCCTGCGGCAAGGTTGAGCTTGCGGATCCCGCCTACCGTATCGAAGTGATCGCCATCGCCGCACGCAGCTAGAGGCCGGCCCGTGACTGTCCAGGCTTCCGCATCCGGCTTCCGCCCAGCGCAGCGCATCGGCGCGATCGCCGTCTCCGAGATATTGAAGATCGGCGCGGTCGCGCAGCGGCTGAAGCGCGAGGGGCGGCCGGTGATCGTGCTGGGTGCCGGCGAGCCTGACTTCGACACGCCGGATCACGCCAAGGAGGCCGCCGAGCGCGCCATCCGCGCCGGCCAGACCAAATACACCATTTTGGACGGCACGCCGGAATTGAAAGCCGCGATCGCGGACAAATTCCGCCGTGAGAACGATCTCGCCTATGCCGCGGACGAAATCACCGCCGGCGCCGGCGCCAAGCAGGTGATCCACAACGCCTTCATGGCGAGCTTAAGTCCCGGCGACGAGGTCATCCTCGCCGCGCCCTATTGGACCAGCTACGCCGACATGGTGCGCATCGCCGACGGCACGCCGGTTGACGTGCTGTGCCGCGAGGACAACGGCTTTCGCCTCGATGCTGCCGATCTCGAACGCGCGATCACGCCGAAGACGCGCTGGCTGCTGCTGAACTCGCCGTCCAATCCGACCGGCGCGGCCTATTCCGCCGCGCAGCTTCGCCCGATCCTGGATGTGCTCAAGCGCCATCCGCATGTCTGGCTGATCGCCGACGACATCTACGAGCACCTCATCTACGACGGCATGCCGTTCGTCACGGCCGCGGCGCTCGAGCCGACCCTGAAGTCGCGCACGCTGACCGTCAACGGCGTCTCCAAGGCCTATGCCATGACCGGCTGGCGCGTCGGCTATGGCGGCGGCCCACGCGAGCTGATCGCGGCGATGGCGGTGGTGCAGAGCCAGAGCACGACCAATCCGTGCTCGGTGAGCCAGGCGGCCGCGGTCGCGGCGCTGACCGGTCCGCAAGGAATTCTGGTCGAGCGCCGCGCCGCATTCCAGCGCCGCAGGGATATCGTGGTCGATGCGCTCAACGCCATCGATGGCGTCACCTGCCGCCGGCCGGAAGGCGCGTTCTACACCTATGCGAGCTGCGCCGGCCTGATCGGCCGCCGCACGCCGGACGGCGCCACGATCGACAGCGATGCCGCGTTCTGTCGCTACCTGCTGGAGAGGCATGACGTGGCCGTGGTGCCGGGCAGCTGTTTCGGCCTTGCACCTTATTTCCGCCTGTCCTACGCCACCTCGGAACAAAACTTGCGCGAGGCCACCAAGCGCATCGCCAAAGCCTGCAGGGAGCTGTCATGACCATTCGCAACACCCGCACCGGGGGCCAGATCCTGATCGATCAGCTCGTCGCCCAAGGCGTCGAGCGCGTCACCTGCGTGCCGGGCGAGAGCTATCTCGCCGCGCTTGATGCGCTGCACGATAGCCCGATCGACGTCATGATCTGCCGTGCCGAAGGTGGTGCTGCGATGATGGCGGAGGCCTATGGCAAGCTGACTGGCCGGCCCGGTATCTGCTTCGTCACCCGCGGCCCCGGCGCCACCAATGCCAGCCACGGCGTCCATATCGCGATGCAGGATTCCACCCCGATGATCCTGTTCGTTGGCCAGGTCGATACCGGCATGCGCGAGCGCGAGGCGTTCCAGGAGCTCGACTACAAGGCGGTGTTCGGCACCATGGCCAAATGGGCCGTCGAGATCGATCGTCCCGACCGCATTCCGGAGCTGGTCGCGCGCGCATTCCGCGTCGCGATGCAGGGCCGTCCGGGTCCTGTCGTGATCTCGCTGCCGGAGAACATGCTGACTGAAACTGCTGCCGTCGCCGATGCCATGCGCATCGAACCGGCGGCGAGCTGGCCCGCGCCATCAGATCTCGAGCGCGTCGGCGCCATGCTCGCCAGCGCCAAGGCGCCGCTCGTCATTCTCGGCGGCTCGCGCTGGACGGATGAAGCCACCAGGAGCATCGCGCGCTTTGCCGAGCGGTTCGACCTGCCGGTCGCGACCTCGTTCCGCCGGGCGTCGCTGATCGACGCCGACCATTCGCATTACGCCGGCGACCTCGGCATCGGGCCGAGCCCGGGCCTAAAGGCGCGCATCGACGGCGCCGATGTCATCTTGCTCATCGGCGGCCGCATGTCGGAAATGCCGTCGTCGTCCTATACGCTGCTCGATATTCCCACGCCGCGGCAGAAGCTGATTCACGTGCATCCCGGCTCGGAAGAACTCGGCCGCATCTATCAGCCGGAGCTGGCGATCCAGGCGACGCCGGCCGCGTTCGCCGCCGCCGTCGAGACACTGAAGCCGACAGGCGCAGTCGCGTGGAAGGGCGAGGCCGCCAAGGCGCATGCCGATTATCTCGCCTGGACCGACAAGGCCCGCGAGCTGCCAGGCACGTTCCAGTACGGCCAGGTCATGACCTGGTTGCGCGACCGCCTGCCGAAGGACGCGATCGTCTGCAACGGCGCCGGCAATTATGCCGGCTGGATCCATCGCCATCACCGCTTCCACAGCTTTGCCTCGCAGCTCGCGCCGACCTCCGGTTCGATGGGCTATGGCGTGCCGGCGGCGGTACTTGCAAAACGGCAGTATCCGGATCGCACCGTCATCGCCTTTGCAGGCGACGGCTGCTTCCTGATGAACGGCCAGGAATTCGCGACGGCCGTGCAGTACGACGCGCCGCTTGTCGTCATCGTCGTCGACAATTCGCAATACGGCACCATCCGCATGCACCAGGAACGCGACTATCCTGGCCGCGTCGTCGGCACCCAGCTCAAGAACCCGGATTTTGCGATGTACGCAAAAGCGTTCGGCGGTCATGGCGAGCGCGTCGAGCGCACCGAAGAGTTCGCGCCGGCGTTCGAGCGCGCGCTTGCGTCAGGAAAACCGTCGATCCTCCACTGCATCATCGATCCGCGCGCGATCTCGGTCGGCAAGGATTTCATGCCGGCAGTGAAGGCGTAAGCGATGTCGGAAGGCCGCCACGTCGCCATCATTGGAGCCGGCGCGGTCGGCGTGATCAGCGCCATCGAGGCGCTGCGCGAGGGTCATCGCGTCACGCTGATCGATCCGGGCGAGCCCGGTGGCGAGCAGGCGGCGAGTTATGGCAATGCCGGCTGGCTGTCATCGCATTCGGTGATTCCACCGGCCGAGCCGGGCATCTGGAAGAAGGTGCCGGGCTATCTGATGGATCCGCTGGGTCCGCTCGCGATCCGCTGGTCCTATCTGCCGAAGGCGTTGCCCTGGCTGATCAAGTACCTGCTCTCGGGCTGGACCGAGGCGCGCGTCGAGAAGACGGCCTTCGCGCTGCGCGATCTCCTGAAGGACGCGCCGCTGCTGCATCGGAAGCTCGCCGAAGAAGCTGGCGTCCCTGAACTGATCGAACGCAACGGCGTGATGCATGTCTTCCCGTCGCGCGGCAATTTCGACAACGATCTCGGCTGGCGCCTGCGCAAGCGCGTTGGTGTCGAATGGCTGGAGCTTAGCGCCGATGAGATCCGTCAGCGCGAGCCTGACCTGCATCCGCGCTACACCTTTGGCGTGGTGGTGGAGGAAGCCGGACGCTGCCGCGATCCCGGCGCCTATGTCGCGGCGCTCGCCAATCACGCGATCGCCAGCGGCGTGAAGCTCGTGCGCGCCAAGGCGACGGGGCTGAAGCTCAACGGCGACAAGCTCGTGGCTGTTCTCACCGACACCGGCGAGATTCCTTGCGACGCCGCCGTGGTTGCCGCCGGCGCGCATTCGAAACGGCTCACTGCATCCGTCGGCGATCTGCTGCCGCTCGAAACCGAGCGCGGTTATCACGTCATGATCGAAAATCCCGAGTCGGGTCCGCGCAGCTCGATGATGGCGTCCGATGCCAAGATGGTCGTGAACTGGACCGACAAGGGCTTGCGCGCCGCCGGCACGGTCGAGATCGCGGGCCTCGAGGCCGAGCCGAACTGGAAGCGCGCGGAGATCCTGCGCAACAACCTCTTCAGCATGTTCCCGAAGCTGCCGAAAGACATTCCGGCCTCGCGCATCAAAACCTGGTTCGGTCATCGTCCGAGCATGCCGGATGGCCGGCCTTGCATCGGCTACGCGCGCGCCTCGCGCGACATCGTCTATGCCTTCGGCCATGGCCATGTCGGTCTGGTCGGCTCGGCACGCACCGGCCGCCTCGTCGCCCAGCTCCTGAGCGGCAAGACGCCTGAGATTTCCCTTGTTCCCTTCGCGCCTACCCGCTTCCTCTGAGATCGCATCATGACCGCTCCAGCCAATTCGTCCTCCCGCATCGCCCGTGGCGGCAAGGCCATCTACGGCGCGCCGCTCGGCATCCTGATGCTGGAGGCGCGCTTCCCCCGCATTCCCGGCGACATGGGCAACGGCACGACCTGGCCATTCCCCGTGCTCTATCGCGTGGTGAGCGGTGCATCGCCGGAGAAGGTGGTGCTGAAGGGCGCGGCCGGCCTGCTGCCCGATTTCATCGATGCAGCGAAGGACCTGGTGCGCTTAGGGGCCGAAGCCATCACCACCAATTGCGGCTTCCTCTCGCTGTTCCAGAAGGAAATCGCGGCTGCGGTCGGCGTGCCGGTTGCGACCTCGTCGCTGATGCAGGTGCCGTGGGTGCAGGCGACCTTGCCGCCGGGCAAGCGCGTCGGTCTTGTCACGGTGTCGGGCTCGACCCTGACGCCGGCCCATCTCGAGGGCGCCGGTGTGCCGCTCGACACGCCGCTGGTCGGCACCGAGAACGGCAAGGAATTCTTCCGTGTCCTGATCAAGGCCGAGAAGGACGATATGGACATCGCCCAAGCCGAACGCGACGTGGTCGAGGCCGGCAAGCAGCTCGTCGCCGAGAATCCGGATGTCGGCGCCATCGTGCTCGAATGCACCAACATGCCGCCCTATGCGGCAGCGTTGCAAGCCGAAGTGGGATTGCCGGTTTATGACATCTATTCCATGATCACCTGGTTTCATGCTGGACTGCGTCCGCGCGTCTTTGCCTGATTCCGGTCGTCGCAAAGCTCTGAACAAACTCCGCCAAGTTGTGGTTTGCATTGCCATCGTCCGCACAGCCCCGGTATATTGAGCTGTGTTCGGGCATGAATGCAGCTGATGAAGAGCAACGTGGAACTGGCTTCCGATAGCATCGTCGATCGCGTCTATGAACAGCTCAAGGCGATGGCCGTGAGCTATGAATTCAAGCCGGGCGAACGGCTCAACGAGGGCGAGCTGGCAAAACGCCTCGGCGTCAGCCGCACGCCGTTGCGCGAAGCGCTCAATCGCCTCAACACCGAAGGCTTTCTGCGCTTCACGCCGGGCAAGGGCTTCTTCTGCCGCGAGCTTGACGCGCACGAGATCTTCGATCTCTACGAGCTGCGCAAGTCGATCGAGGTCGCCTCGATCCGCCTCGCCATCAAGCGCGCCAGAGACGAGGACATCGACGCACTGTTGAAATTCCTCGAGGCCACCGGGCCCGATCCCGGCGAGCGCTCCTCGGTCGAGCTGGTCGAGCTCGATGAGACCTTTCACGAGCGGCTGATGGCGATGTCGAACAATGCCGAGATGCTGCGCGTCTTGCGCAACGTCAACGCCCGCATCCGCTTCGTGCGCTGGATCGACATGGACCGCATCAACCGTTCCAACACCCAGGCCGAGCACCGGGCCGTCGTCGAAGGCTTGAAGGCACGCGACGAAGAGGCCTGCGTCTCGGTGCTGGAAAAGCACATCGACCGCCGCCTCGATCGCATCACCTCCGCGATCAAGGAAGGCTACGCGCAGATTTACATGCCGGCTACGGCGAGGTCGACGGCGAATTGAGCCGCTGCAGCGCGCGCAGCAGCTATACAATCCCTCGATAACTGGTCGTGCCAGACGGTCAGAGCTTTCACGCCAAAACATCGCTAGCGTGCTCCCGAATCTCACGGAGACCCGCGGTGCACAGCCCTCAACCGAATTCCGACTCTCGCACAGGCGACGACTGGCCGTCCGAACTCTATCGCATCCTCAAAGCCGCTGACGTCAGGCAGATGTCCTACGTCCCGGATGCCGGCCACAGTCAGCTGATCCGCCTGTTCTCGGCCGACCGCGACGTCACCACCAATGTGCTGACCACCGAGGAAGAAGGCATTGCGATCGCCGCGGGTGCCTGGCTTGGCGGCCAGCGTAGCGTGTTGCTGATGCAGTCGAGCGGGGTCGGCAATTGCATCAACATGCTGTCGCTGTCGGCGATCGGCCGCTTTCCGCTGCTGATGCTGGTGACGATGCGCGGCGAATGGGCCGAGTTCAATCCCTGGCAGGTGCCGATGAGCCGGGCGACGCAGCCTTCGCTCGAGGCCATCGGCCTGAAGGTGATGCGCGGGGAGACACCGGAGGATCTGGTCGAGACGGTCGAATCGGCCGCTGCGCTTGCCTATGATTCCGACCAGCAGATCGCAGTCCTGATCGGGCAACGCCTGATCGGCAAGAAGAAGTGGTGATCTCGATGTCCAGTCCCTCTCAACTCGATCGCCGGGCTGCTGTTGCGGCTCTCCTCAAGAATCGCAAGGACACGCTGGTCGTCTCCGGCCTCGGCTCGCCCACCTACGACCTTCATTCCGTCGGCGATCACGACGGCAATTTCTATCTCTGGGGCGCGATGGGCGGTGCCGCGCTGATCGGGCTTGGCCTTGCCCAGGCCCAGCCGGGAAAAAATGTCATGGTCCTGACTGGAGACGGCGAGCAGTTGATGGGGCTCGGCGGTCTCGCCACCATCGGGGTTGCGCGTCCGCGCAATCTCGACATCGTCGTGATCGACAACCAGCATTTTGGCGAGACCGGGATGCAGGCGAGCCACACCGGGCGCGGCGTCGATCTCACGGCGATCGCCGCGGCATGCGGTTTTGCCGCGACGAGAACCATGCGGACGATCGAGGAGGTGCGACGCCTCGCAGAAGAGCCGGGCGAGGGTCCGCGGCTCTTCGTCATCAAGGTGGCCGCAGAAAACCCGCCGCGCTCGCTGCCCTCGCGCGATGCCGTCTTTATCAAGAACCGGTTCCGTGCTCATCTCGGGTTTGCGGCGGCTTGAGCTGGGGCCCTTGCCCGGAATAGGTTCGCCGCCAGCAGCTATTCTGGAGTGAGACCCATGAAACTATCCGGCAAGGTCGCCGCCATCACCGGCGCAGCGCGCGGCATCGGCAGGGCCTGCGCGAAGAGATTCTTGGACGACGGCGTCAAGGTCGTCATCTCGGACGTCGATGCCGATGGCCTTGCCGCGACGGCTGCCGAACTCGGGCGGCCAGATGCCTTACGCGCCGTTCCAGCAAACGTTGCCAAGCGCGACGACGTCGATCGCCTCGTCGCGACCGCCGCCAAGGAGTTCGGCCGGCTCGACATCATGGTCAACAATGCCGGCGTCGCCCGCAACCAGGACATTCTCGATATTTCCGAGCAGGATTTTGACGACGTCATCGCCATCAACCTGAAAGGCGCGTTCTTCGGTGTCCAAGCGGCGGCGAAGCAGATGATCGCGCAGGGCGGTGGCGGGGTCATCATCAACATGTCCTCGGTGAACGCGCTGCTGGCGATCCCGGCGCTTGCGACCTACGCGATGTCCAAGGGCGGCATGAAGCAGCTCACCTCGGTGGCCGCCGTCGCGCTTGCCCCGCACAATATCCGCGTCGTCGCGGTCGGGCCCGGCACGATTTTGACCGACATGGTGGCGTCGTCGATTTACACTTCCGAGGATGCCCGCAAGACCGTGATGTCACGCACGCCGGCCGGCCGTGGCGGCGAGCCGAGCGAGGTTGCCTCCGTCGTGTCCTTCCTCGCCAGCGACGATGCGTCCTACATCACCGGGCAGACCATCTATCCAGATGGCGGGCGCCTGATCCTGAACTACACGGTGCCGGTGAAGGACAAGTAGGGCCTACGACTTCACCGCGCCCGACGTCATGCCGTCGATGAACTGGCGTTGCAGCAGGACGAAGATCACCACGATCGGCAGCACGATGGTGACGGCGACGGAGAGCATCTCGCCCCAGTCGGTCGAGTACTGGCCGGTCAGGTTATAGAAGCGCACGATCGCGGTGACGGTGCTGTCGTTCTGAAGGAACGTCACGGCGATGACGAACTCGTTCCACGCATTCAGCCCGACGATGATCGCGACCGTCAGCAGCCCCGGCCGCATCATCGGCAGGATCACGTACCAGAACGTTTGCCACGGCCTTGCACCGTCGACCTGGGCCGCTTCCTCAAGCGCGACGGGAATGGCGAGCGCATAGGTCCGCAGCAGGAAGATCGCGAACGGAGAGAACATCGCGGTATAGATCAGCGCCACGGCGGGGATCGAATTGACCAGACCAAGCTTCGCGAACATGAAGTAGAGCGGGTAGAGGTAGAGCTGCACGGGCACGGTGATCGTGGCCATGAAATAGAAGGTGATGAAGCGCCAGAACTTGCCTTTCTGCCGCGCCAGTACATAGGCGCAGGGCGTCGCGGTGACGCAAACCATCAGGATGGTGAGGATCGCGACCTCGGCGCTGTGCAACAGGCTCGGGCCGAGCTGGGCGTTGCGCCAGGCGGAGGAAAAATTCTCCCAATGCAGCTGGGTCGGCAACGCGAGCGGATTGGCGCCGATCTCAACCGTCGTCTTCAGCGCGTTCATGACGGCGAGCACGATCGGCAGCAGCGAGCTGAACGATGCAATGCCGATCAACCCAAGGCTGAACGTCCTGCTCCAGCGATCCCCGATCATGTCGATTGCGCGTCGTCGGTGATCTGGAGCCAGAGATAGACGGCAGTCGCGCACAGGCCGAACAGGCTCATGACGCAAGCCGCCGCCGCAGCCTGGCCGACGTCGCCCTCGAAGAAGGCATGGCGGTAGGCAAACGTCGCCAACACCTCGCTGCCATACGCAGGGCCGCCGCGGGTGACGATGAAGATAAACTCGAACACCTGGAACGACCAGATCACGGTCAGGATCAGCATCAAGGTCAGTGTCGGGCGGATGCCCGGGATCAGTACGTAACGGAACAGCGCGAAGAAGCCGGCGCCATCGAGCCGCGCCGCCTCGATCTGGTCGATGCTGATCTGCCGCATCGCCGACAGGAACACGACCGCGAGAAAGCCCCACCAGTGCCAGATGTCGACGGCCGCGACCGCATAAAGCGAGCGGTCGGGATCAGCGAGGGGATCGGAGATCGAGAAACCGCGCTCGTTCAGCCAGGCGACGATGCCGGTGGCGGGGCTGAAGATCATGCCCTGGAAGATGCGGCCGGTGACCGCGACCGCGATGATGCGCGGCAGGAAGATAATGGACTGCACCACGATGCGCGCGTTTGGCGCCATCAGCAGTGCCGCGGCCATCACCAGCGCGAGGCAGACTGGCACCGTGAGGAAGATCGCGGTCCAGATGAAGTTGTTGGTCAGCGCCGACCAGAACACGGGATCGGCGACCATGTTCTGGAAATTGGCGAGGCCCGCCCATGCCGGCGTGCCGACACCATCCCACATGAAGAATGCCGCCGTGAATGTCAGCACGGCGGGCACCAGGATGATGCAGACGTTGATCAGCAGCGCCGGAAGCGCGAACAGCCACATCTTAGGATCAGGCCGTCCGCGGCGGCAGCGGCGGCACCTTGCCTTCCTTCGCTTCCTGGCTGAACAGCGTCTGCATCCGCGTGAGATAAGCGTCCGGCGTGATCTTGTTGAGCCAGACCTGCTCGATGCCTTCGATCAGATAGGAATTGGTGGCGCCCGGCCAGAACGTCCAGGTCGTGAAGCCGTATTGCCCCTTGCTGAAGGCCTCGTGCAGATTCGCGATCGTCTTCTCGAACAGGGGATAGCCGATGCCCTGGAGCATGTCCGGCGGCAGGTCCTTGACCGGCAGCGCCCATTTGCCCGGCCAGTCGCGGTTCATGGTCTCGTAGAATTTGCGCGTCAGCATGAACTCGAACACGGCGGCCGCGCCTTCCGCGTTCTGCGAGTTCTTGGCGATCGACAGCGTCGCGCCGCAGGCGAGGTGCACCAGCGATCCCGTGAAGGCCGAGCCGAGCGTCGGCGTCGGCATCACGTCCATCACCGCGTCGGGCTTCGACATGCCGTAGGATTTGGTGCCGAACGACCAGGTACCGCTGAGCGCCATCGCCGCCTTGCCGTTGACGACCTGGAGAAAACTCTGCTCGATGGTCAGCGAGAAATAGTTCTTGCCGAAATAACCCTTGTTGAACCAGGTCTTCGACAGTTCAACGGCCTCGACGAAGGGCGGCGCGGTCCAGGGCAATTCGCCGGACAGTGCCTTGCGCACGTTGTCGGGGCCGGCGACGTTGTTGAGGAAAACCGTCATCAGCCACTCGTTCACGCCTTTCCAGTCGGCATTGCCGGCGCCGAAGGGGATGATGCCCTTGGCGAGTGCAGCCTCAGCAATCTCCTCCATCTCCTGCCGGTTGGTCGGCTGCTTCCAGCCGTTCTGCTTGAACAGCTCCCTGTTGTAGAAGAGATGCATTGACTCGTAGTCGCGCGGCAGCGCGTAGAGCTTGCCGCCATAGACGCTGGTGTTGAGCAGCGGCGCCAGGAAGCGCTCCTTCCACTTGTACTTCTCGGCGAAATCGTCGAGCGACAGCACCTGGCCGGCATTGGCGATCGCGGTGAGATAGGCCGGACCCGCGGTCTGCACGATGTCCGGGCCGTTACCGGCGACGAGGGCGACCTTCAGGAGGTTGTTGACGGCGGCGCCCTTCACTTCCATCTGCAGCAAATATTTGTCCTGCGAGGCGTTGAAGGCCTCGACCAGATCGTTGCGCAGCGCGGCCTGGCCGTCCGAATTTGCCTGACCGAACCAGAAGGTGACGACCTTGCGCCCGTCCTCGGCGTAGGCTCCGCGCGGCAATCCTGCGGCAATCGCAGCGGCGGGCATCGCGGCAACAAGCTGGCGTCGGGTCATGGTCATGGCGATGAACCTCGGTTTCCTCTGGTCTCGGCGATTGTTGATTTTCCTTTAGTAATACGTATAACTAACCCAAATGGCAACGTCAACAACGAGGACGAAGCGGGGGAAGGGGCCCGACAAACCGGCGCCGGCCCGCCCCACGCAGAAGGATATTGCACTCGCCGCCGGTGTTTCACAGGCGGCGGTCTCGCTTGTCCTGAACAAGGCGGAGACGCCGTCCGTTCCGCCGGCGACGCGCACGCGCATTCTCGAGGTCGCCGAGGGGCTCGGCTACCGGCCGAACCATCCCGCGCGCATGCTGCGCAGCGCGCGGACCATGACGTTCGCTTGCGTCATCCCTGACATCACCAACCCGTTCTATCCCGGCCTCGTCCGGGGATTGCAGACGGTCGCGGCACCGGCCGGCTATGACGTCCTGATCTTCGACACTGATGGGCGGCCCGAGCGCGAGGCCCGCGCCATCGACTGGCTGCTTCAGGGGCGCGCCGATGGCGTCGTCGCGACGTTCTTTCATCTGCGCGTGCCCCAGCTTGCCGTGCTCGCGCGCAAGGGCATTCCGCTGGTGCGGCTGGAAAGCCGGCACAAGCCGGATGGGCCGCTCGCGATTGACAGCGTCTATATCGACAACGCGGAGGCGGCGGCCGAGATGACGCGGCTCCTGATTGCGCGCGGGCATCGGCGCATCGCGATGATCCAGGCCGAGTTCGGCCCGAGTCAGCGCCGCGCGCAGGGTTACGGCGCAGTGATGCGGGAGGCCGGGCTGGTGCCTGACTTCGTCACCGACAGCGCCTATTCGGAAGAGTCCGGCGCGCGCGCGATGAAGCGGCTGCTCGAGCGAAAGGGGGGGCGCCCGACCGCCGTGTTCGGCGCGAGCGACGTGCTGGCGCTCGGCGCGATGGAAGCGGCGCGCACTGCCGGGCTCTCAATTCCGGATGACATTGCGATTGCCGGCTTCGACGACATCCCGGTCGCAAAGCTGCTCGGTCTCACCACGGTGCGGCAGCCGGAATTCGATCTCGGCGCGCTTGCCGCCGAAACGCTTGTGAAGCGGTTGCAGCCCGGCGGGCTCGGGGCGCCCGGCAAGAGCCATGAGCTGAAATTCGAGATCATGAAACGCTCGTCGGTCTGACTTGGCGAAGCAATTGAACGCGGGAGTGAACAAGTGACGGCAATTCCTCTTGACTACGCGGAGCGCGTCTATGCCGGCGTGCTCGGCAAGCTGATCGGCGTCTATCTCGGCCGGCCCTTCGAGGGCTGGACCTATGAGCGCATCATGAAGGAACTCGGGCCGATCAACTATTACGTCAACGAGCGGCGCGACGTTTCCCTTCGCTCCCACCATCTCGTCGTCACCGACGACGACGTCTCCGGCACCTTCGCGTTTCCCCGTGCGCTCGCCGACAACGGCTATCCGAAGCGTCTCACCTCGAAGCAAGTCGGGCAGGCCTGGCTGAACTACATCATCGAGGAGCGCGCGGTCCTCTGGTGGGGCGGCATCGGCAATTCCACCGAGCACACCGCCTATCTGCGGCTAAAGGCCGGCATTCCCGCGCCGCAGAGCGGCTCGATCGCGCTGAACGGCACGACCGTCGCCGAGCAGATCGGCGCGCAGATCTTCATTGACGGCTGGGCGATGGTGAGTCCAGGCAATCCCGAGCAGGCCGCCTATCTCGCTGAGCAGGCCGGGCGCGTGAGCCATGACGGCGAATCCGTTCATGCCGCAAAACTGCTCGCGGCGATGGAGGCGCAGGCATTCGTCGAGCACGACGTGCAGAAGCTGATCGACGTCGGTCTCGGCTTCGTGCCGAAGGACGCGCTGATCCGGCGCGTGGTCAATGACGTTCGTGAATGGCATGCCGGCGACAACAGCAGCGACTGGGAGCGCACCCGCGCGCTGATCGCCGAGCGCTATGGCTACGACAAGTTTCTCGGCAATTGTCACGTCGTGCCCAACCACGCGCTGATTATCCTGGCGACGCTTTACGGCGAGAACAGTTTTCAGGAGGCGATGCGCATCGCCAATACGGCTGGCTGGGACACCGACTGCAACGCCGGCAATGTCGGCTGCCTGTTCGGCATCCGCACCGGCCTTGCCGGCCTCGACGCCGGACCTGATTTCCGCACCCCCATCGCCGACCGCATGTACATCTCGACGGCCGACGGTGGCGCCGCGATCACGGATGCGGTGATCGAGACGCAGTCGCTGGTCGCGGCGGGGCTGGCACTGGCAGGCGCTCCGGCTCTCGCGATCGCCAAGGATGGCGCACGTTTCAATTTCAACTTTCCGGGCAGCCTGCAGGGTTTTCACGTCAAGGGCGGCTCGCCGGCCCGGCTACACGAGGTCGAGCTCAGCAACGTCGCCGGCCACAGCCGCAACGGCGAGCGGAGTCTCGCGATCGACTTCCGCCGCCTCGCGCCCGGCCGTGTGGCGCGGATCGCGAGCCCCACCTTCTTCGACAAGGAGGTGTTCACGATGCCGACCTATCAGCTCGTGTCCTGCCCGACCCTGCATTCGGGACAACGCATCGACTGCCGGCTGGAGTCGGAGACGGGCAGCGGTACGGTCGCGGTGCGGCTGTTCGCCAGCGTCTATGACCAGCGCGACGAGCTGGTGCAGATCTACGGCGGTGCGCAGGAGCTCACCGGCGGCTGCCAAGTCGTGCTGAGCTGGCAGGCGCCGGAGACGAACGCCTATCCGATCTTCGAGATCGGTGTGGAGATCGAGACGCGCGATCCGTTCGGCGTCGATGGTACGCTCTATCTGGATTACCTGACCTGGGGCGGCGCGGCCGACACCGTGCTGAAGCGGCCGGACAACAATCTGAGCACGATGTGGAAGCACGCCTGGGTCAACAATGTCAGCCAGTTCCAGACTCGATGGGAAGGCCTGCGTGTCACCAATGGCGACGGGCTCGGATTCATCGCGCAGGGCGCGCGCGACTGGAAGGATTATCGCGTGACGTCCGAGATCATGCCGCTGCTGGCGAATGCCTGGGGCCTTGCGGCCCGCGTGCAGGGACGCGAGCGCTATTACGCTCTGATGTTCGATCGCGCCGAGGGCGGCCGTGTTCGCCTGATCAAGCGCGTGCATGACGAGGTCGTGCTCGCCGGCGAGCGCTTCGATTGGGAGTTTGATCGCAAGTACAAGGTCGAGCTGCGCGTGAGCGGCAGCGACATCGAAGCCCATGTCGACGACAAGAAGCTGTTCAGCGTCCAGGACGCAGGCGAGCTGCCGCTGACGGGCGGCGCGGTCGCGCTCGTCGTCGACAGCGGATCGATTTCGGCCGAAGAGGTGCGGATATCGCCGGTCTAAGCGTGCTTCACTCGGCGGCGATGGTCATCCCGTGACCAAGCCGCTTCGAGATGCTGCCGACGCAGTCGCGCAGCGCATGGGCGATGGGACTGTCCCAGCGCGCGTCGAACGTGCCTTCCGGGCCCATCGCGGTGATGACCAGCGCGACATGGCCGGCATGGTCGAACACAGGTGCGGAGAGCGCATTCACGCCGGGCAGGGGATCGCCGAGCGCGCGGGCGAGACCGTGCTTGCGGACTTCAGCGAGCATCTCGGCGACCTTCGCGCCCTTCATCGCGCGCTTCGGATTGTAGCCGACGCCATGGCGATCGAGGCTGCTTTCGAGCGCGGCATTGATGGTCTTCTCCGGCAGGAAGGCCGCAAAGGCGCGGCCCGTCGCGGTCTCCAGCAGCGCCATCACCGAGCCGGCCCGCATCACGATGTGAACGGGCTGGCCGGGTTCTTCCAGCTGCACGACGGTCGGGCCGTGCGTGCCCCAGACCGCGAGCGAGACCGCATGTCCGATCTGACTCGCCAGCGCCGCGATTTTCGGCCGTGCGATGCGCACGCCTGAGAGGCGGCGCAGGCTGATGAGGCCGAGCTCCAGCGCCAGCGAGCCGATCTCGTAGCGGCCGGTGGTTTCGTCCTGCTCGATCAGCCCGATGCGGGAGAAGCTGGCGAGATAGGGATGGGCCTTGGCCGGCGTCATGCCGGCCTCGCGCGCAAGATCGCGCAGCATCATCGGCTCGCCGCATCTCGCGAGCGCGCGGAGCAATTCTCCGCCGACCTCGATCGACTGGATGCCGCGGCTTTCTCTCTTCATGCGCCTCCGTGCGTGATGCGTTTACGCCGCGTCGCGCCTGGCGGCGCTGTCGGCAAGGTGTCGTCCGGCAATGTAGCCGAAGGTCAGCGCCGGCCCAAGCGTGATGCCGGCGCCGGGATAATTGCCACCCATGATGCTCGCCATGTCGTTGCCAGCGGCATAGAGGCCGGGGATGACCCGGCCCTCGGCATCAAGCGCCCGCGCGTTCTCGTCGGTGACGATGCCGGCATAGGTGCCGAGGTCGCCGATCACCATCTTGATGGCGTAGAACGGACCATTCTCCAGCGACGCGACGCAGGGGTTCGGGCCGTGCAGTGCATCACCCTGGTAGCGGTTATACGCTTTCGAGCCCTTGCCGAAGGCGGCATCAAAGCCCTGCGGTGCGGTGACATTGAACTGCGCCACGGTCTCGGCGAACGCCTTCGCATCGATGCCGGCTTTCGCCGCGAGTGCCTCGAGCGTGTCGCCGCGCATGAGATAGCCGGTGCGCAAGTGATGGCCGAGCGGCATCGGGAAAGGCGGCACGCAGCCGAGGCCATACTTCCGCAGCGTCTTGTGATCGCAGACGAGGAAGGCGGCGATCTCCTCGCCGGGCTTGGCCGCCTTCACCATCGCCTGGACGAAGTCGTGATAGGAATTGCCTTCATTGGCAAAGCGCTTGCCGTCGCGCATCACCGCGATCACGCCGGGCTTTGCACGGTCGATGAAATGCGGCATCACGCCGCGCGAGCCGTCCTTGCGGGTGGTGACGGACACCGGCACCCAGGCGGCCGCATTCGGAAGGCGATCCTCGACATGGCCGCCGGCGCTTTCGGCAAGGCGCAGGCCGTCGCCGGTGTTGCCGGTGGGACCCGGCGAATAGTGCTCGTTCCCGGTCGGCGCATGCGGAAACATTTTCCTGCGGCGTTCGACGTCATGCGGAAAGCCGCCGCAGGCGAGCACGACGCCCTGGCGTGCGCGCACGCGCACCTCGCGTCCCTCGCGGGTGACGATGGCGCCGGTCACAGTGCCGTTCCCGACCGTCAGCTCGCGCACCGGCGAGGACAACCACATTGGAATCTTGAGATCGAGTGCGGATTTTGCGAGGCGTCCCGCGAGCGCGTTGCCATTGGTCAAGGTCATGCCGCGGCCGTAACGCAGCACGTCCATCAGATGGCGCGACAGGCGTTTGGCAACATAGGCCGCCGAGGTTAGCGACTTCGTCACGCGCATGAAATGGATGATCTCCTTGCCGGATCCGAGCATCATGCCGAATACGGTCAACTCGGGCAGTGGCATGCCCAGCGTCTTGATGAGGTCGCCGAGTTCGCGCCCGTCGAACGGGCGTGTCACCATGGAGCGGCCGCCCTGCGCGCCGCCGGGTGCTTCAGCGTGATAGTCGGGGAATACCAGCGGCATGTCGAAACGAAGTGCGGTCTTGGTGGTGAAGAAATCGACTGCCTCGGGGCCGGCGCTCAGGAAGGCATCGACGCGGGCGGCATCGAAATTGTTGCCGGCCTCGTGCCGCAAGTACGTGCGCGCCTGATCCGGCGTCTCCTCGATACCGTAGGCACGTGCCAGCGAGGTGCCGGGGATCCACAGCCAGCCGCCTGAGCGTGCCGTGGTGCCGCCGAAGCGCGGCTCCTTCTCGACGATCAGTACGTCGAGCCCGCGATAGCGCGCGGTAATCGCGGCCGACATGCCGGAGGCGCCGGATCCGGCCACGAGCACATCGCACTCGTAAGTCTCAATTGCGTTGTGGTCGTTGCCAGTCATGTAGGCCTCACTTCTTCAGCAGCGGACACTTGGATTCGGAGACCGGGCGGAAGGCGTCCTCGCCCTTCACGGTCTTGACGATCTCCAGATAATCCCAGGGTTCCTTGGACTGCTCCGGCGACTTCACCTTGGCCAGATACATGTCGCGGATCACGCGGCCATCCTCGCGGAGCTTGCCGCCATGGACAAAAGTGTCCTCGATCGGCAGCTCGCGCATCTTGGCCATCACCTTGGCGGGGTCGTCGGTGCCGGCCGCCTTGATGGCCTTGAGATAATGCAGCACCGAGCCATAGACGCCGGTCTGGATCATGGTCGGCATTACCTTGGTGCGCTCGTAGAATTTCTTCGACCAGGCGCGGGTCGCCTCGTCCATGTTCCAGTAGGAGGCCGTGGTCATGTAGGTGCCTTGTGCGGACTTGAGACCAATCGCGTGCACGTCGGTGTCGAACATCAAGAGGCCGACGAGCTTCTGGCCGCCCTGAACCAGGCCGAACTCGCCGGACTGCTTGATGGCGTTGTCGGTATCCTGCCCGGCGTTGGCGAAGGCGACGACGTCGGCCTTGGAGCTCTGCGCCTGGAGGGCGAAAGAAGAGAAGTCCGCCGTGTTGGTCGGATGCTTGACGCCGCCCAAGACCTTGCCGCCCATCTCGTTGATGAAGCGGGTGGCGTCCTTCTCGAGCTGTTGGCCAAAGGCGTAGTCCGCGGTGATGAAGTACCAGGATTTGCCGCCTTCCTTGATCACGGCTGAGGCCGTCACCTTGGACAGCGCGTAGGTATCGTAAGTGAAGTGCACCGTGTTCGGGCTGCACAGCTCGTCGGTCAGCGAGCTCGCGCCGGGGCCGGAGAGCAGCGCGATCTTGTTGCGCTCGCGCACCATGTTGTGCACGGCGATCGCGATGCCGGAATTGGGGATGTCGACGACCGCGTCGACCTTGCCGTTGTCGAACCAGCCACGCACGATCTGCACGCCGACGTCGGTCTTCATCTGGTGGTCGGCGCTGATGATCTCGATCGGCTTGCCGAGCACGGTTGGACCGAATTCCTCCACCGCCATCTTGGCGGCTTCGACCGAGCCCGGCCCGCTGTTGTCGCGCCCCCAGCTCGACAGATCCGTCAGCACGCCGATCCGCACCACGTCGTCGGAGACTTGTGCGGTGGCAGCCGAAGTCATCGCAGCCGAAGTCAAGGCCGCGAGCATGGCGTTGGCCAAAAGCCCTCTCATCGTCGTTCCCTCTCTCTTATGGGCCGCTTGGCGCGACCGGTTGTTCTGACAATAAATTAGATATTGACAAATCAGTTTGTCAATAGCGAATGAAGGTTCCGCTGGCGCCAAGACGGCGGGTTGAGGCAGCGGCGCCAAAAATCTCGCATCGTGATCTCGGCCGGAGGCAATGCCTCCCCAGGTTGCAAGCCTCATCGCGATTGGCCATGATGCCCGCTGGAATTTTGGGGCGCATGGCAATGACGGCAGCAACGGGGGTCTCCGGCGCGGCGGAGCGATCGACGACGGCGCATGTGGTGTGGGCGAGCGCGCTCGGCACCGCGATCGAGTGGTACGACTTCCTGATCTACGGCACCGCCGCAGCCCTCGTGCTCAACAAGCTGTTCTTTCCGAGCTTCGATCCCTTCGTCGGCACGCTGGCGGCGTTCTCGACTTATGCGGTCGGCTTCGTGGCGCGGCCGATCGGCGGCGCCATCATCGGGCATTATGGCGACCGGCTCGGGCGCAAGAAGATGCTGGTCGCGACCATGATCGCGATGGGGTTCGGGACGTTCCTGATCGGCTGCCTGCCGACCTACAGCCAGATTGGCGTCTGGGCACCGATCTTCCTCGTCATCCTGCGTTTCATCCAGGGTATCGGGCTTGGCGGCGAGTGGAGCGGCGCGGTGGTCATGGTGGCCGAGCATGCCGGCAATCGCCGCGGGTTCTACGGCAGCCTGGTGCAGATCGGCTTTCCCGTCGGGGTTGCCGCCTCGACCGGCATTTTCGGCCTGATGACTCAGCTGCCCGAGGCCGATTTCCTGAGCTGGGGCTGGCGCGTGCCGTTCCTGATCAGCATTTTGCTCGTCGGCGTCGGCTTCATCGTCCGGCTCAAGCTCGCGGAGACGCCGCACTTCAAGGAGGTGGTCGAGCGCAAGGAGGTGCTGGCGCAGCCGGTGTGGGAAGTGATCCGCCGCGACTGGCGAAGTTTTCTGCTGGCGATCGGCATCACGGTCTCCGAGGTCGGGCTCGCTTATCTCCTCACCGTCTTCACGGTGGTCTATGCCACGACAAAGCTCGGCCTGCCGCGCCAGGTGATTCTGAATGCGGTGGTCTATGCCGCTATCGTCGAGTTCGCGACGCTGCCGCTCGCCGGCTGGCTCTCCGACATCTTTGGCCGCAAGGCGCTCTATCTCGCCGGCGGCGTGTTCTCGGTGGCACTGGCGTTTCCGCTGTTCTGGTTCCTCGACACCAAGGAGCCGGTGCTCATCACGCTCGCCCTCGTCGTCACGATGACGCTGACGCATGCACTGCTGTTCGGGCCGAAGGCCGCGTTCATGCCGGAACTGTTCCGCACCCAGGTGCGCTACAGCGGTGCGTCGCTGGGGGCCAATGTCGCGGCCGCGCTAAGCGGCGGCTTCTCGCCGCTGATTGCGGCTGCGCTGCTCGCCTGGGCCGGCTCCTACTGGCCTGTGTCGCTCTACATCATCGCGCTCTCGATCATCACGATCATCGCAACGCTGATGGCGCCGGAGACGGCGCGCGACACGCTCAGGTCCTGATCGCCATCACCGGCAAGCGGGATGTTCCGCGGCCGGAAATACCAGGAACGTGATCGTGGCCGGCGCAAGCCGGACCGGTCCCACCGGTGTCACGCGCGCCCCGAGCCGCGGCAGCTGGTCATCGTCGGTCAGCGCGAGTGCCTTGCCGTTCAACTGCACGGTCGCTGCTTGCAGCCGCGCTGCATGCAGCGTGTATCGCTGGGCAGGGCCTGACAGCGTTAGCGCGTGTGACGCGCGCCGCGACGTGTTGATCGCGAGCACGGACACAGCGCCTCGCCCGCCCGGATGGCAATGCGCATAGAGATGGAGATCAGGTGTGGCGGCTGAGCCCGCATCGAGCACGATCGTTCCCATTAGCCGATGCCAGAGCAGCGCGGCCCAGTAGTTCGGCCGCGGACGGAACGTCCCTTCGTCGAGCAGGCCGTAATCGCTGGCGGCCAGCGTGTTGTGCATCACCACCTGGACGCCGGCCCGTGCCAGCCGCCCGAGCTGGTCGAGATAGCGGAACGTGTCGAGAAAAGTCTTGTCCCAGCGGTTGCCGCCGCAGGCAGCGTCCGCGGTTTCCGTCAGCCAGATCGGCTTGCCCGGTTCGAATGCGTCGCGCAGGGCCCGATAGGTTGCGAGCGTCGCGTCGGTGCGCGCTAGCCATTCCTGAGAGAGCGCCCGCGCCGGATCATCGTGACCGCCACAGCGCGGCGAGAGCGTGTTGTAGTGATGATAGGTGAAGCGATCGGCACCGAGGCCGGAAGCAGCGAGCAGATCGCGCGTGGTGATGCCCGGCCCTGACCGCGACGGCGCATCGCCGACCGAGCCCGGACCTGCAATCAGCGTCTCCGGCACGGCGCGCCGCGTCCATTCGCGAAAGATCTTGAAGTCGCGACCGTAGGCCTTGGCATCATATCCCGGCGGAGCGCCGTTCGTCGCGGCAAGCGTCGGCTCGTTCATAAACTCGGCAGCAACGATACGGCCGCCCAGCGAATGCGTGGCATCGATCAGGCGTTGCGCCTGATTCGGCGTCCACATGCCGTCCGCATCGCGGGTGCCGGGACTGATCGCGAAGGAGGTGACGATCTCAGCATCGACCGCGTGCGCAAAGTCGATGACGCCACGCCATTGATCGCGGCTGAGCACGGAGTCGAATCCAGGCGGCTTGCCCGGAGCGCGGTCGGTATCGGCAAAGAATGTCGCATTGGCCCAGGTGCCGCTCACGCGCAGATAGGCCGGCGACAAGGCGGCGGCGAGCTTGCGCAGGCGCGCATTGGCAAGATCGATCGGCAGCCTGTCGCTGTAACGATTCCGCTCATCGATCGTGTGCATCGTTTGCGGATAGGACTTCCAGAACCGTCCGCCGGTCACCTCCACCATCTCGATGTTGTAGGATTGAAAGCGCGTATCGATCGTGCCGATAGCCTTCAGGTCCGCGGGCGCGATGGACATGTCTCCGGCCCGCGCCGCGCACAACGTTGCGGCAATCAGCAGCGCGATCGTCGTCACGCCTGCCGCGCGGACGGGCTCGCACGACCGGGGCCGCCGGCTTGTATGCACGTCCTGACGCCTTCTTATGCGTGCTGCCAAAAGCAAATGCATCGGCCCGAACCATTAGCCACGTTTATACGGCGAATTTTTACTTCCAATTTTACTTCGCAAGATCCCGCCCATAGCCTCGTGCGCAATTGATCACATCGCAGCCGGTCAATGGCGATCGGTGCGAGCGTTCATCGTAACCAATGAGGGTTGCCATGCTTGACAGGGACAAGGGGAAATCCACTGCCAATCCGGCGGGGACGAGCGACAAGCCTGCGAAAAAGCTGAGCCGGCGCACGCTGTTGAAGGGCGCCGCGGCGGTTGCGGGCGTGGCCGCAGGGTCGGATGCGATCGGCGGATTCCCGACCATCTGGGCTCAGGAGATCAAGGACATCGAGCTGCGCCATGTCGGCGTCTCCTATTCCGTGGTGAAGGCGATCGGCGACCAGGCGGCCAAGGATCTCGGCTTCAAGGTGACGATGCAGAACCTCGACACTTCGGCTGCCATCAACCGCTTCATAAGCCAGCCTAATACGGTCGATATCGCCGATCTCGAGGGCTGGCAGGCCAAGCTTGCCGCCAAGCGTAGCGTGATCCAGGGCATTGAGGTCAAGAAGATCAAGGAGTTCGACAACATCCTGCCGATCTTCACCAAGGGCGAAATCGACGGCCACAAGATCCCGCGCCAGGGCATTTCGCCCTACGAGGCCATGTATATCTCCAAGCCCGACTCGACCGACCTGCATGACGGTGTCACTGAATGGGCAACCTTCCTGCCGCAGGTCTACAACGCCGACTCCATCGGCTATCGGCCTGACCTCGTCGGCCATGAAGTGACCGAGTGGAAGGACCTGATTGATCCCAAGTTCAAGGGCAAGGCCGCGATCCTCGACGTGCCAGCGATCGGCATCATGGACGCCGCGCTCTGCTTCGAGAGCGCCGGCCTGATCAAGTACGGCAACAAGGGCAACATGACCAAGGAGGAGATCGACTTCACCTGCAACAAGCTGATCGAGCTGAAGAAGCAGGGCCAGTTCCGCGCCACCTGGACCACCTTCGACCAATCGGTGCAGCTGATGGCGGCGGGCGAGGTCGTGATCCAGTCGATGTGGTCGCCGGCGGTTGCGGCTGTGCGCGTGAAGGAAATTCCCTGCGTCTACGCGCCTGTGAACATCAAGAACGGCAAGGAAGGCTATCGCGGCTGGTGCAACGGCATGGGCCTGATGAAGCATCTCTCCGGCAAGAAGCTGGACGCGGCCTACGAATACCTCAACTGGTATCTGTCGGGCTGGCAGGGCGGCTTTGTCGCGCGCTACGGCTATTACAGCCCGGTGCCGTCGACCGCGAAGAAATTCCTCACCCCCGCCGAATGGGCGTTCTGGTACGAGGGCCAGCCGGCGCCGGAAGTGGTCAACGACCCCTATGGCGTGCCGATGGAAAAGACCGGCACCAAGCGCGATGGCGGCTCGTTCCTCGACCGCGTCAAGAACATCTCGTGCTGGAACACGCTGATGGACGAGGCCGCTTACATGAACAAGCGTTGGAACGACTTCAAGGTGGCCTGAAACCTGCTTTCCCTCACCTAACACGCACCGGCGCCGTAACGCGCCGGTGCGAGAAGGCCGACTTCGAGGCGTTTGCCGATATGCAGCCAAGTCCAAGTCTATCACGCGCCAATCTTGCGGGTTGGCTCTATGTCTCGCCGCTGGTGCTGGTGCTCGTGCCGTTCTTCGTGGCGCCGATCCTGGTCGTGCTGGCAGCGAGCCTCTTCGGCACCGACGGTTTTGGCGGGCTGACGCCCGACTTCACGCTGGGGAGCTACCTCGATGTGCTGCATTCGGCGCTAACGCTGAAGCTGTATCTGGCGACCATCAAGTTCACGGTGTTGACCTGGATCTTCACGCTCATCATCGGCTTTTTCGTCGCTTATTTCCTGGTGTTCCACGTCCGCAGCCAATTGCTGGCGATCGGCCTGTTCCTCCTGTGCACGGTGCCGTTCTGGACCTCGAACATCATCCGGATGATTTCCTGGATTCCACTCTTGGGTAAGGAAGGCCTGATCAACCAGGCGCTGCTGGCAATGCGCGTGATCCGCCAGCCGCTCGAAGTTCTGTTGTTCTCCGACCTCGCGGTGGTGATCGCCTATGTCCACCAGCTCACGATCTTCATGATCGTGCCGATCTTCAACTCGATGGCGCGGATCGACAAGAAGCTGATCGAAGCCGCGATCGACGCCGGTGCGAGCCGCTTCGACATCATGCGGCTGATCGTGGTGCCAATGTCCAAGAGCGGCATCGCGCTCGGCACCATCTTCGTGGTCTCGATCGTGATGGGCGACTTCTTCGTGGTCAAGGTGATGTCCGGCGGCGGCTCGGCCTCGGTGGTCAGCGCGTTCTACGAAGACGTCGGCGTGCTGCAATATCCGACCGCGGCCGCGAGCGCGGTGCTTCTAACGCTGGTACTTGTCGCGATCGTCTCGCTCATTCTGCGTACGGTCGATATCCGGCAGGAGATCACGCGATGAGCGCGGTTGCCGCCGACATGCCCGAGTCCGTCGCGCCAGCGACGACCAAGGCGATAGCGCCCAGCCGCGGGCAGCGGCCCTGGACGTTCTACGTTTTGGCGACGCTGTTTGCGCTCTATGTGATCGCGCTCTACGGCCCGATGTTCTGCATCTACATCCTGTCGTTCCAGGATATTCGTGGCGGCCTCGTCTTTCCGATGAAGGGCCACTCGCTGCACTGGTTCGTCGATCTCTTCACCCAGGTGCGGACCGGCGACGTCAAAGGCTCGTTCGATCGCTCGATCAAGCTTGCGGTCATCGTCACCATCATCACCGTGGTGGTCTCCTTCCTCGCCGGGCTCGGCTTTCGCAAGCGTTTTCGCGGTGACACCGTCGTCTTCTACATGATGATCGGCAGCCTGGTTGCGCCCGGCCTCGTGCTCGGTCTCGGCACCGGACTGCTGTTTCAGGCGCTTGGGCTCAATGCAAGCTGGTACACCTCGGCGCTCGGTGCGCAGCTGTCGTGGACGCTGCCGTTCGGAGTGCTGGTGATGTTCGCGGTGATGTCGCGCTTCAATCACGTCTGGGAGGAGGCGGCCTACGATCTCGGCGCCAGCCGCTGGCAGTCGATCCGGTTGGTGATGATCCCGGTGCTGGCGCCCGGCCTCGTCGCGGTCGCACTGTTCGGCTTCACGCTGTCCTACGACGAGTTCGCGCGCAGCCTCCAGACCGCCGGTTCACTCAACACGCTGCCGCTCGAGATCTGGAGCATGACGTTGAACGTCACTTCGCCCTCGCTCTACGCGCTCGGCACGGTGACGACCATCGTCTCCTTCATCGTCATCGGTGCGAGCCTGGGCAGCATCGTGCTGATCCAAAAAAGGCGCGGCAGCAGTGCAAAGGGTTGAGTTGGGAATGAAGAGCGATCGCGGCGATATCGAACTGGCAGGCGTCTGCAAGAGCTTTGACGGCGCGACCTACGTGGTCGACGGCGTCAATCTCAAGATCGCCGACGGCGCCTATTGCTGCTTCATCGGCCCCTCCGGATGCGGCAAGACCACGATCTTGCGCATGATCGCGGGTCATGATGATCCGACCGCGGGCGAGATCGTGATCGGCGGCCAGAATGTCGTCGGGCTGGCGCCGGTGCAGCGCCGCACCGCGATGATGTTCCAGTCCTACGCGTTGTTTCCGCATCTTACCGTGCGCGACAACATCGCCTTTGCGCTGCGGGTGCGCGGCATGTCCAAGGCCGATCGCTTGCGCGCCGCCGATGCCATGATCGAGAAGGTGCGGCTGACGCAATTCGCCGACCGCCTGCCTGCGCAGCTTTCCGGCGGTCAGCAGCAGCGCGTCGCGCTCGCGCGAGCGGCGATCACCGAGCCGCGGGTGCTGCTGCTGGACGAGCCGCTGTCGGCGCTCGACGAGCAGCTTCGCGTGCAGATGCGCCAGGAGCTGCGGCGGATGCAGCGGGAGCTCGGCATCACCTTCATCCATGTCACCCACACCCAGCTCGAGGCAATCGCGCTCGCCGATCTCGTGGTGGTGATGGAGCAAGGCAGGATCAAGCAGGCCGGTGCCGCGCGCGACGTCTACGCTCACCCGCACGACCGCTATGTCGCCGAGTTCATGGGCGGGCAGAACGTGCTGTCGGGGCGCGTCGAAAAGGTTAATGGTGCGAGTTTTACGCTCGCGCAGGCGGCTCCGTCGGGCATTGAAGTGCCGCTTCAGGCACGCTCGACCGTCAG
The DNA here is from genome assembly GCF_040548375.1 of Bradyrhizobium sp. F1.4.3. NCBI lineage: Bacteria > Pseudomonadati > Pseudomonadota > Alphaproteobacteria > Hyphomicrobiales > Nitrobacteraceae > Bradyrhizobium > Bradyrhizobium sp. F1.4.3. Next base: position 480,923 of record NZ_JBEPRN010000002.1, read on the forward strand.
CGTCGGCGACAAGGTCGATATCGCCGTGCGCCGTGACAACGTCGCGCTGGTCCGGCCGGGGAGGGAGTTGCCACCTGGAACCACGTCGCTGCCGAGCCGGGTGCTTGCGATCGAATACCAGGGCTATTTCGTCAAAGTCATGCTCGACACCGTGCCGGACGACGAGTTCGTGGCCTACGTGCCGGAAAAGACCTTCTTCGCAGATCCCTTCACCGTCGGCGACGTCGTGATGGCCACATGGGCCACCGGCAGCGCGCTTCCACTCGCCTAAGACCCGTCGCGCACAGGAGTATGATCGTGCAGATATCCTTCACACTCAACGGCCGGCCAACCACGGTGGATGTCGAACCGGCGACGCTCGTCGCCGAGCTGCTGCGCGAGCGGCTCAACCTCACCGGCACCCATATCGGCTGCGACACCAGCCAGTGCGGAGCGTGCGTGGTTCATCTTAACGGCCTGCCCGTGAAGAGCTGTACATTGCTGGCGCCCGCGCTCGACGGCGCGACATTGCTCACCATCGAAGGCCTCCAGGGCGCACCGGGCTCAAACCGGATGCATCCGATGCAGGAGGCGTTTCGCGAGCATCACGGCCTGCAATGCGGCTTTTGCACGCCCGGCATGCTGATGACGGCGGTGGTCCTTGCGGCCGAGAAGCCGGACCTGACGGAGGCCGATGTCCGCCACGGTCTCGAAGGCAATATCTGCCGCTGCACCGGTTACCAGAACATCGTCGTCTCAGTGATGGCCGGCGCCGCCGCCATGAACGCCGCCAAGGGAGAGTGACCATGGGCAATGTGGTCGGCATCGGCGCGTCACCGAAGCGTAAGGAGGACCAGCGCTTCCTCACCGGACGCGGCAATTACGTCTCCGACATCAAACGCCTGGGCATGACGGCGGGCGTATTCGTGCGCTCACCGCATGGCCACGCAATCCTGCGCGGCATCGACAGGAATGCCGCGCTGGCCGCGCCCGGCGTCATCGCGGTGTTGACCGGCGAGGATGTAGCGGCGGACAAGCTGGGCTCGCTGCCCTGCGGCTGGGGCATTTCGGATGCCAAGGGCGTGCCGATGAAGGAGCCGCCATTCCCGATGCTGGCGCAGGGCAAGGTGCGCTTCGTCGGCGACATGGTCGCCTTCGTGGTCGCGGAGACGCCGGAACAGGCCAACGCGGCGGCCGAACTGTTGACGGTCGACTATGAGGTGCTGCCCTCGGTGGTCGGCGTGCTCGAGGCGGTCCGGCCCGGCGCGCCGCAATTGTTCGACGACGTGCCGAGCAACATCTGCTGCGACTGGGAGCTCGGCGACAAGGCCGCGGTCGAGTCCGCCTTCCGTAAAGCAGCGCATGTCGCCAAGCTCAGTCTGGTCAACAACCGCCTGATCGGCAACCCGATGGAGCCGCGCGCAGCGATCGCCGAGTACGAACCCGGCACCGATCGTTTCACGTTGTGGACCACCAGCCAGTTCCCGCACGTCGTGCGCTTCCTGATGGGCGCGCTGGTGCTGAACATCCCGCAGCACAAGCTGCGCGTGGTGGCGCCCGATGTCGGCGGCGGCTTTGGCGTCAAGCAGTTCCATTATGGCGAGGAAGCCGTGATCACCTGGGCTGCGAAGCGCGTCATGCGGCCAATCAAATGGGTCGCAAGCCGCTCTGAGGGCTACGTCTCCGACCGCCACGGCCGCGATCACGTCACCGAAGCCGAGCTTGCGCTCGACGAGACCGGAAAATTTCTCGCCTTCCGCGTCAACACGCTCGCCAATATGGGCGGCTATCTCTCGACCTTCGGGCCGAACATCCCCACCAATCTCTACGGCCCGCTACTGGGCGGCGTCTACACCACGCCCGCGATCTACTGCAATGTGAAGGTGGTCTTCACCAACACCGTGCCTGTCGACGCCTATCGTGGCGCCGGCCGACCCGAGGCGACCTTCGTGCTGGAGCGCATCGTCGATGTCGCGGCTAGCGAGATGGGCATCGACCGCGTCGAGATTCGCCGCCGCAACATGATCCCGAAGGAAGCCTATCCGTATCAGACGCCGGTGCTCGTGCAGTACGATTCCGGCGATCCGATGGGATGCCTCGACGGCGCGCTCGTTGCGGCCGACGTCAAAAATTTCGGCGTGCGCAAAGCGGCATCGGCCAGCAAGGGCAAATTCCGGGGGCTCGGCTATTCGACCTATGTCGAGGCCTGCGGTCTCGCACCGTCGCGCTTCGCGGGACGGCTGGGCGCACGCGGCGGCCTCTATGAGAGCGCCACGGTGCGCGTGCATCCGACAGGCCAGGTGACGGTCATGATCGGCACCCACAATCACGGCCAGGGCCACGAGACGACCTTTGCGCAGATCGTCTCGGAAAAGCTCGGCGTGTCCTTTGAGAATGTCGATATCGTGTTCGGCGATACCGACCGCGTGCAGTTCGGCATGGGCACCTATGGCTCGCGTTCGCTGGTGGTCGGCGGCGCGGCGCTGTCGAAGGCGACGGACAAGGTCATCACGAAGGGCAAGAAAATCGCCGCTCATCTGCTCGAAGCGGCCGAAGTCGACATCCATTTCGAGGCCGGAAACTTCTCGGTCGCGGGCACGGACCGCATCAAGACGTTCGAGGAGATCGCAGGCGCCGCCTACGTGCCGCACAATTACCCGCTCGAAGTGCTGGAGCCGGGGCTGGAGGAGCAGGCCTATTACGATCCCGTCAATTTCACCTATCCCGGCGGCTGCCACATCGCCGAGGTCGAGGTCGATCCTGAGACAGGCACGGTAACGCTCGTGAACTACACGGCGGTGGATGACGTCGGCACCGTCATCAACCCGATGATCGTCGAGGGCCAGTTGCACGGCGGCATCGTGCAGGGCGTCGGCCAGGCGTTGTTCGAGAACGCAGTCTATGACGAGAGCTCGGGCCAGCTGCTGTCGGGCTCGCTGATGGACTACTGCATGCCGCGCGCCGATCACATGCCGATGATGAACGTCGCGACCCACTCTACGCTGTGCACGCACACGCCGATGGGTGTGAAGGGCTGTGGCGAGGTCGGCACTATCGGTTCGCCGGCCGCCGTCATCAACGCGGTGGTCGATGCGCTGTCGCATCTCGGCGTCACCCATGTCGACATGCCGGCGACGCCGAACCGGATCTGGCGCCTGCTTCAGAACGCGTCGCTGCCGGTTGCCGCGGAATAGGGAGGACAACAATGAAACCGTTTGCCTATCACCAGCCCGACCAGATTCCGGACGCGGCCAAGCTGCTGACCTCGATCGAGGACAGCAAGCTCGTCGCCGGCGGTATGACACTGATCCCGACGCTGAAGCAGCGGCTGGCAAGTCCCATGGCGCTGGTCGATCTTTCAAAGCTGCCAAACCTCAAAGGCATCACCGATGACGGTGCCACGATCACCATCGGCGCGATGACGCCTCATGCCGTGGTGGCCGCCTCAAAACTGGTGCAGACGAAAATCCCCGGGCTGGCCGCGCTCGCGTCCATGATCGGCGATCCTGCGGTGCGCAGCCGCGGCACGATCGGCGGCTCGGTCGCCAACAATGATCCCGCGGCCGATTATCCTGCCGGCGTGCTCGGCTTAGGTGCGACCATCGTCACAAGTACGCGTGAGATCGCGGCCGATAAGTTCTTCCTCGGCCTGTTCGAGACCGCGCTTGAACCGGGCGAGATCATCACGGCAATCCGCTTTCCCGTGCCGATCAAGGCCGGCTACGCAAAATTCAAGGCGCCGGCGTCGCGCTATGCGCTGGTTGGCGTGTTCGTTGCGAAATCTGCCGATGGCGTTCGCGTGGCTGTGACTGGAGCAGGTTCGGGCGTGTTCCGGGTGCCGCCGATGGAAGAAGCGCTGCTGCAAAATTTCGATCCGTCCGCGATCGCGGCGATCAAGATCGATACCGACGGCCTCACCTCCGACATCCATGCCGAAGCCGATTACCGTGCGCATCTCGTCACGGTCATGGCCAAGCGCGCCGTCGACGCGGCGCTCAGCTAGCTCTTAGGGTTCATGATGACTGATGGTTCCGGCCGAACGGCCTTCCCGCCGGCGCCGACTGGCCTTGGCGCGCTCTCTGCAACCGAGATCATGGCCGGCTACCGGCGCAAGGTGTTCACCCCGCGCGATGTCGTCGACGACACCATCGCCGCGCTCGAGGTGACGAATGACGCCTGCAACGCGGTGGTGACGCCGATGTACGAGCAGGCGAGGGCGGAGGCTGACCGTGTGACGAAAGAGATGCGTGCGGGCGAGGCTAAGGGGCCGCTCGCCGGCGTGCCGGTCACGATCAAGGACCTCGTCTTCGTCGCGGGCGTGCCGGCCTATGGCGGCTCGCCGATGAACAAGGCGTTCGTGCCCGAGGTCGATGCCGCCGTGGTTTCTGCGCTGAAGGCGTCCGGTGCGATCATTACCTGCAAGACGACGACCTGCGAGTCCGGTTACAAGCTGACGGCCGATAGCCCGGTCACCGGCACCACGCGCAATCCCTGGAATCCCGGCCGCACCAGCGGCGGATCGAGCGGCGGCGCGGCGGCGGGCGTTGCCGCCGGATGCGGGCCGATCGCGATCGGCACCGACGGCGTCGGCTCGATCCGCGTGCCGTCGTCCTTCTGCGGCGTGTTCGGTCTCAAGCCGACCTTCGGCCTGGTGCCACGCTCGCCCGGCTTCTCGCCGCCGTCCTGGGCTTCGCTTGCCCATACCGGGCCGATCACGCGCACCGTCGCGGACGCCGCGCTGACGCTGGAGATCATAGCGGGCTACGATCTGCGCGATCCCGCCAGCCTGCCGGTGTCGCCGCGCCGTTTCGATACCAACGCGGCGGCCTTGAACGGTATTCGCATCGGCGCCAGCGTCGATTTCGGCTACGCCGCCGTCAGCCCCGACGTGCGCGCGGCTTTCAACAAGGCGCTGGCCATTCTCGACTCCTGTGGCGCGCAAGTCACCATGGATGGCCCCGGCCTAGATCCTGGCATTCTCGAACACACGCTGAAGCCGATCGCCTTCACCGAGCAGGCGGCGGCAGTGGCGGCCAAGACCACGGCCGATCTCGCAGGCTCTGAAGCCGACTATCGCGATGTCGTCAGCGCTGGCCGTCACTACAGCGGCACGGACTATATCGAAGCCGGATTTCGTCGCGGCCAGGCGCGCAACGCGTTCCTGAAGCTGTTCGAGCGCGTCGATGCGCTGGTGACGCCGACGGTCGCGGTGACCGCGTTCGAGGCCGGCCAGATCGGCGTCGACAAGATCGACGGTGGCTCGGTCGACCCGCATCTCGGCTGGTCGCCCTTCACGTGGCCGATCAACCTCGCCGGCCTTCCGGCCGCGACGCTGCCCTGCGGCTTCGACCGCGATGGCCTGCCGATCGGTCTACAGATCGTCGCGCCCTGGCTCGACGAGCCCACGATCTTCCGCATCGCTGCGGCGTTCGAGCAGGCGCAGCCCTGGGCAAAGTTCTGGCCGTCGCTGGCGATCGGCGAGAAGGGACGCACGCGGACCAAGGCGTAGAGCTAGGACAACTCGATCGGCGCACCCCTGCCGCTGAGTTCTTCGTCGAGGCGCAGATAATGCGCGAGATAATCGTGTAGCGCGGTCGCCGCCTTCGATGTCGCGCCGCTCGACTTGTAGAGCAGAAGCTCGATCTTCGGCAGCGGCGGCAGACCTTCATTTGGCCCGATCTCGCGCATCGCCGGCACCAGCGCGCTGCGGCCGAGCACGGTGACGGCCATGCCGGCAAAGGCTGCGGCTTGCAGGCCGCCGACGCTTTCGCTGACGCAGGCGATGCGCCAGCGCAGGCTTGCACGTTCCAGCGTATCGATGGCGTAGTCGCGATAGATGTTGCCGGGCGGAAGCAGTGCAAGCGGGATCGGGCGTTCCTGATGCGCCGAGGATTGCTCGCCGGTCATCCAGACCAGCTGCTCGCGCCGCACCACTTGGCCGCCGGTGAAATCATTCATGCGGGTGACAAGCGCGATGTCGACGTCGCCGCGCTTGACCAGGCCGACCAGCGGTGTCGAGAGCGCGCAGTTGAGCTCGACCTGGACGCGCGGAAAGGATTTTCGGAACACGCTGAGGATCGAGGGCAGCATGAACGCCGCGTAGAGGTCGGGCGTGCCGAGCACCACCTGACCCTCGATCTCCTGCGACGCCAGTTGCGAAATCAGCTCGTCATGCAACCGCAGGATGGATTTGGCGTAGGTGAGAACCGTGGTGCCGTCGTCGGTCAATATCAGCCTTCGGCCGCTATGCTCGAACAACTGCTTGCCGGTGAGCTCCTCGAGCCGCTGCAATTGCAGGGTGATGGCCGGCTGCGTGCGGCCCAGCCGTCGCGCGGTCTCGGTGATGCTACCGGTCTCGACCACCGAAATCAGCGACCGGAGCATACGGATGTCGAGACTGATGAGGTTCATGCGGCGTCCATGTCGCCCAGAATTTATGCAAGTTCCATGCTAGGGAGGGCCGGCGCAGACGTCACCTCGCCCGTGGTGCCACGCCTGCGGATTTTCCTCCCGGCCGGCCCTTGCGCGCCGCATTCCAGAAAGTCTCGGCCGCCCGGGTCATGCGGGCGCGCGTGCGGAACAGGGAAACGCTGATCGGAATATCCCACTCCCCGCCGCCAGCTCGCAGCAGACGGCCGCCGTCGAGATCGGCGCGGACGAGGCTCATCGGCGCCCAGGTTACGCCACGCCCCTCGCGCGCCATGTCGATCAGCAGCATGACCGGTGCGGCAAAGCCCGGAACGAGCCAGGCCGTCGGATCCTTCGCCGCCAGGAACGATGTGACAAGTCGTCCCACGCCCGAGCCCGGGTGGTAGGCGAGATAGGGCAGCGGTGCACCGGATGCGCCGGGGAGAGCGTAACGAGGCTGCGCCTTCCTGCTGCGGCGTGCGCCGCGGGTCGGCTTGGCGACCGGCGCGCTGATCGGGACCAGAACGTCGGTCGCGAGATCGACGCGCTGGAAGCGGTCGATATCGAGCCGGCTCACCAGCGACGGATGATAGTGCGCCAGCATGAAGTGAGCTTGCGCGTCCAGCAGCAGCTTCTCGCAGCCGGCAAAATTGGAGGCGACCAGCTGAACCGCTGCGCCGGCGCGCGCGCTGTCCGAGTTGCGGATCCATTCCGCAAAAAAGGTCTGCGACAGTGAATGCGTGGCCGCGAAGGTGATGGTCTCGGCCTTCAGCCGCGCCACTTCGAGAGCCTCCTCGCGGCCGACCAGGACCCGGCGCAACACGTCCTCCGCGACGGGGCGGAAGCTTTCGCCCGCAGCGGTCAGCGTGATGGTGTGCGTCGAGCGCTCGAACAGCTGCGTTCCCAGCCACTCCTCGAGCGACCTGATGCGGCGGCTCAAAGCCGGCTGGGTCACGTGCCGTCGCTCGGCGGCGCGGGAGAACCCGCCCTCCTCGGCGATGGCAACGAAGTCCTCCAGCCAGACCAGGTCCATAATAACGTTTTGTCCTCAAATCATACCGATACGGCATTAGCGCCTCGGGCGCTGCTGGTCCAATGTAAACGGCATCGCAAAACCAGAACAAGGCGCCACTCCGCATGGCGCGACGATGCGTTGGAGGAAATCAATTGCAGATCGCCGCAACTCCGCTATCCGAGCCCATATCGAGCCCGGTCTCCGAAGGGCGCCGCAAGCCGCTCTGGCGCGAGCAGTATGTCCTGGTGGTCGCCGGCGCCGCGCTCGGCGCGCTGTTCAGCTTCCTGCTGCCGACCGTTGCGGTCGAATTCAAGCCGCTCGGCGATGTCTTCATCTCGCTGATCAAGATGACGATCGCGCCGCTGATCTTCCTGGTCGTGGTAACCGGCATCGCGCAGGTCGGCGACATGAAGGCGGTGGGCCGCATCGGGCTCAAGGCCTTCGCCTATTTCGAGGTCGTGACGACGATCTGCCTGCTGATCAGCTTCGTCGTGGTGCGGTGGGTCCAGCCCGGCGCCGGCGTGGCCCATGCCACCGCGCAGCAGGCCGAGGCGGTCGCCCGCTATTCGCAGGCCCATGTCGGATCGCTGTCGGCCTATATCCAGCACATGATCCCCGAAAGCTTTGTCGGCGCATTTGCGAGCGGCGACGTGCTCCAGGTGCTCGTGCTGGCGCTGCTTTGCGGCATTGGCTTGTTACTGCTCGGCGAAAAGGCCGGGCCGCTGCGCACCGGCCTGGAGCGCGTGACCGAGCTCGTGTTCAGTGTCGTCCATGTCGTGGTGGCGCTGGCGCCGATCGGCGCCTTCGGCGCCATGGCCTTCACTGTGGCGAAGTTCGGCGCCGCGACGCTCTATGCGCTGGCGCTGCTGGTCGGCACCGCCTGGGCGATGATGGCGTTCTTCATCTTCGTCGTTCTCGGTACGATCTGTCGCCTGGTGGGCATTCGCCTGATGGACCTCCTGCGCCTGCTGCGCACCGAGCTGCTCGTCGTGCTCGGCACCTCGTCGTCGGAAACCGCCATCCCCGGCATGATGGAGAAGCTGCCGAAGGCGGGCGTCGGGCGCGCGGTCGCCGGCCTCGTCATTCCCTCCGGCTACTCCTTCAACCTCGACGGTGTCGCGCTGACGCTGCCGCTCTCGACGATCTTCGTCGCCCAGGTCTACGGTGTCGAGCTCAGCGCCGCGCAGCAGCTCAGCCTGTTCGTGGTGATGCTGTTCACCAGCAAGGGCGCGGCCGGCGTCACCGGCGGTGCGTTCGCCGCACTCGCCGCGACTGTGGTCGCCGCCGGGCTGCCCGCGGAGGGACTGGCGCTGTTGCTCGGTATCGACCGCTTCATGTCGCTGGCCCGCGCCATCACCAACACCATTGGCAACGCGGTCGCCTCGATCGTGGTTGCGAAGTGGGATGGGGAATTCAACCGGGAGGACTGGGCCCAGTCCGCCGCTAAAATCCAACAAGCGAAGTAAGGATCCAAGGTTTCCAATATGGCCACCAACACCAATGAACTGCCCGTCATCGCGCTGACCCCTGGCGATTGCACCGGTATCGGCCCCGAACAGATCGCGCGCATCCTCTCCGACGACCGGCTCGCGGATGTCGCGCGCCTCGTCGTAGTCGGCGATGCCCGCGTGCTCGAAATGGGCATGGCGCATGCCGGCGTGAAGCTGAAGATCGAGCGGATTGCCTCGCCCAAGGCGGCCTCCTGGGGCCGCGGTACCGTGCAACTCGTCGATCTCGGCAACACCGATCCGTCGAAATTCCCGATCGGCAAGGCCAGCGCCGAATCGGGCCGGCTGACCGCCGAGACGCTGTCGCGCGCGATCGATTTCTCCAAGGCCGGCGAGGTGGATGCGATCACCTTCGCGCCGCTGAACAAGCGGGCGATGTTCGACGGCGGCTGGAAGTTTCCCGACGAGCACAAGATGTTCGCGAGCCTGCTCGGGCACACCAGCTATTTCTCCGAGATGAACGTGCTGGACGGCCATTGGATGTCGCGCGTCACCGGACACCAGTCGCTGCGTGAGGCGCTGGATGGCATCCATCCTGAGAGCATCACCGATGCGATCGAGCTGGTGGATCGGATGATGCGGAAGGCCGGCGTTGCCAAGCCGCGCATCGCGGTCGCAGCCCTCAATCCGCATGCCGGCGAGGGCGGCCTGTTCGGCCGCGACGAGATCGAGATGATCCGGCCGACCGTCGAAGCTGCCGCCAAGACGGGGATCGCCTGCACCGGGCCATATCCCGCCGACACTGTCTACATCCGCGCCTTTGCCGGCGAGTTCGACAGCGTGGTCGCGATGTATCACGACCAGGGCCAGATCGCGACCAAGCTGCGCGGCTTCAACCGCGGCGTCACCGTCACCGCCGGTCTCGAGACCGTCTTCACCACGCCGTCGCACGGCACGGCATTCGATATCGTCGGCCAGGGCGTGGCCAAGACCGGCGCACTCGAAAGTGCGGTCCGTCTGGCCGCGCAACTCGTCTCGATCAAGGTCAAGGAGGCTGCCTATGCACACTGATCGCAGGACCCTGCTCCAGGCGGCGGCCGCGCTTCCGCTCGCCACCGTCGGCACCAATGCTGCCTTCGCACAAGCGCCGGCCGCGGTACCCGCGGCTGCGCCGCCAAAGGACGTGACGCGTGCACTGGCGCACTATCTCGTCACCGCGAGCTATGACGATCTGCCGGCCAATGTCCGGAAAGAGGGCGTCCGCACGTTACTGAACTGGGTCGGCGTCGCCATCGGCGGCTCGCATCACCAGACGGTCGACATCGCGGTCGCGGCCCTCGGCCCGTTCTCGGGCCCGCAGCAGGCCTCGCTGTTCGGGCGGCGCGAGCGGTTCGACATCATGAACGCGGCCTTCATCAACGGCGTGTCGAGCCACATCTTCGACTATGACGACACGCATCTGAAGACCATCATCCATCCTGCGGGCCCGGTGGCTTCGGCCATCATCGCGCTGTCGGAAATGCAAGGACTTCCTGAACGCTCTGGTGCTCGGCGTCGAGACCGAGTGCAGGATCGGAAACTCGGTCTATCCGAACCACTACGATGTCGGCTGGCATATCACCGGTACGGCCGGCGTGTTCGGTTCGGCTGCCGCCGTCGGCAAGCTGTTGAAGCTGAACGAGCAGCAGATGACATGGGCGCTGGGTCTGGCTGCCTCCCAGCCGGTGGGCCTGCGCGAATCGTTCGGATCGATGAACAAGAGCTTTAATCCGGGTCGTGCTGCCTCCAGCGGCATCTTCGCGGCGATCCTGGCCTCGAAGAATTTCACCTCGTCCGATGCGATGATCGAGGCTAAGCGTGGCTGGGCCAACACGATCAGCACCAAGCAGGACTACAACGAGATTCTGGGCGATCTCGGCAAGCGCTACGAGGCCGCGCTCAACACCTACAAGCCGTTCGCCTGCGGCATCGTCATGCATCCGGCGATCGATGCCGCGATCCAGCTCCGCAACGAGAACAAGGTGACAGCGGACCAGATCGAGCGTGTCGACCTCAAGGTCCACCCGCTGGTGCTGGAGCTCACCGGCAAGAAGACGCCGAGCCAGGGCCTCGAAGGCAAATTCAGTATATATCATGCAGTGGCGGTCGCGATCGTCGAGGGCGCCGGCGGCGAGAAGCAGTTCAGCGACCGCGCCGTGACCGATCCGACCATCGTCGCGCTGCGCGGCAAGGTGAATCCGGTCATCACGCCCGGCATCAAGCCGGAGCAGGTCGATCTCACCATCGTGCTCAAGGACGGGCGCAAGCTCAACCGCTACATCGAGCACGCCATCGGCAGCGTCGAGGTGCCAATGACTGACAAGCAGCTCGAGACAAAGTTCTCCGATCTTGCCGAGGGCATTATTCCTGCAGCGATGATCCGCCGTGTCATGGATGCATGCTGGAACGTCGAAGGTCTGGCCAACGCGGCGGAAATCGCCAAGATGTCGGTCTCGTCCTGATTCTGGAGTCCATAGGAATGCCGTCACGCCGCCGTTTCCTTCAATCCGCCGGCTCGATTGCCGCTTTGGCTGCAACCGGCCGCCGCACGGTCCGTGCGGCGGGCCCGGGTGTCACCGAACGGCTTGCGCGCTACATGGTCGCTGCGCGCGATCAGGAATTGCCCGAACAGGTGCTGCGCGAATGCAAGCACCGAATTCTCGATACGCTGGGCGCCATGGTGTCAGGCTCGCGGATGAAGCCGGGCGAGATGGCGCTGAAATATGTTCGCACGCTCGGCGGCGATGCGCAGGCCTCCGTCGTCGGCTCCGATTTCCGCACCACGGCGGTCAACGCGGCGCTGGCCAATGCGATGTGCGCCCATGCCGACGAGACCGATGATTTCGAGCCCGTCACCAAGGCGCATCCGGGATGCTCGGTGGTGCCCGCCGCGCTCGCTTTTGGCGAGCGCGAGCATCGCAGCGGACAGGACGTCATCCGTGCGGTTGCGCTCGGCTACGACCTGACCTGCCGCCTGCTGATGGCCCTGGGCCCTGATCTCGTGCGCGGTTCGCACCGGAGCGCCGAAGGCACGTCGTCGACCTTCGGTGCGCTGGGCGCCGCCGCGTCGCTGGCGCGGCTGGACGAGAAGGGGATGCGCTATGCGATCTCCTATTCGTCGCAGCAGGTGTCCGGCCTGTGGAGCTGGGTCAAGGATCACGACCATATCGAAAAGGCATTCGACTTTGCGGGCATGGGCGCGCGCAACGGCGTCATGGCCGTCGACATGGTGAACAACGGTCTCACCGGCGTCGACGACGTGCTCGATGGCACCCACAATCTCTTCATTGCGCTCTCGACCGATCCGAAGCCGGAGGAGATGGTGAAGGATCTCGGCAGCCGCTTCTATGTCACGGAGACGGCGATCAAGACCTTTTCGGTCGGCTATCCCATCCAGTCGCCGCTCGATGCGATGCTGACGCTGCGCAAGCAGTATGGCCTCACCCCGGACGATGTCCGCAGCATCCTGGTCAAGCTGCCGACCGACGCGATGGGGATCGTCGGCGAAAGCGCGATGCCCGACGTCAATTGCCAGCACCTCGTGGCGGTCGCGCTGGTCAAGGGCGCGGTTTCGTTCAACGACAGCCACGACGTCGCGTTGATGCACGATCCCAGGATCTTGGCGCAGCGCGACAAGGTGACGCTGGCTGGTGACAAGGCGCTGATGGATCCGGCTGCGCCGCGCGGCGCTGTCGTCGAAGTGACATTGACCGATGGCAAGAAGGTGGAGCACTTCACCAAATATCCGCCGGGCACCAAGGAAAACCCGCTGAGCACGGAAGCGGTGGCGGCGAAGACGCGAGACCTGATCGCGCCGGTGCTGGGCGCCGACAGGGCCGAGAAACTGATCCAGCAGATCGGCGATCTCGAACGGCTTGACGACGTCGGAAAGTTAAGGCCATTGCTGACCGCGTAATGCAACAATCAATAACAAGACAAACATCGAGGAAATGCCCATGCGCGGGGTTCTCCGACGCTCCCTTCTTGCCACCTGTGCGGCCGTTCTGTTCTGCGGCGCCGCGGTAGCTCAGGATTATCCCGTCCGTCCCGTCAAGATCATTGTGCCGTTCCCGGCAGGTGGCTCCAACGACATCATCGCCCGCATCGTCGCGCAGAAGCTCGCCGAGCGATCCGGCCAGACCTTCATTGTGGAAAATCGCGGCGGCGCCGGCGGCAATATCGGCGCCGAAGCGGTCGCGAGCGCGGAGGCCGACGGCTACACCTTGCTGCTGACCGCGCCGCCGCCGCTGACGATCAACGCCTCGCTCTACAAGAAGCTGCCGTTCGATCCGGCCAAGGCCTTTGCGCCGGTGGCGCTGGTGGCCTCCGTTCCGATCGTGCTGGTCGTGAATCCGTCGGTGTCCGCGAAGAACGTCGGTGAGCTGATCGCGTTTGCCAAGGCCAAGCCCGGCACGCTGAATTTCGGCTCGTCCGGCATCGGCTCGACCAATCATCTTGCGGGCGAGCTGCTCAAGAGCATGGCCGGCATCGATATCGTGCACGTGCCCTATCGCGGTGCCGCGCCGGCGATGAATGATCTGCTCGCAGGGCAAATCCCGTTCATGTTCGACAACATGCCCGCGGTGCTGCCGCAGGTCCAGGGCAAGGCGATCAATGCGATCGCGGTTGCCGGTGGAAAGCGCGCGGACGCGTTGCCTGACGTGCCGACGGTGGCAGAGACCGTTCCCGGCTTCGAGGCTTCATCCTGGTTCGGACTGGTGGCGCCGGCAAGGACGCCCGCGCCGGTGCTTGCCAAGCTGAGCAGCGAGCTCGAAATCATCCTGACGATGCCCGACGTCAGGAAGCGGCTTGCCGAACTCGGCGCCGAGCCTGGCGCGGTGTTCGGAGCCGCCTTCGGACAGTTCATGACGGAGGAGACCACGAAGTGGGGCAAGATCATCCAGGCTTCCGGCGCCACGGTGGACTAGGCGAGATGGGTGCGGTAACAGCCTGGCAACGGGCGAGGGCGGCATGGATCTAAATCTCGGCGGCAAGGTTGCCGTCGTCACCGGCGGCAGCATCGGCATTGGCCGGGCGATCGCCGCCGAGCTTTCGCGCGAGCAGGCGCATGTCGTCATCGTTGCGCGCGACGCCGGGCGGCTTGCTGCGGCGGCGCAGGACATGTCGCGGGATACGGGCCGGCGTGTGATCGCCTGTGCCGGCGACATGACAAACCCCGATGATATCGCACGGGCAATGGACACCGCGCGCGACGCTTTCGGCCGTATCGACATCCTCGTCAACAATGCCGGCGCCTCGCCGATGGGCCGGATCGCTGAGACGCCAGACGCGACCTGGGCCAAGTCGATCGAGCTGAAGCTGCTCGGCTATGTCCGTTGCGCGCGGAGCGTTCTGCCGGCGATGCGCGATCGCCGCTGGGGCCGCATCATCAACATCATCGGCCGCAGCGGGCATCAGCCGCGGGCGGCTTACCTCGCGGGTGGTGCGGTCAATGCAGCGCTCCTGAACTTCACGCTGGCGCTCGCCGAAGAATGCGCGCCCGACAACGTATTGGTCACCGGTGTCAATCCCGGTCCGGTGCAGACCGATCGCTGGGACAGCCTGGTCTCCCAGGGCGCGGCGATTGCGGGGCAGGATCCGGGCGCGGCAAATGCTGCTGCCATTGCCTCGGTGCCGCTCGGGCGTGTCGGGCAACCGCACGAGGTGTCCGGTCTTGTTGCCTTCCTCTGCTCAGATCGCGCATCTTTCATTACGGGTACCTGCATCAATGTCGATGGCGGTGGAACGAGGTGTATCTGATGGCTAGCGAACTGCGGAAGATCGGTGTCAGCGACGACTGCGAGCTTGCGGTTCGCATCGACGACTATCTCTTGCCGTGGGACACCAAACCGCCGGTCGTCATGCTGCATGGCCTTGCCGAGAGCGGCGAGGCGTTCCGGCGCTGGGTGCCGTACTTCGCCACGCATCATCTCGTGGTGCGCCCCGATCTGCGCGGCTATGGCGATTCGACGCCGATGCAGGGCGATTACGTCTATCGCTTCGCGGGTCTTGGCGACGATATCATCCGTATGCTGGATGCGCTGAAGTTCGAACGCGTCTTCCTGGTCGGCGGCAAGATCGGCGGCACGCTGGCGATGCATCTCACGGCCAAGCATCCGGATCGCGTGATCGCGCTCGCCGCGGTCGGCACGCCGGCCTCGCTGACGTCGTTCTCCGAGCGGGCGCCGACCTGGCGCAAGCAGATCCGCGAGCAGGGCGTGGAAGCCTGGGTGCGCGAGACCACGGCCGGTCGGCTCGGCTCGTCGCTGCCGCCGGCGGCGCTCGACTGGTGGATCAAGCTGATGTCGAAGACCAGGGCTTCGACGCTGGAGGCATTCCTCAAGATGGTGCCGACCGTCAATGTCACCGGTGAGCTTCCGGCGATTAAGCGCCCGACGCTCGTGATCACAACGACCGGCTCGGGGCTCGGCAGCGTCGATTCCGTCAAGGCGTGGCAGGAGACGATTCCGGGCTCGAAGCTTGAGGTGCTTCCCGGCGATTCCTATCACGTTGCGGCCACTGACCCCGACGTCTGCGCGCAGAAAGTTCGTGCGTTCTTCGATCGCGTCGCGACCTAAGGCGTATTGGGCAGGCCATTGGCCCGCCCATCGTTCTTCTCTATGACTAGCGTCCGAAAAGGCCAAAAATCAGGGAGTAAAGCCATGACAAGAACCACTCGACGTAACGTGCTCGCTGCCGCAGCCGCGATGACCGCGGCGGGTATCGCAGATAGCGCGCCGGCGGCAGCGCAGGCCGGACCGAAGCCGATCTTCCCGGTGCCGATGGTCACGATCCCGATCGTCGGCGAGACCAACGTGTTCCAGGTCCGCCGCATCTACTGCATCGGACGCAACTACGCTGCGCACGCGATCGAGCGCGGCTCGGATCCGAACCGCGAGCCGCCGTTCTTTTTCCAAAAGCCGACCGACGCGATCCAGAACGTCGCGATCGGCGAGGTCGCCGATCATCCCTATCCGTCGCTGACCAAGAACTATCATCACGAGGTCGAGCTGGTCGCCGCGCTGAAATCGGGTGGCACCAACATCGCGGCCGAGAAGGCACTCGAGCATGTCTACGGCTACGCACTCGGCCTCGACATGACCCGGCGCGATCTCCAGAACGGCATGGCCGCGGAGAAGAAGCCGTGGGAGATCGGCAAGAGCTTTGACCACGCCGCTGTGCTCGGCCCGATCCATCCGGCCAGCAAGACCGGCCACTTCGACAAGGGCGCAATTTCGCTCGCGATCAACGGCACCGTGAAGCAGAGCTCGGACCTCAGCAAGATGATCTGGAGCGTCGCCGAGCAGATCGCAAAGCTTTCGGAAGCGTTCGAACTGAAGGCCGGCGACATCATCTATTCCGGTACGCCGGAAAATGTCGGGCCGGTGGTGAAGGGCGACGTGCTGCTCTGCAAGCTCGAGGGCTTGCCGGACATGTCGATCAAGATCGTCTAGCAGCGGTAGCTCTTTTCGCCTCTCTCCGAAAGAACGGGACGAGGAGGCGCACCGCCAGCTTGTCGGCGGTTCGTCCAACCCTGGAGGCGCAAGATGTTGCGGCATGGCTTGATCGTTGCGTTAGGCTTCGTCGTCGTTGTGACCAGCGTTCCCAGCGTGAGAGCTGAGGGGCCAAGCGATATTGCTCCGACAGGGCCGCTGCGCGTGGCTGTGGCCGTAGGCCCCGCCGCCTCGGCCTTCTGGACCACACGCGATCCGGCCACTGGCAAGCCTCGCGGCGTCACCGTCGAACTCGCCAAGGCCGCCGCCGACAAGCTGCACGTGCCGTTGCAACTCGTCGAGTACCGGAGTTCGGACGAGATCGCCGCGGCCAGCAGCAAGGACGTCTGGGATCTCTCCTTCATGCCGGCGGACGTCAAGCGCGAAGCGTTCGTCGACCAGGGGCCCGCTTATGTCGCGTATATGAGCGGCTATCTCGTTCGCGCCGGCTCGGACATCCGCTCCGTTGCGGACGTTGATCGCGCTGGAATGCGGGTCGGCTGCATCGAGGGGACCTCGACGTCCCGCACGGTCGAAAAGTCGTTGAAGCAGGCCAAGCTGACAAAGTTCGTGAAGCCGGAAGAGGCGGCTGATTTGATCGGCAAAGGTGAGCTCGACGCGCTCGCGATGGGCATGGGAGCTCTGGATGATCTTTCGCGAAAGTTGCCGGGAACCAAGGTGCTGGACGAAGTGATCCAGTCGACCGGTGTGGTCGTGGTTGTTCCCAAGGGCAAGGCCGTGGCGAAGGCCTGGGCCGCGCATTTCCTGGATGAAGCGAAGGCGGACGGCACGGTCCGCCGCGCGCTCGACGGCAACGGATTTGCGAACGACAAAGTCGCACCGTAGGCGGCTGTCCCTTCGCGATCAGGCCGCGGTGGTTTTCGGCCGCAGCCGGTCGACCGTCCGCGCGATCAGTGCCGCCACGTCAGCCACCTTCGGCCCGATGCGAAATTCCGGCCCCGCGACGACGACGGAAAGGCGGCGGCCGCCGATCGGCAACGGGATCGCGGCGCCGGCGAGGTCGCGGCTGTAGTCGGCGAAGCTCTGGCAGTAGCCGCGCGCGATCGAATGACGCAGCTCGGTCTCGACCGCCTCGATGCTGATCGGTGTCGACGGGCCATACTGCTTGAATTCAATTTTGCGATAGACGGAGTCGCGCTCCTCCGGCGAATATTGCAGCAGCAGCGCGCGGCCGCTGGCGGTCGCGTGGATCGGCACGCGATGGCCGATGGTCGCGAAATAGCGGATCGCGGCTTGGGACTCGACGACGTCGATGAACACCGCCATCACGCCGGCCGGCGCCACGATCGACGCGGTCTCGCCGGTCTCCGCCGAGAGGTCGGCGACCAGCGTATGCGTCCACGGCGGCAGCGGCTCGACCTCCGAGATCATCTGGGCCATCACGAGCAACCGCGGCGTCGGATAGAAGCCGGCGCGCGGCCGCGGCTCATAGAGATAGCCCTTCTCCGACAGCGTCGCGAGCAGGTTGAAGGTGGAGGAGCGCGGCCAGCCGAAATGATCGGCGATTTCCGCAAGCGTCGCCGGCTTCCTCGTTTGCGCGAAGAATTCCATGATCTCCAGGACGTTTGCGGCTTGGCGAACGATCATGATGGATCCCGTCTGGCGACGTGTTGTGCTGCTACGGCTGGCCGAGGATCTTCTTCGCCGCGCGAAGATGCGGCTTGTCGATCATCATGCCGTCAAGGCGCAGCGTGCCGGAGTTCGGATTGTTCGCGAACGCAGCGATGACTTTCTCCGCCCAGGTGCGCTCGGCTTCCGTCGGCTCGAACGCCGCATTGACGACATCAACGTGCTTGGGGTGGATCAGCGCCTTCGCCGAAAAGCCGTCGCGCCGCGCCGAGCGCGTTTCCTGTTCGAGGCCCGACAGATTGTCGATGTCGGTATAGACCGTGTCGATCGGCGCGACCTCGGCCGCGGCGGCCGCCATCAGGCAGAGATCGCGCGCCAGGCGATAGGGACTGTGGAATACGCCGCCTGAGGCTTTTTCAGTGGCGCCGAGTGAAGCCGAAAGATCCTCCGCGCCCCACATCAGGCCGGCGAGGCGAGGAGAAGAGTCTTTGTACGTGCCGAGGCCGAAGATCGAGCCTGCGGTTTCCGTGGCGACGCAGACGATGCGGGTCGAGCCGGCCGTCGTGCCGGCCGCCGCCTCGAAGGCTTCGAGCCAGGTCGCGACCTGCCGTACATCGTCGCCGCCGCGCGATTTCGGCAGCACGATGCCATCAGGGGTGCCCGGCATCACCGCGGCGAGATCGGCGAGCGTCATGCCTGTGTCCAGCGCGTTGATGCGGACATAGAGCTGGTGCGGGCCGCGACGGCCCTTCAGCATCGCCAGCGTCAGCGTGCGGGCCTCGGCCTTCCTCTCGGTGACGACGGAGTCCTCGAGATCGATGATCAGCGCGTCGGCCTTGCCTTCGCTGGCCTTCTCGAATTTGCGCGGGGAATCGCCCGGCACGAACAGCATCGAACGCATCAGACCGGCCTCTTGTGCATCATCGCCATGCGGCGGCATTTGCCGACGATTTCGTCGTTCTGGTTCAGGGCGTGATGCTCGAATTCGACGATGCCCGCCTTGGGGCGCGATTTGGATTCCCGCAACGAAAGCACCTTCGTCGTCGCCCGCAAGGTGTCGCCATGGAAGACCGGTTTCGGAAAGGTAACGTCGGTCATGCCGAGATTGGCAACGGTGGTACCCATGGTGGTATCATAGACCGTCATGCCGATCATGATGCCGAGGGTGTAAAGGCTGTTGAAAATGCGCTGGCCGAACTCGGTCTGCGCCGAGAAATGCGCATCGATGTGCAGCGGCTGCGGGTTGAGCGTCAGCAGGCTGAACATGGTGTTGTCCATCTCCGTGACAGTCCGGGTCAGCGGATGCCTGAACTCCTGGCCCACGGAAAAGTCCTCGAAATAAAGTCCGGCCATCGCGGTTTCCTCCCTGTATCTCGTGCGATTTGGCTGGCGCGGCTGTTAGGGCGGCGTCGCCAGGTGAACTGCTTTTTGCTCTGCGAGCTTTTCGATCTCGTCCGCCGAGAAGCCGGCCTCGGCCAAAATGTCGCGGCCATGCTGGCCGAGCGTCGGCGCGGGGCCGGCCGGCTCAGGCTGGGTCACGCTCCAGGTCGACGGCACGCGCATTTGGCGGATGCGGCCTTCCACGGGATGATCCACCGTCTTGAAGAAGCCAATCGCATTGAGATGCGGATCATCCAGAACCGTCTCCAGCGTATGCATCGGCATCACCGGAATGTCGGCGTGCTCCAGCAGCTCGCGCCACTCCGCGGTGGTGCGCGTGAGGAAGATGTGGCCGATCTCTTCGTAGATCTCGTCGATATTCCTGGTACGCGCGGCGTGGTTGGCGAAGCGCGGCTGCTGCAGGAATTCCGGCCGGCCGATCGCCTCGAAGAAGCTGCGCCAATGCTTGTCGTTGTAGATGAGGACGCAGAGATAGCCGTCGCTGGTCTTGTAGGGCCGGCGGTAGCGCGAGAGCAGGCGGGCGTAACCGCCATGGTCGAGTGGCGGATCGTAGGTGAGCCCGCCGAGATGATCGACCAGTACGAACTCCGTCATCGATTCGAACATCGGCACGTCGATACGCTGGCCGATGCCGGTGCGGCTCTGATGCATCAGCCCGCCCATGATGGCGTTGACCATCATCAGGCCGACAATGCGGTCGGCGATGGTGACGGGAACGTATCGCGGGGTGCCGTCGCCGGCAGCCGCAAGCAGCGTGGGGATGGTGGTCGCGCCCTGGATTAAATCGTCGTAAGCGGGCTTTGCGGCATACGGGCCGGACTGGCCGTAGCCAAAGGCGCCGACATAGACGAGGGCGGGATTGATCGCGGCGAGCGTCTCGTAGTCGAGGCCGAGCCGGGCCATCGCCTGCGGGCGCACATTGTAGACGAGCCCGTTGGCGCGCTTGGCCAGCCGTAGCAGCGTGTCGCGACCTTCCTTCCTCTTGAGGTCGAGAACAATGCTGCGCTTGCCGCGATTGGCATTGAGGAACATCCCGCCCATGCCGGACGTACGGCCGGGGCCGATCTGGCGAACGATATCGCCCTCGGGGCTTTCGACCTTGATGACATCGGCGCCCATGTCCGCCAGCACCTGGGTACCGTAGGGACCCATCAGCACGGAGGTCAGGTCGAGGATGGTGAAGCCGGTAAGCGGTCCCATTGGCCCTCGTTGGATGAATTCATATAGGTGGAGTTAGAATTCATAAATTGCGGATGTCAATTCATCTGCTCCGATCCGCGGCGCATAGCTCTATGCACAGTTCATATACTTGACAGATAAATTCACATATATGTACTTTTAGCTCAAGCAAGAATTGGGGTGAGGAGCCGGACGGTCGGTAGCGACAGCTGCCGCCTTCGGCGTGGGGATGCGTCAAGGAGAAGCAAATGAAGAAGAATCTGGTCCGGGCTGCAGCAGTGCTCGCGCTCTCGCTGCCGGTCTCGACGCTACAGGCGCAGGCGCTGGAGCTGAAGGTCGCCGATAGCTTCCCCGCTGGACACTATCTCGTCCGCCTGATGCTCAAGCCCTGGATGGACGATGTCACCAAGCGCACCAACGGCGCGGTGACCTTCACCTATTATCCGAACCAGCAGATCGGCAAGGCTGCCGACATGCTGCGGCTGACGCAATCCGGCGTGGTCGACATCGGCTACATCGGTCCGTCCTATGTCTCCGACAAGATGCCGCTGTCGGAAGTCG
Organism: Bradyrhizobium sp. F1.4.3; assembly: GCF_040548375.1. Taxonomy (NCBI): domain Bacteria; kingdom Pseudomonadati; phylum Pseudomonadota; class Alphaproteobacteria; order Hyphomicrobiales; family Nitrobacteraceae; genus Bradyrhizobium; species Bradyrhizobium sp. F1.4.3. Next base: position 502,036 of record NZ_JBEPRN010000002.1, read on the forward strand.
CGCAATTGCCGGGTGCGTTCGCGACCAGCTGCCAAGGCACGCTCGCTTATTGGAAGACTGCGCGCGAAGGCGTGCTGGCCAAGCAGGAATACGCGCCCAACAAGATCAAGCTGCTGATGGCCGTGGTGTTGCCGCCCTACCAGGTGTGGACCGTCAAGTCGAAGGTCGAAACGACCAAGGACATGCAGGGCCTGAAGCTGCGCACCACAGGCGGCGCGCAGGATCTCACGCTGCGCGCGCTCAACGCCGTGCCGGTGCGCATGGCCGCGCCCGATGCGTATGAATCGCTGTCGCGCGGCACGATGGATGGTCTGCTCTTCCCGCTGGACAGCGTCGTGGCCTACGGCCTGGACAAGCTGGTCAAGCACGCGACCGAAGGCGTTAGCTTCGGCAGCTTCATCGTCGCCTATTCCATCAATCAGTCGGTCTGGGACAAGCTGCCCGAGGACGTGAAGAAGGCGATGGACGAGGCCTCGGAAGCGATCACGCCAAAAGCCTGCGCCGACGTCGACAAGGAAGGCGAGGTGACCAAGAAGCACATGCAGGACGAAGGCGTCAGCTTCGATCCGCTGCCGGAGGCCACGCGCGCCGAGATGAAGGACAAGCTGAAGGGCGTCGGCCAGGAATGGGCGGCCGGTCTCGACAGCCGCGGCAAGCAGGCGTCCGCTGCGTTGCAGGAATTCGAAGGCCTGCTCGCCGCCGGCGGCAGCAAGTAATCGTCAGCCGACCAGAAGAAGGAGGCGCCAGAGGTGATCGAGCGGGCAGGAAATGTGCTCGGCGCGCTGGAACGCGCGCTGACAGTGATCGCGGTGGCGTTCATGTTCGTGATTATGGTGCTCGTCGTGACCGACGTGTTCATGCGCTATGCGCTGAATAGTCCGTTCTCCTTCACTTATGACCTGATCGGACTCTATCTCCTCGCCGGCGTGTTCTTCTTCACGCTGTCTGACGCCTTGCGCGAGCATGTCCATGTCGGCGTCGACATTCTCCTGTCGCGCTTCTCGCCCACCGGGCGGCGGCTCTCCGAGATCGTCACGGCGCTCGCCGGCCTGTTCGTGTTCATACTGATCTGCAAGGTCGGATTCGAGCGCGCGCTGGAGAACTACGAGCAGCATGACGTTCTGTCGGGAGCCATTCCCTGGCCGACCTGGATCTCGGCGGCGCTGGTGCCGCTCGGCTGCGGCGTGCTGGTGCTGCGACTGACGCTCCAGCTTATCGGCAATGTGCTGAGCCTTGTGAGCGGTCGCGACCTTTATCCTCTGCCGCCGGTGACCGGCGTCGGCGAAGCGCGCGGCTTTGAGTAACGGCGGATATCCATGACACCTCTCATCGTTCTCGCCCTGCTGTTTGCCCTGCTCGCGCTCGGCACGCCCGTCGGCTTCGCCATGGCTTTTTCCGGTTCGGTCGGCCTCGTCATGGTCGGCGGCTTCCCGACCCTGTTCGGCATTCTGGAAACGGCCCCGCTCTCGACCGTCTCCGCCTACGAGCTGATCACCATCCCGATGTTCCTGCTGATGGCGGACCTCGTGCTGCTGTCGGGCGTCGCGGACGATCTGTTCAAGACGGCCTCCGCCTGGGTCGGCCGCGTTCCCGGCGGGCTCGGCATGGCGACCGCGCTGGCCGGCGCTGGCTTTGGCGCGATCTGCGGCACCTCGACGGCATCGGCCGCGACGCTGTCCTCGACCAGCCTGCCGGCGATGATCCGCCAGGGCTACGAGCCGAAGATGGCGGCCGGCGTGGTCGCGATCTCCGGCACGCTGTCGATGCTGCTGCCGACCAGCGTGGCGCTCGTCATCTTCGGCCTGCTGGCCGAAGTGAACATCGGCAAGCTGCTGATCAGCGGCATCATCCCCGCGATCCTGGTGACGTTCACCATCATGGCCACGATCTATTTCCTGGTCTGGCAGGATCCCTCGCGCGCGCCGGCCGCGAAGTCGGTGCCGTGGCGCGAGAAGTTCGCCCTGCTGTGGCAGGTCTCGCCGATGGTGGTGCTGTTCTCGATCGTGACCGGCACGATTTATCTCGGCATCGCCACGCCAACGGAAGCCTCCGCCTTCGGCGCGTTCGGTGCCTTTTTGCTCGCGATCGTCAAGGGCAAGATCACGCCGACCTCGCTCTACAAGACGCTGCTGCGCGCCTGCCACGGCACCTGCATGATCATCATGATCCTCGTCGGTGCCTCGATCTTCGGCTACTTCTTCACGCTCACCCATGTGACGCAGGATCTGGTCGCCTGGATCGGCTCGTTGCCGGCCTCGCGCTGGGTGATCATCACGCTGATCCTGTGCGGCTACATCGTGCTCGGTTCTTTCATGGACCAGATCGCGATCCTGGTTCTGACCGTGCCGATCGTGCTGCCGCTGATCAAGACGCTCGGCTTCGATCCGATCTGGTTCGGCGTCATCAAGATCGTCACCGCCGAGGTCGGCATGATCACGCCGCCGGTTGGGCTGAACTGCTTCATCGTCGCGCGCTACGCCAAGCGGCCTGTCGCCGAAGTATTCCACGGCACGTTCCCGCATTTCATCGCACACCTGATCGCGATCGCGGTCCTGGTGGCGTTTCCCTCGATCATTCTCTGGCTGCCCTCGCAGATGGGGCGCTAGCACGTCCGGGCCGTCGCGGCTCCAATCAAGGAGATCAACAACATGGATTTCGCGCTTACCGATCAGCAGGAAGCCATTCGCGACGCCATCGCCAAAATATGCGAAGGCTTTCCCGACGCCTACTGGCTGAAGAAGGACCATGACGGCGGCTTCCCGCACGACTTCCACAAGGCGCTCGCGGACGCCGGCTGGCTCGGCATCTGCGTGCCGGAGGCCTATGGCGGCTCCGGGCTCGGCATCACCGAGGCCGCGATCATGATGCGCACCATAGCGGAATCCGGCGCCGGCATGTCCGGTGCCTCCGCGGTGCACATCAACGTGTTCGGACTCAATCCCGTCGTCGTGTTCGGCACCGAAGAGCAGCGCAAGCGCATGCTGCCGCCGATGGTCGAGGGCCGCGAGAAGGCGTGCTTCGCCGTCACCGAGCCCAATACCGGCCTCAACACCACGCAACTCAAGACCCGTGCTGTCGCCAAGAACGACCGCTACATCGTCAACGGCCAGAAGGTGTGGATCTCGACCGCGCAGGTCGCGCACAAGATCCTGCTGCTGGCGCGCACCACGCCGCTGGAGGAGGTGCGCTCGCCGACGCATGGCTTGAGCCTGTTCTACACCGATTTCGACCGCAAGAAGATCAAGGTCCACGAGATCGAGAAGATGGGCCGCAAGATCGTCGATTCCAACGAGCTGTTCTTCGAGGATTTCGAGATCCCGATGGAGGATCGGATTGGCGAGGAGGGCCGCGGTTTCCAGTACATCCTCGAAGGCATGAACCCCGAGCGCATCCTGATCGCGGCGGAAGCCGTCGGCCTCGGCAAGCTTGCGCTGGCGCGCGCGACCGAATACGCCAAGACGCGCGTGGTGTTCAATCGTCCGATCGGCAAGAACCAGGGCATCCAGCATCCGCTTGCGATCAACTGGGTCGAGCTCGAGGCGGCCTGGCTGATGGTGATGTCGGCGGCCTGGCAATATGACAAGGGCATGCCCTGTGGCGGCGCCGCCAATGCCGCGAAATATATTGCGGGTGAGGCCGGATACCACGCCTGCGAGCAGGCGGTGATGACCCATGGCGGCTTCGGTTATGCCAAGGAGTTCCACGTCGAGCGTTACTTGCGCGAGGTTCTGATCCCGCGCATCGCGCCGGTTAGCCCGCAGCTTGCGCTCAGCTTCATCGCGGAAAAGGTGCTCGGACTAGCAAAGTCGTATTAGTCTCTGCGCGCATCGTTCGGCAGGATCGCCATGAACCTCGCTCATCACCTCCTGCGTGCCGCCAAGGCCGACGGGTCCGCGCCGGCGGTTCTCAAGGGACTAACGCCGGTGGCTGACTACGGCCGGCTTGCCGCGACAGTGGCATCGCTGGCTGGATCGCTGCAACAACGCCTTGGTCTCGCCAAAGGCGACCGCGTCGCCTTGCTGATGAAGAACGTGCCGGACTATGTCGCCTGTCTCTATGCCTGCTGGCATGCCGGGCTGGTCGCCGTTCCCATCAATGCAAAGCTGCATCCGCGCGAGGTCGCGTTCATTCTCGACAATTCGGACGCCGCGGTCGTGTTCGTGACCGAGGACATGGCGAGCGTCGCCTCGGAAGCGCTGGCGCTCGGTACGGCCAAGCCGCGCGTCATCGAGGTCGGATCGGCTGAGCATCGCGGTCTGGAGAAGGCGGAAGGCATCGCCATTGCCGACGTCGCAATCACCGACCCGGCCTGGATCTTCTACACCAGTGGCACCACGGGCCGGCCCAAGGGCGCGGTGCTGAGCCATCGCAATCTGCTTGCGATGTCGCTTAACTATCTCGCCGAGATCAACCCGGTCACCCCGGGCGAAGCTCTCCTCCATGCCGCGCCGATGTCGCACGGCTCCGGCCTCTATATGGTGCCGCATGTGCTCGGCATGGGCGCGCAGATCATTCCGGAGAGCGGTCGCTTCGAGCCTGATGAGATTTTGGAGCTCACGGCGAAGCGCGACAGCATTTCATTCTTCGCCGCGCCGACCATGGTGCGGCGCCTGACCGTCGCGGCGGAAGCGGCTGGCGCGACTGCGCCGGGGCTGAAGACCATCATCTATGGTGGCGGCCCCATGTATGTCGCCGATTGCAAGGCAGCGCTCGCCATGTTCGGCCCGAAGCTCGCGCAGATCTACGGTCAGGGCGAGACGCCGATGACCATCACTTATTTGCCGAAATCCATGCATGTCGACGCCGGCCATCCGCGCCACGAGGAACGCCTCGCTTCGGTCGGCATCGCGCAAGGCGTGGTGCAGGTGCGTACCGTGGATGAGGCTGGACGGGACGTCGCGCCAGGTGAGGTCGGCGAGATCATCGTGCGGGGCGACAGCGTGATGTCCGGCTATTGGCAAAATCCCGAGGCGACGGCGAATACGCTCAGGGATGGCTGGCTCTACACCGGCGACATGGGCGCGTTCGATGCCGATGGCTTCCTTACGCTGAAGGACCGCTCCAAGGACGTCATCATCTCCGGCGGCACCAACATCTATCCGCGCGAGGTCGAGGAGGTGTTGCTGCGGCATGAGGCCGTTGCCGAAGCCTCGGTGATCGGCCGCCCGCATCCGGAATGGGGCGAGGAGGTGGTGGCCGTCGTCGTTCCCGTTGTGGGCAAGGTGGTTGCGCGCGACGAGTTCGACCAGATGTGCAACGCCTGGATCGCGCGCTTCAAGCGGCCGAAGCATTATTACGTCACCGGCGAGCTGCCCAAAAACAGTTATGGCAAGATCGTGAAGACGGAGCTGCGCACCCTCCTTGGCGAGTCCTCCGCGCGCCTTGCGCCGATGGACTGAACCGGCGATGCCCAAGGACACGGCTCCGATCGACTATTCCGGCCTGATCCGGGAAGATGATCTCGTCGTGTGCGGGCAGGCGGCGGCAGAGCCGATGACCCTGACCGAAGCGCTGATGGCACAGGCGGCACAGCTTCCGCTCTTTCGTATGATGGTTGGGTCGGTGTTCTCGGAGACGTTTTCGGTCGCCTGCGCGTCGAGCGTGTCGTTCCAGAGCTATGGCGTGATCGGCAGCGCGCGGCGCCTTACGAAGGCTGGGCGGCTCGACGTGATCCCGAGCAACTACAGCGCCTTCTGCGCCGATTTCGCCTCGCGACGCCATCGCGCCGACGTCGTGCTGGTGCAACTCGCCGAGTCCGCCGACGGCCGGCTGAGCGCGAGCCTTTCCAACGATTACGTGATCGATGCCGCACGCAGCGCGCGTGTGGTGATTGCCGAGATCAATCGGGATGCGCCCTGGACGTTTGGGGCGGAATGGCCGGAGAACGTGCCGATCCATCTGCGGGTCGCGGCGCGCCGGCCGCCCGTTGAGCTGCCGTCGACGCCGCTCGATGATGTCTCACGGAAAATCGCGGCGCATGCGGCGGGCTTGATCGCCGACGGCAGCACGCTCCAGTTCGGTGTCGGCCGAATTCCGGACGCGATCCTGTCGTCGCTCTCACATGTACGCAATCTCGGCATCCATTCCGGCCTGATCAACGACGCCGTCGTCGAGCTGATCGAGCGCGGCGCGGTGACGAATGCGGACAAGGGAATCGACGTCGGGATCACCGTCACCAACCAGGTAATCGGCACAAAGCGGCTCTATCGTTTCGTGGACGAGAATAAGTCAGTGGCGGTGCGGCCAACGTCCTACACGCACGGGCAAGGCGTGCTGGCGCGGATCAACCGGCTGGTCGCGATCAACTCCGCGCTTCAGGTCGGGCTTGACGGCAGCGTGAATTCGGAGACGCTGAATGGTGTCGCGATCGGCGCGATCGGCGGCCAGCTCGATTTCGTGCGAGGCGCCAATGCGTCACCCGGAGGCAGAGCGATCATCGCGCTGCCGGCGGTGGCATCCGACGGATCCAGCCGGATCGTGGTGAATGTCGAAACCGTGACGACGCCGCGTGCCGATGTCGACGCCATCGTTACCGAATGGGGCGTTGCGGAACTACGCGGCTGCGGCCTTGCCGAACGCGCACGCCGCATGATCTCGATCGCCGCGCCCGAGCACCGCGACACATTGTCGGCGCAGCTCCGCGGCGTCGCGCGCTAGTTCATCATCGCGAATGTCGGACGCTGGCTCTCGTTGGACCCGATGATGCCGGGGAGATCCGTCGCCTCGCCCGCGATCATGCCGGACATCCGCCAGAACAAATGCGCGAGGCGGGAGAATACCAGCCGCTCGCGCTCGGCGGCGACAGTGCCGTCCGGGATTGTCACGGTTTCGAGGCCGACCACCTTCTTGAAGTCAGGCCAGATCGTCATCGACTGCGCGATCACGGAATAGCAGCGCGGATCCTCATCGCTTTCGTCGGGCGCCGGCGGTAGACCGGGATATTGAACCGGCGCCGCATAGAACTTGTAGGCGCCATAGCCGAGCTGGAGCAGGAACTTTTCAGGGACGGCGATGTCGGCGGCAAAAGACACCAGGCGCGCCTCGCTCAATACTTCCGACTCGATGGCGCCGAGGTCCTTGGCGCGCAACGCGGAGCAGAAGGCGAGCTCGCGATTGTGTTCTCTCAGCAGGTTGGCCAGCGGCTGCTGCTGTTGCGCGGTGTCGGTGAGCAGGATGATGGTCTTGAGCATCTTGTGATGTCCGTCAGGGAAAGAGATGGCGAGCAGTCATGACCGCATCGTCGGATGCGTGGGCGGCGAAGAAGTCGTTGGCGATGCGCTGTCCCGGCGCGATCTCCAGGATGCGGTAACGCGCCAGGGCAGCGGCATCGCGCGCGGTGCCGACATCCTCCTGCCAGGCGCAGAGCGATAGCTCCATCCGGCCGTAGCCACCGCAATCGGCGGCATAGGCGCCGGTCACGGCCTCCACGGTCGCAGCGACCGCGCCGGCGTCGCTGGCCGAGATATCCCGCAGGATCACGGAGATGCCGTTTGCAGTCTGAACGTTCGAGGTCATGACCACGAAGGCATCGCGTGCGCCGGTGCGGCCGGCGCGCCGCGCCGTACGCACGAGGCTCGCGAAGGCAGGATCGGGCCCGAGCTCCATCGTCGTGGTCTGCTGGTCATGCAGGATCGTGGCGCGCATCGCGCCGAGGTCGCCTTTCAGTGCGTGATAGGACCGCGGCAGCCATACGGTGTCGAGCGATACCTGCGACGAGGTCAGGCTCCAGGCCTGGTCGAGCAGATAGCCTTCCCAGATCGCGGGGTAGGATGCGGCGAGCTGCTGCCAGGTGCGCAGCAGCATTTCGGCGCTTTTGGAGCGGCCGAGATACAGCGTGCGCACCGACATCTCCCAGCGGTTCCATTTGTGCAGGGCGACGTCGCAGCCGAGGAAGGACGGCAGGAGAGGAGCCTCGCGCAGCACGGCACCGGCCTCGACGAACAGCAGCGGCTCGCGATATTTGTCCCACATCCGCATCATGAACTCGGCTTTCTCGAAGCAGAGCACGCGGTCGCTGAACTGGGTCTCGATCGGCTCAATGTGACAGGCGAGGTCGAACCGCTCGAGCGAGTGCCGGAGCGCGAAGGCCGCAGTTGCGTCGGCGCCGCGCGGATGGCAGGAGACGATCCGCGGACGAACGCCGGACGCATCGGCCGCGGTGAGAAACTTCGACCAGCCGATGCCGCCCCACCACATCTCGTGCGGGCCGTCTGCGCCGCAGGGGCCGACGGTGCCGAATTCGGTCAGCTTGGACTTGAGGAAGTCGAAGCCGGGATTTTCGCTGAAGGGAATGACGACGGCGCAGCCGGGGTTGAGCGAGCGATAGAACAGCTCGGCCGCCGCGCCGCTCGGCGGCTCCTTCAAGATCGTGATGCCGCTTCGTCGACCGTCGGGAACGCCATCCAGCGTCGGCGCGCCGTATTGGCCGGTCAGCCAGTCCAGGCGGTCGCGCTGGGCCCGGCCGAGCCGGATGCGGCCAGCTTGCAGCAGACGATCAAGGTCTTCGTGCGTCCCGTCCGTCAATTCGATGCCCCCACGTCGTGCCGACCGTTTTCTTGCCCTTGGATTTCAACGGCCAGGGCAGCGCGATCAGGCGCACTATTTCGGGCTGGAACCGAGCGGGGTGATCGCGACGGAATAGATGGCGATGTCATGCGTCATCGCAGCGACCGGGATCAGCAGGCAGGCGTCGTCGTTCTCGGTGCGATAATGCGCGCCATTCCGCTGCATGCCTGCGTAGACCAGGCTTTCAGCGGCGATGCCGACAACGTCCTGGCTCTCGGCGGCGTCACGAACGTCGTCGCCCTGCTGCACGGTGACGCCGTGAAGAAGGCCTTCGGGCGCGAATTTCGCCAGCGGCAGCGTGATCATCGCGATGCCCATGGCGCGCGAGACCGGAACGCGCAAGCGCAGCTCGCCGAGGCCGGTCCGATGGACGGTCGCCGTCTCCAGCGCCGCTTCGCCGTTGGCGCGGAACAAACCGATCTGAACCGGGCCGCAGGGGCTTTCCTCGAAGACGTCGGCCGGGAGACGATTGGCGCCGAATAGCGCATAGAGATAGGCGTGGGACGGTGACAGGCGCGCAAAACTGCCTGCGAGCCACATCGGCGGCGCGAGCGACGTGCAAGCGGCGGAAAGGCCGCGGGCGGTGATCTGCCTGCGGATGAAATCGCTGTCGATCATTGGTGCTAGCGCATGCGTGCCGAGATTGACGTCATGCTTCAGTCCGCCGAGCAGCGCCAACTCCTCCTCATCCGGCAGCAGCAGGAGGCGCGCCAGTGTCGCCGTGCACCAGCGTGCGGCGATGTCCGGCGCGGCATGGGGGCTGAGACAGAAGTCGAGCGCGACATCTTCCGCCTTCTCCGCAAAGGCCAAGGCACCGGCCTGGATCTCCGCAGCCAGCGCGATCTGGCTTGCGGGGCGGGGATTGATCTCGCGAAGGACCTGATTGCCGTCATAGTCGCGCACCGACCCGTCGGCCGAACAGCAGACTTGCTCCAGCAGCGCCACGTTGCGGATCAGCATGCGCTTGATGTGAGGGGTCACGACGAGGTCGGAGATCAAGCCTGCGGCGCTGTCCTGTTCGGCGATGTCATCGAAGGCGTCGTCGAGCGAAAGCAGATAGGCGCCGTGCAGACGGATTTTGATGCCCTCCATGTCGAAGACGCGACGCAGCGCCTTCTGCACGCTGCCGGAATAGCCGAGATCGGTGAGCACGAGATCGGTGCAATCGTCGAAGCCAGGGATCATGTGGCGCAGATAGGCGAGCAGTCGCGCGCGTAAGGCTGTCGCGAGCTGGACGATCTGGTCTGCGTCCATGAGCTCAGGCAGCGCCTCGGCAATGTCCGCGCCGGTCACAATGCCATCAGGCGATTTCGCGAAGAGCGCCGCGACCTTCGGCGGCAGGATCTTGATCATGTCGCGGAAGGTCGGTGCGTCGATCTTCAGGATCTTGCTGAGAAGGTCGACCAGCGGCTGCATCGTATCGGCCGAGGCAATCAGGCTAACGCGACGGTTGATCTCGAGATAGGCGGACGTCATGCGGTGCAATTCCTGCCAGATCCGGTGCGGCAGAAAGCCGTCGCGACCGAGGAAGGCGAGGCCGACATGTCTGCCCGGACCCGCAATTTCCTCGCAACGCCTGGCGACGAAGGCGTCGAATGCCGTCATCACCGGGCCAAGCACGGTCACGCCGAGATGGAAGGCCGGAGATTTCTCGGCGCTACGCGCGGCTACCACGCGCCGCAAGGTGCGCGCACCGTGATCGAGCCGGGATGGCGCGCCCTGGCACAAGAGTTCGAACAGCGCGGTTTCGCGCAGAAATATCGAGGCCAGTTTCGGCGTGGCCTGCGGATAGTAGCGCGGGCGAATGCCGTGGCGCTTCGCGCCCTTGATATCGGCCCTGTCATTATCGCCGACGTGAAAGGAAGCGGCGGCGTCGATGCCTTCCATGGCCAGGTACTTTGCGAACAGCGCTTCGCTCTTGCCGCTGCCGTGGTCGCAGGACGCGTAGAGGAAGTCCCACGTCAGTCCGGGACGGCAGGCGCGCAGCAGTCGCGCCAGCCGATTGCAATCCCAGTAGGTGTCGGAGATGAATCCGACGCGGTGGCCGGCTTGTTCCATGTCCAGATATTGCCGAAGCATGTCCGGGTTGGTGCGGCAGAGCTCGAGCTCCGCCGAAAACTCTGATTCGACCAGAGCGTTCAGATGATCGCGTGTAAGGCCGAACAGCCTGAACGGAAAATAGGAATAGATTTCATCGATGCGCACTTCGCCGGCGCCGCACTTGTCCTTCGCGACTCTGCGCGCACGTGCTTCGGCCTGAATACGATGCTGAACGAAACTCGCGGAAACATCCGGACAAGTTCGTGAAATGCCCGAAAGCTCGTAAGTCCTTTCAAATACGCCATCCGGCGTCGTGCAGGCGCGAAGTAGAAATGTATCGAAAACATCGAACGACCATGCAGAAACAATTTTCGCGCGGCGCTCTGCGCCGGCCATTGCGATCGTCATGCCGAGATTCCCCGCCCATCAGAGCGATTAACGTGCGCAACGGTGAAGTCAGGCGCCACAACGACGAAAAAAATTCACGCGCGATTCAAAAACGCACTCGTCGCGACTGACAGATTCAAAAAAATCGCTAGGTTCGAAAAAGGTGATTCGGAAAAAATTGCCGGGTGCGGAAGTCGTCTCGCGTTCATTCACACTCGGAAACAATCGCTTCTTGATGCGCTACGCGCGTGTCGCGTTTGATCACCTAGTGCCGCGTAATGTCAGCGTTTTCTCCAAAGCACATCTGTTCAGGATGGATGATCCGCCATGGCGCGAGACGATGCGATGATTGCAGGACGGAAGCGCGGGAAGCTCGCGCAGTCGGCAATTATTGCCCGATGCTCGGCAAAAGATACCGGCTAACATCTTGAAAAATAACAAAAATTATCCGCCTGGATTGTTTTCGCCCTGCGTTCAACGCTTGGAAGCCGTGTGGCATGTGCGCTGCCGGCATTGCGGGTTGGAGATTGCGGGATGAGTTACGCTGCTGATGTCTGGGCTCCCGCCGAGGTCGAGATCACGACGACGGTGCCGGCTGAAGAGATCGTGCCGATGACGCCGTCGGTGCCGCTCGCGCCGGACTGCGCGCCGGTCGCCGCCGATGTCGTCTTCGATGAAGACAGCGAACTCCTGGACAGGCTCGCGACCGGTGACGAGGCAGCGTTCCGCATGCTGGTCGAGCGCCACATCGATCGCGCATATGCGATCGCGCTGCGCATCGTCGGCAACGCCGCCGATGCCGAAGACGTGGTGCAGGACACGATGCTCAAGATCTGGAGCCATCGCGGACGCTGGCAGCACGGCCGCGCCAAGTTCTCGACCTGGCTCTATCGCGTCATCTCCAACCGCTGCATCGACCTGCGCCGCAAGCCGCGCACCGAGAATGTCGAGACCGTCCCGGAAGTCGCGGACGGCCAGCCGGATGCCGCCGATATCATCGAGCGCAACGAGTTGAACAGCATGCTGGAGGTCGCGATGCAGCGTCTGCCCGAGCAGCAGCGTATCGCGGTGATCTTCTCGTACCACGAGAACATGAGCAACGGCGAGATCGCCCAGGTCATGGATACCACGGTGGCGGCGGTGGAGTCGCTGCTCAAGCGCGGCCGCCAGCAGCTTCGCCAGCTCCTGCGCAAGCACGAGCGCGACATCCGCACCGCGTTTACCGATTGCTAACCATAAAATTCGGCTCGCCAAAATTTTCGCGCCTGATCTCCTTGCGCTCCACCGTTTGAGCGAACGGACGGGGCTGCGCCCGCGTCGTCAGTCGTCTTCAACGATGCGGCACGTGATGCCCATCAGCACAGGAGCCTCCAATGCCCGCAATTTCCACCAATACCGCGGCGAACTCCGCGGTCCGCTACCTCAACATCAATTCCGCGCAGGAGAGCAGCGCGCTCGCGAAGCTATCGAGCGGCTCGCGCATCACCTCGGCTTCCGACGACGCCGCCGGCCTCGCGATCTCTACCCGCATCTCGTCGGACGTCACCACGCTCCAGCAAGCCGCGACCAACGCCTCGCAGGCGACCGCGATCCTCCAGACCGCGGACGGCGGCGCCTCGAACATCTCCGACATCCTGGCGCGCATGAAGTCGCTGGCCTCGGAGTCGGCGTCGGGCACCACCACCGACTCCAGCCGCGCCTACATCAACTCGGAATTCTCGCAGCTCACGAGCGAAATCGATTCGATCGCGACCGGCACGCGCTATTCCAGCCAGAGCCTTCTGGACGGCTCGAGCGTGTTCTCCTCGGGCGTCTCCGTGCTGGTCGGTTCGTCCGGCTCCGACACCATCACCATCACGCTCACGAGCCTGACGGCGTCCTCACTCGGGGTGTCCTCGCTCGACGTGAGCTCGCTGTCGGACGCGACCTCGGCGCTCGACACGCTGGATACCGCGATCGACACGGTCTCCGCCGCCCGCGCCAGCATCGGCGCGCAGGAATCGCGCTTCAACTTCTCGTCCGACTCGATTTCGACCCAGACCCAGAATCTGCAATCCGCGAACTCGGCGATCAAGGACGTCGACATCGCGGCCGAGCAGGCCACGCTGTCCTCGGCCGAGGTGAAGACCCAGGCCGCGGTCTCGGCCGAATCCGCGGCGAACCAGATGCCGCAATACCTGCTCAAGCTGCTCGGCTAAGGCGCAAGGCCTAGGCGACCGCCTAACGATCGTCATACCGGGCCGGCGTGACGCCGGCCCGGTCCACCTCGCGATGGATTGGGCAGCAAAGTGACCAGCGTCAGTTCGAGCACCAGCAGCACGGCGACAACCAGCTCGAGCACCTCGAGCGCTTCCTCGGTGACCACGACCGGCACCACGACATCGACCAGCCTCGACTGGAGCGCGCTGATCACGGCGGCGGTGGACGCCAAGCTCACCCAGGCGACCACGATCTCGACCACGATCACCAACAACGAGGCCAAGGTCACGGCCTACCAGACGCTCCAGACCGACCTCTCGACACTGTCGAGCGGGCTTGCCTCGCTCGCGACATCCGTCGTCAATTCGCTGGCGACCAACTCCTTTGCCACGCGCTCGGCGACCATCAGCTCGACCGGCGACGTGAGCGCATCCTCCGCGCTCTCCATGTCCGTCAGCAATGGCGCCGCGACCGGCGACCACACGCTGACGATCAGCCAGGTCGCGACTGCGCAAAAGGTGGTCGGCACCGCGCAGTCGAGCCAGACCAGCGAGCTCGGCTATTCCGGCACGTTTTCCATCGGTCTCGCGGGCGGCAGCACGGCCGATATTACCGTCAACAGCACGATGTCGCTTCAGGACGTCGTCGACACCATCAACGCCCAGACCTCGACCACCAATGTCCAGGCCTCGATCGTCCAGGTGTCGAGCGGGTCCTACGAGATGGTGCTGACGGGGACCGAGGATGCCGCCGATATCACCTATTCGAGCACGTCCGGCGACGACGTCCTGAACAAGCTCGGGGTGACCGACAGCTCGGGCGCTTTCAGCGACGTGCTGCAAACGTCGCAGGCCGCCGAATTTTCGCTCGACGGCATCGCGATGACTCGGGATACTAACGACATCACCGACGTGCTCACGGGCGTGACCTTCAACCTGCTCCAGGCGACGCCCAGCGGCACATCGCTCAGCATCAGCATCGAGCCTGACACCAGCCAGATCGAAACAGCGGTTCAGACCTTCGTCACCGACTACAACAATTTTCGCGACGCGGTGATCGCGCAGCAGGCGACCGCTTCGGACGGTACGGCGGACTCGAGTGCGGTGCTTTTCGGCGACGGTACCATGCGCGACATCATGGACGCGCTCCAGAATGCCATGAACAGCACCGTCGGTGGCCTCACCATGGCCGACCTCGGCCTGTCCTTCAACGAGAACAACGAGCTCGAGCTCGACACCTCGACGCTGTCGGAGATCCTGAGCACGAATTTGAGCGGGGTCACCACGCTCTTGTCGGCGCAGACCAAGACCTCGTCGAGCCAGCTCACCGTCGTCAACACCGGGACGTCGCCGCAATCCTTCACCCTGGACCTGACGGTCGATTCCTCCGGAAATCTCAGTTCGGCCTCGGTCGGCGGCGATTCCTCGCTGTTCACGGTCAGCGGCACCACGATCATCGGCAATGCCGGAACGGACTATGCCGGCATGGCCTTCACCTATTCGGGGTCGACGTCGCAGTCGATCACGGTGACCTCGACCTCGGGCCTCGCCACGCAGGTCTACCAGCTCGCCAAGAACTATTCGTCGAGCTCGGGCCCGTTGCAGACGCTGATCACGAATCTGACCGACCGCGACAGCGACCTCCAGCAGAAGGTCAACGACATCGAAAGCGCGGCGTCCGCCTACCAGACGCAGCTCCAGACGCAGTATGCGAAGTACCAGGCCGCGATCGAAAGCGCCAACAACACGCTGACCTATCTCAAAGCCTTGCTTAACTCCAGCTCGAGTAGTTGATGATGCATAATCCGATGGCGTACATGGCCAATCAGGCCTATCGGGGCGCGGCAACCAGCGTGCCGCCGCTGAAGGCGATCTCGATGTTGCTTGGCGGCGCGATCACCTTCCTCCAGAAAGCACTGACCGCGCAGGAAGCGCGACGCTTCGAGGAGGGGCACGAGCACCTGATGAAGGCGACCGCGATCCTGCGCGGTCTCAGCCACAATCTCGACTTCACCAAGGGCGGGGCGGTGGCCGAGCGGCTGTTTCAGACCTACAACGCCCTGATCCTGGCGAGCCTGAAAGCCTATGGCCGTCCGCATGCGCGCGAAAGCTTTCGGCGGATCATCGCCGGGCTGACCGAACTGCGGGAGGCCTGGGAGTCCGTCGATGCGACGGTGCGGGGCGGCAAGCCGGCCCCGGCCGATTCGCCCAGCAAGGGCTAAGGAAGGCCCGGCGTCCCGGTCCCGAGGGGCGCCGCGATCGCCGGGGCGACGTTTTGGCCGCCTTCCGTAAGGCTCCGGGCACTTTTGGCACAGGACACCGCGCAAATCCGGTTTCCGCCACGCCGGCAATGCTTTATGACGGGCCGGACCGAGGCGGGACCGGCGGGCGATGGACGTCACCGAGTTTGAGGAACTGATCGACCGGCTGGGCGAGGATCTCTCGCGCTGGCCCGACGACCGGCGCTTGCCTGCCGAACAGCTGCTGGCACGATCATCCGCCGCGCAGGCCCTGCTGGAAGAGGCCCGCGCCTTGCGCCGCGCGCTCGCCGCACCTCCGGTCCGGGCGCCCGCAGGCCTTGCCGACCGCATCGTCGCCGCCGCTTCGAAAATGAAGAGCGACCCCGCCGAGCCGCGCACGGAAGGCGAGACGGCGGAGAGCTGAGCGGCTCTCTTCGCATCTTGTCTGTTCTTTACCTCTTCCCGCAAGCGGGGCGAGGGAGCGCATCGCAACAAATCAGCTCGAGATCATCGCGCAGCTAACTCGCACGTGCGGCAGATTTTGCCGACTCGAAAGCGATTTTGCGCGGGTGAATCCCCGCCTGAATCCGCGCGCCCACCCGTTTCATCAGCACACAGATTTCAAGCGCCTCGAACCGACATCCTCGTCGTCGGCCGCGCGAGAAAGCCGGAGTTTCTGATGACAGTTTCCGCAACGAGTTCTGCCTCGACGGCCGCCACGACGACGTCGTCGTCATCGTCGAGCACGTCGTCCAGCTCGACGCTGACTTCCAGTGATTTCCTGAGCCTGCTCGTCAGCGAGCTTCAGAACCAGGATCCGCTGAACGCGACTTCGACCACGGACTTCATCAATCAGCTCACGTCCTACGCCAATTTCAGCCAGCAGCAGTCGATCAACTCCAACCTGACTTCGCTATCGAGCTCATTCTCGAGCCTCGTGACGCTCAACTCGGTCAACTATATCGGCCACACCGTCGAGGCGAAGACCGACACGTCGACCTTGAGCAATGGCTCGGCGACGTTCGGCTACTCGTTGTCCTCGGCTGCCTCGAATGTCGCAATCACTGTCAAGGATTCTTCCGGCAACACGGTCTACACCGGCACCGGCACGGGCAATTCCGGCTCCAACAGCTTCACCTGGGACGGCAAGAATTCCAGCGGCACCCAGCTCACCGACGGCGGCCAGTACACCATCTCGGTGACCGCGACGGATTCCGCCGGCAACTCGGTCCTCAACTACACCACCGTCACCGGCACGGTGACGGGCATCGACACCTCCACTTCCACGCCGTCGCTGACCGTGAACGGCGTCTCCGTCAGCGCCGCCAACATCATCGGCGTCACGTCCTGATCTTACGTCCCGAATTCTCTGGAGTGTCATCATGAGTCTCACAGGTGCATTGTCCTCGGCGATCTCGGCGCTCAGCGCGCAGAGCCAATCCCTGTCGATGATCAGCGATAACATCGCCAATACCAGCACGACGGGTTACAAGACGACGTCGGCGATGTTCGACGACCTCGTCACCGCATCGAGCAACGCGACCTCCTATGCCTCGGGCGGCGTCACCGTTTCGGGCCGCGCCAACATCACCCAGCAAGGCCTACTGGCTGCGACCTCCAACGCCACCGACGTCGCCATTCAAGGCTCAGGTTTCTTCGTTGTGAGCAGCGCCACGTCGGGTGGCACCGTCTCCTACACCCGCAACGGCGCCTTTTCGACCGACAACGCCGGCTATCTCGAGAACAACGGCAGCTACCTGGAGGGATGGCGCACCGATTCGGACGGCAATGTCGTCGGCAACGAATCAGCGAGCAACCTCCAGGCCATCAACACCCAGGTCGCCTCGACCAGCGGCAGTGCCACCACCAAGACCACGATCGCGGCTAACCTGCCGTCGGATGCGGCCGTCAACGACAAATTTACGAGCTCGATGACAGTGTACGATTCGCTCGGTGCTGCAAGCTCGATGCAGATCACCTGGGAGAAGACCGGCACCAACACCTGGAGCGCGAGCGTCGGCACACCGACCTCGACGTCGGACACCACGACTGCGACTGCGACCAGCGCGACGGCTGGCACGAGCGGCACGATCAGCATCGTCTTCAATACTGACGGCTCGCTGCAGAGCACAGACCCAAGCCCGGCAACCGTCGCGGTTACCGGTTGGACCGACGGCGCGGCGGACAGCACGATCACCATGGATCTCGGCACGGTCGGAGGCACCGACGGCCTGACGCAATACGCCTCGGGCGAGACCACGCCCACCGTCAACGTCACCAGCATCGACTCGGACGGCCTGTCCTACGGCAAGCTGTCCAGCATCGCGATCGGTAAGAACGGTGTGGTCGACGCCACTTATTCCAACGGCCAGACCATCGCGATCTACAAGATCGCAGTGGCGACCTTTGCCGATCCAACCGGACTTTCGGCGGCCAGCGACGGACTCTATTCCGCGACCGTGACATCGGGAAACGCAGCGTTGCAAGCGTCCGGCGAGAACGGTGCGGGCACGATCTACGGCAGCGAACTGGAATCTTCGACAACCGATACCTCTAGCCAGTTCTCCAGCATGATCTCGGCTCAGCAGGCCTATTCGGCCGCGTCCCAGGTCATCTCCACTGTCAGCAAGATGTACGACACCCTGATCTCGGCGATGAGGTGAGCGATGCGCAGTGAAGCCAAGGCCGTCGGAGACGCGCTGCTGCGCCGGCTGCGACGGCTGGTCGCGCGGGCCGCGACCGTCAAGGGCAGCGACCACAAGCAGTTGCTTGCGCTGCTCGACGATGTCGAGACGACCCGCCGCGGCCTGTTGAAGGAGTGCGCCGAGGTCGAGGGTGAGATGAGGCAGGCGACCGTCAGGACGACCGCGATTGGCGCGTATTTGCGCAGCTCGCAGGCCGGCCGCGGCAAACGGCATAATTAGAAGAAGGCGATGACCATGAGTGTAGCCAAAGCCAACAGCCAAGCCACGCGGACGAACGCCGCAACCGGCGATGCACGGATCAAGTCGCTGATCGCGCTGATCGACGTCCTGACCGCGCTGGTCGCGGAGGAGAACGCGGAGCTCGCCAAGGGCCTGCCGGCCTCACGTTTGAAGCAGGTCGACGAGAAGAACCGCCTGGCGGAGATCTTCGAACGGACTGTCGCCGAGTGCGCGGCGGGCACGAGCACCCTGAACGTGAGGGACCGGATCCTGCGCGAGCAGCTGCTGGAGCGAATCCTGAAGTTGCGCGCGGCGATGGACGAGAATCTGGTGCGCCTGCGTGCGGCGATCGAGGCCAGCAACCGCCGGATTGAAGCCGTCATGCAGGCGATCCGCGAGCAGATCGCTGCGGTGTCGCCCTATGGCGCCTCCGGCCGCGTCGCCGCGCGGGCCGTCTCCAGCGGCACCAGCCGCAGCGCCTGACGATACGAGGAGCCCGCCGTGTCGCTCGATATCGCACGATCGATCGCCTTCAGCGGCCTGTCGTCCACGTCGGTCCAGATCAGCGTGACGTCGTCGAACATTTCGAACGCCGACACGACGGGCTATACCAAGAAGACCGCGAACCAGTCGAGCAGCGTCACCAACGGCGTCGGCACCGGCGTCACGGTGACGGGCATCACCTCGACGGTCGACAAGCTGCTGCTGAAGTCGCTGGTCAGTGCGACCTCGGATCTCGGCTCGGCGGACACGACGAACAGCTATCTGACGTCGCTCGAAAAGCTCTACGGCTCGACCAGCAGCACCGACAGCTCGTCGACCGGAACGTCGCTCGCCAACAGCATCGCCTCGCTGGAATCGGCGCTGTCGTCGCTCGCGAGCACGCCGAGCAGCGCCTCACTGCAATCCAACGTCGTCAGCGCGCTCGACGACGTCACGAGCCAGTTGCGGGAGACCTCCAGCGGGATCCAGAAGCTACGCTCCAATGCAGACCAGGACATCTCGTCCTCGATCGACGACGTCAATACGGACCTGCAGTCGATCGCGGATCTGAACGCCGAGATCAAGCAGACGGCGGCGGCCGGCCAGTCGACGGCGGATCTGGAGGACCAACGCAACACCGCGCTCCAGGACGTCGCCTCGAAGATGAACGTCAGCTATTTCACGGCGTCGAACGGCGACCTCCAGATCTACACCACGACCGGGCAGGCCCTGGTCGACAGCTCCGCGCACAAGATCAGCTATACGGCCGCCGCCAACGTGTCGTCGTTGACGACCTACACTGCCGGTTCGTCGTCGAGCGGTTTCAGCGCGATCACGGTGAACGGGGTCGACATCACATCCCAGATCACCGGCGGTGACATCGGCGCGCTGATTACGCTCCGCGACAAGACCCTGCCGGCGGCGCAGTCCCAGCTCGACCAGCTCGCAACGCAGCTTGCCTCTGCGGTGAACAGCGTCTCGAACAGTGCTTCCTCGGTGCCAGCGCCGACCAGCCTGACCGGCACGACCAGCGTTACCAGTAGCACGGCGCTGTCCGCTACCGGCACGGTGCGCCTCGCCGTGACCGACCAGAGCGGCGATCTGGTTTCCTATAGCGATCTCGATCTGTCGTCCTATTCCACCGTCGGCGATCTCGTCACCGCCATCAACGGCATCTCCGGCGTGTCGGCGTCGGTCGATGCGAACGGCCATCTTTCGATCACGGCGACCGGTTCGGGCAACGGCGTTGCCATCAACGAGATGACCAGCTCGGTCGGAAGCTCCAGTGAAGGATTTTCGGAGTATTTCGGTCTCAACGACCTCGTGACGGGAACGAGCGCGTCCGACATCGCGGTCAACAGCAGCATCCTGTCCGGCACCAGTGAGTTGCAGCTCGCCACGCTGGATTCCTCCTCGAGCCTCACGGTCGGCAGCAGCGTGCTGTCATCGGGATCCGCGACCGTGGTCAATGCGTTCTACAGCGCATTGACATCCTCCCGGACGTTCTCCTCCACCGGCGGGCTCGCCGCCACCACCGGCTCGTTTGCCGACTATGCCTCGGCCATCGTATCCGACGTCGCGAGCAAGTCCTCGCAGGCTTCCACCAATTACACCGCCAAGGAGACCGCGCAGTCGACCTATGCGAGCTCGCTGTCGTCGCAATCGGGCGTCAACCTCGACGAGGAATCGGCCAATCTGAGCACGCTCCAGAACCAATATACGGCGGCCTCCGCGCTGATCCAGGCCATCAACATCATGTATTCGGCGCTGCTGACCGCCGTGCAGTCGTCTTAAAGCGCAGGAGCAGGCCCATGGTCGCGATGCGGATCGCCACCTTCGCCCAGTCGAACAAGATGATCGCCGACGCGATGCGCGTGGAGTCGGTCATGGCCAACGAGCAGGTCCAGGAATCGTCGGGCATGATCTCGACCGATTACGGCGGTTACGGCTCGAACGCGCAGCATGTCGTCAATCTTCAGGTCTCGGTGACGCGCGCGCAATCCTATGTCGATGCGGCCACGCTCGCCGACAGCAAGGTCCAGGTGATGTATTCGGCGGTCGGCTCGATGACGGACATCGTCACGCAGCTCCGGTCCCAGCTCAGTGCCGCCTCGACCGGAAGCACGACCGAGTCGAACTCGGTGATCTCGTCCGCTCAGCAGATGCTGGAGCAGATGGGATCGCTCATGAACACGCAGTATGACGGCCAGTATGTCTTTGCCGGCGGCAAGACGGACACGGCACCGGTCGATCTCACCAGCTTCTCCACCGGGACGGGGTCCACCACCGCAGCGGATACCAGCTACTACAACGGCGACGATGAGATCGCTTCGGTGCGCGTCGCCGCCGACGACACCGTGTCCTATGGTGTCACCGCCGACAATTCGGCGTTCGAGGAGGTGATGCGGGTACTGAAGTTCGTGGCCAACAGTACCTCGCTGTCGTCCTCGGACATCACCAGTGCGCTCAATCTCGCCAGCACGGCGCTCGACGACACCGCGGCCGTGCAGGCAAAACTGTCCAGTTCGGCATCCGCGATCGAGACCGCGAGCGCCCGCCAGACCGATTACAAGAGCTATGCGGAGAGCCTGTCGAACGACCTCACCGGCGTCGACGTCGCCGCCATCACCGCGCAGCTCTCGACCTACCAGGCGCAGCTCACCGCGTCCTATTCGGCGATGTCCAAGATTCTCAGCATGAATCTCGCGAGTTACCTGAAATAGACTGGCCTATTCAGCGGCGATGCGCTCCATCGCCATGGCGCGGAGCCTGGCACGCTGGATTTTCACGCCGTTGGCGCTGTCGGTGACCGGGAAGGCATCCACGACGTAGATCCGTGCCGGGATCTTGTAACCCGCGAGCCGCTCGCGCAAGTGTGCGGTCAGTGCGTCCTGCGGCGGCGGCGCAGCGGCCGAAATCACGAAGGCGACGCAGCGGGCCTGACCCTTCAGATCGACCGCGACGACCTGGGCATCGGCAATGCCGGGGCAGGATTTGAGCTCGTCCTCGATCTCACCGGGTGCGACCAGGAAGCCGCCGAGCCGCATCGCATCACCCGCGCGGGTCTCGTAGACGAAGGAGCCGTCGCCGCGCAGATGGCCGATGTCGCCGGTACGGAAGAAGCCGTCCGGGGTGATGGCGTCGCGCGTCGCCTCGGGATTGTTGAAGTAGCCGAGAAAGCGCGACGGAGCGCTGATCTCGATCTCGCCAGACGCACCGGCCGCTGCAAGCTCGCCGGTCTCGGTGTCGCGCACGCGGACCTTGGCCTCAGGCGACATCGACCAGCCGCCGCCCTCGATACGGTCGGCAAAGGCATCACTGGCCCGGCTGATCGAGAACAGCGCCTGCACCTCACTCGACCCGTAGAGGCCGAACAGCGGCACGCCGCGTGCCTCGGCGTCTGCGGCTAACTCGCGCCAGCCCGGCTGGAACGCAGCGAAGCCGCAGATTTCGGCATGCGGGAACAGCCGCGGTGCATCGGTGAGCGCGAGGATGCGGCGGAACATCTCGTCGGAGCCGAAGACATGGGTGATCCTGTGTGCGCTGAGCATCTTCAGCGCCGGTTCCGCCTCGAAGGCGTCGAGCACGTGAAGGGTCGCGCCCGCTGCGATGAAGGCGAGCAGGCTCGTCATGCCGAAAGTGCCACAAAACGGCAGCATGGCCAGCAGCGAATGACGCTGTGGCGAAAGCTGAAGCGCTCCGGCGACAGACGCGGCATGCGTGGCCAGCGTCCGCTGCGAATGCGCCACGAGTTTTGGCCCCTTGGTCGTACCCGAAGTGGTGTAGAGCAGCACCGGCAAGTCGACGTCACCACCGTGTGGTAGCGAGGCAGGCGGGCAGGCCTTGTCGAAGGCGTCGAAGCGCACGCAAGGCCATTGCGCGGAGATCGCATCCGCGCCGACCACCGCGAGCCTTTGCAGCGCGGGCACGTCGGCCCTGGAGACGTCGGCGAGAATGGCGGCGAAATCGATCGCGCGGAACGCGGCCTCCATCACCATGAGCCTGGCGCCGGAAACCTTGAGCAGATGCGCGACCTCGGCACTGCGGTAGCGCGTATTGACGGCGGCGATGACCGCGCCCAGCCGGGCAGCGGCGAACAGCAGCGCGACCCATTCGATCCGGTTGACCAGCCAGACCGCGACCACGTCGCCCTTGCCGATGCCTTGCGCGGCAAGCCAGGCCGCGGTCTGGTCGATCTTCAGCGAAAATTCCGCGCGCGAGACCGGCGTGCCGTCGAGCACGAAAGCGGGATCGGCGGCAGTCTCCAACCCGATCAGCGAATACAATGAAAAACCGTCGGCTTGCATGGCAACCGGAGTAACCCGATCGCGCAAACCTGTCTACTTGGTGCCGAACATCCGGTCGCCGGCATCGCCGAGGCCCGGCACGATGTAGCCGTGGTCGTTGAGCCGCTCATCGATTGCGGCAGTCCAGACCGGCACGTCGGGATGCTCGCTCTGGAATTGCGCGATGCCTTCGGGCGCGGCCAGAAGGCAGACGAAGCGGATGTCGCGGGCGCCGCGATCCTTGAGCAGGGACGCGCCCGCGCAGGCCGAATTGCCGGTCGCCAGCATCGGGTCCATCAGGATCACGGTGCGGTCAGACAGGTCCTGCGGCGCCTTGAAGTAATATTCCACGGCCTGCAATGTTTCGGGGTCGCGGTAGAGTCCGATATGGGCGATGCGCGCCGAGGGCATCAGCGCCAGCATGCCGTCGAGGAAGCCGACGCCGGCGCGCAGGATCGGCGCCAGCGTGAGCTTCTTGCCGGCGATCTTCGGCGCCCGCATCGGCGAGATCGGCGTCTCGATCTCGACCAGCTCCAGCGGCAGGTCGCGCGTCACCTCGTAGCACAGTAGCATCCCAATCTCGTTCAGGATCTCGCGAAAGCTCTTGGTCGAGCGGTCCTTTTCCCGCATGAGCGAAAGCTTGTGCTGGACCAGGGGATGGGCGACGACATGGACGTTGCTGGTGCTCATGAAACCGCTCTACACGGTTCCGCGAAACTGCGCCAGATCGGCCGGGTTTTTTCCGCGGGATAGGCGGCCTATCCCGCCACTGCCACCGCGGTTCGCGCCCGATTGCTCGCCTCATAGGCAGCCATGGTCAATTCGCGGTCGATCGCCATGAGGGCTAGACCCCGAGCCCACGCGCCACGAGCGTGATGACGATCGTCAGGATCGCGCCCCAGACCAGGCTCAGCGTCATGGTCAGGATGGTCGTGGTGACCGCGTGCTCGAGATTTTCCTTGAGGAGTTGCACGCTAGCTGTCCGAGGCGGCCGCCGCTGTGACGCGCATGCCGAGCAGCAATGCGCCCATCAGTGCGACGAGGATGGCGATCTTGAGCTCGATCATGTCCGTCGCCGTGTGGCCAGGCGCGCCGACAATTGCCTGGCTCGCTCCAGCAATCGCGCGGCCAGTACGATCAACGAACTGCCCCGGTTCTCGACGTCGAGCTCGAAGGATTCAGTGGGGAAGACCAACGCGCAACGCACCGGTTCGCTCTGATGGTTTGCGAAATCGACTGCGGAGCTCTTGAACAGGAAGAGACCGCCGATGCGTCCGTTCGCCTCGCGCGCGACCCAGAGGCCGGCCTTGTTGCGGCCGATGAAGAACGCAGGAATGGAAGCGCTGACGACGTCAGGGTCGAGCGGCTTGAGCGCAGAGGCCGCCTTGGCCCCAGCGGCCCGGCGGCGGGCGGCTTGAAGAGCGATCGCGGCCATGGCGGCCTCCTCACACATCTGCAAGGTCATAATGGTCAACCTCAGGCGTGCAGGTGCCACACATAGATTGCGGTCTTCACCGCAATCAGGGCAGCGAGCACGCTGCCCATCGAGAGCACGGCCAGCGCGCGCAAGGCGATGCGCCTGAGCTGCGCCTTGCGTGTCTTCGAGATCCGCGCCGGGCGTTCGATCTCGAAGGCCCGGTCAAAGCCATGTGTCAGCATCGACATGTTGGAAATCCTTGTCTGTGGCGCGGCGAGACGGCCGCTCCTGTCATGCCCCGTATGATGTTCATCGCTGCGTAGGATTGCGAGATGAACGCCGTGGCCGCCGCATAGGAATCTCATAAAGAAGCCTGCCGTCGCGCCGGCAGCCCCCTGAAGAGGTCGAGGTCTCGCTTCGGTCGAGGTGCGGCCGGAGTAGTCTTCGAATGCGAAAGCCCGACGGACGCGGCGAAGGCGAGCCGCAGGCGGGGTTGATCGATCTGTTTGCAGAAGCAGTCCAGAAAGGCCTCCGCGTTCTGTTGCTGCCCGCTGATCGCTGCGCAGAGTTGGGAGCTGGTTCGTCGGAAGAAGTGGAGGGAGTCCCGGGCGTTGCGCTGGCCGCCCAGACGATCGAGCTCTACCGCGAGAGCCGCGACATTCTGTCTGTCAAAGTCGTCCAGCGTCACTGCAAAGCGCAGGATCGCGAGCTGCCAGGCGCAGAGCAGCCTGCGATGTTCCTCGGATGATGGGAGCGAACTCATGCGATATTCAGGTGGCCGAGAAACGTCATGCCCCGACGCTGTCGATCAGCTCCTCGTCGGCGATCGCGGCGAATGCTCGCGCGACCTCCGCCTGGGCCGCGGTCTCCAGCGGTACGATCGGCAGCCTTGTGGCCGGAGACATCAGGCCGAGCGTACTTAGCGCGTATTTGAGCGCCGCCGGGCTCTCCCTGGAAAGGCAGGCGATGAGCGGGGCGAGGCGCTTGTGCAGATAGCACGCCGATTGCAGCCGGCCTTGCCTGACCTGCGAAAAGATTGTCCGGCAAAGATCCGGCGCGATGCTGGCGATCTCCGAGATTGCGCCATCGCCGCCGCCTGCGATGGTGCCGAAGGAGGTGACGTCGTCGCCGGACAGCAGCCGAAAGCCGACGGGCAGCAGCCGGCTCAGGCGCATCGGGCGAGTGATGTCGCAGCTGCCATCGCGCAAGCCCACAAACTGGCGGGATTCGACGAGACGCAGAAGCGTCTCGTCGGCGAGCGGGCGCAGCGTGCGGGAGGGAACGTCATGCAGGATCACGGGCAGCCCGACCGAACCGGCGACGGCGCGGAAGTGGGCGAGCATCCCCTCCTGCATCGGCTTGTTGTAGGCGGGCACCACCGACATGATTGCATCGGCTCCGGCCGCTTCCGCGCGCCGCGCGAGTTCTATGGCATGGCCGGTCGCATTCGAGACCGTACCCGCGATGATTCGCACGCGGCCGCAGGCGACATCGACCGCGGTGCGAATGACGAGCTCCTGCTCGGCCGGTGAGAGTGTCGGCGCCTCGCCGGTTGTCTCGCAGACCACGAGCGCGGGAACGCCGGCGGCGACCTGGCGCTCGCAGAGTGCGGCGAACGCCTTGAGATCGATTGTATCAGCCGCATCGAACGGGGTCGGCAGGTCCGGAATGAAGCCGGTGAACCAGGCAGAGGGAGGGATGAACATGGCTCTTTCGCCGGAAAGCGCCGGCTCAGGCGGCGCGCTGCGAGACGACAGCGTCGGGACTCTTGCCCATGTCGAGCTCGATCTCGCGCGGCAGCTCGACGATGGTCTCGGGATGCTGTCCGTTCTCGAACAGCGCATATTTGATGGCCTGGACGCGGCTGACGAACAGGCCGCCATAGAGGCCGTTCTGCTCTTGCGCGATCCATTGTCCCCGGTGGTTCCGGCCGATGAAGACGATGGTCGAGGGGGAGCTGCACGAGGGAGGTTCGACGAGTTTCACGGATTTATTCCTTCCGATTGACGCAAGTCGCGGGAGCATGTCAGGCACCCGCGCGCTCAATATCCCGTCTCGCAAGTATGTTTTCGAGGGCGCCCGCAAGGCGATCTCATAGGAACGTCATAAAGCCCGCGCTCAGGCTAATTCATTGGCGATATGAACCAGCGCGAAGAGCGCAGCGAACGCGACGGCTTCGTCCCAATGGTTGAGAGCGACGCCGAACAGTGGCTCGCGTCTGATGAGACCGACGCCGGCGCACAGGATGATCGACATCCAGAGCAGAGCGCCAAGGCTTCGGTTGAAGCCGACGCTGCCGAATGCGGCAAAGGTTGCGAGCAGCGCGACGCGGACGGCGAAGCGCGCCAACACCCGCGTCGGGCTCAGCATGTGCGGCACGTCCGGAGATTGCGGCAAGGCTGGAACCCTGTCAGAAACTTGAACCCGCCAGGCTGCTCTAGCCGAAATGATCGCAGAGGACCGGCTCGTAGAGCGGGTCCGGCGCGGGACGAACGGAGGGAACGCTCGGCCGCGACGTTTCCAGGGCCAGTGCCTGGACTTCGATGAAAGTCGACAGCAACGCGAGCGCAAGATCGGCGTGGCGGCCTTCAACCGCGGCGTCGAGCCAGTCCGGCAATTCCCGTTCGCGCGAGAGCGCGCAATACCATTCGCCCTCGTCATAGGCGATGCGGCGGACCTGCCACAGCGGCAGCTCGAGCTCCATCAGCGCCAGCGCAGCATCGCCCCAGGCCTCCGCATCGATCAGGCGCGTGAGACGCGCCGTGCGCTTGCTCTGTCCGAGCGACGGGAAACGCCGGCAGGCCTTGTCGATGATCTCGAGCATCAACGGCCGCGTCATCGCATGCGCGTTGCGCAAACGATCGTTGAGCGAGGGTGGATCGTAGTTTCGGAGAGCGGCGGTCATGTCAGGCTTCCTGGATTGGACGTCGGTCAGTCGGCCGGCCTCTCCAAGATGGCTGGAAGGACATTTGAAAACGAGATGGGGACGGGGCGGGAGATATAGGGATTCCATAAGTGTCGGGACGACAGCGGGAATTGCTTCACGAGCTTTGTTTGACCGCGCCACCGGCCCCGGCCCTTTATGAGATTCCTATAACTCCGCCATAGCCCTCATCTCGAAAACCTATGCCTGCAGTGGCACTTCAGCCCGGTGAAAAGTCCCGGCTGGCGTCGTGGAAACGGGTTTGCGTTTCTGTTTCCACCGATGCCCGCCGGGCCCCCGAGAAACGGTTGCGCCGGACATAAGGGCGCAATGAGGAGTATCCCCATGATGGACATTCTGATGCTGGCGTTGGGCTTCGCCTTCTTCGCCCTTGCGATCGGCTACACCTACGCCTGCGAACGGCTGTGAGGGAGCGGACCATGATCTTCGATTATGCGCTCGCCGGTGCCGTTTCGTTCGGCCTGCTCACCTACCTCACCTACGCGCTGCTGCGGCCCGAGCGGTTCTGACCGTGCTGCTCCTTGTCAAATTACTGCTGGCGGACGCCGTGCTCGTCGCGGGCCTGCTCGCGCTGGTCCTACCGCTTCTGCGCCGGACACAAAGCCTGAGGGGTTAACGCCATGACTATGATCGGTTGGTTCCAGATCATTCTTTTCTGCGCTATTATCGTCGCGCTGGCCAAGCCGCTCGGCTGGTACATGACGCGCGTGTTCAACGGCGAGCGGACGTTCCTGTCGCCGGTGCTGCGTCCGATCGAGGCGGGCATCTACTGGTTCTCCGGCGTCGACGAGAGACGAGAGCAGCACTGGATGACCTATACGGTCTCCATGCTGCTGTTCCATGTCGGTGGCTTCCTCATCATCTATGGCGTGATGCGATTGCAGGCCATGCTGCCGTTCAATCCGGCCGGGCAGGGTGCGGTCGCGGAAGACCTCTCCTTCAACACCGCGATCTCCTTCATCACCAACACCAACTGGCAGAATTACGGCGGCGAGAGCACGATCTCCTACCTCGTGCAGATGGTCGGCCTGACGCACCAGAACTTCCTGTCGGCGGCGACCGGCATCGCGCTCGCGGTGGCCCTGATCCGCGGCTTCTCGCGCGCCTCGATTCGTACGGTCGGCAATTTCTGGGCCGATGTGACCCGCTGCACGCTCTATGTGCTGCTGCCGATCTGCATCGTCTACACGCTGTTTCTCGTCTCGCAGGGCATGCCGCAGACGCTCGGCGACTACGTCGAGGCCACGACGCTCGAAGGCGCCAAGCAGACCATCGCAGTCGGACCGGTCGCCTCGCAGGTTGCGATCAAGATGCTGGGCACCAATGGCGGCGGCTTCTTCAACGCCAACGCGGCGCATCCTTTCGAGAACCCGAGCGCGCTGTCGAATTTCGTGCAGATGCTGTCGATCTTCACGCTCGGTGCGGCGCTGACCAACGTGTTCGGCCGCATGGTCGGCAACCAGCGCCAGGGCTGGGCGATCCTATCGGTGATGGGCGTGCTGTTCATTGCCGGCGTCACCGTCACCTACTGGGCGGAAGCCAACGGCACCTCGACGCTGCATGCGCTCGGCCTGACCGGTGGCAACATGGAGGGCAAGGAGGTCCGCTTCGGCATCGTCGCGTCCTCACTGTTCGCCGTGATCACGACAGCGGCGTCTTGCGGCGCAGTTAACGCCATGCATGACAGTTTCACTGCGCTCGGTGGCATGATCCCGCTGATCAACATGCAGCTCGGCGAGATCATCGTCGGCGGTGTCGGCGCCGGCCTCTACGGCATGCTGCTGTTCGTCGTGCTCGCGATCTTCGTGGCGGGCCTGATGGTTGGCCGAACGCCGGAATATGTCGGCAAGAAGATCGAGGCCCGCGAGGTCAAGATGGCGATGCTCGCGATCCTGGTGCTGCCGCTGATGTATCTCGGCTGGACCGCGGTCGGTGTGGTCTATCCGGCGGCGGTCGCCTCGATGGCGAATGCCGGTCCGCACGGCTTCACCGAGGTGCTCTACGCCTATACGTCGTCGACCGGAAACAACGGCTCCGCCTTCGCGGGCCTCACCGGCAACACCTTCTTCTACAACCTCACGCTCGCCAGCGCGATGTTCGTCGGCCGCTTCTTCATGATCATTCCGGCGATGGCGATCGCGGGCTCTCTGGCCGCCAAGAAATCGATCCCGCCGTCGGCGGGCACGTTCCCGACCACTGGCGGGCTGTTTGTCGGTCTCGTCGTCGGCGTGATCCTGATCATCGGCGGCCTGACCTTCTTCCCGGCCCTCGCCCTCGGTCCCATCGTCGAGCATCTCGCGATGAATGCCGGCCAAGTGTTCTGAACAGCAAGTGTTCTGATCGACCGTCTTCTGATTGTTTGGAGTGACCTCCATGGATACCATGAAACTGCAAAAACGCGCGTCCGGCTCGGCGATGCTCGATCCCAAGATCGTCGTGCCCGCGATCCGCGCGTCCGTCGTCAAGCTCGATCCGCGGCTGATGATCAAGAACCCCGTGATGTTCGTGGTCGAGATCGTGGCCGCGCTCACCACCGTGATCTTCCTCCGCGACCTCGTCACCGGCGGCGAGAATCTCGGCTTCACCTTCCAGATCATCCTCTGGCTCTGGTTCACGGTGCTGTTCGCCAATTTCGCCGAAGCGGTCGCCGAAGGCCGTGGCAAGGCGCAGGCCGAATCTCTGCGCAAGACCCGCACCGAGAGCCAGGCCAAGCTCCTGACCGGCGTCGGCCAGGCCTTCACGCTCGTGCCGGGCACGAGCCTCAAGGTCGGCGATATCGTGCTAGTCGAAGCCGGCGATGTCATCCCCTCCGACGGCGAGGTGATCGAGGGCGTCGCTTCCGTCAACGAGGCCGCCATCACCGGCGAATCCGCGCCAGTCATCCGCGAATCCGGCGGCGATCGGTCGGCGGTGACCGGCGGCACGCAGGTGCTGTCCGACTGGATCCGCGTCCGCATCACGGCGGCGCAAGGCTCGACCTTCATCGATCGCATGATCAAGCTGGTCGAAGGCGCCGAGCGGCAGAAGACACCGAACGAGATCGCACTCAACATCCTGCTGGCCGGCCTCACCATCATCTTCGTGTTCGCCACCGTCACTATTCCGAGCTATGCGGCCTATGCCGGCGGCTCGATCTCGGTGATCGTGCTGGTCGCGCTGTTCGTGACGCTGATCCCGACCACCATCGGCGCGCTGCTCTCGGCGATCGGCATCGCCGGCATGGACCGCCTGGTCCGCTTCAACGTGTTGGCGATGTCCGGACGCGCGGTCGAGGCCGCCGGCGACGTCGACACGCTGCTGCTCGACAAGACCGGAACGATCACGCTCGGCAACCGCCACGCGACCGCGTTCCGTCCCGTGCGCGGCGTGAGCGAGCAGGAGCTTGCGGATGCGGCCCAACTCGCCTCGCTTGCGGACGAGACGCCGGAAGGCCGCTCCATTGTCGTGCTGGCCAAGGAGAAATACGGCATTCGCGGCCGCGACATGGCCGAGCTTGGCGCCACCTTCATCCCGTTCACGGCGCAGACCCGCATGAGCGGCGTCGACGCCGGCGGCTCGGCGGTACGCAAGGGCGCGGTCGATGCCATGCTCAATTATGTCGGCGGCGGTACGCCGCTGGCCGTTGCGTCCGGCAACACGGCGCGGGCCATCCAGCCTGCGGCGCTGTCGGATGTCGATCGCGAGGTCCAGACCATTGCGGACGAGATCGCCAAGGCGGGCGGCACGCCGCTTGCGGTCGCCAGGGACGGCAAGCTGCTCGGCGTCATCCAGCTCAAGGATATCGTCAAGGGCGGCATCCGCGAGCGTTTCGCCGAGCTGCGCCGCATGGGCATCCGCACCATCATGATCACCGGCGATAACCCGATGACGGCGGCCGCGATCGCGGCGGAAGCCGGCGTCGACGACTTCCTGGCGCAGGCAACGCCCGAGGACAAGCTCAAGCTGATCCGCGACGAGCAGGCCAAGGGCAAGCTGGTGGCGATGTGCGGCGACGGCACCAACGACGCGCCGGCGCTCGCACAGGCCGATGTCGGCGTTGCCATGAACACCGGTACGCAGGCAGCCCGCGAGGCCGGCAACATGGTCGACCTCGATTCCAATCCGACCAAGCTGATCGAGGTGGTCGAGATCGGCAAGCAGCTGTTGATGACGCGCGGTGCGCTGACGACGTTCTCGATCGCCAACGACGTCGCAAAATACTTTGCGATCATCCCCGCGATGTTCCTGGCGTTCTATCCGCAGCTCAACGTGCTCAACGCCATGCACCTGGCGAGTCCGCAGAGCGCCATCCTGTCGGCAATCATCTTCAACGCGCTGATCATCATCGCGCTGATTCCGCTGGCGTTGAAAGGCGTTGCCTATCGCGCGGTCGGTGCCGGTGCGTTGCTCCGGCGCAACCTGATGATCTATGGCTTGGGCGGCATCATCATTCCCTTCATTGGCATCAAGGCGATCGACCTCGTCGTCACCGCCCTGCACCTGGCTTGACCGTCGTTGCGGGTGCGCAGTGCGCGCCTCGCGCAATGATGATGAAATAGGAGACGTAACATGCTCAGAGAAATCCGCCCCGCCATCGTCTTGTTGCTGGTGCTCACCGCCATCACGGGACTTGCCTATCCGCTCGCGATGACCGGCATCGCCGGTGCGATTTTCCCCGCGCAGGCACAAGGCAGCCTGATCGAAAAGGACGGCAAGGTGGTCGGCTCGGCGCTGATCGGGCAGGAGTTCAAGGACGACAAATACTTCCACGGCCGCCCTTCGGCGACGCTTGCACCCGATCCGAATGATTCGACCAAGACGGTGTCGGCGCCCTACAACGCCGCCAACTCGGGCGGCTCCAATCTTGGCCCGACCAGTAAGACGCTGGCCGATCGGCTGAAGGAGGATGTGGACAAGCTGAAGGCGGAGAACCCGAACGCCGCCGTGCCGGTCGACCTGGTCACGACCTCGGCCAGCGGTCTTGACCCGGATATCTCCCCGGAAGCGGCGCAATTCCAGGTGCCGCGGGTGGCGAAGGCGCGGAATCTGTCGGATGACCAGGTCAAGCAGCTCGTGGCCTCCAACACCCAGGGCCGTCTGCTCAGTCTGATCGGCGAACCGCGGGTTAACGTTCTGGCGCTGAACCTCGCGCTCGATCGCGTTGCCGCGAAGTAGCGGTCTAGGCTCACGGCGCCCGGATCATTATATTGGCCTGATGGTCCGAGAGCGCCGCGATCCCGAACAACGTCCGTCCCCCGAGGCGCTGCTGGAAGCAGCGCGCCGGGAGGAGAGCGCGAGCGGCAAGCTGAAGATCTTCGTCGGCGCCGCCCCCGGCGTCGGCAAGACCTACGAAATGCTGCAAAGCGCCCACGCCAAGCGCAAGGCCGGCATCGATGTCGTGGTCGGCTTCGTCGAGACCCATGGCCGCGCCGAGACCGAGGCGCTGGTGCGGGGGCTGGAAGTGATCCCGCGCAAGAAGCTCGATTACCGCGGCCAGATCGTCGAGGAGATGGACCTCGACGCCGTGATCGCGCGCCGGCCGGCAATCGCGCTGGTCGATGAACTCGCTCACACCAATGCGGTCGGCAGCCGTCATCCCAAGCGCTATCTCGACGTCGACGAGCTGCTCTTCCAGGGCATCGACGTCTACACCACCGTCAATATCCAGCATATCGAAAGCCTGAACGACGTCGTCGCCCAGATCACCCATGTGCGCGTCCGCGAGACCGTGCCGGATTCCATATTCGACCGCGCCGACGCGATCGAGCTGATCGACCTCACGCCTGACGATTTGATCCAGCGGCTGAGAGAAGGCAAGGTCTACGTCCCCAAACAGGCCGAGCGGGCGCTGGATCACTATTTCTCGCCGGGCAACCTCACGGCGCTGCGCGAGCTCGCGCTGCGACGTACGGCCGAGCGGGTCGACGAGCAGCTCCTCTCCCACATGCAGGCGAACGCCATCGCCGGTCCCTGGGCCGCTGGTGAACGTATTCTGGTCTGCGTCAGTGAGGATCCGCGCGCGGCCGGGCTCGTGCGTTACACCAAGCGCCTCGCGGACCGGCTGCACGCGCCGTTCACCGCGATCTCGATCGAGACCCGGCGGTCGCTCCAGCTCTCCGACGAGGAGCGCGACCGGCTCGCCGATACCCTTCGGCTCGCCGAGTCGCTCGGTGGTGAAGCGCTGACCATTCCCGCCGTCGGCCGCCGTATCGCCGATGACGTCATCAATTTCGCGCAAGGCAACAACGTCACCCAGATCGTAATCGGAAAGTCGACGCGCTCGCGCTGGTTCGAGATGACGCGCGGATCGGTCGTGCATGATCTGGTGGGCCGCGCCGGCAATATCAGCGTTCACGTCATTCCGGGCGACGAGCTCGCGAGCGAGCCGGCGCCAAAGACGGCGGTGCAAACCGCGGCACGGTCCGAGCCGTTCGATGCGCTGCCTTATCTGAAGGCGCTCGGGATCACCGCGCTCGGCCTTGCCGCAGCGGTGGCCATCAAGCCGTATTTCGGCATCGAGAACGTCGACCTCATGTTCCTGACCGCGGTGGTCGCCGTGGCCGTCCGCTATGGGTTGTGGCCGTCGCTGCTTGCGAGCATCGCGGCGTCACTGGCGTACAATTTCTTCTTCCTGCCGCCGGTGTACACTTTCACCATCACCGATCCAACCAACGTCGCGGCGTTCTTTTTCTTCATGTTGATCGCGTTCGTGGTGTCGAATGTCGCGGCGCGGGTGCGGACTCAGGCCGACACCGCGATCGGCCGCATCAGGACCACCGAACAGCTCTATGCCTTCAGCCGCAAGCTCGCCGGCACCGCCACGCTCGACGACGTGCTGTGGGCGACCGCGTATCAGATTGCGCTGATGCTGAAAGTCCGCGTCGTGCTGCTGCTCCCGGAAGACGGGCTGTTGACGGTGAAATCCGGCTATCCGCCGGAGGATCAGCTCGATCAAGCCGATCTTGCCGCCGCCAACTGGGCCTGGAGCAACGACCGTCCGGCGGGCCGCGGCTCGGACACGCTGCCCGGCGCAAAACGGTTGTTCCTGCCGATGCGAACCGGCCGCGGCCCGATCGGTGTCATCGGCATCGACAACGACCGAACCGGTCCGCTGCTGACGCCGGACCAGCGCCGGCTGCTCGACGCGCTGGTCGACCAGGGTGCGCTGGCCATCGAGCGCGTGCTGCTGGTCGAGGACATGGACCGCGTCAAGCGCACCGTCGAATCCGAACGGCTACGCTCGGCGCTCTTGACCTCGATCTCGCATGATCTGAAGACGCCGCTCGCCTCCGTGCTCGGTGCCGCCTCGACCATGCGCGATCTTGCCGGCGCGCTGTCCGACACCGAGAAGCGCGACCTGCTTTCGACCGTGATCGACGAATCCGAGCGGCTCAACCGCTTCATCGCCAATCTGCTCGACATGACCAAGCTCGAGTCCGGCGCCATCGTGCCCAACACCGCGCTGCACGATCTCGGCGAGATCGTCGGCAGTGCGCTCCGGCGTGCAGCCAAGATCCTGACCGCGCACAAGGTGGAGCTGGTGCTGGCCGCCGATCTGCCGATGCTCGAGTTAGATGCCGTGCTGTTCGAACAGGTGCTGTTCAACCTGCTCGACAACGCCGCGAAATATTCAGCGGCCGACACCACGATCTCGATCAAGAGCCAGCGCGAGCGGGATCAAGTGGTGCTCCAGATCGCAGACCAAGGCGACGGCATTCCGTCCGACGAGCTCGAAAGCGTGTTCGACAAGTTCTATCGCGCGCAGAAGGGGGATCGTGTCCGTCCCGGCACCGGGCTCGGGCTCGCTATCTCCCGCGGCTTCGTCGAGGCGATGCGCGGTACGATCTCGGCCGCCAACCGCAGTGACCGGAGCGGCGCTGTTTTGACCATCCGTCTGCCCGTCCCGGCACAGACCCACGCATTGGATACCGCCGCATGAGTGCTGCCCCGATCAAGGTTCTGGTCATCGACGACGAGCCGCCGATCCGCAAATTGCTGCGGATGGGGCTCACGACGCAGGGTTATGAGATCTTGGAGGCCTCGAACGGAAAGATGGCGCTGGAGAAGCTCAACGAGGAGCCCGCGCTGATCATCCTCGATCTCGGCCTGCCCGACATCCAGGGCCATGAGCTCCTGCGCACGATACGCGCGCGCAACGAGAGCGTGCCGATCGTCGTGCTGTCGAGCCGCGGCGACGAGTCCGGCAAGGTGCAGGCGCTCGATCTCGGCGCCGACGATTACCTGACCAAGCCGTTCGGCATGGACGAGCTGTTGGCGCGCCTGCGCGCCGCGCTGCGGCACCAGCTTCAGGTCCAGGGCGAGCGCCCGGTGTTCCGCACCGGTGATCTCTCCGTCGATCTCGTGCGACGGATCGTCAAGGTCGGCGAGCGCGACGTCAAGCTGTCCCCGAAGGAATATGATCTTCTGCGCGTGCTGGTCCAGCACGCCGGCAAGGTGCTCACCCATCGCTTCCTGCTTAAGGAGCTCTGGGACGAACTGACCGATGCGCAATATCTGCGCGTCTATGTCCGCCAGCTCCGCCAGAAGATCGAAGCCGATCCGGAACGGCCGCAATATGTGCTGACCGAGACGGGGATCGGGTACCGGCTGAAGGCGGGGGATTGAGCCACGCCGTCATTCCGGGGCGCGCGTCAGCGCGAGCCCGGAATCCATTTCTCCGCCAGGCACGCTTGTCACGATGGATTCCGGGTTCGATGCTTCGCATCGCCCCGGAATGACAAGCCTTGCTACCCCGCCTTGCGATGCCGCGCCGTCGACCGATGCGTCTTCTTTGCGCTGCGACTCCGTCCCGGCGCGCGGCGTGCATGGGACTTCGCCATCGTTTTCCCTCCTGCGCGCCTCTTCAAGCTCTGCTTCAGCGCGTCCATCAGGCTGACCACATTGCTCGGCCGTTCCTCCGGCTCCGGCAGCTCGATCTTCTTGCCGCTTGCCTTGCGCTTCACCAGCGCCTTGAGCGCGTTCTCATACTCGTCCTTGAACTTGCGGGGATCGAAATGCGCAGCCTTGGTGTGCAGGATGTGGCCGGCGAGCTCGACCATGTCCTTGGTGATCTTCGGGCTCTTGATACCGTCGAAGAACTGGTCCTCGTCGCGCATTTCGTAGGGGTAGCGCAGCGTGGTGCCGAGCAGGCCCTTGCCGAGCGGCTCGATTGTGATGACGTGCTCGCGGTTGGTGAGCACGATCTTGGCGAGCGCGACGCGGCCCTGATCCTTCATGGCGTCGCGGATCACGGCAAAGGCGTCAATTGCAGCCTTGCCATCGGGGGCGATGTAGTAGGGGTGGTTCAGATAACGCTGGTCGATCTCGTCGCTCGGTACAAAGCTCTCGATGTCGATGGTGTGGTTGCTCTCGATCTGGACGGCCTCGAGCTCTTCCGGTTCGATCTCGACATATTTACCCTTGCGCAGCTCGTAGCCGCGTCCCTTCTGATCGCTCTCGACGACGTCCCCGGTCTCGGAATCCACCATCTGCTGCTTCAGCCGGTTGCCGGTCTCGCGGTTGATCATGTGAAACCGTGTCTTCTCGGCTGCCGTGGTCGCCGGATAGAGCGCCACCGGGCAGCTGACCAGCGACAGCTTCAACGTTCCCTTCCAATAGGCGCGCGGAGCCATTCCATTCTCCAGTGTTTTCAAGGCCTTTTCGGAACTCCAACCGCTCTTGCGGGTTTTGGTTCCGAGCGGGACTTTTGCCGTGATAGGCTTCAAGGCCGAAAGAGATGCGGGACCGGTCGTGCTGCGAAAACTTTCCACCTATCGACAAAAACGCGATTTCGAACAGACGCCGGAGCCATCCGGCGAGGCTGCGGTGGCGCCGTCGCAGCAGCGACGCTTCGTGATCCAGAAGCATGATGCGACCCGGCTGCATTACGATTTCCGGCTCGAGTTTGATGGTGTCTTCAAATCCTGGGCGGTGACGAAAGGCCCCTCGCTTGATCCGCACGACAAGCGGCTGGCGGTCGAGGTCGAGGACCATCCGCTCGACTATGGCGATTTCGAAGGCACGATTCCGGAAGGCCAGTATGGCGGCGGCACCGTGATGCTGTGGGACCGCGGCACTTGGGAGGCCGATGATCCCGAACATGGCTTCAAGAAAGGCGACCTGAAGTTCACGCTGCACGGCGACAAGCTGCACGGAAGCTGGGTGCTGGTGCGGATGCGGCATGACCGCGACGGCGGCAAGCGCGCCAACTGGCTCTTGATCAAGCATCGCGACGAATACGCCCGTGAGGGCGAGGACCTCCTTGAGGAGGACAAGTCGGTGGCCTCCGGCCGCGCGATGGCAGAGATCGCCGATGGCAAGGGCCGTGCGCCAAAGCCGTTCATGCTGGCGAAGGGCGCCAGGGGCAAGGCCGATGCGGTCTGGCAGTCCAACCGTGTGGAGGAGACGAAAGGACGCACGGTCAAAGCTGCGCCGCGCACGGCGTTGAAGGCAGGCAAGACGGCAAAGAAAAAAGCGACCACGGCAACGACTGCCAAGAAGGTCTCGGAGATGCCGGACTTCGTCGCGCCGCAGCTCTGCACTGTGGTCGAGCGTCCGCCGTCGGG
Source organism: Bradyrhizobium sp. F1.4.3 (assembly GCF_040548375.1). Lineage (NCBI taxonomy): Bacteria > Pseudomonadati > Pseudomonadota > Alphaproteobacteria > Hyphomicrobiales > Nitrobacteraceae > Bradyrhizobium > Bradyrhizobium sp. F1.4.3. The sequence goes on from NZ_JBEPRN010000002.1 coordinate 540,064, forward strand.
AGATGGCTGGTGCCACGAGATCAAGTTCGACGGCTACCGCGTACAGCTTCGAATCGAGGACGGCAAGGCGACGTTGAAGACGCGGAAGGGACTGGACTGGACCGACAAGTTTGCGTCGATTGCGAAGGAGACCAGCGCGCTGCCCGATGCGATGATCGACGGCGAGATCGTCGCGCTCGACCACAACGGCGCGCCGAACTTTTCCTCGCTTCAGGCCGCGTTGTCGGATGGCAAGACCGAAGACCTGATTTTCTTTGCCTTCGATTTGCTGTTCGCCGAAGGTCTTGATTATCGGAGGCTGCCGCTGGGCGAGCGCAAGACGCGCCTTAAGGAACTGCTGGAAGCACGCAAGCGGAAATCGAGCCAGATCCGCTATGTCGAGCATTTCGTGAGCGGCGGCGATGCGGTGCTGCAATCGGCCTGCAAGCTCGAGCTGGAGGGCATCGTATCGAAGAAGCTCGATGCTCCGTATCGTTCGGGGCGGACGGAGAGCTGGACCAAGGCAAAATGCCGCGCCGGCCATGAGGTCGTGATCGGCGGCTGGAAGACGACGGCGGGAAAATTCCGCTCGCTGATGGCCGGCGTCTATCGCGGCGATCATCTCGCCTATGTCGGCATTGTCGGCACCGGCTTTGGTGCCGACAAGGTCAAGCGCATCATGCCGTTTCTGAAAGATGCGTCCTCGAGCGAAAGCCCGTTCGGCGGCAAGAATGCGCCGAAGAAGACGCGGGACGTTCATTGGGTCAAGCCGGAGCTGGTCGCCGAGATCGAGTTCGCCGGCTTCACCGCCGACGGAAATATCCGCCAGGCGGCGTTCAAGGGCCTGCGGCAGGACAAGCCGGCCGAGGAAGTCGAGGCGGAAATGCCTGTTGATACCAAGCTCGCCCAGCCTTCCGTCAAAAAACGCGTCCCGGCGAAGCCCGCCAAGCAGTCAAAGGCGGCCGGCAGTGCCGAAGTCATGGGCGTCGTGATCTCAAAGCCGGACAAGGAGCTGTGGCCGGATGGCGGCGACGGCGAGGGCGTTACAAAACTCGACCTCGCGCGCTACTTCGAGGCGGTCGGTGGCTGGATGATCGCGCATCTGAAGGGACGCCCCTGTTCGATCCTGCGCGCGCCCGACGGCATCGGCGGCGAAAAGTTTTTCCAGCGCCATGCCATGCAGGGCAGTTCGAACCTGCTCGAACTCGCCAAGGTCTCGGGCGATCGCAAGCCGTATCTCCAGATCGACCGCGTCGAGGGCCTTGCGGCGGTGGCGCAGATCGGTGGTCTCGAACTCCACCCCTGGAATTGCGCGCCGGACGCCTATGACACGCCGGGCCGGCTGGTGTTCGATCTCGATCCCGCGCCGGACGTCGATTTCTCCGATGTCGTCGCGGCAGCGAAGGAGATGCAGCAGCGGTTGACGGATGTCGGCATGGAGAGTTTTTGCAAAACCACCGGCGGCAAGGGCCTGCACGTGGTAGTCCCGCTGCTATTTGGCGCGCGCGACAAGGTGAGCTGGAAGGAAGCGAAGGCCTTCGCGCAACGCGTCTGCCAGTGGATGGCGAATGACGATCCCGAGCGCTATCTGCTCAACATGTCGAAGAAGCTGCGCAACGGAAAGATCTTTCTGGACTATTTGCGTAACGATCGTTTGTCGACGGCCGTGGCCCCGTTATCGCCCCGTGCGCGGGAGGGTGCCACGGTTTCGATGCCGGTGACTTGGGCGCAGGTGAAGAGCGATCTCGATCCGAAGCGCTACACGGTGCGGACGGCACCGGGCTTGTTGGGGCGCTCGAAAGCGTGGGAGGGATATGACGATGCCGCCACGTCGATCAAGGCGGCCATGAAGAAGCTCGCGGGGAAGGTGAAGTAGGCGCCTCGCTCGACAGCACCAGAATTCGTAGGGTTGGCAAAGCGAAGCGTGCCCACCATCCTTGTTGCAGGAACGAGGTGGGTACGGCGCGTTGCGCCATTGCCCACCTCACGTAGTCATGCGCGCTGCTAGATCCGTCCCAGCAGCAGCAATATCAGCAGGATGACGATAACGAGCCCGAGGCCGCCGCCGCCGTAATAGCCGGTGCCGTAGAACGGTCCGCCGCCGACGCCGCTGAAGCCGCCAAGCAGGGCGATAACCAAAATGATCAGAATGATCGTACCGATAGACATGCTAATCTCCTCCAGCCCTTTGTTGAAAGGGTCGTTTGCACCTGTCCCTTGGTGCTGGGCAACCTGCCGCAGGTTTTAAAGTTCCGACGATGAAACACTGGCTACGGGCCTAACTTGCATGGAACCTTTGCCGTTGCGGCCGGCATGACTATGTGAGGATCAATCAGCACGGGGCAGACCATGTCAGCACCGCTTGTCGTTTCAATTCCGCATCGCCTCGGTCGCGAGGAGGCGGCGCGCCGGCTCAAGACCGGGCTCGGCCGTGCCGCAACCAGCATTTCCGTCATGCAGGTCGAGGAGGAGCGCTGGAGCGGCGACACCATGAACTTTCGCATCCGCGCGCTCGGCCAGATCGCAACCGGCCAGGTCGATGTCGCCGACGACCACGTCAAGGTCCAGGTGGTATTGCCCTGGCTGTTGCAGCGTTTTGCCGAGATCGCGCAAGCCACGATCCGCAAGCGCGGCCAGTTGCTGCTGACCAAGGACCAGGGAAAATGAACCTCAGGCGCGCACGCGCTGTCGTGCAGGCCTTGTCGCAGTCGCGGCGCGCGCTTCGATGACAGCCGCAGGAAAATCGCGAAAGGCTTGCGCGAGCGGCAATTCGTTGTTTGCGAGGCCCGGCGCGGTAAAGCCCGCGATGTCGATAGTTGCGTCGAAGCCTTCGAGCACGGGCCATTCACGGCCGGCCTGCGTGAATGGTGCAAACAGCCGCCCGACCACGACAATCGCCGCGTTGCGGCCGTGGCGGCGGGCGAAGGCGATGACATGGTCGGCGTCTGCGCCGCGCACCTCCAGCGGCCGGTAGTCGCCACGCGTGAAGACATCGGCCAGCCCGTTCCGCAGCTTGAGGAGCCGCCGCGTCCAGGCCAGCTTGAGCTGGCCGTCCGGCCAGGTCCTGATCAGGCTGCTCCAATCCGGATCGTCGAGCGAGTTCAGTGGCGCATGACGCGCGGCAAAGTCCACCGGCCGGCGGTTGTCGGGATCGACCAGTGACAAGTCCCAGAATTCGGTGCCTTGATAGAAGTCGGGCACGCCTGGCAACGTCGTCTTGAGCGTGAGTTGGCTCAGCGAATTCAGCGCGCCGAGCAGCGCGATGCGCCGGGCCAGGGTTTGCAGCGCCTCCAGGAATTCGGCGGACTGCGCCGGATCGAGGATCTTCTCGATAAAACTTCGTACGCCCGACTCGTAGACCTCATGCGGGTTGAGCCAGCTGGTCTCCTCCTTGCCCTCGCGCGCGGCCTTGAGCGCATAGGCCTGGATACGCTCGACGAAGCCGGCATCGGCAGGCTCCTGCAGCGGCCAGGCTCCGAGCAGGGTCTGGTAGAGCATGTATTCGAACGTTGCCGACGGCGCCCGCAGATTGCCTTGAAGTGCGAGGTGCGGTGCGTTCAAGACCTTCCAGCGCGCCACCGCGCTGGTCCATTCGCCGGGAATCTCGCTGAGCGCGGCGATCCGGACGCGGGCGTCCTCGCCGCGCTTGGTGTCGTGCGTGGCGGTCGCGGTCATGCCGTGCGCCCATTCCTTGGCGCGAGCCTTCATCGCCTCGTGGAAGGCGGGAATCGCAAGGCCGGCGCTTGCGGGATCGCCGCCGACCTCGTTCAGCGCGAGCAGCCGATGGAATTGATAGAACGCGGTGTCCTCCAGTGATTTCGCCATCATCGGCCCGGTGAACTGCTGCACCTTCAGCGCGAAGCGGCGCACGCGCGGAGCGCTGTGTGGAGGACGGCCGGGCTTGAGCAGGTCCATGGTCAGCGCGTCGCGCAGGAAGTCGAAAATGCCTTCGTCCGCGGCGAACCATTCCGCGCGGGCGCGTTCGATGGTCTCATCGATCAGCTTGCGGTCGTGCGTGGTTGGCGCGCCGGTCGTGAGATAGGTGCGATAGACCGGGAAATGCAGCACGTACAATTCGAGCGCCTGCCGCAGACTGTCGGCGGAAAAATCGCGGGTTGAGTAGTGCCCGTTGGCGATGCGCGCGAGCAGGCGCGTCAGCAAGATGAATTCGCTGGTGAGCAGCGTTTCCAGCACGCGCCGCTTGGCGTCCTTGACGTAGGGCGCGAGCCGCGGCGGCCGGTTGCTGATCTGCCGCCAGGTCTCGTCCAGCGCTCCCAGCCCCTTGGCGTCGACCAGGACGTGGGTGATGACGTTCATCCATTCATAGCCGGTGGTGCCCTGAACGCCGGCAAAATGCGGCAGGCGCTCGTGCTCGCACAGGATCTTCTCGATCACGGTGTAGAACGGCTTCGTGTTGCCTTGCGCGTCGCGCACCAGCCGGCGCAGCCGCTGGCAATATTGCGCGGGATCGCGCAGGCCGTCGATGTGATCGAGGCGGATGCCCTGGAGCTTGCCGTCGGCAACCAGTTGCTTCACCAGCCGGTGCGTGGCGGCGAATGTGCCGGGATCCTCGACGCGCAGACCTGCGAGCCCGTTGACGTCGAAGAAGCGGCGGTAGTTGATGTCGCTGGATGCAAGCCGCCAGTGTCCGAGCTTGTAGTGCTGGCGCTCGAGGAGGTGATGCAGCGCCAGCGTTTGCGCCGGGCGATCCTTTGCGGCTCGATAGGCAGCGAGGCCGCCTGTGATGGTATCGGCCGCGCCGGCGATCTCCCGAAGCTCCGTCTTGAAGCCAGGGGCTTCCTTGCGGTTCGGGCGGCGCAGTCCCGTGTAGCGTGCCGCCAGCGAAAGCAGGCGCTTGCCGGCCTCCGTCTCGGCGGCGTCCGCCTCCTTCACGACCATCCGCAGCACTTCGCCATAGCGCTCCGGCGCAATCGGCAGGCGATGCTCGAAATACCAGGCGGAAAAACTGCCTTCGCCGGCATCGTAGCGCAGCTCGATATCGCCGCGCTCGAGCGCCTCGCCATAGGACGAGCCAAGGATCGGCAGCAGCACGCCGCCGCGGGCGCGATGGGGCAGCAGATCCCAGTCGATGTCGAACGCGGCCGCATGCGGCGAGGTCGGTCCCCATTCCAGCACGTCCAGCCACCAGGGATTGTCGGCAAAATGCACGCCGACATGGTTCGGTACGAAATCGATGATGAGGCCGAGGTCGTGATTGCTCAGCGCCTCGCTCAGCCGCGCAAAACCGGCTTCGCCGCCAAGCTCGGGATTGAACTGGCTGTGATCCACGGTGTCGTAGCCGTGGGTCGAGCCTTTGCGGGCCTTCATCACTGGCGAAGTGTAGAGATGCGTGATCCCCAGCGCCTTCAAGTAAGGCACCAGCGCGGCCGACTTGTCGAAGTCGAACTCCGCGGTGAGCTGAAGCCGGTAGGTCGCGAGAGGAATGGTCGAAGGCATGCTAACCTCCGAGACGCCAGACCACCGACCAGGGCGGAAGCCGGTCGCCGGCCGCGCCGCCCCAGATCGGCGTGCCCGCATTGTTGTTGGAATACGCGATGTCCTTGTCCGATAGATTGGCAGCGAGGCGCAGCGTCGCGCCATCGCCCATGCGCCAATGCGCGGTCAGCAAGCCATTGTCGGCGGCCTCGGCGTCGCCGAAGGTCGCGCCTTTCAGCCGCGGCGCAATCTGCTTGCGGCGAAGTGCGAGCAGTTCGCACACGAGAGCAAGTCGCTTATCTTGATCAGGCGTGCGGCCGGTCCAATCAAGCACAGCCGATTGCAGCGTTGCCGGATCGAATGGATCCGGCACGTCATCGCCATATTTCTCATAAGCCCAGGCATATTCCTGCCGGCGCCCCTTGCGCACGGCATCAGCCAGCCCGCCCTGGAAATCGCAGAAGAACGGGAACGGCGCTGTCGAGCCCCATTCCTCGCCCTGAAACAGCATCGGCACCATCGGCGCGAGCAGGGTCACTGCGAGCGCCGCCTCGATCTGCTTGGGCGATGCCAGACTCTCGAGCCGATCGCCCAGCGGCCGGTTGCCGATCTGGTCGTGATTCTGGAGGAAATTGACGAAAGTCGCCGGCGGTAATTCGCCACTCGGCTCGCCGCGCGGCTTCTTGCCCCAGAATTCCGAGATCTCGCCCTGGTAGACGAAGCCCGACGCGAGCGCGCGCGCGAGATCCATGCGCGGCGTCTGATAATCTGCGTAGTAGCCGCCAAGCTCGCCGGTCAGCATCACATGCCAGACGTGATGGTAATCGTCGTTCCACTGCGCGCGATATTTGCCGCTCGGTGGCTCCTGTGCGGCGTCGAGCAAGCTCGCGCGGTTGTCGCCGTTCTCCAGCACGAGATGGATGTGCCGTCCCGTGGCCTTGGCAAGCTCGCCGGCGGCGACGCTGAGCTCTTGCAGCATCGACTGCTCGCCCGGGATCGCCATGATGTGGTTGGCGGCATCCAGCCGCAGACCGTCGAAGCGGTAATCGGTGAGCCAGGACAGCGCATTCTCGACCGCAAACGCGCGTACCTGAGGCACGCGATAGTCGATCGCGCTGCCCCAGGGCGTATGCGCATCGGTGAAGAAGGTCGGCGCATAGCGGCCGAGGTAATTTCCTTCGGGACCGAAATGGTTGTAGACGACGTCGAGAAACACCATCAGCCCACGCAGATGCGCCGCGTCGATTAGTGTTTTCAGGTCCTCGGGCCGGCCATAGGCGCCGTCGGGCGCATACCACAGCACGCCGTCATAGCCCCAGCCGCAGCGGCCGGCGAAATCGGCAAGCGGCATCAATTCCAGCGCGGTGACGCCTGCGGCAACCAGATGATCGAGCTTGTCGATCATGGCGCGATAAGTGCCCTCGGCCGTGAAGGTGCCGACATGCGCCTCGATCAACACGGTGTCTTCCCAGGGGCGGCCGCGCCAGTCCGTGGCGCGCCATTCGAATGCCGCCTGATCGATCACCTCGCTGGGGCCGAACACGTCGTCGGGCTGGAAGGCCGAAGCCGGATCGGGCACGTCGATCTCGTCATCGATCCTGAACTTGTAGCGGCTGCCGGCGGCGAGGCCGACAATCTCGGCCACGTACCAGCCATCCTCGCGACGCCGCATCGCATGACGCCGTTCGAGAAGCAGATCGACGCGTTTTGCGGCCGGGGCCCACAGGCGGAATGATACGCCGTCCTTCGTCGGCCTGGCGCCGAAGGATGGCCTCATAGCGCCCCCGCGAAAGCGAGCACGGAACGCGGCGGCGCCTTGCTGTCGCTTCCGGGTAGGAAATCAACGCTGTTCAGCTTGGCGTCGGTCGTGTTCAGGATCTGCTGCCAGCTCTTGTATTCGGGCATTTTTGGCAATTTGAATGCGATCTCTTCGGGGGCGGCGTTCAGTACGATAAAGATCGCGGCGCTGCCCGGTTCCATCGGCCCCATCACATAAGAAAGGAACCGCCCCTCCGGGAATTTCCAGTCGTTCTCCGTCATCTCGGCACCGGCGGGCGTCAGCCAGAGCGCGCCGTAGGAGATGCCATCCTTGGGCCGGCCGTCGAGCCAGCGATGGCTGCGGAGCTGCGCGAAGCGGCGGCGGAGGTCGGCGAGATGAGCGACGAAATCGATCATATCGTCACCGTCCTTGCCGAGATTGTCCCAGCCGATCCAGCCGACCTCGTTGTCCTGGCAATAGGCGTTGTTGTTGCCGGACTGCGAGTTGCCGACCTCGTCGCCGGCGAGAAGCAGGGGAATGCCCTGGGCGAGCATCAGGCAGGCCAGCACGTTCTTGCGAAGCTGGCGGCGCAGGCTGAGGATATTCGGATCGTCGGTCGGACCCTCGACACCGCAATTGTTGCTGTGGTTGTCGTTGGAGCCGTCGCGATTGTCCTCGCCATTGGCCTCGTTGTGCTTTTCGTTGTAGCTGAAGAGGTCGGCCAGCGTGAAACCGTCATGAACGGTGATGTGGTTGATGCTGGCGCGCGGTCGCCGTCCGTCATGGTTGAACAGGTCGGAGGACGCCGTCATGCGGCTGGAGATGTCGCCGATCAGGCTGCCTTCGCCGCTCCAGTAGCGGCGCATGGCGCTGCGATAGCGATCGTTCCACTCCGACCATTGCGAGGGGAATGCGCCAACCTGGTAGCCGCCGAGGCCGAGGTCCCAGGGCTCGGCGACGAGCTTGACGGTCGCCAGCACCGGATCCTGCCGGATCGCGGTCAGGAACGAGATGCCGCGGTCATAGCCGTTCGGCCCGCGCGCGAGCGTGGTGGCAAGGTCGAAGCGGAAGCCGTCGACATGGCAGACCTCGACCCAGTAACGCAGCGAATCCATCACCATCTGGAGCACGCGCGGATGGGTGAGGTTCACCGACGAGCCGCAGCCGGTGAAGTCGTCATAGTAGCGGGGGTTCTCGCGGTTCAGCCAGTAATAGGAGGCATTGTCGATGCCGCGGTAGCACAGCGTCGGGCCGAGGTGATTGCCTTCGGCGGTGTGGTTATAGACGACATCGAGCATCACCTCGATGCCGGCATCGTGCAGGCGCGCCACCGTGGTGCGGAAGGAGTCGAGTGCATTGTCCTGGGCGTAGCGCGGCTCCGGCGCGAAGAAGGACAGCGTGTTGTAGCCCCAGTAATTGGCGAGCTTCTTCTCCACCAGCATGCGGTCGTCGATGAAGGCGTGGATCGGCAGCAACTCGACCGTGGTGACGCCGAGCTTCTTGAGGTGCTCGATCATCGCCGGCGACGATAGGCCGCCATAGGTACCGCGCAGGTTCGGCGGAACGTCGTCGCGCTTCTGCGTCAGGCCCTTGACGTGGGCTTCGTAGATGATGGTGTCTTCCCAGGGGACGTTGGGCCGGATCTCGCGCCGGCCCCAGTTGAAGGTTTCGTCGACGACGACAGCCTTGGGCATCCCGCGGGCATTGTCGCGCCGGTCGAAAGACAAATCTTCGCGCGCGCTTCCGGTGCGGTAGGCGAAATGTGCGTCGCTCCAGACCAGCCGGCCCGCAAGCCGCTTGGCATAGGGGTCGAGCAGCAATTTGTTGGCATTGAAGCGGTGGCCGTGCTCGGGCTCATACGGGCCGTGCACGCGATAGCCGTAGAGCTGGCCCGGCGAGACGTCGTTGAGATAGCCGTGCCAGACGTCTTCGGTGCGTTCCGGCAGCTCGATGCGCTCGAGCTCGCGTCGGCCCTGGCTGTCGAACAGGCACAGCTCGACCTTCTGCGCGTTGGCGGAGAACAGCGCGAAATTGGTGCCGCGTCCGTCCCAGCTTGCGCCGAGGCGTGCAGGCGATCCAGCAGTCAGGCGCATAGGTCAGCTTTCCGGAACGAGGAAGATCGCGGCCAGGGGCGGAATGGTGAGACGGAGCTCGGGTGTCTTGCCGTCAACGGCATGAACCTCGCCGATGTTCCCGACATTGGTGCCGCCATAATGGGCGGAGTCCGAATTGAACACCTCTTTCCACTTGCCGCCAAACGGCACGCGAACGCGATAGTTGCGGTAAACGTTCGGTGAGAAGTTGATGATCACGAGACACCGCGCGTGCTCGTCGATCCCCTTGCGCAGCCAGGCAAACACGTTGCGGTTGGCGTCATCAGTGATCAGCCATTCGAAGCCGGCCTGGTCGCAATCCATCTGGTGCAGCGCCGGCACGGCGCGATAGAGCCGGTTGAGGTCGCGGATCAAGGCCTGGATGCCGGAATGGTTCTTGTATTCGAGCAGGTGCCAATCGAGCGACTGGTCATGATTCCACTCGCGGCTTTGCGCGATCTCGGCGCCCATGAACAGCAGCTTCTTGCCGGGATGGCCGAACATGAAGCTGTAATAGGCGCGCAAATTCGCAAAGCGCTGCCACTCGTCGCCTGGCATCCGGCCGAGGATGGAGCGCTTGCCGTGCACGACCTCGTCATGTGACAGCGGCAGGATGAAATTCTCCGAGAATGCGTAGTGCAGGCCGAACAGGATCTCGCCGTGATGATGCTTGCGGTGGATCGGATCCTTGCTGATGTAGTTCAGCGTGTCGTGCATCCAGCCCATATTCCACTTGTAGCCGAAGCCGAGCCCGCCGAATTCGACCGGGCGCGAGACCTGCGGCCAGGCGGTGGATTCCTCGGCTGCGGTGGTCGCCTGCGGGAATCGCGCGAATAGCTCTGTGTTGAAGCGGCGCAGGAACGCGATCGCCTCGATGTTCTCGCGCCCGCCATACTGGTTCGGAATCCAGGCGCCCGGCGGCCGGCTGTAGTCGAGATAGAGCATGGAGGCGACCGCATCGACGCGCAGGCCGTCGATCGCGTAGCGCTCCAGCCAGAACAGCGCGTTCGACACCAGGAAGTTCGTCACTTCGGTGCGGCCGTAATTGTAGATCAGCGTACCCCAGTCGAGGTGGCGGCCCTGGAGCGGATTGGCGTGCTCGTAAAGCGAGGTGCCGTCGAAGCTGCCGAGCCCGTGCGGATCGTCGGGGAAGTGGCCGGGCACCCAGTCAAGCAGTACGCCGACGCCTTCGCGATGGCAGGCATCGACCAGCGCCGCAAAATCCTCCGGCGTGCCGAAGCGGCTGGTCGGCGCATAAAGGCCGGTGGGCTGATAGCCCCACGAGCCATCGAACGGATGCTCGCTCACGGGGAGGAATTCGAGATGGGTGAAGCCCATGTCGCGCGCGTAAGCCGGCAACTGCTCGGCCAGCTCGCGATAGGTGAGCCATTCATCGCCGTTCTTGCGTCGCCACGAACCGAGATGGACCTCGTAGATCGACATCGGTGCCGACAGCGCGTTGATGCCGTCGGGCGCTGCGCGCGGTCGTGCGAGATGCGCCTCGTCGAAGACGATGGAGGCCGTCTTCGGCCGGACTTCGGTTGCAAACGCCATCGGATCGGATTTCAGCGGCAGCTGATGGCCGTGCGGCCCGACGATGTCGAACTTGTAGTGGTCGCCTGCCTTCGCGTGCGGAATGAACAATTCCCAATAGCCGGCGCCGCGCACCCGCATGGAATGGCGTCGTGCGTCCCAGAAATTGAAATCGCCGACCACGGCGACGCGCCGCGCATTCGGAGCAAGCACCACGAAGCCAATTCCGTCAACGCCCTCGAGCGTCATCGGATGCGCGCCGAGCTTGTCATAGAGGCGCTGATGTGTTCCCTCGCCGAGCAGATAGAGGTCGAAATCGGTCAGGATCGGCGGAAAGCGGTAGGCATCTTCGAATTCGACGATGCTGTCGCCGAACTTCGCGCGCAACTGATAATGTTTGGAGCCGTTGGGCAGGGCGCCGATGAACAGGCCGGCGTCGTGGACGCGGTCGAGCCTCGCCACTTCGCCATGCTCGCCGACCGCCTCGACATTGGAGGCCTGGGGGAGAAACGCGCGCACCACGCTCTTGCCGCCCTCGGGATGCAGCCCGAGATAGTGGAAGGGGTCGGAGTGGCGGCCCTCGATGATCGCGTAGGCCTCGGCAGGCAGTTTAGGCATGTGCTTCGCTCTCGGCATTTGACAGAATGCGAAGCAGCCCGGTCAGTGGCGCGCTGAGCCCCTCCGGCCGGTGGGACAGCTCGTACTCTACTTCGTCGAACGCTTGATCAAGCAGGAAAAACCTTAACAGGCCTTCTGCGGAATGCCGATCTTCCGGCCAAAGCCGCCGGTCGGTCATGGCCTCGCGATAAGCGGTGAGGAATATGGAGGTGGCGCGCTCGCGCCATTCGCCGAGCGCGGCCGTGATCCGGCCCTGCTCGTCAGGCGCGCCCGCGAGCGCGCGATTGAGCGCGGCGGTCGCCGCAAGCTCGATCGACCGCACCAGGCCGGCGACGTCGCGTGCGGCCGGGGCCTTGCGCCGCTTCTCGGCCAGCGTCAGGCGCGGGTGACCGTCGAAATCGATGATGAAGATATCGTCCTTCACGATAAGAGTTTGACCGAGGCGGAAGTCGCCATGATGACGGATGTTCAACCCGCCGATGTCGGATGGCAATAGCCCATTCAGGCGGTTAGACAAGCTCGCGCGTGCCGCGACGAGCTTGTCGACCAGCGGCCGGTCGACCTCTCTCAGGCTGTTGCGGTTTGCGACGAGCCGCTCGAAAATCCGCTCGGAGCGTCCCTTGAGGTCCGAGGCCCACCGCTTGACGTGAGCGGGGCTGATCGGCTGTGGGGCAAGATCGGCGGGCTTCGCGGCGGCCAGCGCCATATGCAGTTCGGCGAGCCGCCGGCCGGTCTGCGCCAGATGGTGAGGATAGGGCGCCTGGTCCTGGTTCTCGCGCGGCGTGTCGCTCGACGCCAGCAGCCGCTGCTCGTCGACATGACGGTCGAGATAGCCCGCGGTTACGGCCCAACCGTCGCCCTGGTTCTCGACATAGGCATGCAGGACGCCGAGCGCGCTGCGGTTATCGCCTTCCACCAATTCGACGCTGCCGAGCAGGGCCGGCGCATGAGCAAAGCGGGCGACCTCGGTCAGATAATGGCCGAGCTCGATCTCGGGATTGATGCCGCTTTCAAGCTGGCGATAGATCTTGGCGACATACTGGTTGTCGACCAGCGCGGTGCTGTTCGACTGCTCGATCGCGCGGATGCGCTCGGGCTCCTTGATGGTGTATTCGGAGAACAGGCTGGTCGGCTTGAACTCCAGCCGCAGATTGTTCTCCTCCACCGCCAGGTTCTGCGACAGATTGCGCAGGAACAGGCCGATGAAGATCTGGTCGGTCGCGACATCGAGCAGCGTGCCCTCGCGCGCACCCTGGCGCACGGCGGCAAGCGCCTTGGGGTTGAAGCGTTCGCGGTCGAAGCGCACCCATTCGATCTGCATCGGCACCACGTAGCGCGCGGCGACGTCATGTTGGGTCGCTTCGAAGAATGCGATCCAGGGCCGGTTGTCGCCGATGTCGCAGAATGGCACCGCCGATGTGAGCGTGGGCTGGATATGCTTGGGATTGTGTTCGGGATACCACCGTGTGCGCGACAGGAATCCCGGCAGCACGTCGCGCTCGAACATGCCGCGTTCGCGGGCAAGCGACACCCAAGTCGAGTTGACCGGCACCACCAGCGTCTCGAACTCCGGCACCGCGGTTGGCGTCACCGGCTCGGACTTGTCGCGCTCCAGCAGCTGGAACCAGTAGAAACCGTAGGGCCCCAGCGTGATCATGTAGGGAAGTTCGCCGATCGCCGGGAAGCGGGTCCGGCCGAGCATCTCCTGCGGGATGCGGTCCTTCCACGGCGACAGGTCCAGCTCGGTCGCCTGCGCCGCGCGAGAGAGGTTGGCAACGCAGAGGATCACCTCGTCGTGGTACTGCCGGACATAGGCGAGCACGGCGCGGTTGGTCGGTCGGATGAAGGTCATGCTGCCGCGGCCGAAGGCGAGCGTCGACTTGCGCACCGAGATCAGCCGCTTGGTGGCGCTGAGCTGCGAGGACAGGCTGCGCGACTGCGCTTCCACGTTGACCGACTCGTAGCCGTAGACGGGATCCATGATCAGTGGCGCGTAGAGGCGGGCCGGGTCGCAGCGGGAGAATCCACCATTGCGGTCCGGGCTCCATTGCATCGGCGTGCGCACGCCGTTGCGATCGCCGAGATAGATGTTGTCGCCCATCCCGATCTCGTCGCCGTAGTAAATGATCGGCGTTCCCGGGAAGGACAGCAGCAGCGAGTTCATCAGCTCGATCTTGCGGCGGTCATTGTCCATCAGCGGCGCGAGCCGCCGCCGGATCCCCACATTGATGCGGGCCCGGGGATCGTTGGCGTAGGTGGTCCAGAGATAGTCGCGCTCGACGTCGGTGACCATTTCCAGCGTCAATTCATCATGATTGCGCAGGAACAGCGCCCATTGGCAGCTCGCGGGAATGTCCGGCGTCTGGCGCAGGATGTCGGTGATCGGGAAGCGATCCTCCTGAGCGATCGCCATGTAGATGCGCGGCATCAGCGGGAAGTGGTAGGCCATGTGGCACTCGTCGCCACGGCCGAAATATTCCTGCACGTCCTCCGGCCATTGATTGGCTTCGGCCAGCAGCAGCTTCCCCTTGGAATAGGCGTCAAGCTCCTGGCGCAGGCGCTTGATGATCGCATGCGTCTCGGGGAGATTCTCGTTCGAGGTGCCTTCGCGCTCGCAGAGATAGGGAATGGCGTCCAGCCGGAAGCCGTCGACGCCGGCGTCGAGCCAGCGCTTCATGACCTGGATGATGCCGCTGACGACGCGCGGGTTGTCGAAATTGAGATCAGGCTGGTGCGAGAAGAAGCGGTGCCAATAGAAGGCGCCGGCCTCCGGATCCCAGGTCCAGTTGGATTTCTCCGTATCAGTGAAGATGATCCGCGTGCCCTGGTATTTCTGGTCGGTGTCGCTCCAGACATACCAGTTGCGCGCGCTCGAGCCTGCCGGGCTGCGGCGGGCGCGCTTGAACCATTTGTGCTGGTCCGAGGTGTGGTTGACGACGAGCTCGGTGATGACACGCAGGCCGCGCTTTTGCGCCTCCTGGATGAAGCGCTTGAAATCCTTCATCGTGCCGAAATCGGGATTGACCGCGCCGTAGTCGCCGATGTCGTAGCCGTCGTCGCGGCCGGGCGAGGGATAGAACGGCAGCAGCCACAGCGCGGTGACGCCGAGGTCCTGGAGATAGGGCAGCTTCTCGGTCAGGCCTGCGAAATCACCGATGCCGTCATTGTTGCTGTCGGCAAACGCCTTGACATGGAGCTGGTAGATGATGGCGTCCTTGTACCATAGCTCATCCACGACCTCGGCAGCCTCGACCTTCTTGGTATCGACGGAAGACAAAACATTCATGGCGTGCGCCTTTACGCCAGGCAGCGGAACAGCAGTGCCGGATCGCGGTCGGGATCGATACGCAATTTGATCCCGCCCCATTCGATGCGGGCCTGTTCGCCGGTGAGGAGATTTTCGAGTGCGGTGACGTGGCGGCGTTCGCCGCTGACGTCGATGGTGAGGTCGCCAAGCGGCAGCCAGAACTCGCGCGCATGGCGCGAGAGTGCGATGACGCTTACGACGGTGTTGGCCGGATCGGCCGCCTCTTTCACGAAGGCGATGGTGTCGCCGTCCTCGATGCCGAGGAAGTGCAGGCTCGCAATCTGCTGAAGTGCCGCGTTGTCGTTGCGGATCCGGTTGAGCTCGGCGATGTAGGTTTTGATATTGCCGGACTTGTCCCAGTCGCGCTGTCGGATCTGGTACTTCTCTGAATCAAGATATTCCTCGCGGCCGGGGACAGCCTCGTGTTCGAGCAGCTCGAAGCCGCTGTAGAGGCCGTAATTGCCCGACAGCGTCGCGGCCAGCGCAACGCGCGACTTGAACGCCCAGGCTTCGCCGCACTGGAGGTGATAGGGCAGCAGGTCTGGCGTGTTGACGAACAAGTTGGGCCGATAGAAGTCGCGCTCGGGATAACGCGTCAGCTCGCCGAGATATTGCTCCAGCTCCCACTTCTCCGTGCGCCACGGGAAATAGCTGAAGGACTGCGCGAAGCCGAGTTTGGCAAGGCCCTTCATCAGCTTCGGCCGCGCAAAGGTCTTGGAGAACAGGATCACTTCGGGATGCCGGCGGCGGATGTCCTGGATCAGCCACTCCCAGAACTGCAACGGCGCGGTGTCGTGATTGTCGAGGGCGAAGATGGTCACGCCATGGTCGATCCAGAACAGCATGGCGTCGCGGAAGGCGTTCCACAGCCCGATCCTGTCGACGGACGCAAAATCGGGAATGACGATGTCCGAATAGGGCCCATCCGCCGTCCGCACCGAACGGTCCGGCCGCCACTTGAACCATTCCGGATGCTGCGTCAGCCAGGGATGGTCCGGTGAGCATTGCACGGCGAAGTCGAGCGCGAGCTCGAGGCCATATTCCAGGCAGGTCGCGACCAGCGCGCGGAAATCCTCGATCGTGCCGAGCTCGGGATGCAGCGCATCATGTCCGCCTTCGGCGGTGCCGATCGCATAAGGCGAGCCTGGATCGCCTTCGGTCGCCACCGGCGCATTGTTGCGGCCCTTGCGTCTGCTGTGGCCGATCGGATGGATCGGCGTGAAGTAGAGCACGTCAAAACCCATTGCGGCGATGTCGGGCACGCGCGCGATGCAATCGCGGAGTGTACCGTGTTGTCCGGGAATCTGGCTCTGGCTCCGCGGCATCATCTGATACCAGGCGCCAAAGCGCGCCCTGTTGCGGTCGACGATCAGCGGGAATAGCGGCGAGCGGGTCAGGTCGGGCCGCGACTGGCTCTCCGACATGGCCTCGCCGAGCTCGGTTGCGAGCAGCGGCGTCACATCGCCGGTCTGAAGATAGTCCTCGCATTGCCTGACGATGACCTCAGCGGCGTCTTGCCGCGCGCCATGCGCCTTGGTCAGGAGCCCTGCGCCCTCGATCGCATCGAGGCTGACGTCCGCGCCGGAGAGCTGCTTCCGCGCGAGCGTATGACGCCAGGTGGCGAACTCGTCGGTCCAGGCTTCGATCGCATACACATGTTGACCGGGCTCGGTCGGCACGAAGGAGCCGGACCAGCGGTCATTGCCGTGACGGATCATCGGCTCACTCTGCCATTCCCGGTCCTGCTCGCCGCGCCAAACCAGCGCGGCGCTGATCACGGCGTCGCCGTCGCGATAGATGTCGGCCCAGACCTCGACCCGTTCGCCCGCGATCCGCTTCACGGCGAAGCGGCCGCCATCGATCGACGGATAGACGTCTTCGATCAGGAAAGCGCTGCCTGAAGCGGCACTCTCGACAGTTTGAATTGTCTTGTTCACGGTGATGCCATTGACAAGAAAGCAGGGGCCCGTTTCCCTTGTCGGGAACCTACGCTTGGTACCTATATAGAAAGCCGCTTGTGTGTCATTAGTTCCCCCTGGGAACGGCAGGTGCTGCTTGCGAGTTAACCCTGACTAACGTCTTCCGCGACCTCATTAAAATCAATACCCCCGGCCAAAGAATGGCCTGCAAGCTGCGTGCCGAATGGATCTTTTAGCTCAAGCCCAGATCAAGGGCGTTCAGTCCGAATTTGTCGATGCCCTCGGAAAGCTGCGGGTCACCGATCCCGTGGCCCTCAAATCCATCCTCGACGCGCTGCCGGAGAAGCGGGCCTATCGCTTCGTCAGCGGGCCGATCGTGGTTCGGGCCCTGGGACATCCGCGCACCGAGCTGGTGACGACCGGCGCAGCGCCGCTGCGATGGAAAGTCACCGCCAACGGTAATTTGATCGCGCAAGGCGAGACGCGCGAGCCTGTGATCGCCTGGCCGGCCGGATTGCCGCTCGGTTACCACCGCTTGACATTGACCGATGCCGCGGGCGCGACGGAAGAGGTGCCGATGATTGTGGCACCCGAGCGCGCCTTCGGCGGTGATTTCGACCGCGGCTGGCTCCTCGCCGTGCAGCTCTACAGTATCCGCTCGAACCGAAACTGGGGCATCGGCGATTTCACCGACCTTGCCGATCTCGTCCGGCTCGCAAAACAGCTCGGCGCGGACGGTGTCGGCCTCAATCCACTGCACGTCCTGTTCGACAATCAGCCGAGCGATTGCAGTCCGTATTCGCCGAACAGCCGGCTGTTTCTCAATCCGCTCTATATCGACGTCGAGGCGATCCCGGAATATTCCGCGGACCTCGTCCCGGACGCCGCCAAGGTCGCCGCCCGGCTGCGTGAAGGGGACCGCGTCCCCTATGCCGACATGGCAGCGCTGAAATGGCTGGGCCTGCGCGCCGCCTTTGACAGCTTCGTGACAACGGCAAGCGGCGTCCGCCGCAACCAGTTCGACGCATTCCGCGCCGCCCGCGCGCCGCTCTTGTCCCGTTTTGCCTGCTTCGAGGTCCTGCGGCATCGCTTTGTCGGACCGTGGTGGGAGTGGCCGCCGGAATGGCAGCAGCCGGACGAGACGAAATGCGCCGAACTGCGCAATGGTCGCGATAAGCGCAATGTCGAGTTCGTCGAATTCGTGCAATGGACTGCTGATGCGCAATTGCATGCCGCCAAGAAGCTGGCCGGCCAGCTTGGCATGCGGGTCGGGCTCTATCTCGACGTTGCCGTCGGCGTGCAGTCGAACGGCTTCGACGCCTGGAATGAGCAGATGGCCATCTCCCGCCATCTCGCCGTCGGTGCGCCGCCCGACGTGCTCAATACCGTCGGCCAGGACTGGGGCCTTGCCGGATTCAATGCCGGCGGACTGGAAGCGCAGTCCTTCGTGCCGTTCGCCGACATGCTGGCGGCCTCGATGCGGCATGCCGGCGCGATCCGGCTCGATCACGTGCTGGGGCTGAAGCGGCTTTATCTGGTGCCGAGCGGCTTCAGGCCCGACAACGGCGCCTATGTGCAGATGCCGTTCGAGGCGCTGCTTGGCGCGGTGGCGCAGGAGAGCGCGGCCCATAAGTGCATCGTGATCGGCGAAGACCTCGGCACCGTGCCGGAAGGTTTTCGCGAGACCATGCAGGATTTCGGCATCTGGTCCTATCTGGTCATGATGTTCGAGCGCGACGATGCCGGCCACTTCCGCAACGTCGACTATTACCGGCCGAACGCGCTGGTCACGCTGAACACGCATGATTTGTCGACCTACGCGGGCTGGCGCTCGTTCAGCGACCTCAAGATGAAGCTCTCGCTCGGGCTTGATCCCGGCGAGAGCGATCAGGCGCGCTGGGATGCGCTCGGCCTGCTCGACGAGATCCTGCGCCAGAACGGCATTAGCGCCAACGATCTCTATTCGGTGCTCGCCTTCCTGTCGCGCACGCCGTCGCGGCTGTTGGCGGTTTCGCTGGAAGACCTGCTCGGCGTGATCGACCAGCCCAACATCCCCGGCACGATCGACGAGCATCCAAACTGGCGTCAGCGCCTGCCGGTCGCGCTCGACAAGATCGCCGCCAAGATCGATCTCGCGAGGCTGAAGGCTGCAACGCGGGAACGTTCCCTGACCGGCGGGAGTTGAACGGGTTGAGGATTTCCAAGGTTCGATTTCCAAGGCTCGCAAACATTGTCTCAGAAGATCGAGGATTACGCGCTGATCGGCGACTGCGAGACCGCAGCGCTGGTCGGACGCAACGGCTCGATCGACTGGCTGTGCTGGCCGGCCTTCGATTCCGACGCCTGCTTTGCCGCGGTCCTCGGCACACCCGAGAATGGCCGCTGGCTGGTTGCGCCGACCGAGGATGTCACCACAATTTCGCGCCGCTATCTCGGCGATACCCTCATCCTCGAAACGCGGTTTGAAACGACGTCCGGCACGGTTGCGTTGATCGACTTCATGCCGCCGCGCGGCAAGGCGTCGGACATCGTGCGGCTGGTGTGCGGCGTGAGCGGCACGGTGAAGATGCGGATGGAACTCGTGATCCGCTTCGGCTTCGGCGTCGACGTTCCCTGGGTGCGCCGCTGCGAGGACGGCTCGCTGCTGGCGATCGCCGGCCAGGACATGACGGTGCTGCGGACGCCGGCCAAGACCCGCGGCGAGGATCTTACAACGGTCGCTGAATTCGAGGTGGCGGCCGGCGAGACCGTACCCTTCGTGCTGACCTATGGCCCCTCGCATCTCGATCCGCCCGAGCCGATCGATCCGGAGATCGCGCTCCAGGAGACGGAGAAATTCTGGAACGACTGGTGCAGCCGCTGCACCCGCGACGGCGCCTATCACGATCTCATCCTGCGCTCGCTGATCACGCTGAAGGCGCTGACCTTTGACCCGACCGGTGGCATCGTCGCGGCGCCGACCACCTCATTGCCGGAAAAGCTCGGCGGGGCCAGAAACTGGGATTACCGCTTCTGCTGGCTGCGTGACGCCACTTTCACGCTGCTGGCGCTGATGAACTCGGGCTACACCGAGGAAGCCTCGGCCTGGCACAATTGGCTGTTGCGCGCGTCCGCCGGTTCGCCGTCGCACATGCAGATCATGTACGGGATCTGGGGCCAGCGTCGGCTGCTGGAATGGGAGGCGGGCTGGCTCGACGGCTATGAGGGCGCGCAGCCGGTGCGCGTCGGCAATGCCGCCCATGCGCAGCTCCAGCTCGACGTCTACGGTGAGCTGATCGACGCCTTCCATCAGTCGCGGATGGCCAAGCTGAAGCTCGACGACGAAGCGACCTGGGCGCTGGAATGCGCCGTGCTCGATCATCTTGCAGAAGTCTGGGACCAGCCTGATCACGGCATCTGGGAGCGGCGCGGGCAGCCGAGGCATTACGTGTTCTCCAAGGTGATGACCTGGGTCGCGTTCGATCGCGGCATCAAGAGCGCCGAGACCTTCGGCTTCAAGGCGCCGCTGCTGCATTGGCGCGCCCTGCGCGACGCCATTCATCGCGATGTCTGCAACAGGGGTTTTGACGAGGAAGAGAACGCCTTTGTCGAATCCTACGGTTCGAAGCTGCTCGACGCCAGCGTGCTGCTGCTGCCCGCGGTTGGCTTCCTGCCGGCGTCGGATCCGCGCATCTGCGGCACCATCGCGGCCGTGGAAAGACACATGATGCGCGACGGCTTTGTGCTGCGGCACGATCCGCGCGAGGTGTCCGAGGAGCAACAGCCGATCGAGGGCGCGTTCCTGGCCTGCAGCCTGTGGCTGGCGGATGCCTATGTGCTGTCAGGCGACCTCGATAAGACGCAAAAGTTATTCGATCGCGTGGCGGGCCTGGCGAATGATGTCGGGCTGCTCGCCGAGGAATATGATTCCGTCGCGCGCCGCCAGACCGGCAACTTTCCGCAGGCGTTGACCCATATCGCGCTGATCAACACCGCGCACAATCTATCGGCGGCACGACAGGGCAGCGAGAAGCCGGCGATGCAGCGGTCGCAGTAGCTCCTTAACCCACGCCGTTTAGCTTCAAAATCATCTCCATCGCCTCGGCAAAACCGTCCTGCTCATTGGTTGCGGTGACGTGGGTTGCCTGCTCCTTGACGCTGTCGGTGGCATTGCCCATGGCGATCGAGACGCCGCTGACGCGGAACATCGAGAGGTCGTTCTGCATGTCGCCGATGGTCGCGACCGCGTCGGTCGCAATCCCCAGGCGCTTGGCCATCGCCTCGACGAACGTGCCCTTGTTGAAGCCGGGCGGGGTGATGTCGAGATAATAGGTCTGCGACCGCACCGCCGTCGCCTGCGTGCCGAGCGCCTCCTGCATCGCCTTTTCGCAACGCTCGAGGCCCGCGGCATCGGCGCTGGCGCCGACGATCTTGCAGGCGCTTGCGAGGTAGGGCGAAAAGTCCGTCACGATGGTCGGCGCGGACCGGATCGTGTGCTGCTCATGGGCGACGTATTTGCCGTTCGGGTTATCGATCAGCCATTTGTCGTAGGTGAAGAGCCAGATGTCGGCGCCGAACTCGCGGAGGATTTGCAAGCATCGCTCGGCGGCGCTTGCAGGGATGAGGTGTTGCTCGACTGGGTTCATCTCGGGATCGACGATCGAGGAGCCGTTGAACGGGCCGACCGGCAGCCAGATCGCGAGCGGTTCGACCAGGAAGCGCATGCCGATTGCGGGGCGGCTGGAGGTGATGGTGAAACCGATGCCGGCCCGGTGCAGGCGGTGCACCGCGGATCTGGCGCGGTCGGTCAGCGTCTTGTCCTTGGTCAGCAACGTGCCGTCAACGTCGGAGACGACGAGTGAGATCTGTGTCATGGCATGGCCCTGCTTTTCCCGCCGGCGAATTTCAGCTGCCGCATGATGCCGTCCACGATCGCCTCGACGGACTCGTCGATCGAGGCCGTAATGACGTGCTCACTCGCCTCGGGTGGCTCGAGTGTGTTGAACTGGCTGGTCAAAAGCCCGGGCGGCATGAAATGGCCCTTGCGGTGGGCGAGCCGGTCGGCGATCAGCTCCTGGGTGCCCTTCAGAAAGACGAAGCGGACGTCGTCGCGTCCGCGCAGCAGCACGTCGCGATAGGTGTGCTTCAGCGCCGAACAGGCGATGATGACGTGTTTGCCCGCCTTGCAGACCCGTGCGATTTCGTCGGCGATGGCGTTGAGCCAGGGCCAGCGGTCCTCGTCGGTGAGCGGATGGCCGGCCTTCATTTTCTCGACGTTGCTGGCGGGGTGAAAGCTGTCGCCGTCCTCGAAGCGCCAGCCGAGGCGTTTGCCGAGCAGTTCTGCAACCGTGCTCTTGCCGGAGCCCGACACGCCCATCACGATCAACGCACAAGGTGCTTCAACGCCCGCCACGAATTCCCTCCGGAAGCGCGGCCTGGTCGACCAGCCAGACGGTCTCACCATTCGAGCGCGCGCGTACAGCGGGCAGAGTCTCGCCATTGAGGAGGCGCGTCAAGATCGGCTGCTTGTCGTGCCCGGCTATCTCGAACAGCATTTCGCGGCAGGAGGCCAGAGCGGGCAAAGTGAGCGAGACCCGCGGCACGAAGGGAGCGACATTGGCCCTGGGGACGCCGACGACCCAGCGACCGGTCTCCTCGATCGCGGGATAGCCCGGGAAGAGCGAGGCGGTGTGGCCGTCGGGACCTGCGCCCATCAAAACCATGTCGAACAGCGGCCGCGCCGGATCGAGCCGGTCTGCACCGTAGAAGGCCTGTAGCACACGCGCATAGGCCTCGGCGCTCCGATCGGGATTCTCAGTCGTTGTCGGGATCGGATGGATGTGACCGGGAGGCGCGCTCCGATCGAGAAAGGTCGCGCGCGCGACCGCCATATTGTTGAGGGGATCGCTCTCCGGCACGAAACGCTCATCGCCGATGAACCAGTGCACCCGATCCCACGGGATCTTGCCGCGCCAGGCGTCGCTTCCGAGCAATTGATAGAGCTTCTTCGGGCTGGAGCCGCCGGTGAGGCAGATCGCAATGCGCCCGGCATTGGCCGCGATCCGTGCCGTCACCCGCTCGGCCGCCGCCTGCGCGAGTGCCTCGGCGTCGGCCACGACAATCAGCTTGGGCTGGCCGGCCGTGTCCATCACGTAAACTTCCGCCAGCTTCGTCCGTCGCGCCGGAGCAGTTCATCGGCACAGGCGGGGCCGTCGCTGCCGGCGGGATAGGTTTCGATGCCGTTGGTGCCGGCCTGCTTCCAGGCGTCGATGAACGGCTGCACCGCCTGCCATCCGGCCTCGACGCCGTCGGCGCGCTGAAACAGGATGTTATCGCCGATCATGCAGTCATAGATCAGCGTCTCGTAGCCGGTCGAGGGGTCAGCCCGGAAATAGTCGCCGTAGCGGAACTTCATCTCGACACCGTCGATCGTGATGCTCGGTCCCGGAATCTTGGCGTTGAACTGAAGCTCGATGGTTTCGGTCGGCGCAATGCCGATGGTGAGGAAGTTCTGCGAGAGGCGGTCGACCGCCGTGCCAGAGAACATCGACAGCGGCGCCTGCTTGAACTTGATCGCGACTTCCGTTCGCTTGTGACCCAATGCCTTGCCGGTGCGCAGATAGAAGGGCACGCCGGCCCAGCGCCAATTGTCGATCATCAGTTTTAGCGCGACATAGGTTTCGGTGGTGCTGCCGGGCTTGACCTCCTCGGTCTTGCGGTAGTCCGGGATCTCGTCGTCGCCGATGCGGCCGGCAAGATACTGCGCGCGGACCGAACTTTTCAGCGCTTCCTCCTGGCTCGGCTGCTGGATCGCGGTGAGAACCTCGGCCTTCTCGGAGCGCACCGAATGGGCGTCGAACCGGGCCGGCGGCTCCATCGCGACCAGCGACATCAGCTGGAACAGATGGTTCGGCACCATGTCGCGCAACGCGCCGGTGGCGTCGTAGAAGCCGCCGCGATGGCCGACGCCGAGCTTCTCCTCCACCGTGATCTGGATGTGATCGATATGGTTGCGATTCCAGATCGGTTCGAACATGCCGTTGGCAAAGCGCAGCACCAGGATGTTCTGCACCGTCTCCTTGCCGAGATAATGATCGATCCGGTAGATCTGGTGCTCATCCATGATCTTCAAGAGCTCGGCGTTCAGCGCGCGCGCCGAAACGAGGTCGGTACCGAACGGCTTTTCGATCACCAGCCGCCGCCAGGCGCCGTTCTCTTTCATCAGACCGGTACGGCCGAGCTCGCGCGCGGTCGGCGCGAACGCGGCCGGCGGGGTCGCGAGATAGAACAGCCGGTTGCCGCCAGTGCCCTGCGCGCATTCGAGCGTATCGAGATGGTCGCGCAAGCGGTCGAATGACGGTGGGTCCTTCGGATCGGCCTCGACGAAGGTGACGCATTGCAGCAGCTGCTGAGCAATGGCGTCGTCGACCGGTCTCGTGGCGAACTGGCGCAGGCCCTTCATCAGGCTGTCGCGCAATTCGTCATCCGATTGGCCACTGCGCGCCACGCCGACGACGCAGAACTTTTCCGGCAGCAGGTTCTCGGCCGCCAGATTGTAGAGGGATGGCATCACCAGCCGATGAGTGAGATCTCCGGTCACGCCAAAAATGACGAAGGCGCAATTTTCCGGCTTGCGCTTGGGCTGCGGGTCTTTTGTCACGAATGATCGGCCTTCGCTTTGTTGTTTATCACTTGGGCTTCGAGGCGTCCGGCTGCTTCGGCTCCTTGTGGCCGCCAAAACCCGCGCGCATCGCGGAGAGAATTTTTTCGGCGAAGGTGTGTTCCTTGCGGGAACGGAAACGTGCGTAGAGCGCCGCAGTCAGGACTTCGGCCGGGACCGCCTCGTCAATCGCTGCATTCACGGTCCAGCGTCCTTCGCCGGAATCCTCGACGAAGCCGGAATATTCCCCCAGCGCCGGGCTGTCTGCGAGCGCCGTCGAGGTGAGGTCGAGCAGCCAGGACGGGATCACGGAGCCGCGCCGCCACACTTCGGCGATGTCGGCGAGGTCGAAATCGTAGCGATGATCCGCCGGCAAGGCCTCGATGCTTGCATTCTTGAGGATGTCAAAACCTTCGGCATAGGCCTGCATCAGGCCGTATTCGATGCCGTTATGGATCATCTTGACGAAGTGGCCGGCGCCCACCGGGCCAGCATGGATATAGCCCTGCTCGATGCGGGGATCGCGCCCCTCACGTCCCTCCGTGCGCGGGATGTCGCCGGCGCCGGGCGCGAGGGCTGCGAAGATCGGATCGAGCCGGTCGACCACGGGCTTCTCGCCGCCGATCATCATGCAATAGCCGCGGTCGAGGCCCCAGACGCCGCCGGAGGTGCCGACGTCGACATAATGGATGCCGCGCTCTATGAGCGCCTTGCCGCGGCGGACGTCGTCCTGCCAGAAGGTGTTGCCGCCGTCGATGATGACGTCGCCTTCCTGCATCACCTTTGCGATCGTGTCGATCGTCGTCTCGGTGATGCGCCCCGCCGGCAGCATCACCCAGGCGGTGCGCGGCCGCTCCAGTTTGGCGATGAACTCCTCCAGCGTCGCCGATCCCTGCGCGCCGTCTGCGGCCAGGCCGGCGACGGCCTTGGCGTCCTTGTCGTAGACCACGGTCGAATGGCCGTGACGCATCAGCCGGCGAACGATGTTGCCGCCCATCCGGCCGAGGCCGATCATGCCGAGTTGCATCGAGATATTCCTCTAATTCAGTGCATCGTTGAGCGCCGCATTGAGCGCCGCGAGACCTTTCTTGAGCCCGCCCTTAAGGTGGACCCGAAGCGCGCGCCGGCCACGTTCGGTGAGCACGTCGAAATCGCCGCGCGCCTGCGCTGCCTTGATCACGCCAAAGCTCGCCTTCTGGCCCGGCACCGGAAGATCCTTGGCATCATCCGCGGTGATCTGGAGGAACACGCCGCTGTCGGGCCCGCCCTTGTAGGCCTGCCCGGTGGAGTGCAGGAAGCGCGGGCCGAACTCGGCGCAGGTCGCGACGTGGCGCTTCTCGCGCACCTCGAGCCGCATCGCCTGGAGGGCCTCGATGGTGGCCTTGTCGCGCGCGATGTAGCCGAGCAGGGCGACATAGTCGCCATGGCTGGAGCGGGAGAGATGCGCCTTCAGCCACGAGGTGAGGTCGCCGTTGGCGCCGGCGGCGCGGAGCGCCGCGGCGTTGGTCGCGTCGGTGTAGAGATCGGCATCTGCTGTTCTGACCACCGGCTGCTCCGCCGGCAGCGCGCCGGTCTTCTCGAACGCGGCCGTCAGCTCGCGGGTCTTGATCTTGGCTGCCTCGACATCGGGCTGGTCAAATGGATTGATGCCGAGGATCGAACCGGCGACGGCGGTAGCCATCTCGAAGCGGAAGAACTCCTGGCCGAGATGGTCGATCGACTTCATGACGATGCGCACAACGGGATGGCCGGCCTGTTCGAGCGCGGTGAGCTTCTGGTCATGCGTAGCGTCCGCCTCGCCTTCGGTGCGGATGTCGATGAAGAAGCGATCGTTGCCGTAAAGCGAGGGTTCGCCGAGCGGCTCGCCCGCAATCGGGATCAGGCCCTTGCCCTCCTTGCCGGTCGATTCCGCGATCAGCTGCTCGGCCCAGGCGCCGAAATCGGCGATCTTGTTCGACGACAGGATCGTCACCTTGTCGCGTCCTTCGAGGCCGGCGAGGCCCATGGCGAGTCCGAGCTGCACGCCCGGATTTTCCTGCGGCGGCACGTCCGGCCCGCAGGAGCGGGCCATCGACAGCGCATGCTTGATGAGGGTTTTGACGTCGATGCCCGCAGTGGCCGCCGGCACCAGCCCGAACGGCGAAAGCACCGAATAGCGTCCGCCGATCGAGGGCTCGCCGTGGAAGGAGCGGGCATAGTTCAGCTTTTTCGCAGCCTTCTCCAGCGACGAACCGGGATCGGTCACCGCGATGAAGCGATGGCCGGTCTTGACCTTTGGTCCGACCGCCTGCGCGACGCGCTCATGAAAATAGTCCTTCATCGCGTTCGGTTCGGTGGTGCCGCCGGACTTGCTGGAGACGATGAATACGGTGTTGGCGATGTCGATCTTGGCTTCCATCGCCCGCACCTGCGCCGGGTCGGTGGAGTCCAGCACGTGCAGCTTCGGGAAGCCCGACTTTTTCGCGAACGTCTCGGCCAGCACTTCCGGTCCGAGGCTCGATCCGCCCATGCCGAGCACGACGGCATCGGAGAATTTCTGACCCTTCACGCGGTTGGCGTAGTCCTCATAGTCGGCGACGTCGGCTTTCGCTGCGCTGTCGAGCCAGCCGAGCCATTTGTCCTCATCCGTCCCGGTCCAGACCGACTTGTCGCGCTGCCACAGCCTGCGGATCTTTGCAGAGGCCCGCCATTCCTCGGTGCTCTTGGCGACCGCCTTGCCGAGCCCGTCGCCGAGCGAGAGCTGCTGGCGGTCGATCGCCGGCCCGAGCACGGTGGCCCGCTTGTGGGCGACCGCGCCATAGAGCTTGTCGGCGGCATCCGCGAACTGCTTGACGCCGTCCTTGACGAGCTCCTCGGTGATCGCATCGAGCGAGACGCCGGAGCGCTCCAGCTCTTCCAGCACACGGTGAGCGTCCTCGACATTCTCCTCAAGGCTGTCGCGCGGCTTGCCGTGGTCGCGGAACGCATCGAGCGTCGCCGGCGGCACGGTGTTGACGGTATCTGGGCCGATCAGCCCCTCGACATAGAGGACATCGCTGTAATCCTTGTTCTTGGTGCCGGTCGAGGCCCACAGCATGCGCTGCGGCCTGGCGCCCTTGGCCGCGAGCTTCTCCCAGCGCGGACCGGAAAACAGCCGCTTGTAGTCCTGGTAAGCGACTTTGGCGTTGGCGATCGCGACCTTGCCCTTGAGCGCGGCGAGCCGCTCCTTCTCGGATGGATCGTTGGCGCGAGCGATCTTTTCGTCGAGCTGCTTGTCGACCACCGAGTCGATGCGGCTGACGAAGAAGCTTGCCACGCTCGCGACATGCGACGGATCGCCGCCGCCCGCGACATATTTTTCGAGGCCGGCGAGATAGGCTTCTGCGACCTCAAGATAAACTGCCTTCGAGAACAACAGCGTGATGTTGATGCTGATGCCGTCGCCGATCAGCGTTTCGATCGCCGGCAGGCCCTCCGGCGTCGCCGGCACCTTCACCATCAGATTCCTGCGGTTGACGTCCTTCCAGAGCCGCCGCGCCTCGGCGACCGTGCCGGCGGTGTCCATCGCCAGATAGGGCGAGACTTCCAGGCTGACATAGCCATCGGCTCCCTTGAGGCGGTCATAGACCGGGCGCAGCACGTCGGCGGCGTTCTGGATGTCCTCGATTGCGACGGCTTCGAACAGGTCGGCGACGGTCCGGTCGCCGCGCTTCAGCGCCTTGCCGATCGGGGCGTCGTACTCGTCCGAGCTGCCGATCGCCTTCTCGAAGATTGACGGATTGGAGGTGACGCCCTTAACGCCGTCGGTGTCGATCAGCCGCTTCAGGTCGCCCTTGGCGATGAAGCCGCGGGCCAGGAAGTCCAGCCAGACGGCTTGTCCGTGCTTTTCCAGTTCTTTGACGGGATTCATGATGTTTATTTATCTCCAAGCCTGCGGGCGAGGGGTTTCCGCGCCGGTCCTGACGCGCTATCCTGTAGCTTACATGCTCCCGGGAGGGAACCAATCAAGGGTATTGGCGTCATACTCTCAGTGTAACTCCGTTGCGATCATGGTGATCCAGGCGGCAGTGGTGGATTTGCGCAATAAAAATTGGCCGGGACGGTTCGGCCGAGGTCTTGTTGCGTAATTTCTACTGTCGCGTCACGGAGTGTCGTCAGTGGATTCCGATCCGCCTGACGCATCATTGGCTCGGCCGCGAATGGCTATGCTTGGGGGAAAGCATGCACGCACATCCTGACCGTGCTGCACTCGCCGTCGCCGACAACGCGCAATCGGCGGCTGCGGCCATATGCATCGACGCGTCCCACGATCTCGAAATCAGCCAATGTGCCACACGCCTGCGGCTGCTGGTCGCGGCCGGCTTCGCGATGACACTGCTCAGCGCAAGCCTTGCGCTCGATTGGTGGGACGGCCTTGGCGACTACGACACGGCGATGGGCTATGCCGGCGTCGTGGTGTTCGGTTCGATCACCTGCTGGCTGATCTGGATGCTGCCGGCCGAACGGGGGGCGGTGGTCATTGTCACCCCGTACGGCAT
The DNA here is from genome assembly GCF_040548375.1 of Bradyrhizobium sp. F1.4.3. Classification (NCBI taxonomy): domain Bacteria; kingdom Pseudomonadati; phylum Pseudomonadota; class Alphaproteobacteria; order Hyphomicrobiales; family Nitrobacteraceae; genus Bradyrhizobium; species Bradyrhizobium sp. F1.4.3. The sequence goes on from NZ_JBEPRN010000002.1 coordinate 568,864, forward strand.
CCGCGATCTCCGCATCGGCAATGAATTTCTGCTGTGGGACTCGATTGCAGGTGTTTCGGGTGAGGAATGCCGCGGGCACAAGGTGATTGTCCTGACGCCGACGCCGGCCCTGCAGCGGCAGCTCTCCTGCATCCGCGCCGCCTCGCGTGGCGCGCCGGCCGATCGCATCGTCATTCAGTCCGAGGGGCTGACGACCGATTTTGACACATTGCTGCGCGCCTGCCGCGACTGTCATGCTGCCAGCGATTCACGCACCGCATTGCGGCGAGACCGCGATCACGGCGCGGAAAGCCCGGCCGCACCAGCGTCATAAAGCTGCCGCCGGCTGGCTTCTATGCTGCGCTGCCGGATAGCCTATCCCCGGTAACGCCCGGATGTTGCGGTGAGGCGACATTTGCTGGAAATTAGCGAATACAGGTATAGATTCGCATAAATAACAGGCAGGTGCCTGTTCGTAACTCACCCGATGCCTACGTTGTGCGTTGCGTGGTGAAGGGCCCCGGGTGTCGAATGATCGTCATGTGCTCACGCTGATTCGAGAGTGGCGCTAAGGAACGGTCCGGTCGCTGCTTTAGTTCAGTTGTGTAGCGGAACTCACGCGGAGAGGGATCATGTACAACGATTCGCTATTCAACGCTTTCGCTAAGTCGTTCGAGGCGAGAAGCCAGCACGACATGTCGATGGCGGAATATCTGGAATCGTGTCGAAGCGATCCCATGAAATACGCCAATTCGGCCGAACGATTGCTAGCGGCGATCGGCGAGCCCCAGACGATTGACACGGCCAAGGACTCACGCCTTGGCCGTATTTTTTTGAACCGCACGATCCGCACCTATCCGGCCTTTGCCGGCTTCTACGGCATGGAAGAAACCATCGAGCGCATCGTCGGTTTCTTCCGCCACGCCGCGCAAGGTCTCGAAGAGCGCAAGCAGATTCTCTATCTGCTCGGCCCGGTCGGCGGCGGCAAATCCTCGCTCGCCGAGCGGCTGAAGTCGCTGATGGAAGTGCATCCGATCTACGTGCTCAAGGCCGGCGATGAACTGAGCCCGGTGTTCGAAAGCCCACTCAGCCTGTTCGATCCCGATCAGCTCGGTCCGATGCTGGAAGAGAAGTACGGCATTCCGCGCCGGCGCCTCACCGGCCTGATGAGCCCCTGGTGCTACAAGCGGCTCGAGGCCTTCGGCGGCGATATCTCGCAATTCCGCGTCGCCAAGATCCAGCCGTCGCGGCTGCGCCAGATCGCGGTCGCCAAGACCGAGCCCGGTGACGAGAACAACCAGGACATCTCCTCGCTGGTCGGCAAGGTCGATATCCGCAAGCTCGAGACCTACGCGCAGAACGATCCCGATGCCTACAGCTATTCGGGAGGCCTCAACCGCGCCAACCAGGGCATCCTCGAATTCGTCGAGATGTTCAAGGCGCCGATCAAGATGCTGCACCCGCTGCTCACAGCAACGCAGGAAGGCAACTATATCGGCACCGAGAATATCGGCGCGATCCCGTTCACCGGCGTCATCCTCGCCCACTCCAACGAGGCGGAGTGGTCGAGCTTCAAGGCCAACAAGAACAACGAAGCCTTCATCGACCGCATCTGCGTGATCAAGGTGCCCTATGTCCTGCGGTTTACCGAGGAGCAGAAAATCTACGAGAAGCTGATCCAGGGCTCCGAGCTCGCCTCTGCGCCCTGCGCGCCGGCGACGCTGGAGACGATGGCCCGGTTCTCGGTGATGTCGCGCCTGCGCAAGCACGAGAATTCCACGGTGTTCGCCAAGATGCGGGTTTACGACGGCGAAAGCCTGAAGGAATCCGATCCGAAGGCGCGCAGCGTGCAGGAATATCGCGACGCCGCCGGCGTCGACGAGGGCATGGACGGTGTGTCCACCCGCTTTGCCTTCAAGATCCTGGCTGCGACCTTCAACCACGATCCACAGGAAGTCGCCGCCGACACCGTACATCTGATGTACGCGCTGGAGCAGTCGATCAAGCGCGAGCAGCTGCCCGAGGAAGTCGAGAAGCGCTACCTCGAATTCATCAAGGCGGATCTTGCACCGCGTTATGCCGAGTTCATCGGAAACGAGATCCAGAAGGCTTATCTCGAATCCTACTCGGATTACGGGCAGAACCTGTTCGATCGCTACGTCGATTACGCCGATGCCTGGATCGAGGACCAGGACTTCAAGGATGCCGACACCGGCCAGCTGCTTGATCGCGAGCTTTTGAACCAGGAGCTGACCAAAATTGAGAAGCCGGCGGGCATCGCCAACCCGAAGGATTTCCGCAACGAGGTGGTCAAATTCTCGTTACGGTCGCGCGCCCAGAATGGCGGCAAGAATCCGACCTGGATCTCCTACGAGAAGATTCGCGATGTGATCGAAAAGCGGATATTCTCTCAGGTCGAGGACCTGCTTCCGGTCATCTCGTTCGGGTCGAAGAAGGACGGCGAGACGGAGAAGAAGCACGGCGAGTTCGTCGCACGCATGGTGGAGCGCGGCTACACCGAGCGTCAGGTTCGCCGACTGGTCGAATGGTACATGCGCGTGAAGCAAGCCGGTTGAGGCGGATGAGAAAGTGGCCATTCACATTATTGACAGGCGCCTGAATCCAGGCGGCAAGAGTCTTGAGAACCGCCAGCGGTTCTTGCGTCGGGCCAAGTCCCTGGTGCAGGGCGCCGTCAAGAAGACCTCGCAGGAACGCGACATTAAGGACGTCTTGGAGGGTGGTGAGGTCACGATACCGCTCGACGGCATGCGCGAGCCGCGCTTCCGCCGTGAAGGCGGAACGCGCGACATGGTGCTGCCCGGCAACAAGAAGTTCATCGAGGGGGACTATCTCCAGCGCTCCGGCCAGGGCAGCGCCAAGGATTCCGGTCCCGGCGAAGGCGACAGCGAAGACGCCTTCCGCTTCGTGCTGAGCCGCGATGAATTCGTCGATCTCTTCCTCGACGATCTCGAGCTGCCCGATCTCGCCAAGCGCAAGATCGCGCAGACCGAGAGCGACGGCATCCAGCGGGCCGGCTATACCACCTCGGGCTCGCCCGCCAACATCTCGGTCAGCCGGACAGTGCGGCTCGCGCTTGCGCGCCGCATCGCGCTCAAGCGTCCCCGCAAGGACGAGATCGAAGAGCTGGAAGCCGCGATCGCCGCGTGCACCGACGAGGACGAGCGCACCGAGCTTCTCGCCCAGCTTGAAAAGCTGAAGGCGAAATCGAAGCGCATTCCCTTCATCGATCCGATCGACATCCGCTATCGCCGCTTCGAGACGGTGCCCAAGCCGGTTGCGCAGGCCGTGATGTTCTGCCTGATGGACGTCTCCGGCTCGATGTCCGAGCACATGAAGGATCTCGCCAAGCGTTTCTACATGCTGCTCTACGTGTTCCTGAAGCGCCGCTACAAGCATGTCGAGATCGTCTTCATTCGCCACACCGACCGTGCCGAGGAGGTCGACGAGCAGACCTTCTTCTACGGTCCGGCGTCCGGTGGCACGCTGGTCTCCAGCGCGCTCCAGGCGATGTACGAGATCGTGCGCGAGCGCTTCAATCCGTCGGACTGGAACATCTACGCCGCGCAAGCCTCCGACGGCGACAATTCCTATTCCGACGGCGAGCTCACCGGCATGCTGCTGACCGACAAGATTCTCCCGGTCTGCCAGTTCTTTGCCTATCTCGAGGTCGGGGAGTCCGGCGGCAGCGCCTTCGATCTCTCCGACTCCTCGCTCTGGACCCTTTACGACCGCCTGCGCAACAGCGGCGCACCGCTCTCGATGCGCAAGGTCAGCGAGCGCAGCGAGATCTTTCCGGTGTTCCACGACCTGTTCCAGCGCCGCGAAACCCAGGAGAAAGCCGCTCCATGACGGAACGCTTGTTCGAAGGCGCGGATTGGGATTTCCACACCTTGCAGCGTATTACCGACGCCTGCGAGGAGGTGGCGACGAACGATCTCGGCCTCGACGTCTATCCGAACCAGATCGAGGTCATCACCGCCGAGCAGATGCTGGACGCCTACTCGTCGGTCGGCATGCCCTTGTTCTACAAGCACTGGTCGTTCGGCAAGCACTTCGCCTACCATGAGGCCTCCTACCGCAAGGGCCTGATGGGGCTCGCCTATGAGATCGTGATCAACTCCTCGCCCTGTATCTCCTATCTGATGGAGGAGAACACGGCGACGATGCAGACGCTGGTGATTGCGCATGCCGCCTTCGGCCACAACCACTTCTTCAAGAACAATTACCTGTTCAAGCAGTGGACCGACGCCGACGGCATTCTGGACTATCTCGATTTCGCCAAGAACTATGTGATGAGCTGCGAGGAACGCTACGGCCGCACCGAGGTCGAGCGTACGCTGGATGCCGCGCATGCGCTGATGTCGCACGGTATCGACCGCTATCCCGGCAAGAAGAAGCTGGATCTGCGCGCCGAGGAAAAGCGGGCAGGGCGCCGCCGCCAGCATGAGGAGGAGGTCTTCAACGACCTCTGGCGCACCGTGCCCAAGGGCGCGTCCAAAACCCGGTCTGCGCTGAGTATCGAGCGGCGCCGCAAGCTGCTCGGCCTGCCGCAGGAAAACCTGCTCTACTTCCTGGAGAAGAGCGCACCAAGACTGGCGCCCTGGCAGCGCGAGCTGTTGCGCATCGTTCGCCACATCGCGCAATATTTCTATCCGCAGAGCCAGACCAAGGTGATGAACGAGGGGACGGCGACCTACGTCCACTATCGCATCATGACCAAGCTGCACCAGCAGGGCCGCATCACCGACGGCAATTTCCTCGAATTCCTGCAATCGCACACCAACGTGGTGTTCCAGCCCGAATTCGACGATCCGCGCTTCTCCGGCTTCAACCCCTATGCGCTCGGTTTCGCAATGATGCAGGACATCGAGCGTATCGTCACCAATCCGGCAGACGAGGACCGTGAATGGTTCCCGGATATCGCCGGCAAGAACGACGTGATGGGCGTGCTGCGCGACGTCTGGGCCAACTACCGCGACGAAAGCTTCATCGCGCAGTTCCTGAGCCCCAAGCTGATGCGGCACCTCCGCATGTTCCATCTGCACGACGACCCCGAGGAGCGCGCCGGCATCCGGGTCGATGCCATCCACGACGAGCGCGGCTTCCGCCGCGTCCGGCGCGAGCTGGCGCGGCAGCACGATGTCGGCTACATCGACGCCAATATCGAGGTCGTCGATGTCGACCTCTCCGGCGACCGCCGGCTGATCCTGCACCACCGTGTCATCAAGGGCTCGCAGCTCAACGAGACCGACGCCAAGCGGGTGCTCCAGCATCTCGCCGATCTCTGGACCTATGACGTCGCACTGATCGAGGTCGATGCCAACGACAAGGTGCTGCGGGAGTATGTCGTGAGCCCGCGTCCGATCACGGCGGCGGCGTAGCGCCGCCGCCTAGGCCGAACCTTTGGTCGGCTTCTTCTTGGCCTTGGATGTGTTCAAGGCCGCAGCGGCGCGGATGAGCGCCTTCAGCGCCTTCTCATTGATTTTTGCCCCCTCGGGAAAATCGATCGCGCGCCTCACATTTCCGTCGAGGCTGGAATTGAACAGGCCCGCGGGATCATCCAGCGCCGCGCCCTTGGCAAAGGTCATCTTCACGATGGCCTTGTAGGTCTCGCCGGTGCAGATGATGCCGTCGTGCTCCCACACCGGGACGCCGCGCCACTTCCACTCTTCCACCACGTCAGGATCGGCGTCCTTGATGAGACCGCGGATTCGCCCGAGCATCTCGCCGCGCCAGTCGCCGAGCTCCTTGATCCTGCCGTCGATCAGCCTGGAGGCTGAGACTCCGTTCGTTGCGTCCGTCGCGCCGCTCTTCTTTGCCGTCACGGCCTTCTTCATGATCTCGCCTCGCTTGATGCACCGCTACGCCGGCCCACATAGGGCAGCGCGAACAGATATAGCCCGGTCGCGAGCAGCGGAATCAGCGGGACGAAGGCCAACAGCCCGATCCAATTGGCCTGGACCTGCAGCGTCAGGGCGACGATGTTGGCGATGACGGCGAGCGTGAAAGCCATCGACAGCCAGCGATGGATCTGTCGAATCCACATGTTCGAACTCAATGGGACCTCCTCTGGGATATGATCGGAATAGGAAGGCTGTCGAGCTAGTCTGCCCGCGCCAACAGCTCGTCCAGCTTCGCAAAAAACTGCTTCCAGCCGGCGTGCGCGCCGCCATAGGCCTGCTTCTGGCTGGGACGGAAGCCCGCTTGCTCGACGCGCAGATGCGTGCCGGCGCCCGTCGGCGTGAGCGTGAATGTCACCACGCTCTTAAGGTCGTAGGCCGCGTCCTCATGCGTGAAATTCCAGGTGTAGGCGAGCGATCGCTGCGGTTCGATGGCGAGGACCTCGCAGTCCAGCACGCCACCCCATTCGCCGCGAAGATTGAAGCGGTGACCGACGGTGGGCTTGAAGTCGTTCTTCATCAGCCATTCCTCGATCAGGTGCGGCTGTGTCAGCGCGCGCCAGATCCGCTCCGGCGGAAAGGCAAATTCGCGCTCGATGGTCACGGAACGCGTCTCGGTCGCAGCTTCGGTCATTGGTCCATCCTCTTCAGGAGATCGTCGAGGGCATCGAGCCGGTTCTGCCAGAACCCGGCCATCTGGCTGGTCCAGTCGATCAGCGGATTGAGCGCGCCGGGCTGCGCGCTGTAGTGCGTCTGGCGTCCCTCATGGCGGTCGCGCACGAGGCCAGCCTGCTTCAGCGCGCCGAGATGTTTTGAGACCGCCGGCTGTGAAACGCCTGATAGCGCCGTCAGTGCCCCGACTGTCTGATCTCCGTCGCGGCACAGCCGCTCGAAGATCGCCCGCCGCGTGGGGTCGGCGAGCGTCCTGAACAGCAGATCGTGAGCGGCGGACATGCGAAATCCATAACCAATAAGTTATGGATTATTCATAACCGTAGAGTTATGGGTAAGTCAAGCGCGATGCAGATCAGTTGGGAAGTGGGGCCCACGGGCTCCCCCTTACCTCTCCCGCTTGCGGGAGAGGTCGACGCGAAGCGTCGGGTGAGGGCTCTCTCCTCTTGGAGGTTCTCGATTGCGGAGACACCCTCTCCCCGACCGTCCCCCGCAAGCGGGGGAGCGCACCTTTTTCGCAGTAATCTGCCTATGGCCGCAGATAAAGATAGCCCTGCGACTGAAGCTCGGCCAAGCGAACCACGCCGCCTTTCTCCGCACTGACGAAGCCGGGCAGCAGATCCGTCAGCGTGATGTTCTGCGCCTTCATCGTGTTGCCGCAGGCGGCAAGCTCGACGCCGTCCTTGGAGAAGTCGACCACGCGCTTGCTGATATCGGGGTTGGCCTGCGCCGCGTGAAACGCCTTCAATGCCGGCCCGTGAATCACCAGCGCGATCGTGACGTGATCGGGACCGCCGACGCCGTCGATGTGGTTCTGGATGTTGCCGAGCACGAAATTGACCTTCTCGGCGTCGCTGAGATGGTAGACGACCTTGAGCTTGTTGCCTGCGTTGGCTTCCGTCGCGGCCTTTGCACCACGTGCGGCGAACATCGCACCCAGGGCCGAGGCCGTGCTCCACAGAATATTGCGTCGGTTCATGATGACCTCCCTCGGCTGCATGGTTGGTTGGGGTGGCGGTAGCGTCGTGCGCCGGATCATGCGCCTGCTTTTGCCGGACACATATCACTTGTGGCGGAGCGCCGCGAGTTCCTTGCGGTCGGTCACGAGCGAGGCGCACTCGCTGCTGTCGGTGCGGTCGAGGCGAAAACTCCTGTCGTCGGCGCCGCCGACCAGCGATCGTTCGGCATCATCATCCGGCTTGTTGTTCTGCCAGACCCTGACCCGTTCGAGCCGCACGATGGCGGACTTGTCGTCCTTCGCGAGCGCAACGCCGATGCCGCCGCCCTCGCAATCGACGCCGCAGCCGAGGCGAACCTCGTTGCCCTCCCTCACGAACACCGCGTGGTGACAGGAACCGCTGGAGTCGAAATCGCCGCTGCGATGGCGGTATCTGAAGCCGAGCCGGAACGAATTGTGGAGCTGCTTGTCTTCCTCATCGGCCTCCGCCGAGACCAGCAGCTTCATCGAAGCGACCTTCTGCTTCGGATGCCGCGCCAAATGGTCGGCATCGTAGCGGCGGACGAAACAGGCATAGGCCTTGTTGCCGGGTGCGCCCGCATACATGCGCGCGTTGAAGGTTTCGGCGTCGGCCTTGCTGGCCTCGCGGACGTCGTCGGCCTCCTCGGCTCGGGCGACGCCGATGAACGCGGCAAGGGCAAGCGGAAGGACGAGGGCAAGCTTCATGATCGCACCGAACGCGTGAGCCGTTGACGGCCCGCATCGGGACGGCGGGGGCCGACTGGCGGTTAGTCGCAGGCGACGTGCCGCGCGTTCAAGCGGACCTGTGTCGCACTCCTGTGGGGAGCCTCGCGCAAGGTTCCACCCTTAACATTTTAGAAGGACGGGCGTTGATGAACCCCAGGTTGTTGCAAAGGACTGGTGGCGGTCGAACATGTCCGTAGGTCAGAACTCGCCTAACCTTGCGATCGGCTATTCCCGGGTACGGCTGCTGAAGCTCTTCGGGGCCGGTCTGCTGCTGACGCTGCTCTGTGCTGCGCTCGCATTCAACTGGCACCTCGGCAAGAACATCACCACGTTCCAGATCGCGGCCTGCTATGTCGGCGTGGCGTTTTTCGGCCTTGCCACCTGCAAGATGCTCTGGACGTTGATCTCCTCCAGGGAGCCGGTCGTCTTCATCAGCCGTGTCGGCATCCGCGACACCAGGCTTGCCGACGAGACCATCGCCTGGAGCTCCGTGCGGGACATCTTGATCTGGCAGCATCGCACCCAGACGATCGTGGTGCTCAAGGTCGATCCCCTTGTCGCCGAGCGATTCGCCGGGGGCTTTCTGAAGCGCGTATTGTCGCTGATGAACAGGGCGCTTGGCGCCAACGGCGTGATCCTCAATGCGGGTGGATTGACCATGGACGCCGAAACATTGTTCGATACCTGCAAGCAATATTGGGCTGCCGGCCGATCGGCCTATCCGGGGCGCTCCATGGCGGAGCCTGAGCCCGAGCCTGTCAGCTAGAGCGCGATATGTTTGGCAGAACCGGTGCAGGCCCAGACCTCACAACACCCTCTCCCCGCCGGGGAGAGGTAATCGCCGATGCGGCCAACGCGTCACCGCAAGCTGGCGTTGAACTTGTCCAGCACTGCCGGGCCCGGGCAGAGCGTGTCGGCTTCCGCGGAGCCGAGACGGACGCTCGGTGCGCTGCCTTAGTCGCAGGTTGGACCAGGAAGGTTCAAGCAAACGTAGGGCCGTCGCCCCTCTGGAACTCGATGTCGAGATTCCTTCGACATTGTCCGAGTTCGGCAATGTGATAGCCTTCACAGACGATTGCTTCTCGAAGTCGTAGAGTGGGGCTGCCTCTAGCAAGTTTGTGGAGTGCCCCGCAATGGGCGAAATTCGCAACTTCAGACCCGGAAATCAGGATGGGCCGCCTCCACACGGCCCAATACCACGTCGTCTCGCGGCTATCATCGTCGGTGACATCGCCTCCTACAGTCGCCTGATGCAGGCCGACGAGGAGGGCACGCATGTCCGCGTCAAACGGATCGAGCGGGATCTCATCCAGCCCAGCATCCTCGAGCACCACGGAAGTCTGGTGAAGACGACGGGCGATGGCTTCATCGCGATTTTCGACAGTCCCGTCGAGGCCGTTCGATGCAGCATTGTCATCCAGCAGAATCTTATCGGCCGCAATGCCTCGATTCCGAAGGATTCCCGGATCGAATACCGAATTGGCGTCAATCTCGGTGATGTCATCGTTGAGCCGGACGACGTCTACGGCGACGGCGTCAACATCGCCACACGCATCGAGGGCATTGCCGAGCCCGGTCAAGTCTACATCTCGGGCGCGATCTACGAGCAGATCAAGCACAAGGTGGTGTGCGGCTATGAATCGCTCGGGGATCGCAAGGTCAAGAACATCACGGATCCCGTGCGCGTCTATCGCGTGCTGCCGGACGCAGATGCCGTCGGCACGACGCGCGGCCGGCGCGAGAATACCTTGATCTTTCTCCTGGGCATCACGCTGCTCGTCATCGCCACCGGCGTGCTCTGGTATCTGCTGGTGCAGCGGCCCGGCAGGGTAGGCGAGCAGGCTGCCACGCCGACCGCCTCTCCGGCCGCATCACCGATCCCGCAGCCGTCACCGCGCGAGGCGGCGACACAGACGCCGCAACCGTATCCCTCACTGGCGTCGGCGCCTGCGTCGCCCACTCCGGCGCCCAGTCAGCCGACAGCGGCACCGGTCCATGAACCCGAAATGATCGCCATACGCGGCGGCAGCTTTGCGATGGGAAGCAACGATGATCCGACCGAACGTCCTGTCCACCAGGTCACGGTCAAGCCATTCTCGATCGGAAAATATCCGGTGACGGTGCATGAGTGGAACGAATGTGCCGCCGCCAAGGCGTGCGGATTCACGGCCACCGGTAAGGACGATGCGCCAATCACCAATGTGAGCTGGACCGACGCACAGCAATATGCCGCCTTCCTCGTGCAGACGACGAAGAAGCCCTACCGGCTCCCAAGCGAAGCCGAATGGGAGTATGCGGCGCGCGGCGGGACGTCGACAAAATATTGGTGGGGCGACAAGCCCCAGCAGGGCATGGCCGGGTGCAAGGACTGCGGTGACGCCGTGGCCGAGCAGCCGGCGAAAGTCGGCAGCTTCAAGCCCAATCCTTTTGGTCTCTACGACATGGGCGGCGGCGTCGACCAATGGGTCGAGGACTGCTGGCACAAGGCCTATCAGGGCGCGCCAAATGACGGTTCGGCATGGAGCGGTGGGGACTGCGGCTCGCATGTCCTGCGCTCGGGCTCCTGGAAGAACGATTCGAGATACGTACGGCCGTCCAACCGCGACGGTTACGATACCAATGTTCGTTACCCGACGCATGGATTCCGCGTCGCGCTCAGTCCTTAACTGCCGGAGTAGATTCGATGCAAATGCTTCGCTGCGTTGCGCTGACGGCGGTGCTCGCATTGCTCCCGGGCATGGCCTTCTCGCAGGGTAAGCCTGCTCCAAAGGATGCAAAGGTCTATTTTATCACCCCCTATGACGGGCAAAGGGTGCGCGGCGGATTCCTGGTCCGGTTCGGATTGCGCAACATGGGTGTGACGCATGCCGGCGACGAGTACCAGAACGCCGGCCACCATCATTTGCTGATCGACGTCAACGATCCCATCGATCCGAAGGAGCCGATCCCGCAGGACAAGTCGCATCTGCATTTCGGGGCGGGGCAGACCGAAACCCTCCTCGACCTTCCGCCCGGGACCCACACCCTTCAACTCGTGCTGGGCGACGCGAAGCACTATCCTTTCGATCCGCCTGTCGTGTCGGAGAAGATCACCGTGCGCGTCAGGCCTCAGCGCGGCAAATGATCACCGCAGGCTGGCGTTGAACTTGTCCAGCGCCGCCGAGCCCGGGCAGAGCGTGTCCGCCTCCAGCGAGTTGAGCGGCGTCTCGACCGTGTTGAGATGCGCGTGCATGTCTTCCGCGTCGGGGTCGACATAGAGCAGGCCGGTGACGATCTGGCCTCTGGCGGCGTGCTTCTGGAGGAAGGTCTGGGCGCCCAGCCGGTCGTGCGGATCGTAATCGGCGTCGATCTTGCGCAGCGCTATCTTGCTGCCGTCGTGCTGCTCGACCACCTGCACCGTGCCCGGGGCATAATCGACCGCGATCGGATCGCGGCCGACCAGCACGTCGAGCCGATTCACCGCGTCATTATGCTCGCGGACATAGTCGAAACTCTTGGTCGAGCCGGCGTGATTGTTGAAGGCGATGCAGGGGCTGATGACGTCGATGAAGGACGCGCCCTTGTGGCCGATCGCGGCCGCGATCAGCGGCACGAGCTGGCTCTTGTCGCCGGAGAAAGAGCGCGCGACGAAGGTCGCGCCCAATTGCAGCGCGATCGCGACGAGGTCGATGGCGTTGTCGGTATTGGTCACGCCCTTCTTGGACTTCGAGCCGCGGTCGGCGGTCGCCGAGAACTGGCCCTTGGTCAAGCCGTAGACGCCGTTGTTCTCGACGATATAGGTCATGTTGACGCCGCGCCTGATCGAATGCGCGAACTGGCCGAAGCCGATCGAGGCGGAATCGCCGTCGCCGGAGACGCCGAGATAGATCAGGTCGCGGTTGGCGAGGTTGGCGCCAGTCAGCACCGACGGCATGCGGCCGTGCACAGAGTTGAAGCCGTGCGAATTGCCGAGGAAATAATCCGGCGTCTTCGACGAGCAGCCGATACCGGAAATCTTCGCCACCCGGTGCGGCTCGATCGAGAGCTCATAGCAGGCCTCGATGATCGAGGCCGTGATCGAGTCATGGCCGCAGCCGGCGCACAGCGTCGAGATCTTGCCCTCGTAGTCGCGATGCGTGTAGCCGAGCTCGTTCTTCTTCAGCCCGGGATGATGGAATTTCGGCTTTGCAATGTAGGTCATGACACGGCCTTGCGGAGCGGGGTCACCTTGAGGTGATCCTGGTGGTCGCCAATGGCTTTTGCGATGTAGCGGGCGGTGATCGGGGTGCCGTCGTAATGCACGATCGGCACGAGGCGCACCGGGTCGATGCCGTTCTCGTTGACGATGAGCTGGCGGAGCTGGCTGTCGCGGTTCTGTTCGACCACGTAGACGAAATCGTGCTCGGCGAGGAAGCTCGCCACGCTCGAGTGGAACGGGAAAGCGCGGATGCGCAGGCGATCGAGATGGTGCCCGCGCGCCTCTAGTAACCCGATCGCCTCGTCCATCGCGGGCGAGGTCGAGCCGAAATAGATCACGCCATACTTGGTCGGCCGTTCCGCATTGGCCTGCAGCGGCCGCGGCACCAGGTCCTGCGCGGTCTCGAATTTGCGCACGAGACGCTGCATGTTGTCGGCGTAGACCGAGCCTTCCTCGGAGTAACGCGCATAGCGGTCGCGCGAAGTGCCGCGAGTGAAGTAGGAGCCCTTGGTCGGGTGCGTGCCGGGATAGGTGCGGTAGGGGATGCCGTCGCCGTCGACGTCGAGATAGCGGCCGAAGTCGCGCCCCTCGTCCAGCATCTCCGTGGTCATCACCTTGCCGCGGTCATACTGCTTCGCGTCGTCCCACTTCAGGGGACGGCTGAGACGGTGGTTCATGCCGATATCGAGGTCGAGCATCAGGAAGATCGTGGTCTGGAGCCGCTCGGCGAGGTCGAAGGCGGCGGCTGCGAACTCGAACGCTTCTGCGGGATCTTCCGGGAACAGCAGCACATGCTTGGTGTCGCCATGCGAAGCATAGGCGCAGGCGATGATGTCGCATTGCTGGGTTCGGGTCGGCATGCCCGTGGAGGGGCCGGCGCGCTGGATGTTCATGATCACGGCCGGGATCTCGGCGAAATACGAGAGGCCGATGAATTCCGTCATCAGCGAGATCCCGGGGCCGGAGGTCGCGGTGAAGGCGCGCGCGCCGTTCCAGGACGCGCCGATCACGATGCCGATCGAGGCAAGCTCGTCCTCGCCCTGCACGATGGCGTATTTCGCCCTGCCCGTTGCGGGATCATGCCGGAACTTCTTGCAGTGAGCGGTGAAGGCCTCGGCCACCGAAGAGGATGGCGTGATCGGATACCAGGCACAGACGGTGGCGCCGCCATAGACGGCGCCGAGGGCGGCCGCGCTGTTGCCCTCGATGAAGATGCGGTCGCCGACCTTGTCGGTCTTCTTCACGCGCAGCCCGATCGGGCATTTCAGGTTCTGCAGCGCCCAGTCGCGGCCGAGATGCAGCGCATGAACGTTGGAGGAGAGCAGCTTCTCCTTGCCCTTGTACTGCTCGCCGATCAGCTGCTCGATCAGCTTCGGGTCCATGTCGAGCAGCGCCGAAAGCGCGCCGAGATAAATGATGTTCTTGAACAGCTGGCGCTGGCGCGGATCGGTGTACGTCGAGTTGGTGATCGCGGTTAAGGGGACGCCGATCACGGTGATGTCGTCGCGGAATTTGGTCGACGGCATCGGCTTGGTAGAATCGTAGAACAGATAGCCGCCGGGCTCGATGCCGGCGACGTCCTTGTCCCAGGTCTGCGGGTTCATCGCCACCATCAGGTCGATGCCGCCGCGGGCACCGAGATGGCCCTCTTCCGTCACCCGCACCTCGTACCAGGTCGGCAGGCCCTGGATGTTGGAGGGGAAGATGTTGCGCGGTGACACCGGCACGCCATGGCGCAGGATCGCACGCGCGAACATTTCGTTGGCGCTGGCCGAGCCCGATCCGTTGACGTTGGCGAAGCGGACGACGAAGTCGTTTACGCTGCTGATCGGCTTTTTGTCGGACATGATGATCCCGCGTCAGTCATTTCGATGAAATACTTCTGCATGTCCCAGGCTCCAGTGGGACAGCGCTCGGCGCAAAGCCCGCAATGCAGGCAGACATCCTCGTCCTTCACCATCACGCGTCCGGTCTTGAGGTCGCTGGAGACGTAGAGGTCCTGGTCCGGATGCGGTGACGGCGCCTTCAGGCGTTGGCGCAGATCGGCTTCCTCGCCATTTTGCGTGAAGGTGATGCAGTCCATCGGGCAAATGTCGACGCAGGCGTCGCACTCGATGCAGAGCGAGGTCGAGAACACGGTCTGGACGTCGCAGTTCAGGCAACGCTCGGCTTCGCCGAGCGCCAGCTTGACGTCGTAGCCGAGCTCGACCTCGGTGCGGATGTCCTTCAGCGCGATCACCTTGTCGCGATGCGGCACCTTGAAGCGCTTGTCGTTGGAGATGTCGTTGTCATAGCTCCATTCGTGGATGCCCATCTTCTGCGAGGAGACATGCACCTCCGGCAGCGGGCGCTCGGTGATGTCCTCGCCCGAGAGCAGTTTGTGGATCGACAACGCGGCGTCATGGCCCTGCGCCACCGCCCAGATGATGTTCTTCGGGCCGAACGCGGCGTCACCGCCGAAGAACACTTTCGGGTTGGTCGAGACGAAGGTCTTCGGATCGACCTTGGGCATGTGCCATTTGTCGAACTCGATGCCGCAGTCCTGCTCGATCCAGGGAAAGGCGTTCTCCTGGCCGACCGCAACCAGCACGTCGTCGCATGCGAGGGTCTGGTCCGGCTCGCCTGACGGCACGAGATTGCGGCGGCCCTTGGCGTCGTATTCGGCCTTCACCTTCTGGAAGGTGACGCCGGTCAGCTTGCCGTTGTCATGGATGAAGGCGACGGGGACGAGGAAGTTGAGGATCGGAATGTCCTCGTGGATCGCGTCTTCCTTCTCCCAGGGCGAGGCCTTCATCTCCTCGAAGCCGGAGCGCACGATCACCTTGACGTCCTCGCCGCCGAGGCGGCGCGCGGTGCGGCAGCAGTCCATCGCGGTGTTGCCGCCGCCGAGCACGATCACGCGCTTGCCGATCTTGTCGGTGTGGCCGAACGACACCGACGACAGCCAGTCGATGCCGATATGGACGTGGGCGGCTGCCTCTTTCCGACCGGGAATGTCGAGCTCGCGGCCACGCGGTGCGCCTGAGCCGACGAAGATCGCGTCATACTTCTCCGCAAGCAGCGCCTTCATGCTCTCGATGCGATGACCGCCCTTGAAGTCGACGCCGAGGTTGAGGATGTAGCCGGTCTCCTCGTCGATCACCGAATTGGGCAGGCGGAATTTCGGGATCTGCGTGCGCATCATGCCGCCGGCTTCCGGGTCGCCGTCGAACACGGTGCAGTGATAGCCGAGCGGCGCGAGATCGCGCGCCACGGTCAGCGAAGCCGGGCCGCCGCCGACGAATGCGACGCGCTTGCCGTTTTTCGCGGAAGGGCGCGGCAGGCGCTGCGTGATGTCATCCTTGAAGTCAGCGGCAACGCGCTTCAGGCGACAGATCGCCACCGGAGTTTCCTCCACGCGTCCGCGCCGGCATGCCGGCTCGCAGGGACGATCGCAGGTGCGTCCCAGAATTCCGGGAAACACGTTCGATTTCCAATTGATCATGTAGGCGTCGCTGTAGCGGCCTTGGGCGATCAGTCGGATGTATTCGGGAACCGGGGTGTGCGCAGGACAGGCCCATTGGCAATCGACCACCTTGTGAAAGTAGTCGGGGGCCGCGATGTCGGTCGGTTTCATTCCTACCCTGTCCGCACAGGCTCAAAGACCCGGCGGCCTTGTCTTGAGCCTGTCGAACGCTTAACGCGCGGCGATCTGGTTTCTGAATGACGTCATTGGGTTAGCTTATTAGAACCACTCCGAAGTACAACGGCAAATTTTCGCGATTGACCGCTTTCATGGGAGCTGCGCGCGCACAGCATTAACGGCCGCACGTAGTGCGCGTGCGGTGCAGCATGTTGCGATGCGTGTGAGCGCGTCAGCGGCGCGCGATGTCGCTCTTGGCGAGGTCCCAGATCAGCGCATAGGTGCCGACGGAGACGGGAAGCGGGAAGGACGATGCAGCAGGGCCGGTGAAGCGCTCGGCGATGGCGGTCGAGACCGCGCTGACTTGCGTGCCGTCGATCAGCACGAACCAGTCGCGCGCGCCTTCGTTGCGCACCGCTGGAATCTCCGCCGTTGCGCCCGACAACTCAGGCTCGCTCTCGAGCAGGTGCATCGAGATGATGCCATCGAGCTTCTCCGGCGTCAGTTTTTCTTGCAGTGCATCACGCCAGGCTGCGGCGTTGTCAGGTGTCGGGCGCAGTCGCACCACGCCGAGCGCGGCCCCGCGTCCGGTGCCGTTGCTGACGGTGATGCGGGCGACCACGCGCAGCATGTTCCTGAAGCGCGCCATGGCCTGCCGCGACCAGTCGGTTGGGCTTGCGAGCCGCGCCCGGTAGGCGGGACTATCGAGCACGTCGAGTGTCGCGGTCGAATAGAGGCTGAGATATTTGGGGTTGGCGGCGTGCGCGACATAGCGCCGCGCCTCCAGAAACCCCTCGATCGCGACGCGCTCTTCGAGATGCTCGCGATCGTACCAGCGGTTGAAATCGGCTTCATCGGCTGCGTCGATATTCATCGACGTCAGCAGCATGCCTTTCCCGGCGAGCGGCATTTTCTTGTCCTTCCTTACTGACCCCTCATGGTGAGCAGCGCGTCTTCGCGCGTCTCGAACCATGAGGGCCCCGCTGCTGCATCTCGGCCTTCATCCTTCGAGACGCGCGCGCTCCTCAGGATGAGGGGATAGACTGCTATCGCGCGGCCTTCGAAGCAAGATCGGCGATCGACCTCATGACCGCGTCCCTGACACCGGCATCATAGAGCGAATGTCCGGCTTCTTCCACGATGCGAATCTCGGAACCCGGCCAAACTTTCGCTAGCCGCTCGGATGTCTCAGGCGGGCACAACAGATCGTAGCGGCCCTGGACGATGATGCCGGGAACGCCGGCCAGCCTTCCTGCGTCCCGCAACAACTGGTTCTCGGTCATGAAGCTGTCGTGGACGAAATAATGCGCTTCCATGAACGGCGTCGCAGGCAGCGTGCGCCAGACGTTCAGCGAGGCGAGGTCCAGCCGTGTCTTTGCCGCCTTATGCTCCGACAATGCGCGCTCGGTGTCGTGCCAGGCTCGCGATGCCGGTCCATGCACGGCAGGATCGGCATCGAGGATGCGGCGCCAATAGGCGTCCACCGGCTGATCGCGCTCCTCCGACGGCAGCACGCTCAGAAAATCCTCATACAGCTCGGGATAGAATTGCGACAGGCGCGCGGTGAAGGCGATCTCGACCTCGGCCCGTGTCCCCAAAAAGGTTGCGCGTAGCGCGATGCCGGAGACGCGCTCGGGATGGGCTTGCGCATAGGCCAGCGCCAGCGTCGCGCCCCAGGAGCCGCCGACCACCATCCAGCGTTCAAAGCCGAATTTCTCCCGGATCTTCTCCATGTCCGCGATCAGATGCGCCGTCGTGTTGTGCTCGCACGATCCCTTCGGCCGGCTGCGGCCGCAGCCGCGCTGGTCGAACAGCACGGCACAGAAGCGGTCCGGATCGAACAGCCGGCGATGGTCGGGCTGGCAGCCGCTGCCGGGGCCGCCATGCAGGTAGACCGCCGGAATGCCCTCGGTGCGGCCCACGCTCTCGACATAGAGCTCGTGGCCGTCGCCGACATCGAGCATTTCGGAGGTCAGTGGCGCAAAGGGATCGGCGCGTTTGGCCGATGCAGCCGCGTCCGCGTCAGGCACCATTCTCGGATTCCAAAGTGCCGCCGGCGAAATTGCGGTAGAGGAAGCGGTTGGTCTCGCCCTCGGCCTCGCGCTCGGCCTGCTTGAAGATGGTCTCGTGCAGCGGCGACAGCGCGCAGGCCGGATCGGTGTTGGCGGCATCGCCGGTCAGCGCAAAGGCCTGGCAGCGGCAGCCCCCGAAATCGATCTCGCGGAATTCGCAGGACTTGCACGGCTCCTTCATCCAGCCGGTGCCGCGATAGCGGTTGAAGGCGTTGGAGTTCTGCCAGATCCAGGCGATCGAATGGTTGGAGCGCACGGATTCGAAGTCGAGTCCGGTGATGCTCTCGGCGGCATGGCAGGGCAGCACCTTGCCGGCCGGCGAGATGTTGAAGAACTGACGGCCCCAGCCGCCCATGCACTTCTTCGGCCGCAGCGCGTAATAGTCCGGCACCACGTAGTCGATCGCGAGCGTGCCCTTGAGCCGCTCGCGCGCTTCCTCGACGAGGCGGGTACATTCGTCAAGCTGCGCCACCGTCGGCATCAGCGCCGCGCGATTCTTCAGCGCCCAACCGTAATACTGCACATTGGCGACCTCGAGCCGGTCGGCATCGAGATCAACCGACATCTGGATGATGTCGGGGAGCTGATGCAGGTTCTGCCGATGCATCACCGCATTCACCGTGAGCGGCAGGTCGAGCTCGCGAGTCCATTTCGCGACCTCGAGCTTCTTGCGGTGCCCGTTCTTGTAGCCGGCGACGCGATCGGCCAGGCCTTCTTCAACGCCCTGGAAACTGATCTGCACATGGCAGAGGCCAGCATCAGCGAGCTCACTCAGTCGCTCGCGCGTCAGCAGCACGGCCGAGGTGATCAAATTGGTGTAGAGGCCGACGTCGCTGGCGTGCTTGACCAGTTCGACCAGATCCTTCCGCGCCGTCGGCTCGCCGCCGGAGAAATGCACCTGGAGCACGCCGATCTCGGCGAGCTCGGTCAAAACCTTCTTCCATTCTTCGGTGGTCAGCTCCTTGCCCGAACGGTCGAGCTCGACCGGGTTGGAGCAATAGGGGCATTGCAGCGGGCAGCGATGGGTGATCTCGAGCAGCACGGCGAGGGGAATGCCAAACATCTCCGCCGTCGAGCGCTGCTTTTCCAGCACCGCGAGGCTGTCGCTGGCATCAGGCGGGATTGGGGGATTGCCGAGCACATCGCTCATGATGTCTTCTCCCGGGCCTCAGTGAGGAAGCCCTTGTCGGCGAGATCCTGGAGCATGGCAATGACGTCGGTCAGGATCGCCTCACGCGGCGCGGCGTATTTCGCCGCCAGCTGATCGGAAACGTCGCCGACGCTGCGCTCGCCATCGCAGAGCTGCAAGACCTCGACCGCGATCTCGTCCGGCGCCAGTACGCGTTCCGGCGCCAGGATCACCCAGACTTTTCGCGTCTTGTCGTATTTCAGCTTGGCATGCCGCGGCAGCACGGGGCGGCTCGCCTCGTTGACGCTGATGTTGCGCGGCCCGGCCATCTCTGTCCTCTTCAGCTCGCCTTTTTTAGTTTTCTTTGGGCACGAATGCGCCCGGCGGAATGTTGCCCTCGACATAGGCGTGGTAGAGCGCATCGAGCTGCACCCACAGTACGTTGGTCTTGAAGATCAGCGCATTGCAGACGGACGCGCGTTGATCCGGTGTCGTGGCGTGTACCTTGACATAGTCGAGCGCGAAGCCGGCATCGCGCGGGGCCTGCGCCAGGCGCCGCTTGAAGTAGCTCATGATATCAGGATTGACGAAGTCATAGTGCTCCAGCATGCCGGAGATGCGTTCTTCGTGCAGGTTCGGCGCAAACAATTCGGTGAGCGAGGAGGCGATCGCCTCCAGCGGGCTCTTTTCGCGGCAGTAGTGGACATAGGCCTCCACCGCGAAGCGCGTCGCCGGCAAGATGCCTTCGGTCGATTCCACGTAGGCCGTGTCGAGCCCGAGGCCCTCGGTCAGCTTGAGCCAGCGCTCGATGCCGCCTTCAGAGCCGACGTCGCCGTCATGGTCCTCGATGCGGTGGCGCCATTCCAGCCGCGTGGTGCGGTCGCGGAAACGCGAGATCACCACCGCGTCCTTGATCGGGATCGTGCTCTGGTAATAGTAGCGGTTCAGCGCCCAGGCCTGCACCTGGCCCTTATTGAGCTTGCCGCCGTGCAGGAGCTTATGGAACGGATGCAGGCTGTGATAGCGCGTCGCACCGATATGGCGCAGCGTGGCCTCCAGCTCCTCGGCCGAGTTGAGCCTGATGTCCTTGCCGATCGAGAGCGCAGTCATTCCTGTCAGTGACGCGGCATTCACAGCACGATCTCCGTTCCGTCGGCGGGTATCTGCCAGCCCGCTTGTTCAGCGGCCTTGCGCTCGATTGAGCCGGGCAGCAGCGCCGGATTCGAGTTGTTGATATGCAGGAACATCTTCCTGTCGATCTTGAGATCGGCGAGCCGCGCCATCGCGCCGTCGTCGCCGGACATCGCGACATGGCCCATGCTCTTGCCGGTCTTGTGGCCGAGCCCGCACCTGATCATCTCGTCGTCCCGCCACACCGTGCCGTCGAAGAACACCAGTGCGGCGCCGTCGATCTCGGCCTTGAGCGCATCGGTCACCTCGGCGCAGGCGGCGATGAAGTAGAAGCACTTGCCGGTCGATTTGTCGGTGATCTTCAGCCCCAGCGTATCGCCGTCTCCGGTCTCGCCGCCGGGGTGCGCCTTGCCTTCCAGATACCAGGCCGATTTGCCCGGCACGGCAAAGGGCAGCACCTCGATGCCTGAGCGCGCACCATCCGGCAACCGCGGCTCGAACGGCTCGCTGATGGCGATCGGCTGCCGCCGCACGTTCTTCTCGTTCAGCACGTTGAAGATGCTATTGGCCTTCAGGATCGCCAGCACCTTCTCATGCGCGTAGACCGTGAACGGCGAGCCTTCGCGCATCGAGAGCAAGCCCGCCACAGCATCAACCTCGCCATTGGTCAGGATCACGCCTGCGATCGGGGTGTGGCGCAGCGCGCCCGCCTTGGGATGCAACTGCGGCGTGACGTTCAATTGCTGGCGGAGATCGGGGGACGCGTTGATGAGGAACCAATGCTCGCCATCGCCGCTGAAGGCAACCGAGGCTTGCGTCCTCTCGAGCTCATGGCCATTCGTGCGGGCCGCCCGGCAGCCCTCGCAGCCGCAATTCCATTGCGGCACTCCGCCGCCGGCTGCAGCGCCCAGGACGACGACGCGAAGCATGATCCGTCTCCTGGAGGGAACGTCGCGAGGTGGATCTTACGCCGACACAAATCCTGTATTCCGGAAACGTATCGTGACCGAAAGAACCACCTGCGCTGAACGCGAACTCACCAAACCGCTTACTTGCGGGTGGCGCTCACATACATGTTGATTTCCATGCCACAGGGCACTTCGACGATCTTCGGGGTTTTCCAGGCCATTTTGGCTCTCCATTTTCGCGAACTGGGACGTCTACGCCCATGGGTTAAAGTAATGCGAGCACAAAAGTTCGCCAGTTAAATCTTGGGGAGGAGGGCCATGTTGCGCCGCGAAAAATGATGGTGGAACATCACTTCTGGAGACGCAGCCTTGCGCCCGGCGCATTCGGTCGCGACCCCTGTCCTGATAAAGCAGTTGTGAGTGCAGTGCGACTTTCAATCCGGTACAGGCGACCCAACTGGATCTCGGTGATGCCCAAATACTTCTTCAACACCCGTATCGGCGATGAATTGATCGTGGACCCTGACGGCGAGGACCTGCGCAATCCCGATCGCGCCTGGGAGGTCGCCCGCCAGATGATCCTGGAGGTCCTGAAGTCCGAGGGGACCCAGCCGGCGCTCATGGAGGCGGTGATCGAGGTCACCGACGTCGAAGGCGAGATCGTGCTGGAATTTCCCTTCACCGAGGCCCTGCTGGATATCCCGGACCAATCCGCGACCCGGCACTAGCCGCGGCCGAAAGTGCGCTCCCTCTCCCGCAAGCGGGAGAGATTAGGAGCCCGCGGCTTGATCGAACCAAGCGAAATCCGCATGGCTTTGCCGCGTTCCCGGCGCTAAAAGACGCCGGTTACACGGAGCAAGCCATGCAAGACCTCTGGCGCCTGTCGGCCGCCGACCTCGCCACCCTCGTCAAAGCCAAAAAGGTGTCCGCCAGGGAGGCTGCAACGGCCGGTCTGGCGCGGCTTGATGCGGTCAATCCCAAGCTCAATGCGGTCATCGACCATCGGCCGGAGGATGTGCTCAAGCAGGCCGACGCCGTCGATGCCGCTATCGCGAGGGGTGAGGATCCGGGCGTCCTGGCCGGCGTGCCCGTCACCATCAAGGCCAATGTCGACCAGGAAGGCTTTGCGACCACCAACGGTCTGAAACTCCAGCGCGACCTGATCGCGCGCGAGGACAATCCGGTGGTCGCCAATTTCCGCAAAGCCGGCGCCGTTCTGCTCGGTCGCACCAATTGCCCGGCCTTCTCCTATCGCTGGTTCACCACCAATCTGGTCCATGGCGACACCAGGAATCCCCGCGATGCCTCGCTGACCCCGGGTGGCTCGTCCGGCGGCGCCGGCTCGGCTGTCGCGGCCGGTATCGGCCACATCGCTCACGGCACCGACATCGCCGGTTCGATCCGCTATCCGGCTTATGCCTGCGGCGTGCACGGCCTGCGCCCGACGCTTGGCCGCATCCCCGCCTTCAACGCGGCGCTGCCGGAGCGCCCGATCGGGCCGCAGATCATGGCGGTGTCGGGACCCTTGGCCCGAACGGTCAACGATTTGCGGATTTCGCTTGCCGCCATGTCGGCGCGCGACGTGCGCGATCCCTGGTGGGTGCCGGTGCCGCTGGAAGGCCCGGCCCGGCCGAAGCGCGCCGCGATCTGCCTCAACCCGGATGGGCTTGCGACCACGCCCGAGGTGAAGGCGGCGGTGACCGACGCCGGCAAGCGGCTGGAGCGCGCCGGCTGGACCGTCGAATTGATCGAAAACACCCCGCCGATGCGCGAGGCGGTCGAGTGGCAGGTCAAGCTCTGGCTTGGCGACGGCTATGAGGCCCAGCTCGAGATGGCCGAGCGCGAGGGCGATCCCGGCGCGCTGGCGTGTCTGCGCGGCAGCCGCGCCAAGGTCACGCCGTTCGACCAGGCAAATTATGCCAAGGCGCTGACCCGACGCGCCACGCTGACCCGCGACTGGATGCTGTTCTTCGAGCAATATGCGGTGGTGCTGACGCCGGTGTCCGGCGAATTGCCGTTCCCGGATCATCTCGATCGCAAGGACGAGGCGTCCTTCAAGCGGGTCTGGGAAGCGCAGCTGCCGCAGATCGCCATTCCGTTCATGGGCCTGCCGGGCCTCGTGGTCTCGACCGGTCTCGTCGGCAAGGCTCCGGTCGGCGTCCATATCGTCTCCGGCCGCTATCGCGAGGACCTTTGTCTCCTTGCAGGCGAAGCGATCGAGGCGGGCGGCGTGCCGCCGTCGCCGATCGATCCAGTGGGTTAGCGATGTCGGCGATCTACGAATTCAAGGCCAACTCGCTTACCGGCGACGAGGTCGCCCTGCGCCGCTTCGAGGGCCAGGTGCTGCTGATCGTCAACACCGCGAGCAAATGCGGCTTCACGCCGCAATATCGCGGCCTCGAGGATCTCTATCGCGATCTGTCGCCGCGCGGCTTCTCGGTGCTGGGTTTTCCCTGCAACCAGTTCGGCGCGCAGGAGCCGGGGCAGGCGAACGAGATCCAGGCGTTCTGCTCGACCAATTACGACGTCACCTTCCCGCTGTTCGCGAAGATCGACGTCAATGGCGCCAAGGCGCACCCCTTGTATGAGTACCTGAAACGCCAGCAATCCGGACTGCTGGGCGCCTCCATCAAATGGAATTTTACCAAGTTCCTGGTGGACCGCGCAGGCCGAGTGATCGCGCGCTACGCGCCGACCGCGCGGCCGGAGGGATTGCGGCAGCAAATCGAGACCCTGTTATGAGCGAGACAATGATGAGCGACGAATTTCCCGACCGCCTGTCGGTCGATCCGAACAGCCCCTATTACAACGCGGACATCCTGTCGCGCGACGTCGGCATCCGCTTCAAGGGCGTCGAGAAGACCAATGTCGAGGAGTACTGCATCAGCGAGGGCTGGGTCCGCGTCACCGCAGGGAACGCCAAGGATCGTCATGGCAATCCGCTGACGCTCAAGGTGCATGGCCCGGTCGAGCCGTACTTCAGGGATAAGAAATAGAGAAGGCTGAAGCGCCCATGTCCGTCCGCATCGTCGACGTCCGCGAAATCACAAAACCGATCTCCTCGCCGATCCGCAACGCCTATATCGACTTCACCAAGATGACGACGAGCCTGGTTGCCGTCGTCACCGATGTGGTGCGCGACGGCAAGCGCGTCGTTGGCTACGGCTTCAACTCCAACGGCCGCTACGGCCAGGGCGGTTTGATCCGCGAGCGCTTTGCCTCGCGCATCCTCGAAGCCGATCCGAAGTCGCTGCTGAACACAGCCGGTGACAATCTCGACCCCGACAAGGTCTGGGGCGCGATGATGACCAACGAGAAGCCGGGCGGCCATGGCGAGCGCTCGGTCGCGGTCGGCACCATCGACATGGCGGTGTGGGATGCGGTGGCGAAGATCGCGGGCCAACCGCTGTTTCGTCTGCTCGCCGAACGGCACGGCCTCACCGCCAATCCGCGCGTGTTCGTCTACGCCGCCGGCGGCTACTACTATCCCGGCAAGGATCTCTCGGCGCTGCGCGGCGAGATGCGCGGCTATCTCGACCGTGGCTACAACGTCGTGAAGATGAAGATCGGCGGCGCGGGAATCGAGGACGACCGCACCCGCATCGAGGCGGTGCTCAAGGAGATCGGCAAGGACGCGCAGCTCGCTGTCGACGCCAACGGCCGTTTCGATCTCGAGACCGGCATCGCCTATGCCAAGATGCTGCGGGACTATCCGCTGTTCTGGTACGAGGAGGTCGGCGATCCCCTCAACTACGCGCTCCAGGCCGCACTTGCCGAATTCTATCCGGGCCCGATGGCGACCGGCGAAAACCTGTTCAGCCACCAGGACGCCCGCAATCTGATCCGCTATGGCGGCATGCGCCCGGACCGCGACTGGCTGCAATTCGACTGCGCGCTGTCCTACGGCCTCTGCGAATACCAGCGCACGCTGGACGTGTTGAAGACCTATGGCTGGTCGCCGAGCCGCTGCATCCCGCACGGCGGCCATCAGATGTCCCTCAACATCGCAGCCGGCCTCGGCCTCGGCGGCAATGAGAGCTATCCCGACCTGTTCCAGCCCTATGGCGGCTTCCCCGACGGCGTCCGCGTCGAGAATGGCCACATCACCATGCCGGACCTCCCCGGCATCGGATTTGAAGGCAAGTCGGATCTCTACAAGGAGATGAAGGCGCTGGCGGAGTAGGGTTTGGACGCGAAGGTCGCGCCAAAATACTCAGGGTCGTCCCGGCCTTCGCCGGGACGACGATTGAGTGAGCTACGACAGCCGTACATCAAGCAATGCACCTGTTTCAGGCGCGTTGCAGCAACGGTCGCAGCGTGCGGACGTCCGTCACGGCTTCAATCCCATACACCGACTTGATCAACTGCTCCGCTTTCTCGCCTCCAACCACCGGCGCGATCAGATCACGCGCCTTGTCGATGACCTCTTCCCGCGTCATCGGGTTGCGCGGCGTGCCGCGCACGGCGGTGACGCGTTCGGAGAGGCGGCGGCCGTCGGCGAGCTCGATCTCGACGATGGCGACGCGCACTGGCAACAGCTTTGCCAGCTCCTCGTCACGCACCAAATTCACCTTGGCGCGTTCCTTCAGCACTGCCGCATCCTGCATGCGCGGCTTGTCGTGCGCGGCATGGAACGACGCCGTCTTGTCGAGCAACATCACGGCGACCATGTGCTGGAGGCAGATGTCGGGGATGTCGCGGTTGTCAACGACTTCGGCGACCGACGGCGCAAGGCGCACCGTCACGCGCTTGACCTGATCGGCCTCGAACGCCTGCTTGCTGCGGATCGCATAGATCGCGTCGAGCGGTCCCTGGATCGGTGAGCCCACCGTCCATTTCTTGATGTCGGTCACCGCGATCTCGTAACGCTCGCCGAGCTTCTCCACCAGTTTCCCGGTCGCTGCCTTCGGCGCATAGGCCAGGAAGTAATTATCCGGGCCCGAGAACACGTCATCGACGCCGTTCCAGTCCGAGCGCACCAGCAGCGCCGAGGTCACGCCGTTGCGGGCCGGCATGCCGGCGAACACAAAACCTTTCTCGATATGGTCGACATCGCGCCGCCACACGATGAATCCGGACGACTGCTGCGCGGCGTAATCGAGCACCCACCGCATCCGGCGCGCATCGAAGCCGGCGACGCAGGCCGCCGCGGCGGACGCACAGAACGTGCCGGAAATGCTGTGCGTGCTCAGCACGCTCTCATAGCTGAAATCGGCCCCGCCCATCGCCATCACCACGCGCGTGCCGACATCGTAGCCGAGCGTCACCGCCCGCAGGAAATGGGAGCCGTCGATTCCGAGGTTTTCGCCGAGCGCAAGCGCCGCCGGAACGACCGAGCTGCCGGGATGCGACCGCGACGGGCTGTGCGAATCGTCGGTCTCGTCGGCATGCGCCATGACGCCGTTGGCGAGCGCAGCCTCGACCGGCGATGCCGTGAGTGCCGTGCCGGCGACGGTTGATGTGCCCTGCGCGGCATTGGCGCGGATGTAGCGCTGCGCGGCTTGGCCGGGCGGCAGCTCCGATCCGGAGATCATCGACGCCAGCGTATCGAGAATGTGGTGCTTGGCGTGTTCGACCACTTCCGCCGGGAGCGCGCGGGTCTTCGCCGCGCTCATATAGTCGCACAGCGCCGTCATTTCCGGCGCCGATCCAGAGCCTTCGGCAAAACTGCGTGCGGACGGAACGGCGAGCCCTGCCGTTGCTGCTACGGACAGGCCGAGAAAATCGCGTCGCTTCATGATGTCCCGTCTTTGGTGCAGGATCTTGGGTGCAGCAATCCGATGAAGTATCAGGCCGCTACGACAGCCGCATATCCAGTAGCCGCCGTCCTTCGCCCTTCAACAGCTTCTTCACCGCGCTCGAGGCCACGACCTCGCCGTCATTGGCATAGGCCTCGTGGTTCTTCTCGATGTCGTCGAGGCGGTAGAGATAGTTGACCATCACGCCGGCCGACTCCCGCACGCCCTTCGGCGAGAGGTCGCCGAGCCAGTTGATGCGTTCGAGCCGGGAGCCGTTGCCGAGATGGAAGCGGGCCACGGAATCGATCATCTTGCCCTTCGGCGTGCGCGCCTTCAGGAAGTAGTGCGCGGCAAGCGGCTCGATCAGGCTGCGCAGTTGCGCGGCGGTCTCCGCATTCTCAAACCATTTCGGCTCGTCGAGATGCTTGAGCACCTCGCGGTCCTCGTCCGATAGCGGCAGATCCTTGTCCTGCTTCATCCACTGCATGAAGCCCGGCACCGGCGACAGCGTCACGAAGGTGTCGAGTTTCGGCGTTTCCCGGCGCAGCTCCTCGACCACCTGCTTGATCAGGAAGCTGCCGAACGAGATGCCGCCGAGGCCACGCTGGGTGTTGGAGATCGAATAGAACACGGCGGTGCGCGCGCGCTCGATCGGCACGGACTGACGATCGACCGCGAGCAGGGGTTGAATCGCGCCCGGGATCGTCTCGGTCAGCGCCACCTCGACGAAGATCAGGGGTTCGTCGACCATTGCCGGGTGGAAGAAGGCGTAGCAGCGGCGATCGGCCGGATCGATGCGGCGGCGCAGATCGTCCCAGTCGCTGATCTCGTGTACGGCTTCGTAACGGATGATCTTTTCGAGGATGTTGGCCGGGGTCGACCAGTCGATCCTGCGCAGCACGAGAAACCCCCTGTTGAACCACGAAGAGAGGAGATGCGAGACGTCGCGATCGAGCGCGGCGAGATCGGTGTGTCCGTTCATCATGCCGAGCAGATCGGCCCGCATGTTGACGAGATCGCCGGTGCCGCCGGGCGCACGGTTGAGGCGGCGGATCAGTTCCTGCCGCCGCGGCTCCGAGGCGAAGTGAAGGGAGCTTGCGTCCTCGTCGCTGGGCTGGGCGCGCCATTTCTCGATCGCTTTTGCCAGACGTTCCCGGTCCGGGCCGAAATCGCGCACCAGTCCGTCGAAGAAGGCGCGACGCCCTGCCGCATCCAGGTCCTGGTAGAGATCGAGCACCTCGCGCGCCATGGCTGTACCGGAGGCTTCGCCCCGGCCGGACAGCAACGCGCCGCAGAGCTCGATCAGCCCATCTGCGTCCTGTTTAATGTCCGCGGAATCGCCGCGGCGCAGCAGCGTGCGGCCGCGCTCGGAGATGGTGGCGAGCAGGTCGGAGAAGAAGGCGTTGGCCATCTGGGCTTTTCGAATCCGGGTTTGTGCGATGCGGCAGCTTACACGGGATTTAGGCGGAAGCCGATCACAATCAAGCGGAAGAATTTGGCATGCGCGTCATGCTTTTTTTGCAAACTCCGTCGGCGTCCGTCCCGTCACCTGGCGGAACGCCGCCGAGAAGGCGGGCACGCTGGCATAGCCGAGCTGGGCGGCGAGCTGCTTGACCGACACATTGGCATCCGTGGACAGCCGTTCGATCGCCGCCGCAACCCTTGCGCGCTGGCACCAGCTCTTGAAGCTCAGTTGTGTCTCGGTCGAGAACAGCCGCGACAGCGTGCGCGCGGAGGTTCCGACCTCACGCGCCAGCGTGTCGATGTCGTGCAACCCTGTGGGATCGTCGAGCACGATCATCGCGGCGCGCCGGCAGCGCGGCTCATGCGGCAGCGGCACGAAGGTCGCGGGATCCTCGGCCTGGTGCAATTCCAGCATCACCAGGCGCACCAGCAGCTCGGTGCGCTCAGACGTATTGCGAGAATCAAAGAGCGCGATGATCGCCTGGTGCAGTAGCGGCGACACCCGCACCACGAATTCCTTGGTCAGGCCCTCATAGCGCTGCTCGCGCTTCAGCCAGGG
Source organism: Bradyrhizobium sp. F1.4.3 (assembly GCF_040548375.1). Taxonomy (NCBI): domain Bacteria; kingdom Pseudomonadati; phylum Pseudomonadota; class Alphaproteobacteria; order Hyphomicrobiales; family Nitrobacteraceae; genus Bradyrhizobium; species Bradyrhizobium sp. F1.4.3. Next base: position 597,941 of record NZ_JBEPRN010000002.1, read on the forward strand.
CAGGTCGAAATAGAGCGTGCGCATCTCGATGTCGGCGAGCACGTCGATGGCGTGCTCGAGGTGGGCCGGCACCCAGACCGCGCGGTCCGGCGGCACCAGCCAGCGCCCCTCGGGCGTGGTCACCTGCATGGTGCCCTTTGCGGCGTAGACCAGCTGCGCCTCGCGGTGCATGTGCGGGTCGAGCCGCAGGCCCTTGGGGTAGTCGCGCGCGACCAGATGCACGCCCGCGGTCGAGCGGTGGTTTCCCAAAACCTCGCGGATTGGCGTTTCGACGACAGTCATTGGCAGCATCCCGTAATCCGCTCGACATATAACCCATTTCGGAGCAGGAGAGGATTCGTATGAACAGCCCCAGCCGGGTCATCAGTTTCGTCAACGCAGGCCACTTCATCGACCATTATGCGATGCTGATTTTTGCCGCCGCGGTGATCATCATGGGGCCGGCGCTCGGCATGACCTATTCCGAACTGCTGCCTTATGCGACGCCGGGCTTCATCGCCTTTGGCGCCGGCTCCCTGCTCACCGGCTGGCTCGGGGACCGCTGGAGCCGCCGCCACATGATGCTGATCTTCTTCATCGGCATTGGGCTTGCCATGATCTCGGTCGGCTTCGTGCAGACGCCGCCGCAGCTCGGCGCGGCGCTGTTCGCGATCGGCATCTTTGCCTCGATCTACCACCCCGTCGGCACCGCGATGATCGTGTCCTATGCCGACAAGCTCGGCCGCGAGATGGGGCTGAACGGTGTCTGGGGCAATCTCGGCGTGGCTTCGTCCGCACTGGTCACCGGCGTGATCGGCCAGTATTTCGGCTGGCGCTTTGCTTTCATCGTTCCCGGCGTCGTCACCATCCTGATCGGCATCGCGTTTGCGATGATGGTCGTGCATGAGGACCGCAAAGGCTCGAAGCAAGCGGCGGCGCAAGCGCGCGTTGCCAAGCAGGACATGTGGCGCGTGATCCTGTCGCTGCTGATCGTGGTCATCGCAATCTCCACCACGTTCAACGCCGTCACCGTCGCGCTGCCAAAGCTGTTCGCGGAAAGGCTTGCCGATCTCACCAGGAGCCCGGCGCTGCTTGGCGTCATCGCGGCCTGCGTCTACGTGTTCGGCGCGATGACGCAGTACACGATCGGCCGGTTGCTCGACCGCTATTCGCTGAAGACGGTGGCGCTGCCGCTGTCTTTCATGCTGGCGCCGTTTTTGTATCTGGCGGCCAGCCTCTCCAACCTGCCGCTGATCCTGGTCTCGATCGGCATCGTGATGGGCGCGTTCGGGCAGGTCACGGTCAACGACGCCATGGTCGGCAAATACACCAGCGAAGAATGGCGCTCGCGCGCCTATGCGGTGCGCTATTTCGTCGGCTTCACCGCGGCGGGCGCGTCGGTCGGCCTGGTCGCCTGGCTCTACGAGCAGGGCGGCTTCGTCACCATGCTGCACGCCTTCGCCGCCCTCTGCCTGCTCGCGATCGCAGCCGCGATCATCCTGCCGCGCGAGATCAGGACGCCACAGCCGGCGTGAGGGGATGAACGTCCGCAACAGGTCGTCATGCCCGGGCTTGTCCCGGGCATCCACGTTCTTCGTACTGCGGGCAAGGCGTGGATGGCCGGGACAAGCCCGGCCATGACGCCGTGGAAGCTTCAGCGTCCCAAACTCTCACGCCATGTGCGATGGCCCTGTGGAGGGGAACACGCACGAGCGCCATGATGCAATTGTGCTGGTGTTTTGCCCGACGAGTCAAACGCCCGCGAGCGGCTGAAAAACCTCAACGCCATCAGCGTCGTTCTACTGTGCATGGGGTTGTTTTCGACTTTTTTGTTGGAGCGCACCCTTGGCCCCGCCGCGGAGCCAGGGAACTCCCTCTACCTCCTTCGGGTTCTACCTCTGTCGCCGCCGGCACCTCGCCGGCCAGCCGAAGGGGGAAAGACGCCTGTATGCAATGGAGCCTGCTCCGACCAGCCGGCCTTGTCCCCGCGGCGCTCGTCCTCACGACCATTGCGGCCAGCGCCGAGGGCGGCAAATCGGCCGGTCCCTCCGAATTCCTCCTGGTGGCGCAGATCGTGCTGCTGATCGCTGTCGGCCGCAGCCTCGGCGAGATCATGCAGCGGATCGGCCAGCCCTCGGTGATCGGCGAATTGCTCGCCGGCATCCTGCTGGGGCCGTCGCTGTTCGGCTGGATCTGGCCGGACGCGCAGCAGGCGATCTTCCCGAAGACGCCCGAACAGAAGGCGATGATCGACGGCATCGCCCAGTTCGGCATCCTGCTGCTCTTGCTGCTGACCGGCATGGAGACCGACCTCAAGCTGGTCAGGAAGGTCGGCAAGGCGGCGATTGCGATCTCGATCGCCGGCATTGCCGTCCCCTTCGCCTGCGGCTTCGCGCTCGGCGAATTTTTGCCGGATGCGCTATTGCCAAACCCTGAACAGCGCCTGGTGGCGTCGCTGTTCATGGGCACGGCGCTGTCGATCTCTTCGGTCAAGATCGTAGCCGTGGTCGTGCGCGAGATGAACTTCATGCGCCGCAATGTCGGCCAGATCATCGTCGCGACCGCTGTCATTGACGACACCATCGGCTGGATCATCATCGCGGTCATCTTCAGCCTGGCTTCGCAGGGCACGCTGGATGTCGCCTCGGTGGCGAAAGCCGTGCTCGGCACGCTCGCCTTCCTCGCCGTCAGCTTCACCATCGGCCGACGGCTGGTGTTCCAGCTCATCCGCTGGGCCAACGACAATCTCGTCAGCACGGGGCCTGTCATCACCGTGATCCTGCTGCTGATGGGTGCGATGGCGCTGATTACGCATCTGATCGGTGTCCACACAGTGCTAGGCGCCTTCGTGGCCGGAATCCTGGTTGGTGAATCGCCGATCCTGACACGGCAAATCGACGAGCGCCTGCGCGGGCTGATCTCGAGCTTCTTCATGCCGGTATTCTTCGGTCTCGCAGGCCTGAGCGCCAATCTGTCGGTGCTCCGCGATCCCAATCTGCTGATGCTCACCGGCCTGCTCGTCGTGATCGCCAGCGTCGGCAAATTCGGCGGGGCCTTCGTCGGCGGCACTATCGGCGGTCTGAACTACCGCGAGTCGCTTGCGCTCGCGAGCGGCATGAATGCGCGCGGCTCGACCGAGGTGATCATCGCGACCATTGGCCTCTCGATCGGCGTGCTCAGCCAGAACCTTTTCACGATGATCGTGACCATGGCGATCGTGACCACGATGGCGATGCCGCCGATGCTGCGCGCGGCGCTGGCGAAGCTGCCGATGAACAAGGAGGAGAAGGAGCGGCTGGAGCGCGAGGAGTTCGAGAAGCGCGGTTTCGTCGCCAATCTCGAAAGGCCCTTGCTGGCGGTGGACGAGAGCGTCAACGCCACCTTTGCCGCTCACATCGCAGGCTTGATCGCGGGCATTCGCGGCCTGCCGATCACGGTGCTGCATATCGGAAAACGTGTGAAGGAGCAGGAGAAGTGCCGCGGCGAGGAAGAAAGCCACGAGGCCGTGGTGAAGAAGGCGGCCGAAACAGTCTCCGCCAGTGGCGATGGCGATGCCGGTAGCGTCGATGTCACGACGCGGGTCCGCAAGTCCGGGCTCGGCGAGGCCATCGGAGATGAAGCAAAGAAGGGCTTTGATCTTCTTGTCGTCGGCGTCGACAAGATCGCTGCGACCAAGGATCGCTTCAACAGGAAAATCGAAGACATCGCCGCCCAGTTCGATGGGCCGCTTGCGATAGCGGCAGCCAAGGGCAAGCATCTGAAGCAGCCGATGCCCGAGGCGCTCAACATCCTCGTGCCGGTCTCCGGCAGCGGCGTCTCCAAGCGCGGCGCCGAAGTCGCGGTTGCGCTGGCGCAGTCCGGATCAGGCTCGCTCCGCGTGATCTACGTGGCGACCACGCGGGACAAGGGCGCGCAGCGTGGCGCGTCACGTGGCCTGAGCCAGGAGGAGGGCATCCTGAAGGATACCAGCGATCTCGCCGCCCGCTATGAGGTCGACATCACCACGACCTTGCGCGTGAACCGGGCGCCCGAGGCGGCAATCCTGCGCGAGATCGACACCACCGACGTTGATCTCGTAGTCATGGGCGTCGACCGCATCCAGGCCGATCACCTCTCCTTCGGCGGCGTCGCCGACGCCGTCCTGAGGCAGTCGAAGGTCTCGGTGCTGCTGGTGTCGAGCGGCGAGGCGCACCGGGCGCCGTCTCAGACGACCTAGGACCGAGAAGCGTGTCGGCGACGCGGCACGCCGCTTGCATTTATTCCCGTGGGTATCTGCCCTCTCACCGAGGCTCCCATGGATATGCCGTCCGATCTCCCGGTCCGGAGCCTGATCGATCGCGCCGCCACCGGCGTTGTCTACGATCCGCTTGGAGCGACGACCGAGCACCCAAAATTCGTCCATCACCTCGGCAGCCCCTGGTTTCTGGCACTGACCGCGCTCGGCGTCGTGTTCGGCGACATCGGCACCAGCCCGCTCTACGCCTTCCAGGTGGCGCTCTCCGGCCTCGGCCATCCCTTGCCGGCGGCAGCCGAGGTGACCAGCATCGTCTCGCTTATTCTTTGGGCGCTGATCGCCATGGTGGCGCTGAAATACGTCGTGTTCATCCTGCGGGCCGATAATGACGGGGAGGGCGGCATTCTGGCGCTGTTGTCGCTCGTCGCCGCCGACAAGGTCGCGAACGGCGCGCGGCTTCCCATCCTCGTGCTGCTCGGCGTCATCGGCGCTTCGCTGCTCTATGGCGACGGCGTCATCACGCCGGCCATCTCCGTGCTCTCGGCGATGGAAGGCCTGAAGCTGGTCGCGCCCGCTTTCGAGCATTTTATCCTGCCCGCGACGCTGGCCGTGCTGATCGGCCTGTTCGCGATCCAGCGCCACGGCACCGGCAGCATCGGAAAGCTGTTCGGACCCGTCATGGTGGTCTGGTTCGCCGTGATCGCCGTGCTCGGTGCAGTCAACGTGTGGAAAGCGCCGGCGATCCTGCTGGCGGTCAATCCGCTGGAAGCCGCGAACTTCCTCGTCGCCGATCCAAAAATCTCCTTCGTGGTGATCGGCGCCGTCTTCCTCGCGCTCACCGGCGGCGAGGCGCTCTATGCCGACATGGGCCATGTCGGCGCGACCGCGATCCGGCGAGCCTGGTTCGCGCTGGTGCTGCCGGCCTTGATGCTGAACTATTTCGGGCAGGGCGCGCTGGTGCTGTCCGATCCCACCGCCGCCGACAATCCCTTCTACAAGCTCGCACCAGTCTGGGCGCTCATCCCGATGGTGATCCTGGCGACGTTCGCCACCGTCATCGCCTCGCAGGCGCTGATCTCCGGCGTGTTCTCGCTGACGCGGCAGGCGATGCAGATGGGGCTCGTGCCGCGGGCGCGGATCACGCCGACGTCCTATGACGAGGCCGGCCAGATCTACGTGCCCGCCGCCAACTGGCTCCTGATGACCGGCACGCTGCTCACGGTGATCATGTTCCGCTCGTCGGAAAACCTCGCCGCCGCCTACGGCATCGCCGTGTCCGGCACCATGCTGATCACCACTATCCTGCTCTACCACGTCGCGCGGTCGCGCTGGAAATGGTCCCGCCGGCTGGCGCTGCCGGTAATCCTTGTATTCGGCGCGATCGATGCCACGTTCCTGGTGTCGAACTCGCTCAAGATCGTCGAGGGCGGCTGGTTTCCGCTGGTGGTCGGCACGATCATCGCCGCGCTGATGCTGTCCTGGCGCAGGGGCTCATCCACTGTGCGCCAGCGCCTCGATGGCATGTCGATGCCGCTGAAGGAGTTTCTCGGTTACGCCGACACGGCCGTGATCGGCCGCGCGCCGGGCATGGGCGTGTGGCTCACAAAAGTCGAGCACGGCGTCTCGCCGATGCTGCTGCGCCATATCGAGCACAACCGCGTGCTGCACGAGACCGTGGTGCTGCTCACCTACGTTTCGGATCGCCGTCCGCGCGTGCCGTTCGGCGAGCGCCACTCAGTGCATCGCCTCGGCCGCGGCTTCTACCGCATCCAGGTCCGGCTCGGCTTCATGCAGACGCCGGACATTCCCTTGACGCTCGACAATTGCAACAAGCTCGGCTTCGACGCCGATCTCGAGCACAAGAACTACTATCTTGCGCACGAGACCATCGTCCGCCGCGAGACCGGATCGGCGATCGATCCGGTCTCGTTCGGCATCTTCTCGTTCCTGAACCGGATCGCCAGCCGTGCGCCTGATTTCTTCAAGATTCCCCACGACGCGGTGATCGAGGTCGGCTTCCGCGTCGATGTCTAGAGCATGATCCGGAAAAGTGTGCAGCGGTTTTCCGAGAAGATCATGCTCAACAAAAAAGCCTAAAGCGCGATGACATCGCGCTTTAGGTGTCAGGCTTCCGTCTGCGTCGCGGGCTTTGCGGCGGGCTTCTTGCGGGATTCGAGCCAATTCTCGAAGCGCTGCACCACCACGAAGAAGGCCGGCACGAACAGCACCGCGAGGCAGGTCGAGGCCAGCATCCCCGAGAACACCGTGATGCCGATCGACTTGCGGGCGCTGGCGCCGGCGCCGGTCGCGATCACCAGCGGCACCATGCCGAGGATGAACGCGAACGACGTCATCAGGATCGGGCGGAAGCGGGCGCGCGCCGCCTCGATCGCGGATTCCAGCACCGGCTTGCCGTCGCGACCGTGAAGCTCGAGCCCGACCTCGACGATCAGGATGGCGTTCTTGGCCGATAGCGCGATCAGCAGGATCAGGCCGATCTGGCAATACAGGTTGTTGTCGATCTTCAGCGCGTTGAGGACCAGCATCGGCCCGATCAGCGACAGCGGCACCGCGAGGATCACCGAGATCGGCGCATACCAGCTCTCGTACTGGCCGGCGAGCACGAGATAGACCAGCAGCATGGCGAGCCCGAACACCCAGTAGATCTGGTTCGAGACCGCCTTCTCCTGGTAGGACATCGCGGTCCATTCGAAGCCCGCGCCGGGCGGCAGCGTCTTGTCAGCGACCTCCTCCATCAGCTTCAGCGACTGGCCGGACGAGTAGCCTTGCGCCGGCAGGCCGACTATGGTCGACGAGGGATAGAGATTGTAGAGGCTGATCAGCGAGGGACCGGTGACCGGCGTGATCTTGGCGATGGTGCCGATCGGGATCATGTCGCCATTCTGGTTGCGCACCATCATGTTGGCGATGTCGCGCTCGGTGACGCGGAACGACGGATCGGCCTGCGTGTAGACCTGGAAGACGCGGCCGAACTTGTTGAACTGGTTGACATAGGACGAGCCGAGATAGGTCGACAGCGCCGAGAACACCGCGTCCGTCGTCACCTGCAGCGTCTGGGTCTTGACGCGGTCGATCTCGACGTTGAATTGCGGCACCGACGAGCGGAACGAGGACGACACGCGTTGCAGCGCGCTCTGGCTCTGCGCGTTGCTGACCATCGCCCCGGTGATCGCCTGGAGCTTCGCGAAATCGCTGTTGCCGTCGCGCAGCTCGACCTGCATGGAGAAGCCGGCCGTGTTGCCGATGCCCTGGATCGCCGGCGGCGGCAGCACCAGCGTGCGCGCCTCCATGATGGTCGCGACCTTATCGTTCAGCCCGTACACCAGCGATCGCAGATCCTCGCCTTTGCCGCGTGCCTCCCAATCCTTCAGGATGATGAAGGCGACGCCGGCATTGGCGAGGCTCGCGCTGTTGTCGAGCGCCGAGATGCCGGCAACCGTGATGACCTGCTGGACGCCCGGCGTCTCCTTGATGAGCTCGCTCGCCCTGTCGAGCACCTTCTGGGTTCGCTCGAGCGAGGCGCCGTCGGGCAGTTGCACGGCGGCGATCAGATAGCCCTGGTCCTCGATCGGAAGGAAGCCGGTCGGCACCCGGGACAGGCCGTAGCCGCCGATCCCGATCAGGACCAGTGCAAACGCGACCGAAACCGTGGCGTGCCTGACCAGGAAGCCGATCAGCCGGATGTAGCCCCGTTCGACCCGGTTATAGACGGCGTTGAAGCCGCGGTAGAAGAAGTTGCGCTGCTCCGGCGGCACCGCCGGCCGCAGCCAGAGCGCGCATTGTGTCGGCTTCAGCGTCGCGGCGTTGATGGCGCTGAGCAGCGCGGTCGCGGCGATCACCAGCGCGAACTGCGAATAGATGCGCCCCGTGAGGCCGGCGAGGAACGATGCCGGCAAAAACACCGAGATCAGCACCAGCGTGATGCCGACGATCGGCGCGAACAGCTGGTCCATCGCCTTGATCGCGGCGTCGTGGCCGTTCATGCCCTGCTCGATGTTGTGCGCGGCGCCTTCCACCACGACGATCGCGTCGTCGACGACGATGCCGATCGCGAGCACGATCGCAAACAGCGTCGACATGTTGATGGTGAAGCCGAGCGCCGCCATTGCGGCGAACGCGCCGATAATGGTCACCGGCACCGTGGTCGCCGGCACCAGCATTGCGCGCCAGTCTTGCAGGAACACCAGGATCACGACCAGCACGAGCAGGCCGGCCTCGATCAGCGTCATGTAGACCTCATGCACCGCGGCCTGCACGAACTTCGTGGTGTCGAACGGCGTGTCGTATTTCATGCCCTGAGGGAAGGTCTTTGCCAGCTCCGCCATCTTTTTCTCGACGGCCTGCTCGACCTGGAGCGCGTTGGCGCCGGGCGATTGGAATATGGCGATGCCGGTGGAGGGCTGCCTGTTGAGCGAGAAGATCTGGCTGTAAGTCTGCGCGCCGAGCTCGACCCAACCGACGTCGCGCAGGCGCGTGACGTCGCCGCTGGTGCCGGTCTTGACGATGATGTTCTCGAACTGGCTGGTGTCGTCGAGCCGGCCGTTGACGTTGAGCGTGTACTGGAACGCCTGACCCGGCGGCGTCGGCGGCGCGCCGACCTGGCCGGCCGAGACCTGCTGGCTCTGCTGCTGGATCGCCTGGATGACATCCTGCGGCACCAGTCCGCGCACCTGGAGCTTGTTCGGATCGAGCCAGACCCGCATCGAATACTGACCGGCGCCGAACACCGTGACATTGCCGACGCCGGGCTGGCGGGACAGCTCGTCGCGGAGGTTGATAGTGGCGTAGTTGCTTAAGTACAGACTGTCGAATGTGGAGTCCGGCGAGGTCAGCGTCACGAACAGAAGGATCGAGGTCGACTGCTTCTGCACGGTGACGCCCTGGTTCTGTACGGACGCCGGCAATTGCGACAGCGCGCTGGAGACGCGGTTCTGCACCAGCACCTGAGCGAAGTTGAGGTCGGTGCCGATCTTGAAGGTCACGGTCAGCGTATAGGTGCCGTCGGAGCCGCTGTAGGACTGCATGTAGAGCATGTCCTCGACGCCGTTGACCTGTTGCTCGATCGGCAAGGCAACCGTGTCGATCACGGTCTTGGCGCTGGCGCCGGGATAGCGCGTGGTGACCTGCACCGTCGGCGGCACCACGTCCGGATATTGCGCGATCGCGAGATTGAACAGCGCCACGCCACCGATCAGGATCATCAGGAGCGCGATGACGTTCGAGAGAACAGGCCGCTCGATGAAGAATTTTGAGATCATGGCCGGTGGCTCCTACTTGGCAGACGCCTGTGGCTGGCCGATCTTCGTGACTTGCGGATCGACCTTCTGGCCCGGGATCACCCGCAACAGCCCTGCGGTGACGACGCGGTCGTCCGGCTTCAGGCCGCCTTCGATCACGCGTAGGCCGTTGTCGACGGGGCCGATCTGCACCTTGCGCTGTTCGACCGTGTTGTCGCCGTTGACCACCAGGAGATAGCGGCCGCCCTGGTCGCTGCCGAGCGCGGTGTCGGGGACGAGCAGTGCATCCTTCTCCTGAGTGAACGGCACACGGACGCGGACGAAATAGCCGGGCAGCAGCACCCGCGTGTCATTGGGCACCAGGCCGCGCACCGCGAGCGTACCGGTCGACTGGTTGAGCGTCGGCGCGACGTAGTCGAGCTTGCCCTCATGCGGATAGCCGGTCTCGGTCTGCAAGCCAATCTCGATCGGAAACTGCTTGAGGTCGGCGGCGGTCAGTCCGCGGCGCTGCGCCTCGGCGCGAATGCGCAGCACGTCCTGCTCGTTGACGGTGAAGTTCACCCAGATCGGGTCCATCGCAACGATGGTCGCAAGCTGGGTCGGGGAGGAAACGCCGACGAGCTCGCCGATCGAGACCATGTGCGCGCTGACGATGCCGTCGAATGGTGCCACCACCTTGGTGTAGCCGTAATTGACTTCGGCGATCCGCGTGTTGGCCTGCGCCTGCTGGAGGGTGGCCTGCGCGTTGTCTCGGTTGGCGGTCGAGGTGTCCAGCGTTGCTTGCGAGACCGCCTGCCGTTGCACCAGATCGACCTGCCGCTTGAAGTCGGTTTCCGCCTGCTTGAGGGAAGCCTGCGCGCCGGCCTCGGCGGCCTGCGCCTGATCGAGCTTGAGCTTGTAGGTCTCGGGCTCGATCGTGAACAGCTGGGTGCCCTGCTTGACGAAAGTGCCGTCCGTGTAGTCGATCGATTGCAGGAAGCCCTGAACGCGCGCCACGAGATCGACGCTCTTGATCGGCGCGGTGTTGCCGGTGGCCTCGACATAGCGCGTCACCGCGCGCTGCACCGGCGTGGCGACGTCCACCTTGGGCGGCGGCGGGGCCACGAACGCGTTCTTTTCCTCGCAGCCGGCGAGTACGGCGACGGCCGCCACCGCGGCCAGCGTCCGCCCGATCTGTCTCCACGCTCCATTTCGATGTGCGGGACGAGCGAGATTTGCGCAGATCATTCGGTGGCTCCCGATTGCTGTCTGTCGGTGCGACAGGCTAGCAACAAATGTCCGGCCGCGAAACACCATAGCCATGGCAGTCACGCCCCTTGCACTGCAAACAGCGGCGTGCCTTCGACAGTTTTCGCTTTTCACCGCGCGCAGGATCGACCAGAATTGTGTCAAAGGCGGCGCGATGGGCGTGAGGCTCGCGGAAAGAAGCAGACAAGAAGAAACGTGAGGAGAACATGACATGCCAACTCCATTCTGGTCGGCCTGCGCCGGCCTCGTCCTCGCAGCGGCGGTCGCCATGCCCGCGCTAGCCGATGGCCTGAAGGACGACATCGCGCCGACCGGCAAATTGAGGGTCGCGATCGCGATCAGCCCGGCGGGCGGCGCGTTCTGGTCGACCAAGACGGAAGCCGGCTATGCCGGCGTTCCCGTCGATCTCGGCAAGGCGATGGCCGCCCAGCTCGGCGTCCCCGTCGAATATGTCGTGCACCAGAATTCCGGACAGATCACCGATGCGGCCGGCAAGAACACCTGGGACGTCACCTGGCTGCCCAAGGATCCCGAGCGCGAGACCAGGATGATGTTCGGCCCGATCTACGAGGTCGCGGACGCCACCTACATCGTCAAGGCCGGTTCGAACGTCACCAATTTTGCTACGCTTGACCAGCCCGGCATCAAGGTCGCGGCCGTCAACGCCACCACCACCATGCGCGGCGCCGTTGCGCATCTGAAGAATGCGAAAGTCACGGGCTATCAGACCTATGACGAGATATTCGGTCTATTGAAGGGCGGCGAGATCGACGCCTTCGCGCTGTCGCGCGACCAGCTCAACAAGATGGCGCAGAAGATTCCGGGCGCGCGCGTGCTGGACGAGACGTTCAAGAAGACCGTCACCGCGGTCGCAGTGCCGCTCGGCCATCAACAGGCACTGACCTTTGTCGCAAAATTTATGAACGAGGCGGTGACGAACGGCACGTTGCGCAGGGCCTACGATGCCAACGGCCTGAAGGATGCACCGATCCGGACGGAGTAGCGGCGGCGTCGGCTCCATGACAAGAGAGATTGAAATTCGCGCCTTCTCGGCGCCTGATGCAGCAGCCGTGCGCGAGCTGTTCATTCAGGTGAATCGTTTGTTGGCGCCAGAGCACATGGTGGAGGCATTTGAAAGCTACATCGCCCGCTCGCTCGCCGAAGAGATCGATCGGCTCGCCGATTATTATTCAAGCCGGAACGGCGGCTTCTGGGTCGCTGTTGATGACGACGAGATCGTCGGGATGTTCGGTCTGGAGGCGTCAGGCGAGCACGCGATGGAGTTGCGGCGGATGTACGTCGCTCCCGGCTTGCGGCGCGCGGGAATTGGGCAACAGATGCTGGCGTTCGCGGAGCATGAATGCCGCCGGCGCAATCGGCTGCGACTGCAGCTGAGTACCTCGGAGCTTCAGAAGGACGCGCTGGCGCTATATAGAAACGCGGGATACGAAAGCATACGCGAAGAGATTGCCGATGCCGCCAGCAACAAGACCGTAGGCGGGGGCGTTCGTCGCTACCATTTCGCCAAGTCGCTTTGACAGCCCTTCCTAGCTCCGTGCTTGCTATTTCGTCATGTGGTGCCGGACTCCGCGGTGGCGGCAGGAGGCCGCGTGCCACGACGAGCGGGATCTTGCGCAAGGCCTATGACAATAACGTCCGGAAGGACACGCCGATCCGGACGGAGTAGGGCAGGCCTTACGGCTCCGCGGTGCGAATCCCGGCGGGGCTCACTTGCATCTTGAGCGTAGCGGTCCTGTTCAGCGTCTTGCCGTCGAACGAGAAGGCGATGAGCTCGCTTTCGACCATGCATTGGGTCAGGAGATATTTGGAGTCCTTCGACCACACCATGCCCTGGCACCAATGACCGATCTTCGCGTCCGCCACCGGCGTGAGCTCGGTGCCCGAAATCCTGTAGACCTTCAGCAGTCCGAAATCATTGAAGAAGGGCGAGGCCGAGGGCTTGTTCGAGCCGTTCATGACGGTCACCGCGACATAATTGCCGTCCGGCGACATCTTCACGCCTTCGGGCGTCTGCCCCACGCTGACCGTCGTGACGACGCGGATCGGCTTTGCGGTCATGTCGATCAGGCTGATCGTGTCTGTGTCGCCGCCGCTGGCGCCGACATTGCCGACGATTGCTGCGGCACTGCCGGTGAGATCGATGTCGTAGGGACGCACGCCGGAATAGAGGTCGCGCTTGGCGTACTCCACTTTGCTCCCGTCGACCGTCAGCAGCGAGATCCGGCTGTCTCCGTCGCGGGTGACCAGGGCGGTCGCGCCGTCGTGGGAGAAGACGGCGTGGCTCGGGCCGGATTTGGCGTCGCCGAGCTGGATCTTGCCCGCCGGCGTCAGCGCGTTGCCGCTGATGGTGAAGACCGAGACCGTACCTTCACTACGGTTGGCAACCAGCGCCAACGTCGCGGCACGGTTGATCGACACGCCGGCCGCGCCTGCGCCGGCCTGAAGCGTCGCGAGCACTTTCGGCGGAGGAGATTTCAGGTCGATGACCGAGAGCTTGTCATCGGGCAGGGTCTTGGTTGCGTCAGCCGGATCGACCTTCATGGCGCCCGTGACAAGTGCGAACGCGCCATCCGGTGCAATCGCCACGCTTGGCGGCGGGCCGACGACACTCGCCGGGGCCGGCACCTCGGCGAGCACCTTCAGCGCGCCGTCGGTGAAATCGATGACGCTGACCGTGTCCGGCAGCGCCTGCTTGCGCACCACGGCATTGCCGTTCTCCAGCACCATCTTGCCGTCATTGGCGGTGACGACGATCTCGGCATGAGCGGCGAAATTTGCCAGGCCGGCCAAGGACGTTGCGACCAGAGCTGATGTGGCGCGGCGTGTGCGCATGCGAAGAGCGGCTCTCATGTTTCCCCCGTAAGGCTTGTTTTTGTTTGGCGAAGTTAAAGGCAACCGGGCGCATGACGCAACAATTTGGCGGCAATCATTTTTTGCGTTTACGCATGGAATAAATGCATAGGACGTCTCCTGGCGAGGATGCCGCCGCCCGGCAGAGCGCGTTTGTAAAAATTTCTGTCCGAACAACTGCGCAGAGTGTCTCTTGCGTCAAACTGACACAGCTCTGTCAAATGTGATCGCTAGGGTTGCGGCGTCACTCCTTCGGGGCAAACAGAGATGAAATCCAGATTTTTGACGACGGCTGCGATTTTCGCGGCCGCGACTGCACTTGCATGCGCGATGCCGGTCCTCGCGGACGATTTCGGTCGGGACCGCGGTCACGACCAGGATCATGACCACGATCGCGACCATCACCGTCATCCGCATGACATCCGCACCGAGACGCCGATCAAGCATCTCGTGGTGATCTTCAACGAGAACCGCTCGTTCGATCATTACTTTGCGACCTATCCCAACGCGGCCAACCCGTCGGGCTCGATTCCCTTCGTGCCGAAGCCGCATACGCCGAAGGTGAACAACCTCATCAACGCCAATCTGCTGGTGAACAACCCGAACAACAATGCGGCCAACGGCACCGGCGCGACGGATCCATTCCGTCTCGACCGCACCCAGGCCAATACGCGCTCGCAGAACCATTCCTACACGCCCGAGCAGCAGGCCGTCGACAACGGCAAGGAAGACCTGTTCCCGAAATTTACCGGCCGCGGTACCGCCGGCGGTGCCGGCGCCTTCGGCACCAACGGCCAGGTGATGGGCTATTTCGACGGCAACACCGTCACGGCCTTCTGGAACTACGCCCAGCACTTCGCCATGAGCGACAACAACTGGACCGACACCTTCGGTCCGTCGACGCCCGGCATGCTCGAGGTGATCTCCGGCCAGACCAATGGCGTGCAGAACATCATCGGCACGTCGTCGTCGGTCGCCGATGGCCAGGGCGGGCTGACGCTGATCGGCGACACCGATCCGGGCAACGACGCGTGCTCGAGCACGACCAGCACCATGCTGATGGCCGGCAAGAACATCGGCGACCTGCTCAACGACGAGCACATCAGCTGGGGCAGCTTCATGGGCGGCTTCGATACCACGCTCAAGAACGCCAACGGCACCACCGGCTGCGGCCGCAGCACGTTCTCGAGCAATGTCAACGGCACCATCGTCGACTACATCCCGCACCACGCCTGGTTCCAGTACTACAAGTCGACCGCCAACCCGACCCATGCGCGGCCGAGCTCGGTTCACGCGATCGGCCATACCTACGCGATGGACGGCAAGACCGTCGATCCGGCTAACCATGGCTACGATCTCGAGGACTTCTACGCTGCGGTGAAGGCGGGCGATTTCCCGGCCGTCTCCTACATCAAGATGCCGGCCTTCCAGGACGGTCATGCTGGCAACTCCGATCCGCTCGACGAGCAGGCCGGCAATGTCGAGCTGATCAACTTTCTGCAGAAGCAGCCGGAGTGGCGCGAGACCGCCGTCATCATCACCTATGACGACTCCGACGGCTGGTACGACCACCAGTACGTTGCGCCGAAGAGCGCGTCCTACGATCCGACCGCCGATCAGGTCAATGGTCCGGGCCTGTGTGGCCTCGGTCCGCAGAAGCAGCGGGCGCCGAAGGGCCTCAGCGGCCAGCCAGTGAACGGCCGTTGCGGACCGGGCACGCGCGTGCCCTTCATCCTGGTCTCGCCCTACGCCAAGACGAACTTCGTCAGCCACACCTACATCACGCAGGCGTCCGTGGTGAGGTTCATCGAGGACAACTGGCTGCGCGGCCAGCGTCTCGGCGGCGGCTCGTTCGATGCCACGACCGGATCGATCATGGACCTGTTCGACTTCGATCGGGATCACAGCCATGACTTCCGGACCGATGCGCTGTTCCTCGATCCGACCTCCGGCACGGTGATCGTCAACCCGCCGGACGAACATCACCACCACTAGTCCAACGGTACGCTTTATGAACAGCCGCACTCTGTGGCTTCTCGGCGCCGGCCTGCTTTGTCTGGCTGGCGCCGTCTTTGCTGTCGAGACCCAAGGATCTGCGGAGGCAAATCCGACGGG
This sequence comes from Bradyrhizobium sp. F1.4.3, assembly GCF_040548375.1. Lineage (NCBI taxonomy): Bacteria > Pseudomonadati > Pseudomonadota > Alphaproteobacteria > Hyphomicrobiales > Nitrobacteraceae > Bradyrhizobium > Bradyrhizobium sp. F1.4.3. Next base: position 613,646 of record NZ_JBEPRN010000002.1, read on the forward strand.
CGCGAATCCTAATCCGGTCCGGCTCATGCGTCCGCCCGTCGCTCCGCTGTCCGCGATGGCGCAGCTCGGCAAGCAGATCTTCTACGACGCGTCGCTGTCTTCCTCCGGCACGTTATCTTGCGCGTCCTGTCACAGCCCTGATCACGCCTATGGCCCATCCAACGACGGACCGGTCATGCTCGGCGGTGCAAATTTGTCGCGACAAGGCGCGCGCGCTGTTCCGTCGCTGACTTATCTGGAGCGCCAGCCGAATTTCAGCATCGGCCCCGACAAGGGCGACGACGACAATATCATCGACCTTGCGCAGATGGCGGCAATCGGCCAGCAGGCCGCGCGCACAACGAAAACTGCGGGTGGAAACGCCGCGTCGGCGCAAAACATCGTGCCGCAGGGCGGCCTGTTCTGGGACGGCCGCGCCGACACGCTTCAGGATCAGGCGCTGTTCCCGCTGCTCGATCCCAACGAGATGGGCGGCGGCAGCGCGGAGATCGTCGCGGACAAGCTGCGCCACGCGCCTTATGCCAACCGCTTCGTGGAGTTGTTCGGGGCCGGCGTCCTTAAAAATCAGCGACTCCTGATCGCGGAAGCGATGTTTGCCGTCGCACGCTACCAGGTGGAGGAGCCGAGCTTCCATCCCTACACCAGCAAGTACGACTACTGGCTCGAGGGCAAGGCGCGGCTCTCCGAGAACGAGCTGCGCGGCCTGCAATTGTTCAACGATCCCGACAAGGCCAATTGCGCCGGCTGTCACACCTCGGCGCCGACCCGCGACGGCCTGCCGCCACTCTTCACCGACCACCAATACGAAGCGCTCGGCGCGCCGCGCAATGCCACGCTCGCCGGCAACCGCGATCCGAATTACTTCGACCTCGGCGTCTGCGGCCCGCATCGCACCGACATCCCCGAGCAGACGCAATATTGCGGCATGTTCCTGACGCCGACGCTGCGCAATACGGCGACCCGCCGCGCCTTCTTCCACAACGGCGTCTTCCGCAGCCTCGAGCAGGTGCTCGATTTCTATAATTTCCGCGACACCAACCCGGAAAAATTGTTTCCGCGCGCTGCGGACGGCACGGCGCAGAAGTACGACGACCTGCCGCAAAAATATCACGCCAACGTCGATGTCAGCGATCCGCCCTTCGATCGCCGCCTCGGCGATACGCCGGCGATGACGGCGCAGGACGAAGCCGACATCATCGCGTTCCTGAAGACGCTGACGGACGGCTACAACCCGGAGAACTAGAAGGGGCGTCCAGCCACGGCGTTGGCGCCGCCTTGCCCTCTTAGCGCGGCTTGATCTCGGCGTATTTCGCCATCGCCTTCTCGAACTTCCGCTTGAACAGCCACATCGCGCCGAGAATGTCGCGGAAGCTCGCCGAGCTTCGCGCCCGGTCGGCCTGCCCGAAGGCGAAGACGCTGTTGTTGCGCAAGTGTTTCATGATCGTCGGATTCGACACCCTGTAGCCGAGCAGGTCGCCCGATTTGAGTGCGGACCGCGTCGGCGTCGGGATAATCTGGATCAGCTCGAACAGCTTCATCTGGTCGATCGGATCGGGCAGCGTCTTCACGATCGCGGGGATCTCGGCAAACAGCTCCGCATGCGCGTTCATGAGGCCGTCGCGCACGTTGGTCCAGTGGTTGAAGCGGTGATCGGTGCCGCGGGCCCGCGCTTCCTCCTTGTCGTCGCGCGCATTCAGTTCGGGATCGGCCGCCGCAATCGTGGCCTTGATGGCCTCCCATTTCCTGCGGCCGTTCCGGTCCTCGGACGGATCGGTCTGGAGGCTGCCCATATAGGTGTTCGAGCGCCCGTTGCGGACGTTCTGCTTGCCGTTGGTCTCCGCAAAGAACAGCCCCAGACTGATGCGGCCGGCTGCGTCGGCGTGAATCGGTGCAAGCCCCTTGGCGCGTGCAATCGCTGCGGCGAGATCGACGACGTCCTTGAACGGCGTCGCCGAGGCTTGCGCGCCCGCGGGCGGCGCCTCCATGATCTCGAACAGTCTTGCGTATTCGTCGACCAGCGGTTCGATCTCGGCATCGAAATAGGCCGGCGGAATTTCGAACTTGTTGGGCTTTCCGATCCTGGACGGCATGGCGTCCGTCAGATCCTTGTATGTGCTGATCACCGCGACGCGTGCAAGATAAAGCGCCTGGCCCGGCAGGTTCGGCAGCGGCTGCTTCGCCTCGATCTGGCCGCGGCGCTCGGCAAGGATGGATTTGAAATCGCCGAGCGCGCGATCGTAGGCGGCGATCACATCCGATTGCTTCGCCGTGAGTGCTTGCGCCTGGCTCAGGGCGGGCGATGCGAGGATCAGCCCAAGCCCCGCTATGGCTGCGATGGCATGACGTGCGCGCATGGCCGGTTCCCCCAACGATTCGTCGGTCAGGGGATCGTAAGCGTCAGACGCGAAGGCTGGCGAGATGAAATCTGATCCGCCCGCCTAGTCGTTGGCCTCCGGTGGCAGGAAGTCGACCTCGTGCAGGGCCGAGATGCGGACGACCTCGGCGGGGTCGGTCAGATTGTCGAGCTGGCTGAACAGCGCCTCCAGCTTCTGCATCGGAGAGACCCAGAACAGCGCGCGGGCCGGTTTGTCGGATTTGTTGAAATAGCCGTGCGGGATGCCGCGCGGCAGGCGCACGAGGTCGCCGGCATGGGCCTTGACCCATTGGCCGTCGAGCTTGAGGTCGAGCGTTCCTTCCTGCACCAGGATGAATTCGTCCTGGGTCGGATGGATGTGCACCGGCACGAACTGGCCAGGCTCGCTGTTGGTCTCGAATGCGAAGGTGGATTCGGTGACGGCCTTTGGGAAATAGACCTGGCCCAGGATGTTCCAGCTCTTGCCGCCATAGCCCGTGCCAACAGCGGTAATGCCCTTTTCGAGTGCAGTCATGGCTCGCCTCCAATGCGATGTCCGGCTGGGTCGGAGTTTTGCGCAGCTGCCGGGCACTGTCCATCCGTCAGACTTGCGCTAACGACCGTCGCGATCGGACGTCTGCCTGCGCAAGAAGCCCTCGACTTCCGCCTGCACCGAATACGGCGTCGGGATCGGGTCGCCAGCGGAATCGACGGCGGTGTCGAGGGAGCGGCGCAGCATGCGCGCCAGCTCGGCCTTGCGGTAGGGCTTTGTCAGAAGCGGCGCGCCCGCTGTGGCGCGGCCCTGCGCGTGCAGCGAGTCGTAGGCATAGCCCGATGTGAACAGCACCCGCAGCGAGGGCCGCGCAGCCACCATTTGCTCGGCGAGTTCCCGCCCGTTGATTCCGCCGGCCATCACGATGTCGGTGAAGAGCAGGTCGAACGGCATGCCTTCGGCAGCCAAGGCGAGCGCTTCGGTCGCGTTGGCGGCGGGGATAACCTTGTAGCCGAGGCTTTCGAGCTGAACGGTGACGTATTGGCGGACGTCGCGATCGTCCTCGACGCAGAGGATGGTCTCCGTCCCGCCCACGACCTTGCGCTCGTCATAGCCTGCGGGGCGAAGCGTGCTGGTCTCCGCCTTCGGCAGGTAGATCGTGAATGTCGTGCCGCGGCCTTCCCTGGAATCGACCTTGATGCCGCCGCCGGATTGCTTGACGAAACCGAACACCATGCTGAGCCCGAGCCCCGTGCCCTTGCCGACCTCCTTGGTCGAGAAGAACGGATCGAAGATCCGCTCGATGATGGCTTGCGGCATACCGGTGCCGTTGTCGGCGATCTCGATCTCGACATAGTCGCCGGCATAGCCGGCGCCGACTGCGACGGCTTCGCGGACGCCGAACACGACATTGCGCGTCGTCAGCGTCAGCTTGCCGCCATCGGACATCGCGTCGCGGGCATTGATGGCGAGGTTGAGCAGCGCCGAGCAGAGTTGTCCGCGGTCGGCGAAGGCGAGCCAGATGTTGCCGTCGAGCCTCGTCACGATCTCGATCTTCTTGTCGAAGGTCGCCAGCAGCAGTCTCGCGAGCTCTTCAAGCAGTTCGTTGACGTCGATCTCGGCCGGCTGGAGCGCCTGCTTTCGCGCAAAGGAGAGCAGGCTCGATGTCAGCGCGGCGCCGCGATCCGCCGCCTCGCTGATCAGCTTGGTGATAGTCGCGAGCGGCGGGTTGTCCTTCACGGCATCGGCGAGGATCTCGATCGTGCCCGTGATCACCGTGAGCATGTTGTTGAATTCGTGCGCGATGCCGCCGGTGAGCTGGCCGACCGCCTCCATCTTCTGGGACTGGATCAGCTGCTCCTCGGCGGCGCGCTTCCGGGTGACGTCCTTGACGAAATTGTTGATGATGGTGCGCCCGCCGAGCCGCAGCGCCGTGCTCGACGCCTCGATCAGGATCTCGTCGCCGTTCCGGTGCTGCAAGCTCGCTTCGAAGCGGATGCCGATCGGCGTATCCGACAATTCCGGCAGGAGCCGCATCATGCGCTGCCGAAAACCGTCGCGGAGCGGTTCGGCGACGAGGAGGTCGACGACATCGGCGCCGATGGCCTCGTGCCGCGACCATCCGGTCAAAGCCTCGGCTTGAAAGCTCCATTCCAGGACGACGCCGTTCGCGTCGGTCTGAACGAAGGCATCGAGCGCGGTCTTGATGACGGCTTGCGTCATCTGGGCGCTATCCGCGATTGTCTTCGCCTGATCGGCGAGTTGCGCGGCAACGCGCTTGTCCTGTGACGCTTCGATGGCACGCGTGCAGAGGAGCGCGAGCAGCACCGCAACGACGGCGCTGACGAGCAGGGCGACGAGCTGGACCGTACCAAATCCGCGCGCGTGATCGCCGCTCACGACATAGGACGTCAGGAGAGCCACGGCGGTCACGACGAGCTGCGCGGCCATCGCGAGTGTCAGAAGCCTCCCGAGTTTCATGCTCTCACACCCAAGACGTCAGCCACGGACCGCCCTCGGCCGCCCCGTCGAGGAGTCCGGCATCATGTGAGCTACAGACTCACCGCGTTTCCGTCGAGGGTCAACTTCCGGCGGTGCCGGGCGGCGGCTTTTCCCAGACAGGAGGCCGGGCGCTTCAACCTACGGGCGAATCGGTCTGCCGCAGTGTCGTCACCCAGATCACGCGCGCCGCCTGCTGGGTCGGGTTGTCGAACATGTGCGGCACGATGCTCGGAAAGCGGAAGCTGTCACCGGCCTCGAGCAGATGGGCCTGGTTGTCGAGCCACAGCCGCAGGCTGCCGGACAGGATGTAGCCGGCCTTCTCGCCGGTGTGCTGCAGGAAGTCGGTGCCGGACGAGGCGCCGGGATTGAGCGTGAGCTCGTAGAGTTCGAGCTGCCCCTGGTCAGCCGGCGTCAGCGCTTCCTTGACCACGCCGCTGGCGGTGAGCCGCAGCAGGCGCCGGCTATTCTTGCGCACGATGTAGCGCGGCACGTCGGCGGGATCACTGGTCTCGAAGAAGTAGGAGATGGGAACGTCGAGCGCGATGCTGAGCAGGCGCAGCGTGCGTATCGACGGCATGGCGCGCGCGCGTTCGAGCTGGCTGATCATGCCGTTGGAGAGGCCGGTCTTGTTGGCGACGTCCTGGATCGAGAGGCCGGCGCGCTGCCGCAACAGGCGCACGGTCTCGCCGAGGCGCTGGTCGACCGCATCGTCGCTGTCAATCGTCGGGGCGTCCTTCGGAGCCTTCGTGTCGCCGCGACCATCCATGTCGCTCTCCCATGCATCATTTCGCCGCCGGACCACATCGGTCCGAAGGTTCAGTCAGAGTGAAAACGTCGCGCATCCTAGCAAGGTGATTGACAGCTGTATTTAGTCATGATGAAATTTTAGCTGAAAAATTTAGAAGCACTAAAGCCCACTCCTGTCCCTTGCCGGGGATTCGGGGCGCGGGAGATGGTGCCGCGTGCGACAACGGAGAGTGGTCATGGCAGACGACACCGGGAAGTTCGGCGTTGGGGCACTGCATCTCGGCATTCCGAATCGTCGTCAGTTCTTCCAGCTCGGCGCGGGTGCCGCGGCGGGATGGACCCTTTCAGGCAACGCCTATGCCCAGACCGAACGCCCCACCAATCCGCCGGACAAGCCGCGCGGGCAGGTGATTGCGGCGCTGTCGCAGGAGCCGACCGTCTTTCATCCCTTGATGCCGGGCATCGAGGTCGATCAGGGCGTCTGGTGGCAGGTGTTCTCGCCGCTCTGGTTCATTGATCCCGACGGCAATTTCGTTCCCGATCTCGCCCGCGAAGTCCCGACCATCGAGAATGGCGGCCTGTCGGCCGACGGCCTGACCTGGAAGATCAAGCTGCGCAGCGACGCGAAGTGGCACGACGGCACGCCGTTCACGGCGGACGACGTGAAATTTTCAATCGAGCTGATCAACAATCCCGATTTCCGCGCGCGCAGCCGCGTCGGCCACAGCCTGGTGAAGGACATCAAGGTCGTCGCGCCCGACGAAATCCATTGGCGAATGGAGGCTCCCTATTCGCCCTATATGTCGATCCTGGGATCACTGACCTTCATCGTGCCAAAACACATCCTGGAGAAGGCGTCCGATCAGAATGCCTCGCCGTTCCACAACGCGCCGGTCGGGACCGGACCATTCCGTTGGGGCGAGCGCGTGCCTGGCGACCACATCCTGCTGAATGCCCACACCGGCTACCACGGCAAGGGGCCGTACGTCGAACGCGTGGTGTTCAAGTACATCCCGGACCTCACCGTGCTCTATACGCAGTTCCGCACCGGTCAGGTCGACTACACCGGCCTGCAAGGCATTTTGCCAAACTTCGTGCAGGAGGCGAAGACGCTGAAGGGCCGCAGGATCTTCGTCTCCTCGACGTCCTCGGTCGAGCACATCGCACCCAATCTAGAGTTCGGGCCGCTCGCCGACCGCACGGTGCGCGAAGCGCTCTATCTCGCGATCAACAAGCAGGCGATCATCGATGCGCTCAACTACGGCCTGCCGACTCAGACCGAGAGCTTCGTGCCGCAGCAGGCCTGGTCATTCCAGCAGGGACTGCCGCAGCACAAATACGATCCTGCCAAGGCCAACGCACTGCTCGATGCGGCCGGATGGACGCGCGGCTCCGGCGGGGTCCGCGAGAAAGGCGGCGTCAAGCTCGAATTCACCAACTCGACGACCTCGGGCAATGCCGTGCGCGAGCAGACCCAGCAACTCCTGATCCAGGACTGGCGCGCGATCGGCGCGACAATGCGCGTGAACAACATGCCGGCGGCCGTGATCTGGGGCGATTTCTGGCAGCAGTCGAAATTCAACTCGGTGATCGTGGGGGTGAACTTCATGCTGGGCAGCGACCCCGACGTGACGCCGCGCTTCGGCTCCGGCGCGATTCCCGCCAAGGGTGGCCGCGGCTACAACACCTATCAGTACCAGAGCCCGGAGGCAGACCGCCTCCTGACCGAAGGCGCCAAACAGTTTGATCTCGCGCAACGCAAGACGACCTATGGCGATCTGCAAAAGCTCATCCGCAACGACCTCGCGATCCTGCCGCTGTTCCAGGGTTTTATCGCCGAAGGCGTGAAGGAGGGGCTGCAAGGCTTCCGTCCCAACATCAACACCTCAATCAATTGCTGGAACATCCGCGAATGGTATTGGGCGTGATGCGTCTGGTCCGCGGAATCGTCTGAGATGGCCCGTTACGTCGCCAATCGCCTGGCACAGGCGATCATGCTGCTGGTGATCGTCTCGGCGATCGGCTTTGCCATCCTGCATCTCGCGCCCGGCGGTCCGCTCTCGCAATTTGCCGCCTCCGCGCAGATGACGCAGGAGGATCTCGACCGCGTCACCAAACAGCTCGGGCTCGATCGTTCGCTGCCGATCCAGTATCTCGACTGGTTCGGCCGCATGCTGAAAGGCGACTGGGGCCGCTCTTACCGTGACGGCGAGGCGGTGCTGTCGGTGATCTCCTCGCATCTCGGCGCCACCCTGGAGCTGATGGCGACGGCAACCATCGTTGCGGTCCTGCTCGGCTGCTGGATCGGCGTGCTCGGCGCGCTGCGCCGCTATTCGCTATTTGATACGCTCGCAACCGTCGGCGCCATGATCGCGCTGTCGATCCCGACCTTCTGGTTCGGTCTCGTCACCATCTACGTCTTCTCGGTCAAGCTCGGCTGGCTGCCGGCCGGCAACCGCGAGACTGTCGGCGACGGCTCGCTGCTCGATCTCCTGCATCATCTGATCGCGCCGGCGATGGTGCTGGCGCTGGTCGAGACCGCGATGTGGGGCCGCTTCATGCGTTCCTCCATGCTGGAAGTGATCAACCAGGATTACATCCGCACCGCGCGCGCCAAGGGGATGCCGGAATGGCGCATCCTCACCGTGCACGCCCTGCGCAATGCGATGCTGCCGATGATCACCGTCGCCGGCCTCCAGTTTCCGACGCTGCTCGGTGGCGCGCTGGTCGCCGAGACTGTGTTCACCTGGCCAGGCATGGGCCGGCTGTTCCTCGATTCCATCGGCTATCGCGACTATCCCGTGGTGATGGGCATTCTGATGTTCTCGGCGACGATGGTGCTGATCGGCTCGCTGCTCGCCGACATCTTCTATGCCGTCGTCGATCCGCGCATCCGGGTGGGCTAGGCGATGACGACCGCTGCCCTTTCCACCGTACAGCTTGCGCCCGGCCAGGCCGCCTGGCGGCGATTCCGCCGGCACCGGCTCGCGCTTGCGGGCGCGGTGATCATTCTGGTCCTCGTCCTCGGCTCGGTATTCGGCCCTTATCTGCTGCCGTTCGACGACACCTATATCGACATCATGAAGCGGTTCGCGCCGCCGTTTTCGGGCGCGCATATCCTCGGCACCGACGAACTCGGCCGCGACGTGCTGGCACGGTTGATGATGGGTGGACGGGTGTCGCTCTCGATCGGCATCGGCGCGATGGTGATCGCGATGGCGGTCGGCATCGTGGTCGGCGCCTTCGCCGGTTTCTATGGCGGCGTGGTCGGCGCGGTGCTGATGCGGCTCGTCGATGCCGTGCTGTGCTTTCCGACCATCTTTCTCCTGCTCGCGCTCGCAGCACTCACCGAGCCCGGTCTCGTTACCACCACCGTGCTGATTGCGGCGACCGCATGGATGTGGGTCGCGCGCGTCGTCGAAGCCCAGGTTCGTTCGCTGCGCGAGCGCGAATTTGCGGTTGCTGCGCTTGCCTTCGGCTCGTCGAATCTGCGGATCATGTTCCGCGAGCTCGTGCCCAATGCGATCGCGCCGATCGTGGTGGCGGCGACGCTGAACGTCGCCAAGGCGATCCTGCTCGAATCCTATGTCAGCTATCTCGGCTATGGCATTCAGCCGCCGGCCGCGAGCTGGGGCAACATGCTCAACAACGCGCAGATCTATCTCACCAGCGCGCCCTGGCTTGCGATTGTGCCGGGGCTTGCCATCACGCTTGCGGTGACGAGCTTCAATTTTCTCGGCGATGGCCTGCGCGATGCGCTCGATCCGCGAATGAACATCCCATGACGAGCCAGACTCTGAGCCGAGCCTCGATCGAACTGAATGCCAGGAGTGTCCCATGTCCCCGCCGCTCAACCGTATAAATAGCGACGAACGCCTGCCGGCGCAGGCGGACGTCGTCGTCATCGGTGGCGGCGTCATCGGCGTTTCCGCGGCCTATCATCTGGCGAAGAAGGGGTTGTCCGTTGCGGTGGTCGAGAAAGGGCATGTCGGCGGCGAGCAGTCGAGCCGCAACTGGGGCTGGTGCCGCCAGCAAGGCCGCGCGCGTGAGGAAATTCCGCTGGCCCGCGAGGCGCTGCGGCTGTGGGACGACATGCAGAACGACGCCGGCGTCGATGCCGGCTTCCGCCGCACCGGCGTTTTGTTTCTGACCAAGAGCAAGGACGAGCTCGCGAGCTGGGAGCGCTGGGCGGCGATGGCGCGCGAACAGCAGGTGCATTCGACCATCCTGACGCCGGCCGAGATCGCCGAGCGGATGCCCGGCAATGCCGAGAAATGGGTCGGGGGGCTGCACACACCGAGCGACGGGCGCGCCGAGCCGTCGATGGCCGTGCCGGCGCTTGCCACTGCCGCGCGCAAGCACGGCGTCACCATCCATCAGGGCTGCGCCGCGCGCGGGCTGGAGACGCTGGGCGGACGGGTCAGCGCCGTCGTCACCGAGAAGGGCACCATTCGCACACAATCCGTGCTGTTGTCGGGCGGCGCGTGGTCGTCGCTGTTCTGCCGGCGCCACGGCATCGAGCTGCCGATCGGTCTCGTCAACGCCACGGCATGCCGGACCACGCCGGCACCTGAGATCACCTCGGGTGCACTCGGCACCGATTTCTACTGCATCCGGCGCCGCCTCGATGGCGGCTTTACGCTCGCGCTGCGCAATCGTGGCACGGTCGAGCTATCGCCCGATCTGTTCCGTTATGCCCGCACCTTCTGGCCCACCTATCTGCACCGCCGCAATGGATTGAAGCTGTCGTTCGGGAAGTCGTTCTTCGACCAGATCGTGCGCGGCACCAGCTGGGGGTTCGACAAACCGTCGCCGTTCGAGACCGAGCGCGTGCGCGATCCAGAGCCGGACATGTCGCTGGTCGATGCGGCGCTCGCCTCGCTGATCAAGTCGAATCCTGAATTGAAGGACATCGAGATCGCGGAGGCCTGGGGCGGCACGATCGACTGCACGCCCGATACCATCCCGGTGATCTCGCCGGTCGATGCGCTTCCGGGCTTCTTCCTCGCGACCGGTTTCTCCGGCCACGGCTTTGGCATTGGCCCTGCGGCCGGCAAGCTCGCCGCCGACATAGTGACGGGTTCGACGCCGTTGGTCGATCCCGCGGCCTACAGCCACACGCGCATGATCGATGGCCGGCGGCTCGCGCCGGTCAGTCCGTTCTGAAGGCTCTTGCGGCATGACGGTTCTCTACAAGGCCAACATGGTTCGCGGCGCGGAGTGGGCGCGCTTCTTCGCGGAGCGTGCGCCCGAACTGCCGTTCCGGCTGTGGCCCGATATCGGCGATCCTGCCGAGGTGCGCTATCTCGTGACGTGGGTGCCGCCGGATGACATCGCGGGGACCTTCCCGAATCTCGAGCTGGTCTTCTCGGTCGGCGCCGGCGTCGACCAGTTCGACGCCGCAAAACTTCCACCGCACATTCCGCTCCTGCGCATGCTGGAGCCCGGCATTGCCGAGACCATGGTCGAATACGTCACCATGGCCGTGCTCGCCTTGCATCGCGATCTCCTGCATTTCATCGCCCAGCAGAAAGAACAGGTCTGGCGCGAGATCCGGATCACGCCGGCGAAGCGGCGGCGGGTCAGCGTGATGGGGCTCGGCCAGCTCGGCCAGGCCGTGCTCGAACGGCTCAAGGCGTTCGGCTTTCCGCTCTCGGGGTGGAATCGCTCGCCGCGCAGCATCGAAGGCGTGACCTGCTATGCGGGTATGGACAAATTGCCGGACTTCCTCGCGCAGACCGACATTCTCGTCTGCCTGCTGCCTTTGACCGACGACACCCGCGGCATCCTGAACGCCGACCTGCTCGCGCGCCTGCCGCGCGGCGCGCGGCTCGTCAATGTCGGGCGTGGCCCGCATCTGGTCGAAGCCGATTTCCTTGCGGCGCTCGACAGCGGCGTGCTGTCGGGGGCGGTGCTCGACGTCACCGAACCCGAGCCGCTGCCCGCAGGCCATCCGTTCTGGAGCCACCCGCGTATTCTGCTGACGCCGCACAATGCCAGCATGACGACGCCTGATACAGCCGTCGACTATGTGCTCGACGTCATCGCGCGACATCGCCGCGGCGAGGCCTTGCCGGGGCGTGTCGACCGTAGTCGGGGTTATTAGGACACTCGCATGAGCATGGGCGCAAGCGGAGCTGATCAAGTCGTTGCCGAGGCGAAGGCGCCTGTGCTCTCGGTCGTCGGCCTGACCACGTCCTTCGTGCGCGAACAGCAATGGATTCCCGTCGTCCGCAACGTGTCATTCGACGTCGCTGCCCGCGAAACCGTGGCGATCGTCGGCGAGTCGGGTTCGGGCAAGAGTGTGACCGCGCTCTCCATCATGCGGCTGATTCCGAAGGAGAGCGGCCGCATCGAGGGCCGCGTCCGGCTGACCGGCCGCGATCTGCTGACGCTGCCTGAAGCAAGCATGAAGGATATCCGTGGCAACGACGTTGCCATGATCTTCCAGGAGCCGATGACGAGCCTCAATCCGGTGCTCACGATCGGCTTCCAGATCGCGGAGGCGCTGATCCAGCATCGCGGACTGTCGCGCGCGGCGGCGGAGGCTGAGACCATTCGCCTGCTCGACCGCGTTCGTATTCCGGCGGCGAAATCGCGTTTCCACGAGCATCCGCACCGCTTCTCCGGCGGCATGCGCCAGCGCGTGATGATCGCGATGGCGCTCGCCTGCAAGCCGAAGCTTTTGATCGCCGACGAGCCGACCACCGCGCTCGATGTCACCATCCAGGCCCAGATCCTTGAGCTTTTGAAGGAGCTCCAGCATGAGGAGGGGATGTCGATCCTCTTCATCACCCACGACATGGGTGTGGTCGCCGAGATCGCAGACCGCACCGTGGTGATGTATAGCGGGCAGGCGGTGGAGACCGATGCGACCGCGCGCATCTTCGCGTCGCCTTCGCATCCCTACACAAGCGCGCTGCTCGCAGCCGTGCCGCGCCTCGGCTCCATGGACGGACGGACGCGGCCGATGCGTTTTCCGATCGTCGACAAGGTGACGGGCACCTCGGACGATCCGACGGAGACGCCGGACACGGTCTCGACCGTCGAGCGGCCGCTGCTCGAAGTCTCCAACCTCACCACGCGCTTTCCGATCCGGTCGGGATTGTTTGGAAAAGTCTCGGGCCGCGTGCATGCGGTCGAGAACATCTCCTTCACCTTGCGTGCCGGCGAAACGCTGGCGCTGGTCGGCGAATCCGGTTGCGGCAAGTCGACCACGGGCCGCTCGATCCTCAAGCTGATCGAGCCGGACAGCGGCACCGTTCTGATCGATGGCCAGGATGTCCTCGGCATGAAGGGCCGCACCTTGCGCGAATTTCGCAAGCAGATGCAGATCGTGTTCCAGGACCCGTTCGCCAGCCTCAATCCGCGCATGTCGGTGGGAACGGCGATCGCTGCGCCATTGTTGGCCAACCGGCTCGCCTCGGCGTCGCAGGCGCGCGAGATGGTCGCAGACTTGCTCGTTCGCGTCGGCCTGACCGTCGACATGGTCGCGCGCTTCCCGCACGAATTCTCCGGCGGCCAGCGCCAGCGCATCTGCATCGCGCGCGCGCTTGCGCTCGGCCCGAAGCTGATCGTCGCGGACGAGGCTGTCTCGGCGCTCGACGTCTCGGTCAAGGCGCAGGTGGTCAATCTGATGCTCGACCTTCAGGCCAGCATGGGCCTTGCCTATCTCTTCATTTCCCATGACATCGCGGTGGTCGAGCGGATGAGCCATCGCGTCGCGGTGATGTATCTCGGTGAGATCGTCGAGATCGGCCCGCGCGCGGCCGTGTTCGGTAGTCCGCAGCATCCTTACACGAAGCGGCTGATGGCCGCCGTGCCGGTGCCTGACCCCGCTCGCCGCGGCACGCGGCGCGAGGCCTCCAACGACGAGATCAAAAGCCCTGTGCGCGCCTCTGACTACCAGCCGCCGGTCCGGCAATATCGCGAGGTTTCGCCGGGCCATGTCGTGCAGGTCTGGGGCGAGGAATGGTCGGCCTGACGCGCGAAGGCCACGCCTTCACGAATTGACGTGCACGAAATCCCGCAGCAGCGGATAGATCTCGTTATTCCAGCGCTTGCCGGAAAACACGCCGTAATGGCCGACGCCGGCCTGCATGTGGTGCACCCTGCGATAGGCGCGCACGCCGGTGCAGAGGTCTTGCGCCGCGAGCGTCTGGCCGATCGAGCAGATGTCGTCCTTCTCGCCCTCGACCGTCATCAGGCCCATGCGGCTGACCGCCTTGGTGTCCACGGGACGGCCGCGATGCATCAGCTTGCCCTGTGGCAGGAGATGTTCCTGGAACACGTCGCGCACGGTTTCGATATAGAACTCGGCCGGAAGGTCCATCACCGCAAAATATTCGTCGTAGAAGGTCTTGATGCTGGCGGCCTTGTCCTTCTCGCCCTTGGCGATGTGGTTGGCGAGATCCATGTGCTGCTTGATATGGCGCTCGAGGTTCATCGAGACGAAGGCAGTGAGCTGCACGAAGCCCGGATAGACCTTGCGCAGCGCGCCGCGGCACTGCACCGGCACGTAGTTGATCAGGTTCTGCTCGAACCAGTCGATCGGCTTGCTCTTGGCGAACTCGTTGACCCTGGTCGGCTGGATGCGGGTGTCGATCGGGCCTGCCATCAGCGTCAGCGTCGCAGGCCGCGAGGGATGATTGCCCTCGCACATGATCGCGGCGGCCGCGAGCGCAGAGACCGAGGGCTGGCAGATCGCAACCATATGCGGGCGCGGGCCGAGCTGGCCGAGGAAGTCGATGAGATGCTCGGTGTAATCGTCGAGTCCGAAACGGCCCTCGCTGCGGGGAATGTCGCGCGGATTGTGCCAGTCGGTGATGTAGACGTCGTGATCCTGGAGCAGCGTCTTCACGGTGCCGCGCAGAAGCGTCGCGAAGTGGCCGGACATCGGCGCTACCAGCAGCATGCGCGGCTGCTCGCCTACGCCCTCCTTCTTGAAATGCAGCAGCGAGCCGAACGGCGTCGCGTAGGCGATTTCCTCGGTGACCGCCACCTCGCGGTTTCCGACCATCACGCTGTCGATGCCATAGGCCGGTCGAAGATAGGTGAGAGTGGAGCGCGAGATCAGCTCCAGCGCCGCCGAGAGCCGGCCGACGACCTGATCCGACACGCCCTGGGGCACCAGATGAAGGAATTTGAGCGCGGACGAAGCTCCCGCCCGCCACGGCGCCGTCAGGTCCATGTGGTTCTGAAAGGCCTGATAATACATCGACATCATACTGGAGTGCCCACCTGTCCCATGTTGCCATGCAATATCGAAGCCAAAGCCGAGTCAAATCGCCCGGAAAACTGGCACGTGGCTTGCTGTTGAACGGATGGGAAGCACAGGTAATGGGCACGCCCGCGGGCCGGGCGGGGTGCAGGTCACAGGCGTGAGGGAATGGGCCATATGGCGAAAGCGACACTGACCATCAGCAGCAAGAACTATTCGTCCTGGTCGCTGCGTGGCTGGCTGCTGACGAAGTTTTCCGGGCTCGATTTCGAGGAGATCGTCACCGCGCCGGACGACGCGTCCGCGCGTGCGGAAATCCTCTTGCTGTCGTCCTCGATCCTCGTGCCGTGCCTGCGGCACGACGGCGCCACGGTCTGGGACACGCTGGCGATCGCCGAATATCTCAACGAGGCGATGCCGGATGCCGGGCTGTTGCCGGCCGATCGCGTCCAGCGCGCGCATTGCCGCTCGATCTGTGGCGAAATCCATTCCGGCTTCACCACGCTGCGCGCCTCGCTGCCTGTCAATCTGAAGGGCCATTTCCCCGGCTTCAAGATCTGGTCGCGCGCGCAGGCTGACATCGACCGCGTCTGGGCGATCTGGCGCGACTGCCTGGAGAAGTCGGGCGGTCCGTTCCTGTTCGGCGAGAAACGCACCATGGCGGACGCGATGTACGCCCCCGTGGTGACGCGCTTCGTGACCTATGACGTCAAGCTCGAGCCGCGGCTGAAGGCCTATGCCGACACCATCATGGCCATGCCCGAGGTGAAGGAATGGATCGCGGCGGCCAAGGACGAGCCGGCCGAGATCGAGGAGCTCGAGGTCGAATATTAGGCAGGTCTTGTTCTGCCTTGCCTGTTTAGACGGCGCGGACCTCCCGCGGTGCCGCCGGCGATTGCGCGATCGCAACGGTTAACCTTTGGTGGCGGCCAGCGGCTGGCGCCCACCCGCGCCTCTCGCAGATGTTGTACGCGCGAGCGGGCGACTCGCGACATCTAGCCGTGAACAGGCGTGGACAGAGCGATTCGGCTGATTCGGACGTGATTCGTTCGGGCCGCGTTCCGAAGGTTAAGGCAGCGCGCGGCCCCGTTGCATTTTGAGACAGGTGCTCAGGCGACGCCCGAATGCTTCACCCGCGGTACGCGCCAGCCGATCACGGTCGCTTCCACCGCGACGCCGGCCGCGTCGTTCTGCCAGCGGCCCTCGACATAGCGGCAGGCGAACGGCAGCTGATACGTTCCGCTGTGGTCCTCGCACAGCACTTCGACCGGCAGGCCAGGTGGCGGTTCTCCGGCGCCATCGAATTCCGCCAGACGTCTGTCACGCGTTGCCATTCCAAAAATCTCCCCTAATCAAAGCCGCGGAAAGAGCGCCCACTTTCTTCCGCGCGCGGTTCACTGCTCCCCGTCCAAGGATCGTCCAGAGGGAACACGCCAAGCTCAACGCGAGAATGCGGTACGAGTGTGGTAGCTTCGGGCAGCCGTGCCCAATCGGCGCACATTGCCGTGATTAATTTGATGAGGAACCTGTATGCTGCGCCGGACCGCTGCCGTTTGCTTCGCGATGTTACCGCTCGTCGCGCTGGCGCAGACCCCGGTGCGCGCGCAGGACGTGCCCGGCATCGAGATCTGCACGGTCGAAAAGACCATGGAGCGGCGCACAAGTTGTCTCCAGAGCAATGTCGACTTCCTTCAGAAGACGATCACGAAACTTAACCTCGATCACCAGCAGAAGCTGGATGCCGCCAACCGCCAGATCGATGCGTTGAAGGTGACGCTTGTTGGCTTGCAGAAAACGGTTGGCGATCTCCAGACGGCGCAGGCCAAGTTGGTGGAGGATGTGAAGAAGAAGCAGGATGCGCCCCCGCCGAAGGATGCGCCGAAATGAATTCGTGTCCCGGACGCAGTGCAGCGTGAGACGCTGCGCCGCAGAGCCGGGATCCAGCGCCGCACGCAGCGCGGCAAGATGGGCCCCGGCTTAGCAGCGCACCACGCCGCGAAGGGCGGCGCGTTGCACTGCATCCGGGGCACGAGAGCAATCCCGATCAAGCGAGCTGCGGCGACTGTGAGCATGATCGCTTTGCTTCGAATGAGAGCCGTAATCCATGAATCCAGCCCAGCGCGCGCTCTGGTACATCGAGAGCCATCTGGTCGAGCCGATGACGCTCGACGAGATCGCTGCGATCGGCGGCGTGTCGCGGTTCCACATGGTGCGCGCGTTTGCCGCAGCCACCGGTCGTCCGGTGATGCGTTACGTGCGCGCACGCCGGCTGACGGAGGCGGCGCGCAGCCTTGCCAAGGGTGCGCCAGATATTCTCTCGCTGGCGTTGGACGCGGATTACGGCTCGCACGAAGCATTCACCCGCGCGTTCCGCGACCATTTCGGCACCACGCCGGAAGCGGTGAGGGCGGCGACGTGCATCAACGATCTCAAGCTTCAGGAGCCGATCCTCATGGACTCCACCATGCTAGACAATCTTGCCCCGCCGCGTTTCGAAACCACAAAGGCCTTCCTGGTCGCCGGTCTCGTTGAGCGCATCGCCTGCGACAATGGCGCAATGATCCCGGGACTATGGCACCGCTTTCATCAGGAGGTCGGCGACATTCCCGCGCGCATTGGCAAATTGGCTTATGGCGTCTGCTGCAACGGCGACGATTCCGGCAATTTCGACTACGTCGCCGGCGTCGAAGTCGCCGATTTCTCGGAGCTGCCGCGCCGCTTCGGTCGCATCCGCATCCCCGAACAGCGCTACGCGGTGTTCACCCATTCGGATCATGTCGCCTCGATCCGACGCACCGTCAACACCATCTGGAATCAATGGCTGCCGGCATCCGGCCTGAAAGCCGCTGACGCGCCGAACTTCGAGCGCTATGACGAGACGTTCGATCCCATGACCGGCAATGGCGGCTTCGAGATCTGGGTGCCGGTGCGGCAATAGCATGATCCGGAAAAGTGCGTAGCGGTTTTCCGAAAAGATCATGCTCAAACGACAACCCAAGGCGCGGTGACCCTCATCGCGCTTTGGCGTGCAACGCTGGCATACCATGCCGCTTGCTTGGCAAGCGGAAGCGACTTTGTCATAACCGCAGGCAAATCTTGCGTGTGGGGCCCGTGCCGGACATCCCGTGCAAGCCATAACAAGCAGCCGGGAGGGTCCCCCATGTCCAATGTCATGCCCAACGTTCGCGTTCTCGCCACCGACCTCGAATTTCCCGAGGGGCCGGTCGTGATGCCGGACGGCTCGGTGGTGCTGGTTGAAATTCGCGGCCAGCGCCTGACCCGGGTTTATCCCGACGGCCGCAAGGAGATCGTTGCCAAGGTCCCGGGTGGCCCGAACGGTGCCGCGCTCGGGCCCGACGGCAAGATCTACATCTGCAACAATGGCGGCTTCTCCTGGATTCCGACCCGCAACATGATCATGCCGGGCCCGCAGCCGGACGATTATCTCGGCGGCTCGATCCAGCGCGTCGATCTGCAATCCGGCAAGATCGAGACCGTCGTGACCAAGTGCGGCGAACACGATCTGCGCGGGCCGAACGATCTCGTGTTCGACAAGCACGGCGGCCTCTGGTTCTCCGATCTCGGCAAACGCCGCGCGCGCGAGATGGACGTCGGCGGCATGTACTATCTCAAGCCCGGCATGACCGAGATTGTCGAGGTCGTGCACGGCGTGCTGCCGGCCAATGGCATTGGTCTCTCGCCGGACGAAAACACCGTCTACATCGCGGAGACGCCCACGGGGCGGCTCTGGGCCTATGAGCTCTCCGCGCCCGGCACGCTGAAGCCGCGCGACGTGATCTATCGCGGCGAGCGGGGAAAACCGATCTGCGGCCTCGGCGGCTACCAGATGTTCGACTCGCTCGCGGTGGAAGCAGGCGGCAACGTCTGCGTCGCCACCCTCGTCTCCGGCTGCATCTCGGTGATTGCCCCCGACGGCACGCTGGTCGAGCAGGTGCCGACCGGCGACCGCGTCACCACCAACATCGCCTTCGGCGGCCCCGGGCTGAAGACCGCCTACATCACGTTGTCCGGCAAGGGCGAACTGATCGCCATGGACTGGCCGCGCGGCGGTTTGCCGTTGAACTTTTTGAATAAGTGAATGTACAAGCGGTGCCGATACATTCCGCCGTCATTCCGGGATGCGTGCACTAGCACGCAGACCCGGAATCCATTGGGCCGCAGAGTTTGCTGTTGAATGGATTCTCAGATGCGCAATTGCGCATCATAGCTCGCCGCTTCGCGTCGCCCCGGAACGACGATCAGTAGTTATCTTGGAGACAACATTGATGCCCTGGCCTGATCCCATCACCCTGCGTGGACAGCACGCCCGTCTCGAGCCGCTCTCGCATCAGCATCGCGAGGGGCTGGTGGAGGCCGTGAAGGACGGCGAGCTCTCCACGATCTGGTACACCGCGATCCCGACGCCGGAAAACATGGCGAAGGAGATTGACCGCCGCCTCGGCCTTCAGGCCGCGGGCTCGATGCTGCCGTTCACCGTGTTCGACGCCGGCGGCAAGATCGTCGGCATGACGACCTACATGAACATCGATGCCGCCAACCGCCGTGTCGAGATCGGCTCGACCTGGTATGGCAAGAGCGCTCAGCGCGGCCCGCTCAACACGCAGTGCAAGATTCTGCTGCTCACCCACGCCTTCGAGACCCTGAACTGCATCGCGGTGGAATTCCGCACGCATTTCTTCAACCACCAGAGCCGCCGCGCCATCGAGCGCCTGGGGGCCAAGCAGGACGGCATTTTGCGCAGCCATCAGGTCGCGCCGAACGGCACGCTGCGCGACACCGTGGTCTACAGCATCACCGCCGCCGAATGGCCGACGGTCCGGACGCATTTGAACTACCAACTCAACGACAAGCCGCGCTAGGGGCGGCCGAGGCACAATGGATAGATTTGATTATGTGATCGTCGGCGCGGGCTCGGCGGGCTGCGTGCTCACCAGCAGGCTCAGCGAGGATCCCAACACCAGCGTCTGCGTGCTCGAAGCCGGGCCCAGCGACTGGCATCCCTACATCCATCTGCCGGCGGGCTTCATCAAGACCTTCCACATGAAGAGCATCAACTGGGCCTACCAGCAGGAGGTCGGGCCCTGGACCGGCGGGCGCAGCATCTACGCGCCGCGTGGCAAGACGCTCGGCGGCTCGTCCTCGATCAACGGCCACATCTACAATCGCGGCCAGCGCATGGATTTCGACACCTGGGCGCAGATGGGCAATCGCGGCTGGGGCTATGCCGACGTGCTGCCCTACTTCAAGCGCCTGGAGAAGCGGGTCGGCGAGGGCGAGGACACCTATCGCGGCCGCGACGGCAACCTCACCGTCACCACGATGGAGTGGCGCGATCCGCTCTGCGAAGCCTTCATGGAAGGCGCAGTTTCGCTCGGCATCCCGCGTAACCCCGATTACAACGGCAAGACCCAGGAGGGCGTCTCCTACTGCCAGCGCACCATCGACAAGGGCCTGCGCGTGAGTGGTTCGACCGCGTTTTTGAAGCCCGCGATGAAGCGGCCGAACGTGCATGTGCACACGCATGCGCACGCGACCGAGATCATCTTCGAGGGCAAGCGCGCCGTCGGCGTGCGCTACATGAAGGGCGGCCGCGGCGGCACGCCGGTCGAGGTCCGCGCCAACAAGGAGGTGGTCCTTTCCGGCGGCACCTATAATTCGCCGCAGCTGCTCCAGCTCTCCGGAATCGGCTCGCCGGACCTGCTGGGCGCCCACGGCATCGCCGTGCGTCACGCGCTGCCGGTCGGCGAAGGCCTCCAGGACCATTACGCGCCGCGCACCGTGGCGCGCGTAAAAGACATCAAGACCATCAACGAGCTTCGCCGCGGTCTGTCGCTGTGGGTGGAGGCGCTGAAATGGGCCACGACGCGCCGCGGCCTGCTTTCGCTGTCGCCGACCATGGTCTATTGCTTCTGGCACTCCGGCGAAAGCGCTGATAGCTCCGACCTCCAGCTCACCTTCACGCCGGCCAGCTACAAGGAAGGCGTGCAGGGCCAGCTCGAGGACGAACCCGGCATGACGGTCGCCTCCTGGCAGCAGCGCCCGGAGAGCCGCGGCTATGTCCGCATCCGCTCCGGTGATCCCTTCGCACCGCCGATCATCCAGACCAACTATCTCGACGCCGAGCTCGACCGCCGCGTCATCGTCGGTGGCATGAAGCTCGCGCGCAACCTTTTGAAGAGCGCGCCGCTGTCACCCTATTACGCCTACGAGGATTTCCCCGGCCCCAACATCAACACCGACGATGAGTTCCTGGCCGCCGCCACCGAACGCGGCACCACCACCTTCCACCCCGGCTGCACCTGTCGCATGGGCCCGGCGGATTCCACCTGGGCGGTCGTCGACGACCAGCTCCGCGTCCACGGGTTGGAAGGTCTCCGCGTGATCGATGCATCGGTCATGCCGCGCATGATCTCGGCGAACCTCAATGCCTCCACCATGATGATCGCCGACCGCGCCTCGGACCTCATCCGCGGCAAGCAGCCGATCGAAGCCGCGCGCGTGCCGGACGCGGCGGTGGCGTAGCACGCTCTCGTTCCCCGGACGCAGAGCAGCGCTTCTTCAGCGGTGCGCTGCAGAGCCGGGGCCCATCTCACCATGGCATCCCAGGCGGCCCCTGGGTCCCGGCTCAGCGCAGCAGCGCTACGCGCCGCGGCGCGTCCGGGACACGAGGAAGGTGTCTGCAGCGGACGGTTTGCAACAAAACTGCACCGCTGTAGAGTAGCGAAGGAGGCTCTATGCCGAACGCTAGGAAGAAATCAGGCTACACCAGGAGAGATCTGCGCGCGGTCAGCGACACCCTGGAGCCGACAAAGGCGGACTTCGCCAAAGCGCGGCCCTTCTCTGAAGTCTTCCCTGATCTCAGGGCATCCATCCGCAAGGGACGAGGCCCGAACAAG
This sequence comes from Bradyrhizobium sp. F1.4.3, assembly GCF_040548375.1. Lineage (NCBI taxonomy): Bacteria > Pseudomonadati > Pseudomonadota > Alphaproteobacteria > Hyphomicrobiales > Nitrobacteraceae > Bradyrhizobium > Bradyrhizobium sp. F1.4.3. Next base: position 635,377 of record NZ_JBEPRN010000002.1, read on the forward strand.
GCGCCAACAAAGAAGCTCGTCTCTTTACGCCTCAGCCAGGGCGTGATCGCGCATTTCAAATCGGCCGGGCCAGGCTGGCAATCGCGGATTGATGAAACCCTGCGCAAGGCGGTCAAGCGAAAGGCTTCGGCTTGATCGGGGTGATGGTTCTCGCTTCGCACTACCATCCTGCGGGCTGAGGACGATCTGGCACATGATCCCTTACGTTAAAGCAAAATTGCTAGCGAAGAATACTGTGGCGGCCATCGCGGCAGAGGTTTGCGATGAGTTTGTCGTGATTGACGATCTGACGAAAGAAGTGGAGGAGGGATGGATCTTCTTCTACAATTCGAAGGAGTTTGTTGAGACGGGCAACCCAAGTTCAACGCTTGTCGGCAACGGGCCGATATTGGTTCGTAGAAATGGAGAAATTCAGATTCTCCCGAGTAATGCTTCTTGGCAAGTCATTCTCAAGAGATCTAGTTAGCTCATAGCGTGGTAGAGCCTTGCAAAACCCATCGTCTTTCGCGGTTGCGGAAAGCGTGATGGATTTCGCTTCGATCCATCCTGGCTATGATCGCCTCGCGTTGTCCGACGGGCAAAACAGCAGCCGTATCGCAAAACACCCGTCAATCCATCCCAGCAAAAATATTCCCACTTTACCGAAATTCGGAATTGCGGCATAAGTCGAAGCAGCCCGGCCTACGGAAGAGGGGCGGTTCGCGAGTCGTTCGAAACGCGGGCCGGGTTGCGGTGGACGCGGCAGCGTCGTGCACGAAAAGCGCGGGCAGGGCGGATTGCTCTCCGTGAGCCCGAGGCTTCGTGCGGACGAACGGCGCTGTCAGGTTCGTCTCGCCAGCATTCTTCCGGCAACGTCGACAAGGCCGGGGGATAATGCGGCGAAATGGCGGACGCGCGTACGGCAAAACCGTGTGGTCCTGACCGTCGTTGCTACGGTCAAGCTCTTGCGGAGGCGGCATTCGCGTCAACCGGCGCGGTGTCGGTGAATTTTGCGAGGGCGAGGGAGGCCAGAAGGAATTCGGCTCCCGGGAGAGCACGGCATAAGCCGTCAAACCACTGCGCAGGGAAGGCCGTGTGTTTGGGCTTCACCTGTATGCCGCTGTGCAGTCTTTTCGCGCTACATGCGCGCAGCGGACCGTGGGTGCCAGGCCGGCACCCGGCCTTCCCTGCGCCCTCTTTCCCTTGAGGGCGACAGAGAGAGCATAGCTCGGGCGAAATGCGCCGCGAGGATGCGAAGGTGTGTCCGCGATTTGGGATGCGGGTGTGTTGAAGCGCGATGCCTCTCCAACGTCGTCCTGGCGAAGGCCAGGACCCATTACCACAGGGTGTGGTTTGGCGGTGGTACTGACCCCGGAGTCTCATCGATAGATCACGCGGTATGGGTCCTGGCCTTCGCCAGGACGACCCCGTGGGTTGCACGGTGCTTCAATTTTGCGAAGCGAGCGCGCGGAGCCGCAGTTAAACTTCCCGCCGGCTCAGAAACGCCAGCCGCTCGAACAGATGCACGTCCTGCTCGTTCTTCAGCAGCGCGCCGTGCAACGGCGGAATGAGCTTGCGCGGGTCGCGCTCACGCAACTGCTCGACGCTCATGTCTTCGTTGAGCAGCAGCTTCAGCCAGTCGAGCAGCTCGGAGGTCGACGGCTTCTTCTTCAGCCCGGGCACCTCGCGCACCTCGAAGAAGATGCGCAGCGCCTCTTCCACCAGGCGCTTCTTGATGCCGGGGAAGTGGACGTCGACGATGCGGCCCATCGTATCGGCGTCGGGGAACTTGATGTAGTGGAAGAAGCAGCGGCGCAGGAAGGCGTCCGGCAGCTCCTTCTCGTTGTTGGAGGTGATCATCATGATCGGGCGCTGCTTTGCCTTGATCGTCTCGCCGGTCTCGTAGACATGGAACTCCATGCGGTCGAGCTCGAGCAGCAGGTCGTTGGGAAACTCGATGTCGGCCTTGTCGATCTCGTCGATCAAGAGCACCGGGCGCTGCTCCGCGGTGAAGGCGTCCCACAGCTTGCCGCGCTTGATGTAGTTCTTGATGTCGGACACGCGGGCATCGCCAAGCTGGCTATCGCGCAGGCGCGACACCGCGTCGTATTCGTAGAGGCCCTGCTGCGCCTTGGTGGTGGACTTGATGTGCCAGGTCAGCAGCGGCGCGTTCAGCGCCTTCGCCACTTCCTCGGCCAGCACCGTCTTGCCGGTGCCGGGCTCGCCCTTGATCAGCAGCGGGCGCTCCAGCACGATCGAGGCATTGACGGCGACCTTGAGATCGTCGGTCGCAACATAGTCCTTGGTGCCGGTAAACTTCATTGCGCGTCCTTGTTGGTCGTCGGCCGGGCATCGCCCTGGTCGCGACATGGGTACGGCCGCACACGGCGGCCGTTCCTGGTTCGGTCAGGCTTTCAGACCCGTTTTATCAGCGAAAGGATGACGAGCACAATCACCGCGCCGATGGTGGCGTCCAGGATGGAGCCGAGCGTGCCCGTGGCCAGCGCGATGCCAAGTTGCGGCAGCACCCAGCCCGCGACCAGCGCGCCGATGATGCCGACCACGATGTTGCCGAGCAGGCCAAATCCCGCGCCGTGGACAATTTTGCCGGCGAGCCAGCCGGCGATCGCGCCGATGATCAGTGCTGCGAGAATTCCCATTGCAAACGTCCCCAAAACAACCCCGTGAGGTGGTCAATTCTAGAGCAAAAAGCCTCCCGGTCCAGTGCTCGGCGGCGGCCTCCGCCCCTTGACGTCGGCCATCCGACGGGCAATCTGTCATCCATGTTCCTGCAATTCTTCACTTCTCTGCGCGATGCGCAGGTCCCCGTGACGCTGCGCGAATACCTCACGCTGATGGAGGCGCTCGACGCCGACCTCGCGGATTACACGGTCGAGAATTTCTACTATCTGTCGCGCACCTCGCTGGTGAAGGATGAGCGCAACCTCGACAAGTTCGATCGCGTCTTCGGCACCGTGTTCAAGGGGTTGGAAAGCCTGCTCGACGCCATGGAGGGCGCCGCGATCCCCGAGGAGTGGCTGAAGAAGCTCGCCGAAAAGTACCTCACCGAAGAAGAGAAGAAGCAGATCGAGGCCATGGGCTGGGACAAGCTCATGGAGACCCTGAAGAAGCGGCTCGAGGAGCAGAAGGGCCGGCACCAGGGCGGCAGCAAATGGATAGGCACCGCAGGCACCTCGCCGTTCGGCGCCCATGGCTACAATCCCGAAGGCGTCCGCATCGGGCAGGAGAAGAACCGCAACAACCGCGCCGTCAAGGTGTGGGACAAGCGCGAGTTCAAGGATCTCGACGGCAATGTCGAACTCGGCATCCGCAACATCAAGGTGGCGCTGCGCCGCCTGCGCAAATTCGCCCGCACCGGCGCGCCGGATGAGCTCGATCTCGACAACACCATCAAGGAGACCGCCAACCACGGCTATCTCGACGTGGTCATGCGCCCCGAGCGGCGCAATGCGGTCAAGCTCCTGGTGTTCTTCGACATCGGCGGCTCGATGGATTCGCATATCGAGCAGGTCGAGGAATTGTTCTCGGCAGCGAAGAGCGAATTCAAGCACATGGAGTATTTCTACTTCCACAACTGCCTCTATGAAGGCGTGTGGAAGCAGAACAAGCGCCGCTTCACTGATCGCACGCCGACCTGGGACGTGCTGCACAAATATCCGCACGACTACAAGGTCGTGTTCGTCGGCGATGCCTCGATGTCGCCTTACGAGATCATGGTGCCGGGCGGCTCGGTCGAGCATGTCAACGAGGAGCCCGGCTCGGTCTGGCTCGATCGCATCATCCGGACCTATCCGCATTCGGTGTGGCTCAACCCTGTGCAGCAGAAACACTGGGACTATTCGGAATCGACCACCATCATCAAACGCATCTTCGCCAACCGCATGTTCCCGATCACGATAGAAGGCCTGGAAGGTGCGATGAAGGAATTGACGCACTAGCTATTCGCCGTCATTCCGGGGCGCCCGAAGGGCGAGCTTTGATGCGCAATTGCGCATCTGAGAATCCATCGGGCCGCGGCGTTGATGAGAAATGGATTCCGGGCTCGCGCCACGCGCGCCCCGGAATGACGAGCAGAGGGAGAACTAACATGCCCCAGACCATCACCCGCGGCATCAAGGCGCTGATCGACGAGGCCAACGCCGAGATCGAAACGCTGTCCGCCACGGACGCCATCGAAATCTCCAAGAACGGCGACGTCGTCATCGTCGACATCCGTGATCCCCGCGAGATCGAGCGCGACGGCCGCATCCCCGGCGCGTTCGCCTGTACCCGCGGCATGCTCGAATTCTGGATCGATCCGCAGAGTCCGTATGCGAAGTCGGTGTTCCAGGAAGACAAGAAATTCGTGTTCCACTGCGCCGGCGGCCTGCGCTCCGCACTCGCCGCCAAGACCGCGCAGGACATGGGCTTGAAACCTGTCGCCCACATCGCCGGCGGCTACGCCGCCTGGCGCGACGCCGGCGGGCCGGTGGAGCAGTGGGAGCCGAAGAAGAAGGGGTGAGGGCGTAGCTGCTACTCTCTCACCCGTCATTCCGGGGCGCGACAAAGTCGCGAGCCCGGCATCCCCTCATCCACTATCTCTGCCGCACGATGGCTTCTCTGATGCGCAATTGCGCATCAAAGTTCGTGCGCACGCCCCGGAATGACAAGGAACAAACTGCATGACCACCGATCCCCTCGTCTCCACCGAATGGCTCGCCGCCCACATCAACGACGCCAACGTCAAAATCCTCGACGCCAGCTTCAAGCTGCCTGGCGTGCTGCCGCTGCCAAAGGATGACTATCTCGCCGCGCATCTGCCGGGAGCGGCGTTCTTCGACGTCGATGCGGTGTCGGATCATTCCAATCCGCTGCCGCACATGTATCCGAGTGCCGAGCAGTTCGGCCGCGATGTCGGAAACCTCGGTATTTCGAACGTCGACACCGTGGTGATCTACGATGCCGGCGGCTGGGTCGCCGCACCGCGCGCATGGTGGATGTTCCTGTCCTATGGCCACAACAACGTGCGCATCCTCAATGGCGGGTTGAAGAAGTGGCGCGCCGAAGGGCGTCCCGTCGAGAGCGGAGAGGTGAAGCCGAAACCTGCGAGCTTCAAGGCGAGCTACGATGCCAAGCGCGTGCGCAGCATGCAGCAGTTGGTTGCCAACGTCGAAAGCCGCGCCGAGCAGGTGGTCGACGCACGCGCCGCCGACCGTTTTGAGGGCCGCGCACCCGAGCCGCGCGCGGGCATCCGCTCCGGCCACATCCCCGGCGCGCGCAACGTGCCTTACAATCAGCTGTTCGATGCCGCGACCGGCACGATGAAGCCGCTCGACGATCTCCGCGCCGCCTTTACGAGTGCAGGTGTGAAGCTCGACGCGCCGATCGTGACCAGCTGCGGCTCCGGCGTCTCTGCCGGTGTACTGACGCTGGCGCTCTATCGGCTCGGTGTCACCGACACAGCGCTCTATGACGGCTCGTGGTCGGAATGGGGCCAGGAAAAAGGTCCGCCGATCGCGACCGGGGCTGCCTGAGCTTATTGGCGCGCGCGCGTGGTCGTCGCAGCGAGCGTAGGCAGCGGCTGCCCGAACGGATCGAGCTGCTGAACCGGCGTCGGTGGACGCCGCACGATGCGGCGGTGCTTCTTCGCCCGATGCGCGCGCGGCTTGGCGGCTTTGCTCGCAGGCGCAGCGCTGTCGGCTTTGGCCTTCGCAGGCGGATCCTTCCAGGCCGTGGTCGCCGGGTCGTTCAGAGCGGCCACGTTGGCGTTGGTGATATCGAGTGCGGACGATGCCAGGGCTGCACTGGCGTCACCCGGCGCGGGTTCGCTGGCGACAGCGGCCGGCGTGGGCTTGGTCTCGGGGATGGATGCCGTGGTGTCGGCCGGAGTAAGCGTGTCGGTCGGGGCTGGAGCAGCGGCTTCCGTCTTGGCTGGTTCGGGGGCCGGCGCGTCGGCCGGCTGTGCAGCATCGGCCACCTGTGGCTGGGCCTCGGTCGTCACGGCGGCCATCTGTTCTGGCCCGCTCTCAGGCAGGCCGACGGTCGGAACCTGGTCCCGCAGCGATGGCTCGGGCTCGGCCGCCTCTGGCTCGGCGCGCAATGCGGCGAGCACCGGCTGGGCAGGCTCGGCGGCTTGCGCGAACACCTGCTCCTGCGGGCCGTTCCGCCAGGACGGGTTGCTGACATACTGCTCATGGGTCGTCCGCAGCAGCGCAGCGGCGCCTAGGCCGAACACCAGAATGGAGGTTGACAGCAGGATCGCGGCAAACAGGAAACGAAGGCCGGGAAGCATCGGAAGGATTGCGAATTTCCGCCCCGGCGGGTGGTGGCCAGGGCCCATGAGCCATCTGAACGCGGTGACGGTACTGACTGCCGCGTTCGCCACGCGGGGATTCGGAGCTCAAAGCGGTGGCGAATCAGGCTGAATCGACCATATCGCAACGGTTTCGCACCGTTCCGTAAAAATCAGGGCCGAGGACTCCGGCAATCTACGGCGCAATGCGATTTCCGCCCCGTGATGCAACGGGGCAACGGTGTGCGTTCACATCACAAATCGCCAGATCGGGCCCAATTCCGCCTGTTATGTCTTGAATGTGCCGCGATCTTCGGTCATCTGGCCGTTAGCGGTCCGATAGGGCTTGGGGACTATACAAGAGCGATGATGATCAAACATTTTCTGACGATATGCGCTGCCGCAACAGTCGCTGCGGCGGGAACCTCGCTTGCACAGGCCCAGACCTATCCGGTGCAGCAGGCGCCGAGCTACGGCGCCCCTGCTGAATATCGCCCCGGCGACCGCGCCCCGAATTTCGACGCGCTCGAAGACGACGACGACGCGATGCCGCAGGCCTCGCTGCCGCCGCCCGGCCCGGGCGGTCCGATCGTGTCGCCGAACGATCCGCGCTACGGCCGCCCCGCCGGCGCGCCGGTCTATTCCGCGGCCCCGCCGCAGGGCCCGGTGGTGTCGCCGGATGATCCCCGTTATGGCCGTCCCGCTGGCGCCCCGGTTTATTCTGCGGCCCCGCCGCAGGGCCCCGTGATGTCGCCCGATGACCCCCGCTACGGCCGCCCCGCCGGCCCGCCGGCGGTGATCTATGCCGATCGTCCGGGCCAGGCGCCCGGCAGCGATGGCCTCCGTCCACCGGAGGCGGTCGGTGGTCCCGCCGCGACCGGAACAGTCTCGCAGCAGCCCGCCGTCGGCGCCGATGGCCGTCCGATGTCGATCGCCTCGCTGCCGCCTGAGGAGCAGCCCGACGCCGCACCGGCGCAGTTGGCGCCGAACCTGCGCCGTCAGGAAGTTTCGCTGGCGACCAAGGAGCCGGCTGGAACGCTCATCGTCGATACGCCGAATACGTATCTCTATTACGTGCTCGGCAATGGCCGAGCGATCCGCTACGGCGTCCGCGTCGGCCGCGATGGCTTCACCTGGACCGGCGTGCAGAAGATCACCCGCAAGGCCGAGTGGCCGGATTGGCATCCGCCGACGGAAATGATCGAGCGCCAGCCCTATCTGCCGCGCTTCATGGCCGGCGGTCCTGGAAATCCGCTGGGCGCCCGCGCGATGTATCTCGGCTCAACCGTCTATCGCATCCACGGCACCAATCAGCCCTCGACGATCGGCAAGTTCGTCTCCTCGGGCTGCATCGGCATGCTGAACGAGGACGTCTCTGACCTCTTCGATCGGGTCAAGGTTGGCACCCGCGTGGTGGTGATGCCGGGTAACCCGCCGCCGGGAACGGCGACTGCGTCCGCTGCGCCCGTGCCCGGTGCCACTGGTCCGGCCCCGATGGCTGCCCAGGCCGGTCCGGTCGGGGGCACCCAGCCGACCGTCGTGCCGCCGTTGCCCGCGCCGGTCACTGTGCGCTAAGCACATCGCGAAAACTCAGATTGCAATAGGGCGTGCCGACGGCACGCCCTATTCGTTTCAGCCGAGCTTCCGCGGCAGCTCGCCGCCCTTGGTCCAGGCGTCGATCGCCTCGACCATCTGGCCGTAATGGATACGCAAGCCGTCCTCGGTCGCGTAACCGAGATGCGGCGTCAGCACGAGGTTGTCGAGCCTGCGGAAGGGATGATCGACCGGCATCGGTTCGACCGAGAACACGTCGATGCCGGCGCCCGCGATCTTCCTCTGCTGCAACGCTTCAAGCAGCGCCTGTTCGTCCACGATCGGCCCGCGCGCGGTGTTGACGAGGAAGGCTGTCGGCTTCATCCGCGCGAGATCCGCAGCGCCGACCAGCCCGCGCGAACGCTCGCTCAGCACCACATGGACGGTGATGATATCCGCCTTGGCGAACAGCTCTTCCTTGCTGGCGTAGCCGACGCCGACCTGCTTGCACTTGTCGGGCGTCAGGTTCGGGCTCCAGGCGATCACGTTCATGCCGAAGGCCTTGGCGATATCAGCCATCTTGCTGCCGAGCTTGCCGAGCCCGACGATGCCGAGCGTCAGGCCCTCGATCTCGACGCCCGCAAACGTCTGCCACGGCTCGCCCGCATGCATGCGGGCGTTCTCGCGGCCGATGCCGCGGGTCAGTTCCAGGATCAGGCCCATGGTCAGCGGGGCGGTGGGGTCGCGGGAATATTGCGTGCCGCCAAGGGCCACGCTGCGCGCCTTGGCCGCCTCCATGTCGATCGAGGCGTTGCGCATGCCGGAGGTCAAGAGCAGCTTGAGCTTCGGCAGCTTTTCGAACAGGCTCTTCGGGAACGCCGTGCGCTCGCGCATCGCGCAGACGATGTCGAAATCGGCAAGCGCGCTCGCCGCGGCCTGCTCCGAGGCAAAGGGATGGCTGAACACGGTGACATCGACGCGATCGGACAGTTTCGGCCAGTCGGCAACGTTGAGGGCGAGGTTGAAATAGTCGTCGAGAATTGCACAGCGCAGCCGCGTCATCAGCGTTCATCCATGGCGAGAGGTGACGGCGCAAGCGGGGGCGCCATTGTCCAAGCGGGCCATGGTTGCGCACAATCAGGACTGCGCGCAAGCCGCCTGCGTCTTCAAAAATCCGATAGGAGAGGAAGGCTCAGAGGTCGCGGGGCTTCAGCCGGAACGGCGCATCAATGCCGTGCTTCGCGCGCCAGGCCGGGCCGGGGCCGCGCATGTAGTGCAGCTCGGGCCGGTAGGGGTTGAAGGCGGTGGTGAAGAAGCGCTTCCAGAAGCCTTTGATCTCCGAGACGAGCATGGAGACGTGTCCGGATTCTGCCGGAACAGGAAGAGAATTGGTCTCGATCAGAGCCATGATGCGGCCTCGCTGTTCTCCCCGCCGCTTCTGCCGCGGGTGGCGTCTTTTTCGGCGCCGTGACCAGCTTTGGCCTGCTTTATTAAAAAATGGTTTCAATTGTCCGGATCGGCGGCGGGATGGTGTCCGTTCCGTATTCATCCGTGGTGAACGGAGGGAAAACATTGCCCTTTGGGGGCGGGATCGCTACATCGGCGGCAAGCAAATTTCCTCAAATCGAAGGTTTTCGGGACCGATGGCGCGCCAGTTCATCTACTTTATGCAGGGCCTGACCAAGAGCTACCCGACCCGCAAGGTGCTCGATAACATCCATCTGAGCTTCTACCCGGATGCCAAGATCGGCGTGCTCGGCGTCAACGGCTCGGGCAAGTCGACACTGCTCAAGATCATGGCCGGCCTCGACAAGGAGTATAACGGCGAGGCCTGGGTCGCCCAGGGCGCCCGCGTCGGCTATCTCGAGCAGGAACCGCACCTCGATGCCAGCCTGTCGGTGCGCGAGAACGTCATGCTGGGCGTCGCCAAGCAGAAGGCCATCCTCGATCGCTATAATGAGTTGGCGATGAATTATTCCGAGGAGACCGCCGACGAGATGACCAAGCTGCAGGACGAGATCGAGGCCCAGGGCCTCTGGGATCTCGACAGCAAGGTCGACCAGGCCATGGATGCGCTGCGCTGCCCGCCCGATGATGCCGACGTCACCAAACTCTCCGGCGGTGAGCGCCGCCGCGTGGCGCTGTGCAAGCTGCTGCTCGACCAGCCCGAGCTGTTGCTGCTCGACGAGCCGACCAACCATCTCGACGCCGAATCCGTGTCGTGGCTGGAAGGCCATCTGCGCAACTATCCCGGCGCGATCCTGATCGTCACCCACGATCGCTACTTCCTCGACAACGTCACGAGCTGGATCCTCGAGCTCGATCGCGGCAAGGGCATTCCCTACGAGGGCAATTACTCGTCCTGGCTGGTGCAGAAGCAGAAGCGGCTCGAGCAGGAGGGCCGTGAGGACGCCGCGCACCAGAAGACGTTGGCCCGCGAGCAGGAGTGGGTCGCGTCGTCGCCGAAGGCGCGGCAGGCCAAGTCCAAGGCGCGCTACCAGCGCTACGAGGATCTGCTCAAGCAGGCGAGCGAGAAGCAGAGCCAGGGCGCACAGATCGTCATTCCCGTCGCCGAGCGGCTCGGTGCCAACGTCGTCGACTTCGAAGGTCTGAGCAAAGGCTTTGGCGATCGCCTCCTGATCGACGACCTCACCTTCAACCTGCCGCCCGGCGGAATCGTCGGGGTGATCGGCGCCAACGGCGCCGGCAAGACCACGCTGTTCAGGATGATTACCAAGCAGGACGCGCCGGACAAGGGCACCATCACGGTCGGCGAGACCGTGCATCTCGGCTATGTCGATCAGTCGCGCGATGCGCTCGACGGCAGCAAGAACGTGTGGGAGGAAATTTCCGGCGGTAACGAGCTGATCCTGCTCGGCAAGAAGGAAGTGAACTCGCGCGGCTATTGCTCGGCGTTCAACTTCAAGGGCGCCGACCAGCAGAAGAAGGTCGGCGCGCTCTCCGGCGGTGAACGCAACCGCGTGCACCTCGCCAAGATGCTGAAGTCCGGCTCCAACGTACTGCTGCTCGACGAGCCGACCAACGACCTCGACGTCGACACGCTGCGCGCGCTCGAGGAGGCGCTGGAGGACTTTGCCGGCTGCGCCGTCATCATCAGCCATGATCGCTGGTTCCTCGACCGCATCGCGACCCACATCCTGGCCTTCGAAGGCGACAGCCATGTCGAGTGGTTCGAGGGCAACTTCCAGGACTACGAAAAGGACAAGATGCGCCGTCTCGGCCAGGACAGCATCATTCCGCATCGCGTGAAGTACAAGAAGCTGACGCGGTGAGCTGCCGACTGATATCGCCGAACTTGTCGAGAAACGTTCGGGCGCGGGGCAGTGCGTCGTAAAGGAATTGCTTTGGCTCGCGGAGCCAAAGTCCTTCGATCTGCCGCGAGCGCTGTTCGGAGACGAGAGTGTCCGTCGGCAGATCCACCAGCGTCGCATCCCAGCCGGGAAAAAACCGCCCGCCGCGCTTGAAGCCGAACGCCAGCAGGCGCTGCTCGGTCGTCAGGCCGTGATAGTCGAACGCGTTGATCCCGTCGGTCACGTAGATGTGGTTGCCGGTGAATCCTGTCGCCGGTTTGATCCATCGGGCGTGAAAGCGCATGTCCGGATAACGTTCGAGAAACGCAAATGCCAGTATCTGACAGGCGCCGTTGGCGAAGAAATGCCGGTCGGGCCGGTGCCAGCGCCGAACCGGATCGTCCTTGACGTTAATCTTTGGGTAGAACATCGCGTCGGTGCCTCCAATTGGCCGATATAGCGCGGCCGGACGAAGCGATACCCGCGATTGGCTGTAAAGCTCGGTTACCCCACCTTCTCCGCCAGCCACATCTTGATCAGCGATTGATACGGGACGTCGCGCTTGTTGGCGGCGATTTTGATCTGCTCAAGCAAACCCAGCGGCAGTCGAATTGAAATCGCTGTCGTCGAGGGCTTGAGGTTCGGAAAGCGCACGCGTTCTGCCTTGCTCCAGTCGACGTAATCGGTGGAGTCATGCGTTTCCCAGAATTTGCGTTCCTCGGCTTCGGTCTTGAAGGCGGGAATTGACTTAAGCTTGCTCATAAACCTTCTTCTCCTTTCGGTGCATGTCTCGCGCCGATATTACCCGGATCAAGGTTCCATCCTGTCGGAGCGTGAAAGTGATATGTAGCAGGCGGTTTTGCGTTGTTTTTCCCAACGCATTGAAACGCGGCTCTGTTTCACTATGCTTTGAATCCTCGACAACGATCAGCGGATCGTTGAAGAAGACGCCTTCCGCTTCGGCCTGACTGACGTCATGCTTATCCGCGCTCTTGCGGCTGTTGCCGTCGTCCCAGTCAAAACCTGCGATCTGGTCAAGGTCGATCATTCTGTATATATTCAATATATACAAAGCGGAATGTTGATGCAATATCGCTTCTTATTCAGACGTTGGGAAAGTGCGCTAGGCTGGCTCCTGCTCGCGGCGGCTGTGATGCCGCCTCTTCCCGCCCGCGCCGCCGACGCCGCCTTCACCCAGTTCATCGCTTCGCTCTGGCCGGAAGCGCAGGCCGCCGGCGTGTCGCGCGCGACGTTCGATGGAGAGACGCGCGGGCTCGAGCCGGACTACAAGCTGCCTGATCTGATCCTGCCCGGACGGCCCGCGACCGGCGCGCCGTCGCAAGCGGAATTCGTGCAGGTACCGGCCGACTACGTCAAGGAAGCCTCGATCGGACGCCTTGCGGGCGAGGGGCAGCGGTTGCTCCAGAAATACCAGCCGGCGCTGAGCGAAATCGAGAAGAACTCCGGCGTACCCGCGACCGTTATGCTCGCGATCTGGGGCCGCGAGACCGATTTCGGCCGTTACACGCTGCCTTACGATCTTGTGCGCGTGCTGGCGACGCAGGCTTATGTCGGCCGGCGCAAGGACACCTATCGCAACGAGTTCATCCTCTCGCTGAAAATCCTCGGCGATGGTGTGGTGACGCGCAAGGACATGCGCTCGTCCTGGGCCGGCGCGACCGGGCTCACGCAATTCCTGCCGTCCGAGTACTACAAGCACGGTGTCGATTTCGACGGCGACGGCCGCATCGACATCTGGCACTCGGTGCCGGATGCGCTGGCGTCCGCCGCGCAGCAACTCGTCAACAAGGGTTGGCAGAGCGGCGTGCGCTGGGCCTATGAGGTGCAGGCGCCGGCGAAGGTCGATTGCACGGCGGGTGTGCCCGAAGTGACGAAGCCGATCGGCCAGTGGCTGCGCGACGGCTTTGTGCCGGTCCGTGGACAAAAGCTCAGCGCCGCCGAGCAGGCGCAGCCGGCTTCGCTGCTCCAGCCGGAAGGCATCTATGGTCCGTCATTTCTGACGACGAAGAACTACTTCGTCATCAAGGAATACAATTTCTCCGACCTCTACGTGCTGTTCGTCGGCCATCTCAGCGACCGCATGACGAGCCCGCTGCCATTCGCCACGCCGTGGTCGGCGTCGAATCAATTGCGAACGAAGGATGTCGAGGCGATGCAGCGCGGGCTGACGCGGGTTGGGCTCTACAAGGACAAGATCGACGGCAAGGCCGGCATGCAGACGCGCGCCGCGCTCGGCGCCTATCAGAAGTCGGCAGGCCTGAAGGTCGATTGCTGGCCGAGCGAAGAGGTGCTGCGTTCGATCCAGGGGGCGCGCTGAACAAGCCTTCCAAACGAAAAAGCCCGGCCGATGGTCTCGGCCGGGCTTCGATCGTGGCGCTTGCGCGCGCGTTGCGATCAGATCAGTAGCAGACGCGAACCGGGCGGACGGTCCAGCCGTAGCCGTCCCAGTAGCGTTGGCGCTGCCAGTAGCAGGGCGGGGGCGGCGGGCCGGGCTCGGCCACATACACCGGTCCGCCGTAAGCGGGACGGCTCGACGCGATGGCGCCGCCGATGATCGCGCCGCCGAGCAGGCCGGCGGCGATGCCGACACCGACACCGTCATGGGCCTGCGCGGACGGAGTGGCAGTCACCAGCGAACCGGCAACCGTCGCAACCGTGAGGGCGGCAACTAAAGTCTTCTTCATACTCTTGGCTCTCCTGAGAGATGGACGCTCCTTGTTAGAAGCACCCGGGGTTCAAAGGTTCACGCAGACTCTGATGGAATTGGCCTTGCAGCTAGGAAGCGCGCAAATGGTCAATCCGCGGTAAACGCGCACGGAGCTGTGACGAGAAAAAGCGGTCTTTTTCAGGCCCCGAGATGAACGGCGCATCCGTAGTGAACCGGCTTGGCGCGACTCAGCCGCAGACTCTGACGCGGCGAACGCGCCAGGCGTAGCCGTCCCAGAAGCGCTGCTTCTGCCAGACGCAGCCGTCGCCGTAATAGTCGTCGGCGACGTAGCCGGGACCCGGCGCATAGTAGCGGGGCGGGTAGTAGCCGGGGCCGTAGCCCGGACCATAGGCGTAACCGGGGCCGGGTCCGTAATAATACGGGGAGGCCAGCGCGCCGCCGACGATGGCGCCACCGATGATTCCGGCGGCGACGCCGGCAGCGACGCCGCGCTGTGCGTGGGCCGGTGTCCCGGCCGCCAGGACCAGGGTGGCGGCGGCAGCGATTGCCAGGAGCGATTTCTTCATTGTCTCGACCTTTCACACACGAGAATACGGAACTCTTTCGGCCAAAGTTCCATACTTCGTTTGAATGATCAATGAACGGCACCTTTGCCGGGCGCAACCAATTGGCAGGGATCACAGGTCCGCCAGGAAGACGATGATGGGCAACGCGATGATCAATGCACTGATCGCTGCCGGGATCATCTTCGCGATCGGCTATGGCTGGATCACTCATCTCCAGAACCGCGGCCAGCGGCGTTCACGTGCGGGGGCCGGCGGAGATGGCTATTCGGGCACGAATGACGGCTTCTCGCTGGGAAGCTGGTTTTCTAGCGACAGTTCGGGGAGCTCGACCGACGGCGGCAGCTGCTCGAGCAGCGATAGCGGCAGCGCTGGCGGAGATTGCGGGGGCGGCGGCGACGATGGCGGAGGCGGCGACTAGATCCGGCGCAATCTTGATCCAGTGCAACGCCCTGTTTTAGAGCTGTTCTAGGCTGGTTCCAGGCCAGTTTGGAATAGCTTCAAATACCGGCTTTTCCTTTTGCATCTGGCCGGCCCCTTAAATATCGATATTGGCGCATCACCAAGGGCCCGCCGCTTTCCATGATTGTCTGTTCCTGTAACGTGCTGAGCGATGACGATATCCGCGCCGCCGTCGCTGTGTCCGACGACGCCGTGCGTCATGCCAAGCAGATCTACGGATGCCTCGGCTGTAGCGCCGAATGCGGCCGCTGCGCCCGCACCATCAAGACCATCATCGACGAAGCGCTTGGCCCCTGTGCCAAGTCCTGCTGCTCCGGCTGCCCGCACAGCCACACGGTCGCCGCCAATGACGAGACGGCCGAACCCGCCCAGTTCGCCCTCGCGGCCTGCTGAGAGCCCTCCCTTACATTGGCTGAGCTTTTCCCCGGCTGCGTCCCCGCAGCCGGTTGCCCTTGCATCCAAACTCATTTAGAAGCATTCTAAATTCGGTTTACGGCCGGATTGGACTGCAAAGGCTGGAGTGAATCATGCAGGGCGACGCAAAAGTCATCGACTATCTCAACAAGTCACTGCGTCACGAGCTGACTGCGATCAACCAGTATTGGCTGCACTACCGCTTCCTCGACAATTGGGGCCTGCTGGACATGGCCAAGGTCTGGCGCAAGGAGTCCATCGAGGAGATGGAGCACGCCGACAAGCTCACGGCGCGCATCCTGTTCCTCGACGGTTTCCCGAACATGCAGGTGCTCGATCCCCTGCGCATCGGCCAGAACGTCAAGGAGATCATCGAGTGCGATCTTGCCGCCGAGATGAGCGCGCGGGCGCTCTATCAGGAAGCGGCGACCTACTGCCACAGCGTCAAGGACTACGTCACGCGCGACCTGTTCGAGAAGCTGATGAGCGACGAGGAGCACCACATCGACTTCCTCGAGACCCAGCTCGATCTGATCGGCCGCATCGGTCTCGAGCTCTACACCCAGAAGCACGTCGGCGGGCTCGAGGGCGAGGGGCATTAGTCGCCGGCGTCAGCCGCACACTCTGGCGTCGTCCCGGCGAAGGCCGGGACCCATACGCCGAGGCCGAAGTTGCGGCGCGCGATCGGCCACTCCGAGTCTTCGTCAAACCACTTCCTGTGGTTATGGGCCCCGGATCTGCGTTCCGCTTCGCTGCGCTTGTCCGGGACGACGACTTGCCTGAATGCAGCAGCTACAACTGCGTCTTGTACCGCGCTTCCACGATCTCCTGGCTCTCGGGCTCGCCCAGGCTGGTCTGGTCGTGGATCACCTCGCTGATGCTCGGCATCACCGAGCGCTGCACCTTCTCGGGCGCCCACAGCCTCGAGCGCATCAATGCCTTGCCGCAGTGGAAATAGACTTCGCTGACAGCGACGCTCAGCACCGCGCGCGGCGGCTTGCCGAATTCCACCATCGAGGTGAGCAGATCCGGGTCGACCGACAGCGTGCCACGCCCGCCGACGCGCAGCGTCTCGTCGATCCCGGGCACGAAGAACAACAGATGCACGAACCCCGAACCTTCGACGACGTTCCGAAAACTGTCGATTCGGTTGTTGCCGGAACGGTCGGGCATCAGCAACTGGTTCGGGCCGGCGACATGGACGAAGCCAACGCTGCCGCCGCGCGGTGATGCATCGACGCTGCCGTCAGCGCCCGAAGTCGCGAGTACGCAGAACGGCGACATCTCGATGAATTTCTTCGCATGCGTATCGATCGCGGGACGCGCTTTCGCAATCACGCGCGGGCTCGGCTTGGCATAGATGGTGGCGAGGTCTTCGGCGCAAAGATCGGTCAACGGCGTGCCTCCGCATCAGCTTGGCGTCAAACTACCTGATCGGGCCGTCCCCGGCCAACAAAATCCGGCACGATAATGCGCTACACCGCGTCCGCCGGCACGAAGCAGCTGATAATGATGGCGCCGCGGTGGTGGACGTACCAGACCACGGCCTGTCCGACCGGATTGCCACGATCGCGGATGATGGCGCGCTCGGGCACCGCCATCCACTGTCCCTCGATCGGCACCCAATAGGTGCCGTCGCGGACGTCGTAGTCGGTGCGATGGCCGTCGGAGATGTCGCAGCAGGGCACTCCGTTCGGCGCCATCACGCTCTTGAACCAGGCGCGGATGTCGGGCGGGGCGTTGTCATATTGTCCGTTGTCGAACGCGAGCGCGGCGCTCGCAAGCGCGGGTATTGCGGCTAGCAGAGCGAACAGCGCAAGCCTGCGCATGCGATCCTCCATCTCGCGAGCGGTAGCGTCTGCGCGCGGTTGTCCCGCGCATCGATTCGTTACGTTGACAAGATTAAGCCCGAGCTCTCAGCCCGTTGCATGCTCAAATAATATGCTCCGCGCATGATGCGTTGCGACATGAAAGCGCGCGGTTCGCCGTCCTACATCGTCCGCTGCGGCGCGGTTTGCAGCAATTGCCGGATCTGCTCGCTGTAGAACTTTGCGTTGCCGGTGGTGCCGTGGCCGCGCGTCTCGGTACTTGCGGGGATCAGGTCAAGGTGCCCGTTCTTGACGCGCTTCATCGCGGCGTCCGTGACGCCGGTCTCGGGCGGGTTGCGTTCGTCGTCGGCGGAGTTGATCAGCAGCAGCGATGCCTCGATCCGCTCCAACCCGTCGGCGGCATTGTAATCGTGCGAGGCCTCCCACTGGTAGATGAAGTCGTTGGCATCCGCCGTGACCGGTGCTGCAAGCCGCTCGTCGACGATCTCGTCGGCCTTCGCCGCCGTCGGCGCTTGGGATTGATAGGCCAGCGTTCCACCGATGCTCGCGATGCCGTAGGCGGTGATCGCGTATTTCATCATGCGCGGCTGACTGGTGTAGTTTCCACCATTGTAATCGGGATCATTGCGGATGGTGTCGAGCATGATCCGCCGCAGCATCCAGTTGCGCGACGCCATCTCGGTCGGTTGCGAGGCCATCGGGACCAGTGCGTCCATCGCCTTCGGGTATTTCTCGCCCCACAGCCAGGTGTGCATGCCGCCCATCGAATTGCCGATGACGAGCCGCAAATGCTTGACGCCGAGGCCTTCCGTCACGAGGCGATACTGCGCTTCGACCATGTCGGCGTAGTCGTATTTCGGAAAGCTCGTCTTCATCCCGTCGGACGGTTTTGACGATTTGCCGTGACCGATGCCGTCGGGAATGATGATGTAATATTTGGATGCGTCGAGCGGTTGGCCTGCGCCGAACAGCTCGCCTGCGAAACTCGGCGACAGCATGCTCGCGGCCGAGCCACCCGATCCGTGCAGCACCAGCACGGGCTGGCCGCTCGGCTCGCCGACGGTGGTGTAGTGCAGCCGCAGCTCCGGCATCGTCTCGCCGGTGTGGAACTTGAAATCCTTGGCGATCCAATCACCCTGCTTCGGCGCCGGATAATCCGCGGCCATGACTGATACAGAGATGGCCGACATTGAGACCGACAGCAGGATGGCCGACAGCGCCGCGCAAGAGGCTTTCATGTTTCTCTCCCATGCGGCTCGTGATCGGAGGCCGCGTTGCGGCAGACCTTAGCAGAAGCGTGCGGAACGATGTAGGATTTTGGCTTCGCCGATCGTCTTTGAGGGAAATATCGGGAGAGACTGCATGTGCCGCAACATCAGGACGTTGTTCAACTTCGAGCCGCCGGCCACGGAGGACGAGATCCACGCCAGCGCGCTCCAGTTCGTGAGAAAACTGTCCGGCTTCAGCAGGCCGTCGCAGGCCAATGAGGCGGCGTTCGACCGCGCGGTGGCGGAGGTGTCGGAGGCTGCGCGAAGACTGCTGACCTCGCTGCACACCCACGCGCCGGCGCGCGATCGCGAGATCGAGGCGGAAAAGGCGAAGGAGCGTTCGCGGCTGCGCTTCGGTTAGCTGTTCCGCACGACCCGCTCCGTGATCTGGCTCACGGAAAAAACGGTCTTGGCGCGCGATGATGTTCGTCGGGGTTTTGACAACCCGGAGCACGATCATGAGCCGCCCCCTTCTTCCCCTGAAAGCAGGTGCCATCGTCTTCACGCTGCTGTGGACCGCGTGGATGATGTGGTGGAGCGGCTCGTTCTCGAGCGCGAACGTGGTGATCCTCGCCTTGTGCGGCGCGGCGGTCGGCTATCTCTGGTATCGCGCCATGCGCTGGCAGTTCGAGCGCATGGGCATGCTGCCGCGGCGTGAGGATCAGGCGAAGTAGCCGCTAGTCCCTGTGACCGTGCTTCTTCTTTTTCTTCTTTTTCCTGTGCTCGTCGCCTTCGCCGTCGTCGCCCTCGTCATCGAGAGGCGCATCGTCGGCCTCATGCACGGCGGCTTCGAGCGCCGCGCGCTCGGCGGCTTCCTGCTCGCGCTGGCGGCGGCGCTCATCCCAGGCATCGAAGAGCTGGTCGAGCCACGGCAGCACCTGCTCGATCGATGGCAATTGACCGGGCGGACCGGGCTCGCCACGCGGGCCTTGCGGGCCGGCGGGGCCCTGCGGCCCAGCTGCTCCCCGCGAACCGGCTTCGCCCGGCCTGCCTGGCAGACCGGCCTTGCCCAGCGGTCCTGCCTTTCCGGCAGGCCCCGGCTTGCCCTGCGGTCCCGGCTTGCCGCGCGTGCCGTCCGGCCCGCGCTTGCCCGGATGACCCTGGGGTCCTGGCCGTCCCGGCTCGCCCTGCCGCCCGCGCGGACCCGGAGGTCCCTGCCGTCCCTGATCGTCTGCCACGCCACTGCTCCCTCTGCGGAAGCAAGCTACTTAGCGGCGTTTGACGACATCAGCAATTCGCCCCCGCGTCGTGCCGGGCTTGATCAACATCAATCGGCGCCACGGCGCGCGGCCTCACGCGTCAATCGTGATAGGCCGGCACCTCAATGCCGGAGGCGGCATAGAGCCTGATCTTGTTGCGCAGCGTTCGCACCGACAGGCCGAGCACGCGGGATGCGCGCGTGCGGTTGCCGTCGCAGCGGGCGAGCGTCTGGAGTACGAGCTCGCGCTCGACCTCGCCGACAGTCGCGCCGATCAGAAGCGGAACGATCTGGTTGGGAGCAAGGAATTGTGCGCCCTGCTCGGGCGCCGCGACATGAACAGTGGTCATCAACAGACTCCCCGATCAACGCCCGCTCCCATCGTAGGAAGCGGATCGAGAACAAACGACCCCCAAGCCGTAGATCTACGGTGGAAGGGTTTGGTTAACGAAAGGTTAATTGCGGGATGGTCGCACCAATTGACCTTGGGAATGCCGCCGAGCTGCCGCGATTGGCACGGGATGCATGGTGATGCGGACCGATCTCGCGCGACAGAACCCGCCGTTGCGGCCAGCTCACACCGTGCGATATCCGCCATCGACCATCACGATCGTTCCCGTGACGTAAGACGACAGATCCGACGCGAGGAAGATCGCAGGTCCGACGATATCCTCGGGCTTGCCGGTGCGCGCGAGCGGGGTGTGGTCGACGAAGGCCTGCACCAGCGCCGGATTGGTGGCGCGCACATTGGCGTTGATGTTGGTTTCGATGAAACCCGGCCCGATCGCGTTGACGCGCACGCCTTCCTTGCCGAGTTCGACCGCGAGCGCCTTGGTGAAGCCGAGCACGCCGTGCTTCGAGGTCGTATACGCCGCCGAGCTCGGCGTGCGCAGATGCACGAAGGACTGGATCGAGCCGATATTGACGATGCGGCCCTTGGCTGCGCGTAAGGGTGCGAGAAAGGCCTGCGTCATGTTGAAGACGCCGTTGAGGTTGAGCGAGATGATGTCGTTCCAGTCCTTCGCCACCGTCTCCGGCTCTGCGGTGAAGGCGTTGCGGCGGGTGATGCCGGCATTGTTGACGAGGATCGAGACCTGGCCGACCTTGTCGGCGATCTGCTTGGCCAGCGCGAAACAATCGTCGCGTTTGGTGACGTCGAGCGCAAAGCTCTCGGCCTTGCCGCCGGCCTTGCGGATCTCCTGGGCGGCTTCCGCGACCGTATCGGCATTGACGTCGAGCAGTACGATCTGTGCGCCCTCGCGTGCATAGCCGGCCGCGATCGCCCGGCCGATGCCGGAACCCGCGCCCGTGACGACAGCTATGTGGTTTGCAAGCAATGCCATGGCATTTTCCTCCCGGATTCGTTTCGAAATTTCATGAAAGGCTAACTCGAAATTAAGGGGTCGGAAACGGCGGCCTTGGCATACTGATCTTGATTGCTAAACGTTGCGCGCATGATGGAACGGCTTGAATCCTGGAAATTGGCGCTCGAACGCCTGCGGGCCGCGGAGTTCGCCGACTGGGCCGAGGCGGGCCGGCTCGTGGCCGAGATCGCGCGGATGAGCTCTGACGCCACGCTGCGGCAGGCCGCCGAGCAGGCGCTTCCGGTGCTGCGGCAGGCCGCGGACAATGACGATCACAGCATCACCCTGGCGACCCAGCGCCGGATCGGCGTGATCCTCGATGTCGTCCACGGCTTGACCGCGCCGCGCTTCGGCCGCCGCAACGCCATGCCGAAAAAATTATCCAGCGAGGATCGCGCCCGCAGGATGCTGGGCCTGCCGCTTGCAGTGCAACTCACCTGCGACGACATCAACCAGGCCTATCGCCGCGCCGCCAAGGGCAAGCATCCCGACCAGGGCGGCAGCGCGCAAGCCTTCATCGACCTCGCCGCCGCGCGCGACATCCTGATTCATCCCGGCGCGCACAAGGAGACAACCGAGATCTCGTAGGGTCGGCAAACGCGCAATTGGACGGTGTAATAATCGGTCGCGCCCTTGCCCGGCTCTTTCGTCCGCCGATCGAATTCTTACCAAGAGCAGTGGCCGGCCTTCACGGCGACGTCGTGGCCCTTAAAAAGTAAGGGCGGGCTGCTCGCGCAACCCGCCCTCGAATTTGGTCTGCTGCTGTCGGCTCAGAGCGTGCAGCGGCGCTCCGCGCGCAGCTTGATCTGGACATCCGAAGCTGCGGTGAAGGTCGGGAGCGGCTTGCTGACGACCTTGTAGGTCGAAGCGCCCCACTGGAACGGCTTGTAGCGGAGGTCCTCGTTCCAGACCTGGCAGATGCCGGTGTTGTCCCAACGGATCACGTAATAGCCGACCGCCGCCGAGGCGGGCACGGCGAATACGGAAGTAGCGATGCCGGCAACGGCACAGAGGGCGAGAACGCGACGCATGAAAAATCTCCTGATGGGGAAGTGGGACGCGAAAACTCGTGCGGCAAAGACGGGCCCTTTGCAAGCCAGCGGGCGGTCGTTCACGGACATGTCAGACGCGGCCCTGCATTTGGCTTGGCCGAGTGCCCGACAAAGCACACATGCTCACTTCGCCAGCGACGCCACTGCCTCGATCTCGATCAGCATTTTTGGATCGGGCAGCGCCTGCACCACGCAGGTGGTGCGTGCAGGGTAGGGCGGCGGACCGAACGCGCCGGCATAGAGCGCGTTCATCGCGGCGACGTCGGAGGCGTGGGTCAGGAGCACGTTGACCTTGACGAGATCGCGCATCGTCGCGCCGGCCTCGTCGAGCACGCGCTTGATGTTGATGACGACGTTGGCAAACTGCGCCTCGAAGCCGTCCGGCAGCGCGCCGCCAGCGTCGAAGCCGGGGATGCCGGAGACGAACAGGAGGTCGCCGACGCGCGCGGCAAAGGAGAGCGGCGGCGCCTTGACATGCGGCGGGGGCGCAAAATGCTGGATCGGCATGGGATCACCTCGGAGGACGGGCTGAGGCGCAGCAGCGTAGCGGCAGGTCGGGCCCGCTCCAACAAAAAATGCGAAAACAACCCCATGCAAAGTAGAAATCGTTGGCCTTTTTGGTATTCGGAAGGACCGAAGGTGGTTTGACTCGTCGGGCAAAACACCGGCATGATTGCATGATGACGCGGGCATGTGTTGTGGCACCAAACTCCGTCGTCATGGCCGGGCTTGTCCCGGCCATCCACGCCTTTCCGGCAAGGAGAACGTGGATGCCCGGGACAAGCCCGGGCATGACGAACCCTCGCTGACGCGCAAACCCCATCATGTTGCCGCCGCGATCGATCGGATACATTTGCGGCATCTGATTCGATTCCACCCTTGAAAAATAGCCCCCGGAGACGCCCCATGAAGATCGCTTCCACTCTGCGCGCCGCGCTCGTCGCCATTGCCGCGCTTGCCGGCCTCTCGACCGCGGCGCAGGCCGATGGTGGCACCGTGGTGCTGACGATCTACAAGGCGGGCTGGATCATCGGCGGCTCCGGTGGCTCCGGCGTGCTCAGCTTCCGCGGCCGCTCCTATTCGCTCTCCACCGGCGGTCTCGACTACGGCCTCGTCTTCGGCGGCTCCAAGACCGTGCTGCGCGGCCGCGTCTCCAACATCAACCGTCCCTCCGACGTCGCCGGCGTCTACGGCGCCGCCGGAGCCGGCCTCGCGGTCGGCCGCGGCGCCCGCGCCATCGTGCTGACCAACCAGAAGGGCGCCGTGCTGGAGCTGTCGGGCTACCAGACCGGCTTGATGGCGAATGCGGATCTGAGCGGGCTTGCGATCACGATGCGGTAGCAGTGCGCGTCGCGTAGGGTGGGGCCAACCCACCCTACGCTTCGCTCACCGCCGCATGAATCCGCTCGCAATGCGCGACGAGATTTGTGTGCGCATCGACGAACGCCTTCAGCGGCGTCGGGATCGGCAGGAAGTAGATATTCGCGATGAAGCCGTAGATGCCGGCATCGATGCTGGTCGGCGCCGCGCCGTGCACGAAACCGGTCGCGGGCACGATCTCGGCCAGCACCTGCAAATCTGCGAGCCCCCGCGCGTAAGCCTGTTCGGGCGTGTAGCGGCCGATGCCCTGGAAATGATAGCGCTGTGCATTGTAGGCCCGTGCCTTCTCGAACCCATCAGCGTCGATCTGCGGATGCTGCGCGATGAAGCCGTCGCGAAACGCCGGATAGTACCGGTCGTCCTTCCAGCGCGAATACGACATCACCCAGTAGAGATCATCCAACATGCGCGTGACGAGATGATTGGTGCGGCGCGCGTCCTGCGACAGCGCGGCATCGATGGTCAGGCGATATTTCGCGATCGCGTGCGCGATGATCGTCTCGCTGTCGCCGATGGTCTCGCCGTCGTCGACGATATAGGGCAACTGTCCGCGCGGCGCGGCGGAGGCATCGAACACGTGCTCATGCACGAACGGCACGCGAGCGAGTTTCAGGAAAGCGTAGACCTTGAGCCCGTAGCCGTTGTTGTCGGCGACGCCGAATAGCTCCGGATAGGAATAGAGGGTCAGCATGATCGCTCCTTGCTGCGCATGATCCGGAAAAGTGTGAAGCGGTTTTCCGGAAAGATCATGCGCGAAAATAACCTAAAGCGCGATGATGATTCATCCTCATCGCGCTTTAGCGAGATGGCTGCTTCGCCCGTTTTTCAGTAACGACCGCCTGAGCGGGCTTGGTCGAGCGGATCATCAGAAACGACCCGGACGTAGCCGGCAGCCGCCAGCGCCCGTCGATCTCGGTCGCCTCGGCGTTCAGCGTGCCTTCGTAATGGACGACGTCATAGCCGTAGCCGGGCGGCTCGTAACGCTTGACGAACGAGACCACGCTGCCGGAGCGATGACCCGTGATCGACGCATTGAGGGTCTTCAGCGGGCACCGCGGGTTCGAGCACGGCTCGGTCACGTTCCCGCTGAGCGCGCCACCGGCCTCGACCAGCGTCGTGGTGAACGTGACCATACCCGTGCCGGGCTGAATGTAAGTGCCGTCCCAGACACCGGAGAGATCGTCGCTCATTGCGGCGGCTTCCTGGAATGATGCGTGCCGGTTGACACCCGGCCGTCCACCGCAAGTGGTATCGCCGCAATGACGTGCTTGCAACAGTTTCGCCCTTTATGCGCGATGTCCTTCGATCGGAGGACACCTGGGGTCACCTATGACCCCGGGCGGCCTCATCGACCGGTCGATGCGGCGGTGAACACCGCCAATTGAGCGTCGAAAGCCCGTTTGAAGGCGGGGCGCGCTTCGCCGCGGGCGACATAGGCGGAGATGTCAGGATATTCGTCCAGCAGGCCCGATGCATTCAACCGGCGCAGCACGGTGACCATCAGGAGATCGCCGGCGCTGAACGCACCATCGAGCCAGTCGGCATCGCCGAGGCGAACGGACAATTCGCCGAGCCGGACACGGACGCGATCCCTGAGGACAGGCAGGCGCGCCTCGTACCAGCTCTTGTCGCGCTCGAAAAGCATGGCCATCCCGAGATCGACGATCGGCGGTTCCAGCGTGCTCAGCGCGGCAAACATCCATGTGATCGCGCGGGCCCTGGCCTTCGCCTCGCCAGGCAGCAGCCCATCATGGCGCTCCGCGATATGGAGCACGATCGCGCCGGACTCGAACAAAGTGAGATCGCCGTCCTCAAAGGTCGGAATCTGCCCGAAGGGATGCAGCACAAGATGCGCGGGCTGCTTCATCTCGCTGAACGAAACAAGACGGACGTCGTAGGGCTGGCCCACCTCCTCGAGCGCCCAGCGAACCCGCATGTCGCGTGCCTGACCCCTGCCGCGGTCGGGCGAACTTGCGAAGGCTGTGATGGTGGGGATCATCGGAAGGCTCCATACTCCGTCATTGCGAGCGCAGCGAAGCAACCTAGATTGCTGCCGCGGAGACAGTCTGGGTTGCTTCGCCGCATCAGCGCAAAATTGCTACGCAATTTTGTCGCGAGCTCCTCGCAATTGACGCTGTTTGCGGCAGCGCGCCGCTCACGGATCATTGCGTGATGCCAGCGAGGCGTTCGGCTTAGCACTTTGCGCCCAGAGGACGAACGAGCAACGCGGATTCCGACAATCTACCCGCGTCGTATTTTGGCGACACCGTTGCCAAACCCGCGGTGTCGTCCCGGCCTAGTGCGCAATCGCGCACGGGGGGCCGGGACCCATAGCCCCAGGAAGTGATTTGGCGAAGATTCGTGGTCCGGTCGACTATCATGTTCACCGACAGACCTCGCCGTATGGGTCCCGGCCTTCGCCGGGACGACGGCTGAGCGCGCGGCGCTATCCGTTATCCAGTCTGCGAGCCGATCCACGCCGCAAGCTCCCGCCACGGCTCCAGCGTCCAATGACCGGACGCAGCGCCGGAAGGTGATGGGAGCACGAATATGTCCGGCAAACCTCCTTCGGCTTTCTGCCGCCCAAGTGAAATCGCGCTCGACGGCCTGCCATAAAACAGGCTCGCAGCCTTCTTGCTCGTGAACGCCATGGTCCTCGGCCGATACTTTTCGATCTTGGCCCTAAACCCCGGCACGTCGATCGTTTCAGCCTCGATCTGGTGATCCATCCCGGCCCCGGACTTGGAGAGATCGGTGAAGCCGATCCCGAGTTCGAGCAGGCTTGCGAACTCGCCCGGCTGATAGCGCCGCGGCGTGATGCCGGCCTCATGGATCGCGCGCCAGAAGCGGTTGCCGGGATGGGCGTAATAGTGCCCGAGTGCGGCCGAGCGCGTGCTGGCGGCGGTGCCGACGAAGACGAGGCGGAGGTTGGGAAGGAGTTGGTCGGGGAGGCGGTCAAGAATGCCGTTAGGCATTTGCTCAACGCGCTTGAAGTTCAGTGAGACGATTTCCGAGAATCCACCATTTTTTGTGGACGGCCTCTATTCCACCTCCGTTCCGGATACCCCAGCTTCCTGGGTGCGGAAGACCGTAGATCTCGATACCACGATGATTGATGCAATGCTCTGGCTGGAATGCCTGCTTGAAGAGGCGACACTCTTCGTTCAGTGATCGACAAATTGCTTCGTACGCACTCTTACCGAGGCAGACGACAATTCTCGGCGAGATAATCTCAATTTGGGGAATGGCATACTCCCTTGCACAATAGTCCATGTCGCGGTCTCTTATTCTCGCGTTCATTGGACCCTTCTTGATGAAAGGAAAGAGGTTCGTCGCGTACGTCTCACCAAAATCCAGTCGCATGTTCTGAAGCAGGCTGCATAAATTGACATTTGTACGCAGGCCCCTGCTTTGGCCGTACTTTCTCTGTTCGGAGACTCGCGGCTTTTTTAGTTTGTCGGATGACGACCAATCTTGTCCAAGCAGCATGACGTCTGCGCCAACGTTGTGTGCTGACCTTGTCCAGGGCGAGACAAAATAGCATTCATAATATCCGTCATGAAAATCGCTCAGCCGGCAGTAGCCATCAATACTGTCGCGGCGGCGCTTCTTGGCCAATTGTCGAAGCGCCGCCCATTTTTGTTCCGGTGACATTCAGGAATTGCGTCCTTCACAACACCCGATTGCTCTCCTTCACCTTCTCCGCATCGAGATACACGCTACTCCCCATCTCCTTGAACTTCGCGCTCATCTGCTTCATGCCGTCCTCAGCGGTCCCGCTCATCGACATGCCGACGCTGTTCGGATCATTCAACGTCGCGGCATAATCCCGCACGTCCTGCGTGATCTTCATCGAGCAGAATTTTGGGCCGCACATCGAGCAGAAATGCGCGACCTTGTGGGCTTCCTTCGGCAGGGTCTCGTCGTGGAAGTTCTTGGCGGTATCGGGATCGAGGCCGAGGTTGAACTGGTCGCTCCAGCGGAAGTCGAAACGGGCGCGCGAGAGCGCGTCGTCGCGCAGTTGGGCGGCCGGGTGACCCTTGGCGAGATCGGAGGCGTGGGCGGCGATCTTGTAGGTGATGACGCCGACCTTGACGTCGTTGCGGTCGGGTAGCCCAAGATGCTCCTTCGGCGTGACGTAGCAGAGCATGGCGCAGCCGAACCAGCCGATCATGGCAGCTCCGATGCCTGAGGTGATGTGGTCGTAGCCAGGCGCGATGTCGGTGGTCAGCGGTCCAAGCGTGTAGAACGGCGCTTCGCCGCATTCCTTGAGCTGCTTGTCCATGTTGATCTTGATCTTGTGCATCGGCACGTGGCCGGGGCCTTCGATCATGACCTGGCAGCCCTTGTCCCACGCGATTTTTGTCAATTCGCCGAGTGTCTCGAGTTCGGCAAACTGCGCGCGGTCGTTGGCGTCGGCGATTGAGCCCGGACGCAATCCATCGCCCAATGAGAAGGAGACGTCGTATTTGCGCATCAAGTCGCAAATTTCATCGAAGTGGGTGTAGAGAAAACTCTCCTTGTGGTGCGCCAGGCACCACTTCGCCATGATCGAGCCGCCGCGCGAGACGATGCCGGTAACGCGGTTGGCGGTGAGGTGGATGTATTGCAGGCGCACGCCGGCGTGGATGGTGAAATAGTCGACGCCCTGCTCGCACTGCTCGATCAGCGTGTCCTTGTAGAGCTCCCAGGTCAGCTGCACCGGATCGCCGTTGCACTTCTCCAGCGCCTGATAAATGGGAACGGTGCCGATCGGCACCGGCGCGTTGCGCAAAATCCATTCGCGGGTGGTGTGGATGTTGCGGCCGGTGGAGAGGTCCATCACGGTGTCGGCGCCCCAGCGGATCGCCCACACCATCTTCTCGACCTCTTCCTCGACCGACGAGGTCACCGCCGAGTTGCCGATATTGGCGTTGATTTTTGTGAGGAAGTTGCGGCCGATGATCATCGGCTCGAGTTCACTGTGGTTG
Organism: Bradyrhizobium sp. F1.4.3; assembly: GCF_040548375.1. NCBI lineage: Bacteria > Pseudomonadati > Pseudomonadota > Alphaproteobacteria > Hyphomicrobiales > Nitrobacteraceae > Bradyrhizobium > Bradyrhizobium sp. F1.4.3. The sequence continues at coordinate 663,681 of NZ_JBEPRN010000002.1, forward strand.
ATGTTGCAGGGAATGATGGCGCGGCCGCGGGCGATCTCGCTGCGGACGAACTCCGGAGTGATGAAGGCGGGGACTTCCGCACCAAAGCTTTCGCCGTCGGCGAGCGCTGCTTCCGCGCGATCGAGCTGCTGCTTGCGGCCGAGATTTTCGCGCGCGGCGACGTAGATCATCTCCTTGGTGATGATGCCGGCGCGGGCGAATTCGAGCTGCGTGATCTTGTGGCCGTCGAGGCCGCGCAGCGGCTGGTGATAGGCCGAGAAGGCGCGCGCGGCCTTGTCGGTGGAGACGCTGCCATTGTCCTCCGGCTTGATCTGCCGTCCCGCATATTCCTCGACGCCGCCGCGCTCCAGCACCCAGGCCTTGCGGCCGCGCGCGAGACCGGCGTTGACGTCGATGGTCACGGACGGATCGGTGTAGGGGCCGGAGGTGTCGTAGACCGGCAGGTTCGGCTCGCCGGCGCCTTCGGAGAGGATGATCTCGCGCAGCGGCACGCGCAAATCGGGCGCCGCATCGGGCGAGGCGAAGATCTTTCGCGACGACGGCAGCGGACCGGTGGTGACGGCGGGAACGGTCTTGTCGGGGTTGGAGCGGATGTTCATGGGATCCTCCTTTAATTCGTATGTGTGTGGGCCGGAACGACGCCGGTGAGGTCTTGCTCCGTCATTGCGAGCGCAGCGAAGCAATCCAGAATCTCTCTGCGGAGACAGTCTGGATTGCTTCGTCGCAAGCGCTCCTCGCAATGACGGTGTGGAGAGAGCATGCGCATCACGCCGCCTCCGTAGCTGGGCCGAGCCATTGCCGCACCCGCGCATCAGGGTCGGCATTTTGCGTGACGTCGCTGACGACGGCGATGGAATCGGCGCCCGCGGCAAAGATCTCCGCGGCGTGCTCGAACTTGATGCCGCCGATCGCGACCAGCGGGATGCCGCCGATGCGTTTCTTCCATTCCGTGATCTTGGGAATGCCCTGCGGGGCGAAGCGCATCGATTTCAGCGTGGTGAAGAAGATCGGGCCGAGCGCGACGTAGTCGGGCTTGGCGGCGAGCGCGGTTTCGAGCTCGGCGTCGTCGTGGGTGGAGACGCCGAGCGACAGGCCGGCCTCGCGGATGGTCTTGAGATCCGCGTCGGCAAGATCCTCCTGGCCGAGATGCAGATACTTTGCGCCGGCGACGATCGCCGCGCGCCAGTAGTCGTTCACCACGAGCTTGGCCTGCGTGCCGTTCGTGATCGCCAGCGCATCGCTGACGATCTGGAGCGCGTCGGCGTCGTTGAGGTCTTTCGCGCGCAGCTGGATGGTGCCGACGCCGAGTTTTGTCAGGCGCTCGACCCAGGCGACGCTGTCGACGACAGGGTAGAATCGATCAGGATACGGCATGCCAGAACGGGGTCCCAACGACAGGGGTGGAAGGGGAGGCGAAGTCGCGCGCGTTCATCAGCCCGGCTTCGTAAGCAGTGCGGCCGGCCTCGATGCCGAGGCGGAAGGCGTTGGCCATCGCGACGGGATCGGCGGCTTTGGCGATGGCGGTGTTGAGCAGCACGGCGTCATAGCCGAGCTCGAGCGCCTCGGCCGCGTGGCTCGGCGCGCCGATGCCGGCGTCGACCACCAGCGTGATATCCGGCAGGCGCTCGCGCAGCAGCTTCAGCGCATCGCGGTTGGTGATGCCCTTGGCGCTGCCGATGGGCGCGGCCCACGGCATCACCACCTTACAGCCGGCATCGACCAGGCGGTTCGCGACCGAGAGATCCTCGGTGCAATAGGGGAACACCGCAAAGCCGTCCTTGATCAGGATGGCGGCGGCTTCGACCAGGCCAACGACGTCCGGCTGCAGCGTGTCGTTGTCGGCGATGACTTCGAGCTTGATCCAGGACGTGCCGAACAATTCGCGCGCGAGTTTTGCCGTGGTCACCGCCTCGCGTACGCTGCGGCAGCCGGCGGTGTTCGGCAGCACGGTGACGTCGAGCTCGCGGATCAGGTTCCAGAACGCGTCACCCGTCTTGCCGCCGGCGGATTCGCGGCGCAGTGACACCGTGACGATGTTCGAGCCGGAGGCGCGGATCGCACCTTGCATGATCGCAGGCGACGGATAGAGCGCGCTGCCGATCAGCAGGCGGGAGGCGAAGGTTTTGCCGTAGAAGGTCACCATGGCGGTGTCTCCTCAGATATAGCCGTCGTCCCGGCGAAGGCCGGGACCCATACCGCGTGATTTCTCTCGGGGCACTCTGGCAAAGACCTTTCGCCACAATGAAGGCCCGTGGTTATGGGTCCCGGCCTTCGCCGGGACGACGAGGGGAGAAAGCGTGCCTGCATCACCCTCACCCTCCCTGCCGCGGCGTGATGATCTCGATTTCGTCGCCGGCCTTGAGGTGGGTCGCGGCCCAGCGGCTTTTCGGCACCACGTCGTAGTTCAAGGCGATGGCGAAATGGGTGCCTTCGTAGTCGAGCTCGCTGAGCAGCGCGTCGACGCTTGCCGAGTTCACCTCGCGTTGCTCGCCGTTAACGATCACGCGCATTGCATCACCTCGTTGTCGATCTGGCCGCGCTCGACATAGCCGAGCGTCAGCTCGGCAAGCGCCGGCGCGAGCAGGAAGCCGTGGCGGTAGAGGCCGTTGACGGCGATGTTGCGGTCGCGCACCGCGATCCGCGGCAGATTGTCGGGGTAGGCAGGGCGAAGGCCCGAGCCGAACTCGACGATGCGCGCCTCGCCGAAGGCGGGATGGACGGCATAGGCCGCGCCCAGCAGCTCCAGCGCCGAGCGCACGCTGACGCCGGTGTCCTCGGCCTCGATCGAGGTCGCACCCAGCATGAACTGGTTGTCTTCGCGCGGGATCACGTAGAGCGGCCAGCGCGGATGGATCAGCCGCACCGGGCGCGCCAGCTGCACCTCGCTGGTCTCGATCAGGATCATCTCGCCCTTGACGCCGCGCAGCTCTTGCTGCTCGCCACGTGCGGCGAGGCCGCGGCAATCGATGACGATGCCGTCGAGATCCTTGGCGGTGACGTCGCTATCAAACTTGATGGTGCCGCCGGCGGCGCGGATGCGCTCGTGCAGTTTCGGTAGCACGCGTCGCGGCTCGACATGGCCCTCGGTCGGGAAGAACAGCGCGTCGCGGAAGCGGCCCTCCAGCGACGGTTCGAGCCCGGCAAGGCTGGCCGCATCGAGCCGGCGGTGGCCTTCGGTCATCCGCGCAAAACGCTCGAAATCGTTGCGCTCGCGCGGATGCGCCACGACGAGCGAGCCGTTAAAGGGGGTGTCCGGCAATTCGCGCCGCCAGATATCGAGCGAGCGCAGGCCGAGCCTGGAGATGATGGGTTCGGAAACTTCCGCCTCGCAATAAGGTGCGAGCATGCCGCCGGCCCAATGGCTGGTGGAACAGGTCATGGCGGCGTCGCCGCGCTCGTGGAGCGTCACGGAATGGCCGGCCTGCGCGAACAACAGCGCCTGCCAGGCTCCGGCAATGCCTGCACCGATGATGGATACCGGGGAATCCGGTCGCTTGGTCGTCTGCAACATCCCTGTCCCTTCGCCGGCATGACCCGGATCAGGTTCAAAGGGTCACCGCGGTCCTGGGCCTTCTGACCCATTTAGCGGTATCTCAGCTCCTCCTCGGAGCACCCCTCGGAACGGCTCTAATGTAGGCCAGTGACGGCCTGTGTCAACGCGCTTGGTGGGAACCCTACGCTCTCGTGCCCCGGATGCAGCGCAATGCGCCGCCCTTCGCGGCGTGGTGCGCTGCTGAACCGGGGCCCATTTGTGTTGGGAGTTCTGGGTCCCGGCTCTGCGCAGCAGCGTACCGGACGATGCTTCGCATCGCCGGGGACGCTACGGCGCGTCCGGGACACGGGAGTTACTTCAAGGCCTGCGCCCGCGCGCTACGGACACGCTGCGCCAGCTTCCGGTGCGGCGGGGCGCTGAACATCGGCTGCGGATTGCCGTTCGGCTCCAACCAGGTTTCGGCGCTGGCCTGCTGTACGGGCTCCTGGCGCTGCCGCTTTGCGGCGTAGTAATAGCCGCCTGCATAATAATGAATGGCTCGAGCGTGGTCGCCATTGGCGGCGTGATAGGCGCCGGCGAGGTATTTGACCGCATAGGTGAGATTGGTGTCGGGATCGCGCAGGCCCGCGGCATCGCCGGTGTAGCCGAGCCCGCGGGCGGTCGCGAGCTTGATCTGCATCAGGCCGATGGTGCCGCCATGGCCGATCAGTTGCGGCTGATAGCGGCTCTCGCGCATGATGACGCGATGCACCAGCGCTTCCGGCACGCCATTGGCGCGCGCATGGGCCGCGACCATCTCGGCGTAGTCGGCCTCGCCCGCGAATGCGGCCTGCGGCGACACCAGTCTGGCCGCGACGAACGCGGCAACGCGTAAAATTTTCATCAGATATCCCCGGATTCCTGAGTGACCTGCGCCCGGTCCGTTACGACTCCCGAACGCGGCGATGATGTGACCAAACGCCGCCGTTAGCGATTTTGCGGCGCAGAGCCGTCGTGATGGCTCAACGCCGGCGCAGGAGTTCCCCTCAGGTCGAGAACCCGCTCGCGGCAGCACGCCTGTCTATTCGCGCGCGGGCGCGAAAGCGAGTATGAAGCGGCTTGCAAATCGGGAGAGGTGCTATGACAAACACGGCAAAAGCACACACCGGCGACATCCCCAGACAGAATCCCTGTGCCCAATGCGGCACGCCGATCGCAAAGCCCGACTGGATCGAGCCGGGCGAGGGGCGCATCTCATATCTCTGGAATTGCCGCGCCTGCGGTTATCGTTTCGAGGCGGTGGCGATCTTCGACGAGGTGGCCGTCGCGCACCCGCCGCTCGCCGCTTAAGGCGCTGGTTACATCGCGATTTCTTTCACCTCTCCCCGCTGGGGGTCCGCTGGGGGAGAGGTGAAGCTAGTACCTACGCCGCGATACGCGGCTGCTGCCACGCCGGCAATTGCATCCGCACGATCAGCCCGTGCGGCTCGCGGTCGTGCAGCGAAAGATCGCCGCCATGGGCGAGCGCGATCGCGCGCGCGATCGACAGGCCGAGGCCGAAGCCCGTGGACTCGTCCATGGTGCGCGCGTCGTCGCCGCGCACGAACGGCTCCAGCATCTCCTGCTTGCGCGCATCCGAGATGCCGGGGCCGTCGTCCTCGACGTCGATGACGAGTTTCGTGCCGGCGACGTCGAGGCGGATCGTGACTTCGGCGCCGAAGCGCACCGCATTCTCGACCAGGTTGGTGACGCCGCGATGCAAATCGTCGGGCCGCGCGGCGGCGGTTGCGGACGCGGGGCCGTCGTAGTGCACGACGTGGCCCATGTCGCCGAACTGGTCGGCGATGACTTGCAGCGTGCTCGCGATGTCGACCAGCGTCACCGCCTCGATCTTGCGGTCGTTGCGCAGCAGCGACAGCACGGATTCCAGCATCGAGCGCATCTGGTCGAGATCGATCAGCATGCGCTTGCGATTGCCCTCGTCCTCGATGAACTCGGCGCGCAAGCGCAGCCGCGTGATCGGGGTGCGCAGATCGTGGCTGATCGCCGCCAGCATCCTGGTGCGGTCCGACATCAGCCGCGCGATCCGCTCGTGCATGCGGTTGAGCGCGCGGGCGACCGAGCGGATCTCCTCAGGGCCGCGTTCGGGCAGGGGGTCGGCCGCTCCGTCGAGGCTGAAATTCTCGGCGGCTTTGGCGAAGGAGGACAGCGGCGCGGCCAGCGCGTAGGCCGCCCACAGGCCGAGCATCGAGACGCTGATCAGCGCAAACAGCAGCGTCATGATCCACGGGCCGCCCCAGAACCGCGGCGGATAGGCCGGCTGCTCGACGCGGCCCGCGATCATGGTGCCGTCGGGCAGTTCGACCGCGACGCGGTGCACGCCGTAGTCCGGCGCGAGCGGGAGAACCTTGTACTGACGACCGAGATGCCGGCGCACATAGTGCGCATGCTGGCCTTCGCTGTCGTCGCTGACGGTGGCCGTCCCCGGCGCGACCAGCTCGATCTTCGCCTTCGGGAACGCGCGCACGATGTCGGCAAGGATCCGCGGCCGCTCGCTGTCCGCGGCGCCGTTGAGCAGCAGCGCGGCGTCCGCAAGCTGATGCGCGCTATCGGGCGGCGGGTCAGCGCGATCCGGCCGGTTGATCAGGAAGCTCACGGTGAGGATCAGATGCAGCGCGACGAGCGAGGCCACCACCAGCGCGGCGATCTGCCCGCCGATGCTCTTGAGGTGGAAGAAGCGGAACGGCGTCATGATGGCCGTTCCGTCAGTTGCTCAGGGGCGCCGTGACCGCTTCCGTTCTGGGGGTGAACAAATAGCCACCGGAGCGCACCGTCTTGATGAGGGTCGGATCGTGCGGATTGGGCTCGATCTTGCGGCGGATGCGGCTGACCAGCACGTCGATGGAGCGCTCGAACGAGCCGGTGTTGCGGCCCTGCGTCAGGTCGAGCAGGCTGTCGCGCGACAGCACGCGGCCGGGCCGCTCGCAGAACGTCCTGAGCAGGTCGAACTCGGCGCTGGTCACCGCGACGCGCGCGCCTTCCGGATTGCGCAGCTCGCGCAGGCGCAAATCGATGCGCCAGCCCTCGAAGGCGAGCGTGCTGGCGCCCTCGATCGAGCTTGCCGCCTGCGCCGACGCCTGGCGGCGCAGCACCGCGTTGATGCGGGCGAGCAACTCGCGCGGGTTGAACGGCTTCGGCAGATAATCATCCGCGCCCATCTCGAGGCCAACGATGCGGTCGACGTCCTCGCCGCGCGCGGTCAACATGATGATCGGCGTCTGGGCCTCCGAGCGCACCTTGCGGCACAGGCTCAAGCCGTCCTCGCCGGGCAGCATGACGTCGAGGATGATGAGATCAACGCGGTGATCGGCCATGGCGCGCGACATCTCGCGGCCATCGCTCACGGCGGTGACGTTGCAGGCGTTGTTGCGCAGGTACTTCGCAATCAACGTCCGGGTTTCGCGGTCGTCCTCGACGACCAGGATGTTGGGAGAGGAAATGGCCATGAGCTTTGTTTGTCCAAGATTCGGGCCAAAAGGCGAAGATTTTTGTTTCAGATCGTTTCTGAACGTCTTTTCGCAACACCTGGCAACGACCGGGCAGTGGAATGGCAAGGTCCCGTTAAGAGCGTTAACCATACCGTGGCGTGGTCAGCTACGAAACCCCGCAAACCCACGGAGCCATCATGACTTCGATTTCGGCGGCCTCCGCCGGCAACTACCAGTCGCCGCTTCAGCGATTGCAGCAGGAATTGCAATCTGAAGTTTCTGACGGGACGGTCTCCTCCTCGGACCAGTCCGCGCTCTCGACGGCCCTGACCGACATCGATACGGCGCTCCAGCAGAGCCGGTCCAGCGATCAGTCGAGCGGCACCAAGCCCTCGAAGGACGACATCAAGTCGAAGATCGACGATCTCATCTCCAACGAGGTCTCGAACGGGACGCTGACCTCCGACCAGGCCACGGAGCTGAAGGGCGTGTTTCAGTCCGCCTTCGCCAACGGTCCCGGCGGCACCGGCGGTCCCGGTGGTGCAGGTGGCCCGCCGCCCGGTCCGCCGCCGGACGACAGCTCTTCTTCGGATTCGTCGTCGTCCACGGATTCGACGAGCAGCAGCTCGACCGACTCCAGCACGGCCAAGATCCTCGAGCAGTTCCTCCAGGCGCTCCAGCAGTCGCAGTCCTCGTCGTCGAGCTCGTCTTACGGTGCCAATGGCAGCACGACGAACTCGTCGAGCAGCTCGGATTTCTCTGCGCTTCTGATCGACTACCAGAGCTAACCTGTGCGACGCGGGTTGGCGCGTTCCTCGCCGCGATTGTGCTTCACCCAGGGCGCATGATCGTCGGCCGGGAACCGCGCATCCCGAACGTTCCTGCGTGACAACGTTCCCAAGTGACTTAGGAACTTTCATCGCAATGCAACGCGGCCATCGCGCGACGAAATTGCCGCAGTTCAGGAACTGCAATTGATCGTCGCTGTTCTCTCCATACGAGTTTTCTGAAGGAGAGGACAACATGTTGATGAAATCGATCGCGACCGGCCTTGCCGGCACCGCGCTGCTTGCGACTGTTGCGTTTGCGCAATCGCCGACCGCCACCACCGACAAGGCGCCGCCCGCGGCTGCCGCGACGACGACCACCACAACCGCCTCGGGCGAGTGGCGCGCATCGAAAATGGCGGGGTTGAAGATCTACAACGACGCCAACGAGAACATCGGTTCGATCAATGATCTCTTGATGGACAAGAGCGGCAACGTGAAGATCGCCGTGGTCGGCGTCGGCGGCTTCCTCGGCATGGGCGAGCATCTGGTCGCCGTGCCGTATGAGAAGCTGAAGTTCGTCAACGAGGCCGTGGCCTACACCGGCACCGGCACCGGCGCGAACCCGGGTGCCAAGCCCGCGGCGAGCACGACGACCGGTGCTGCGACCGGCATGGACAAGCCCGCCACGACGACCACGACCGCCTCGTCGTCCTCGAAGTGGTATCCGGACCACGCCGTGTTCAACGCGTCCAAGGACGAACTGAAGAACATGCCCGAGTTCAAGTACTCGGAGTAATGCGGCTCGCTTGACCGCCCAAACGAAGCGCGCCCGGTTCTCACCGGGCGCGCTGTCGTGTCTTCGTCATCGAGATATGTTGACGCTCACCCTGAGCAGCGCGCTCTTCGCGCGCGTCTCGAAGGGCGAGGCCACCAGCCGGGCCTTCATCCTTCGAGACGCTTGCTTCGCAAGCTCCTCAGGATGAGGAATGGGTAGCCCGGGCAGGCGCCATGGCGGCGCGGGTTGCGCTCAGTGCGTCACCAGCGGACAGCCGCCCTTGTCGAGCGGACGGAATGCCTCTTCGCCGGGCACGGTGGCGATCAGTTTGTAGAGATCCCATTCGCCCTTGGATTCCTCGGGCTTCTTCACCTCGAACAGATACATGTCGTGGACCATGCGGCCATCGATGCGGATCTTGCCGTTCTTGGCGAAGAAGTCGTTGATCGGCGTGGCGCGCATCTGCTCCATTACTTTCGGCGCCTCGTCGGTCTTGATGGCGTCGATCGCCTTCAGATAGTGCATGGTCGCCGAATAGAGGCCGGCCTGGATCATGGTCGGCATGTGCCCGACCTTCTCGTTGAAGCGCTTTGAGAAGGCGCGGGTCTCGTCGTTCATGTCCCAGTAGAACGCGTCGGTGACGATCAGGCCTTGCGTCGCCTTGATGCCGAGCGAGTGCGTGTCGGTGATCTCCTGCAAGAGCGCGATCATCTTCTGGCCGCCCTGCACCAGGCCGAATTCGGCCGCCTGCTTCAGGGCGTTGGTGGTGTCACCGCCGGCGTTCGCCAGCGCGACCACTTTGGCCTTCGAGGCTTGTGCCTGGAGCAGGTAGGAGGAGAAGTCCGACGAGTTGAGCGGGTGGCGGACGTCGCCGAGCACCTTGCCGCCGCTCTCCTTCACCACGTTGGCGGCGTCGCGCTCGAGCGCCATGCCGAAGGCGTAGTCGGCGGTGACGAAGAACCAGGTGTCCTCACCGCGCTTGACCATCGCCCTGCCGGCGACGTTCGACAGCGCATAGGTGTCGTAGGTCCAGTGCACCGTGTTGGGCGAGCAGGCGACGCCGGTGATGTCGGAGGAGCCGCCGCCGGAATTGATGTTAATCTTGTTCTTCTCGCGCGTCAGCGCCGAGATCGGCAGTGCCACCGAGGAGGTGGGTACGTCGAAGATGGCGTCGACCTTGTCGTTGTCGTACCAGTTGCGGGCGATGTTGACGCCGACATCGGGCTTGTTCTGGTGGTCGGCGGCGACGACCTGAACGGGCTTGCCGGCGACCTTGGCGCCATAATCTGCGACCGCCATCTCCACCGCGGCAAGCGAGCCCTTGCCGGTCGCATCCGCATAAAGGCTCGACATGTCCGTGAGCACGCCGATCTTGACGACGTCGTCGGAAATCTGCGCCTGCGCCGTGCCGCAGGTCGCGGCGATGGCGAAGCTGGCCGCGACGGCGGCAATGAGTTTTTGCATATTGTTGTTCTCCCTGTGAATTGTTGTTTGGGCGTTGTTGCAGGCTCGTTCTAGCCGCAATCGATGCCGCCCGCAAAGCCACGAGCGCCGCAAATGCAAAAGGGCGGTGGCTGAGCGGGCGTAGAGGGAACTCTTGAAGCGTCGATCGCTTCGCGACGCCGCCGGTCAGGCGCTGCCCTTGAGCCGTTCGTTGCGTCGGCGCAAGCCTTCCAGGGTGGCGAGGAGGATGACCGATACCGTCGTCAAAATCACCGCCGCGGCCGTGATGGTCGGGCTGATGTTCTCGCGGATGCCGCTGAACATCTCGCGCGGCAGCGTGCGCTGTTCGGGACCTGCCATGAACAGCACGATCACCACCTCGTCGAAGCTTGTCGCGAAGGCGAACAGCGCGCCCGACGCCAGGCCGGGCAGGATCAGCGGCAGGATCACGCGGCGGAACGCCTCAGTCGGCGAGGCGCCGAGTGACGCGGCGGCGCGTGCCAAATTGGTGTCGAAGCTTTGCAGCGTCGCGCCGACCGTGATCACCACAAAGGGCGTCGCCAGCGCGGTGTGGGCCAGGATCAAGCCGAGATAGCTGCCGGTCAGACCGATCGGCGCGAAGAAAAAATACAGACCGACCGCGGTGATGACACCGGGCACGACGACCGGCGACAGCACGAAAGCCAGCACGAGCGGTTTGAACCGGCTCTTCCACTGCGCCAGCCCCAGTGCGGCCAGCGTGCCGAGAACCATCGACAGCACGGTCGAGGCGACGCCGATGATCATGCTGTTCTTCAGCGAATTCATCCAGCGCGGCGAATTGATGAAGTCGTCGTACCAGCGCAAGGAGAGGCCTGGCAGCGGATAGGTCAGGTAGGAGCCCGAGCTGAAGGACAGCGGCATGATCGCAAGGATTGGCGCGATCAGGAAAATGAACACCAGCGTGGAGATGACGATGGTCGCGGTCCACGCGATGCGCTGGCCGGGCGTGCGGAGGGAGGCATTATCGCTCAATTCTTCATTCCTCCCGTGACCTGCTGTCCCTGCACCAGCTTGCCGTAGACGAGAGCGAGCAGAACAGTGGCCAGCAGCAGCACCGCACCCAACGCCGAAGCAAGGCCCCAGTTCGCCGTCTCGGTCGTGTAGAGCGCGATGAAGTAGCTGATCATCTGGTCGGCGGCGCCCCCGACGAGTGCCGGCGTGATGTAGTAGCCGAGCGCGAGGATGAAGACGAGCAGGCTTCCCGCGCCGATGCCGGGCAGCGTTTGAGGCAGGTAGATCCGCAGGAAGGCGGTGACCGGTGGCGCTCCGAGCGAGGCGGCGGCACGCATGTAGGCAGGCGAGATCGCCTTCATGCTGCTGTACAGCGGCAGGATCATGAACGGCAAGAGAACGTGGGTCATGGCCACGCAGACACCGAAGCGATTGTAGATCAGGCGCAACGGCTCGTCGATGATGCCAAGCCATTGCAGGCTGTCGTTCACGACGCCTTTGCTCTGCAACAAGACGATCCAGGCGCAGGTGCGGACCAGAAGCGAAGTCCAGAATGGCAGCAGCACGAAGATCATCAGCAGGTTCGACCGGCCCGGCGGCAGCGTCGCCAGCAGGTAAGCGACCGGGAAGCCAAGGATCAGGCAGAGTGCCGTGACGCCGAGGCTGATGATGAAGGTACGGACGAATACGTCGCGGTAGATGGCCTGATCCGGCGGGGCTGCGACGATCGCGCCGTCCACGTTCCGCGTCAGGTCGAGCGCCGCCAGAAGGTAGAAGCCGGTCACTGGGCCACTGGCGTTCTTGATCGTCGTCCAGGTGGTGCGTTCGCGCCAGGCCGGGTTGATCTTGCCCAGCGCCTCCTTGGCCGTGCCGGCCTCCGGCACCGCCTTCAGATTGCGTGCAGTGCTGGTCAGGATGGTGCGGAAGCCGTTCAGTGCGTAGTTGAGCCGCTTCGCCGCGATGGCCACGGTGCCGGAGGCGCGGGCCGCCAGGATGTCGGTTGCCAGCGCCGCGTAGACCTTTTCGTCCGGGAGGTCCTTGCCGTCCCAATTGGCGAGAGCAGCTATTGTTTGCGGCAGAGCCTGACGCACCTCCCGGTCATCGACCGAGCGCCACAGCATGCCGGCGATCGGGCCTGCGAAGGTGAAGAGCAGGAAGACGAGAAGCGGCAGCACCAGCGCCAATGCCTTGACCTGGCGTGTCCGCTCCGCACGCCTCAATCGGCGCTTGAGCGGCACCTCGGTCGACGCATCGGCGCCAGTCAAGAGCGCATCCGTCATTGGTCGAGCCTTGTGGGGGCGCTATTTCGCGGCCCATTTGTTGAAGCGCTCGGTCAGACGGTCGATGTTCTCGAGCCAGAAGGCAACGTTGATCTCGACCGCGTTCTTGATGTTGTCAGGCGCTGTCGGCAGGTCCTTCAGAACGGCGGGTTGCAGCTTGGCGGCTGCGTCCTTGTTCGAGGTGCCATAGGCAATGTTCTCCGACAGCCTGGACTGGTTCTCCGCTTTGCCTGCGAAGTCCAGGAACTTGTAGGCCGCGTCCTTGTTCGGGCTACCCTTCAGGATGACCCAACTGTCGAGGGTGAAGAGCGCTCCGTCCCATACCATGCCAAAATTCTTCTTCTCGTTCTTGTTCGCGGTGTCGATGCGGCCATTGTAGACCGAGGTCATTGCCACCTCGCCCGAAGCGAGCAATTGCGGCGGCTGGGCGCCGGCCTTCCACCAGACGATGTCGCCCTTGATGGTGTCCAGCTTCTTGAACGCGCGATCGACGCCTTCGTCGGTCGCCAGCACCTTGTAGACGTCCTTCGGTGCGACGCCGTCGGCCATGAGGGCGATCTCCAGCGTGGTCTTCGGGCCCTGACGCAGGCCGCGCTTGCCAGGAATCTTCCTGGTGTCGAAGAAGTCGGCCCAGCCCGCAGGAGCGTCCTTCAGCTTGTCCCTGTCGTAGCCGAGAACGAAATCGTAGAGGATGGCGCCGACGCCGCAGGGATTAACTGACGGCGGGATATAGGCGGCCTCGCCGCCGATTTTGGAATAATCCAGCTTCTCGAACAGCCCTTCCTCGCAGCCGACCGCCAGCTCGTCGCTCTCGACCTGGACGACGTCCCAGGTGGCAGCACCACCCTGCACCTTGGCGCGCAACACGCCGACGCCGCCGTCCCAGGACTCGTCGTTCATCGGGACCCCAGCTGCCTTCTTGAACGGCTCGAAATAGACCTTCTTCTGGGCATCCTGATACGCGCCGCCCCACGATACGACGGTGAGGTCACGCGCCTGCGCGACCGTGGCCAGCGCAACGCTAGCGCCGAACGCCGCGGCGAAACCCAGAGCAATCTTGCCAATCTTGCGCTTCAGCATGGTCTTTGTTCCTTCTTCATCTGCGTTGCGTTGAGAATGATCGATGCCGGTCCGGATCAGACGGGATCGAGGGCCAGGCAGTCCTCGGGGCGGAAGGTGATGGACACACTTTCACCATGTCGCAGGCTGTCATGCGCCCCGGGCTGAAGCTTGACCATGAACTCCCCGTTGCCGGCGACGTCGAGGACGGCCAGCGCGTGGTCGCCGAGATAGATGGTGTTCTGCACCTTGGCCGGCAGTCGGTTCGGTCCCTCGCTGGAGGTGTCATCCAGGATAATCGCGATCCGCTCCGGCCGCACCGACAGGGAGGTCGATGCGCCCGCGCCTGATACATTGACCGCCCGTGCGGTCACGGCGCCGCCACCAGCCAGCGCGACGCGGCAAAATTCCCTTTCGATCGTCTCGACGGTGCCGGCCAGCACATTGTTCTCGCCGATGAAGTGAGCGACGAAGCTGTTCACCGGATGCTCATACAGCGCGTCGGGCCTGTCGATCTGCTGCACGATGCCGTCGTTGAACACGGCGATGCGGTCCGACATGGTGAGCGCTTCACTCTGATCGTGGGTGACGTAGACGACGGTGATGCCCATCGTGTCGTGCAGTTGCTTGATCTCCAGTTGCATCTGCTCGCGCAGGCGCTTGTCCAGGGCGCCCAGGGGCTCGTCCATCAGCACGAGTTGCGGATTGAAAACCAGCGCGCGGGCCAGCGCCACGCGCTGCTGCTGACCGCCGGACAGCTGCCCGGGCCGCCGGTGCGCCAGGGTTTCCATCTTGATCATGCGCAAGGCCGCCCTTACGCGCTCCTGCGCTTCTGCCTTGTTCGTCTTGCGAACGGATAGCGGGAAGGCGATGTTCTCCGCGATTGTCAGGTGCGGAAACAAGGCATAGTTCTGGAACACCATGCCGATGTCGCGCTTGTGGGGCGGCACGTTCTTGATCGGCCGGTCAGCGAGATAGATCTCGCCCTGGGTTGGAACCTCGAAGCCTGCCAGCATCATCAGCGTGGTCGTCTTGCCCGAGCCCGACGGGCCGAGCAGGGTGACGAACTCGCCCTTCCTGATTTCGAGGTCGAGGTTCTTCACCACGAGGTGCTCGCCATCGTAGGTCTTCTGAATGCCGGAAAAGCGCACCAGCGTCGGCGCGGGCGTGACCATGCCGGCTTCCATGTCGTCCTCGCGTTGTCCCCTACAGCGCCGTCAGCACCTCGTCCGAGGTTGCGAGGAACAGCTTAGCATCCTCCGACGAGAATGCCAGCGGCGCAAGCGACGCGCCCGGTGAGTGAAGGCGCGCTACATCCCCGACAGCTTCGTCACAGTCACGTTCAGCGTGCCGCCGGCTTCCGCGACCACGCGCAGCGTCTTGGAGTCGAAGGCGATGTCGGCCAAGGTCAGGCTGCTGATATTGGCCTCGACCTTGAGGCCGTCCTCGTTCTTCTGGTAATCGGCGATCACGGCCGCGATCTTCTCGCGCGCGTTGGCGGCGATCGGCTTCAGATCGAGTGTCGCCTTCTGTACCAGCGCCTGCTGCATCTGCGGCACCACCGCGCGTGCGGCCGCCCCCAGCAGGCCGAAGGCAGCCTCGGATTCCACCGCGAGCTGGATGTCGGCGAGCCGCAGCGTCTGCTGTGCCTGGTCGAGCATCGGCCGGCCCCAGATGTGCACCGTCGCCTCGGCGCCGAGGCCGAGCCAGCTCTTCTTCTCCTTGGCGCGCACCAGCAGCGAGACCAGCAGCCGCTCGCCCGACGGGACCACGTTGACGCTCTTTACGGTGACGTCGACCGGGCCGGAGCCGTCCTCGGGATACGTGTGGCCGACCATCTGCGCTGCGATCAGCTTGTTGATCTCGGTGAAGGGCACGTCGATGGGAACACCGATGTTCACACCGGTGCCGGTCGGCGGCACGATCGAGATCTTGTCGGGGAACGGACAATCCGGCTTGGTCGACGTCGAGGTCACGCGCGTCTCGAGCTCGAGGCCAAGCAGCAGCGTCACGTTCTGCGCGTCGACGCGCGGCTGCGCCGCGATGGCGCGGGTCGGCTTCATCTCGAGCCAGAGCGGCGGCAGCGCAGCGGAGGAGCCCGAGCCTTGCAGCGGGATCGAGCGGCAGGCCTTGGCCCATTGCACCTTCGCATTCTCGCGCAGCGAAGGATCGTTGCGGATGCGCTCGGAAACGGTGTTGATCTGCTCGCCGACGTTCTTGTCGATCAGCGGTTTCACCTGTGCCGGCACGTTGACCTTGGCACCGGCGACCGAAAGGTTGGTGTCGCCGAGATTGACCTGGGCGCCGAGATTGGGCTCGAGATGCCAGTTGGCCGCGAGCTTCGGGCGCGAGGTGACGACGACATTGCCCTTGATCTCGGCGCTGGCATTCAGGTTCTTGATGTTGACCGCGCCAATTTGTTTGGCGGCATTGCCGCCGAGCACGCTGCCCAAGGCCTCGCCGAGCGCGCCGGTGGCTTTCGACGATAGCGACCCCGTCACGTTGAGCTTGCCGGTGAGCGGCGTCGATAGCGTCAGAACGTCCTTGTCGCCGGTGGCCGACATCGGTCCGCGGGCAGCAATCCAGCCGATATCGGCGTTTTGCAGGATCTGCGAGATCGGATTGTCGGCCTTGCCGGCGAAATTGTGCGGTGAAGCCTTCTCGGCCTGGTCCCGGATCGCCGACAGCGCGATCGCCACCGGCGCAACCACGATCGAGCTCTTCGCGACCGGCGGCAGCGGCGGCAGTTGCGCAACCGCCGGCGCCGAATTGGTCGCGCGTGGCGACAGCCGGTCCATCACCTTCAGGCTGATGAAAAACGACGCCGCGAGCACCGCAACGGCGATCAGGACAGTCTTCAAGTTCAACGTCAGACGCATTTATCCCCCAGGCCGCCCGGGATGGATTTTACAGGGCGACAGAGGAGGGCGCTAGAGCGCATCGGTGGGGTGGAATTGGGGCGAATGGGTTAACGGCTGCGACCGCGCCGTTGCGGTGTATTCAGACCGTCATCGGGGGGCAGTGCCCCTGGGACGGCGGACCGCTCTCACATTGCCGCGATCGCCGCCGCCGCAAAAGAAGCGATCGGCGCCATCGGACTCCAGTCCCGAGACCATCGTCCCGGCAGGCAGGTCGAGCTGCTCAAGCACCTTTCCGGTTTCGGGATCGATCCGCCGCACATCGCTTTCCTCGCCTTCCCAGGTGCCATGCCAGAGCTCGCCGTCGACCCAGGTGACGCCGGTCACGAAGCGCTTGCTTTCGATGGTGCGAAGAACAATCCCGGTCTCCGGATCGACCTGATGGATCTTGCGCTCACGATATTGGCCGACCCAGAGCGAACCCTCGGCCCAGGCAAGCCCGGAATCGCCACCGCCGCCGGGCGCGGGGATGGTGGCGAGCACCTTGCCCGTCGCCGCGTCGATCTTCTGAATGCGGTCCTCGGCGATCTGGAACAAATGCCGGCCGTCGAACGCCGTTCCCGCATGCGCGGCGACATCGATCGAGCGGGCGATCTTGCCGCTGGCCGGATCGACCGCATTCAATTTGTCGCCGGATGCGAACCAGACATGGGTGCCGTCATAGGTGACGCCATGCACGGCCTCGACGCCCGCGAAAGGCCCGTACTCCCTGACGATCTCGGCAGCCGAACGCTTCATGTGCTTGATCCCTGTGAGATGATCTACCTTACGTCTTCAGGAGGGGCCCGGGGAGTAACAAGCCTGTCGGGAAACCCGGGACAGGCGGGGTGATCCAGCGCCGCGCCCGCCCGTGTCCGAACGACTGCACCTTGTTCAAGCGCGCCAGCTCGTCGAGAGCCCGCTGCACTGTTCGCGCGCTCGTTCCGAGCGCCAGCGCGAGCGCCGAGCTCGACCAGGGTTCGCCATCGGAGAGGAAGGCGAGCATGGCGGCGTGCTTCTCCTCGACCGGCCGTGCCAGCACGAGAACCTGTCGCGTCTTGCGCGGTGCCAGCGCGAAGCCCTGCTTCGTCGCGCTCACATCGGCGAGCGGCTTGAGTTTTGTGCGGAGCCGTCCGATTTCGACCCGCAACCGGGCACGATGCGATTCATCGGCGTGCCTGGCCCGAAACGCTCCGGCGATCAGCACCTCTCGCGAGACGTCCGCGGGCCACGCCTGCGCCAGGGGGCGGGCGAGCGCGAACAGCACCGGGCGGGTTCCGAGCGACACGACGATGCCTCCCTTGCGAACGGTGTGATGGAACGTGTCCACGACAAGCGCTTTGGACGCCGCCAGCGCTTCGACCTGTCCAAGCAACAGCGGATGCTCCTTGCCGCGCGCGATCAGGCGTGCCGCGGGGGTGTCGAGGACGAGGTTCGTGCTTTCGACTTCGGCCGTGAGCGCTGGAATCGCTGCTAACCGCGCCGCGTCGGCCGCGCGGTCGAGCGCCGCGCGCGCATCCTTCGTTCTGAGCCGCCTGATTGCGATGCCCGCGACCACGAGCTCGCGGGCGACCCGAGATGCAGGCGGGAGTGGTGATGCGCCGAGTTCGGCCAGCGTACGCTCGGCCTCGTCGAGCCGCCCGACGAGGAGGAGGCGCCGGGCCTCGATGTGGCCCGCATGCGCGGCATTGGCGAGATCGCCGTGTGCCGCGAGCGTCGCTCGTGCGGCCGCGAGCGTTTTCACCGGCCAGTTCAGGTCGCGCGAGACGAGCGCGATCTCGGCTTCGGCCACCACACACCTTGCGCGCGCCACAGCCTCTCTCGGGCCGAAAGCGCGCGCGGCGCTCCGCAGCAGCGCCTTCGCCTTCGCGAGATCGCCAAGCTGCGCCATCGCGATACCACGAAGCGCGAGCGAGGGCGCATCATTGCGTAATGCCACGCGGTTCAAGGCGCCGAGCGGATCGCCGGCTTCGAGCGCACGCGCTGCGGCCGTGATCAGCGACTCCATGAAAATCCCGCCACACTTGTTACTCCCGCTGTGCGGTCGTCCGGTGCCAGAAATAGCGCACGGCCGACAATGTGCGGCGAGGCGCGAGCGAATTCGCGTCTGTCACAGCGCGGTGCGGAACTCCCGCTCAACCAAGAGGTTTCAAGAGCCATGATGACATCAGTTGAAAACAGACGGAACAACGGAGAGCCCGCCATGCAAACACCACCGGTGGTGTCGCCGCAAGACTGGGAGGCAGCCCGTCAGCAACTGCTCGTGAAGGAGAAGGCGCAGACCCGCGCCCGTGACGCCCTCGCCGCTGAACGCCGGCGAATGCCGTGGATGGCCGTAGACAAAACCTATGCGTTCGATGGCCCAGGCGGCAAGGTCAGTTTGCCTGATCTGTTCCAGGGCCGGCGGCAGCTGATCGTCTACCGGGCCTTCTTCGAGCCCGGCGTGTTCGGGTGGCCTGATCATGCGTGCCGGGGCTGCTCCATGGTGGCCGACCAGGTCGCCCATGTTGCCCACCTGAACGCCCGCGGCACCACCCTCGTCTTCGCCTCGCGCGCGCCCCAGGGCGATATCGCGCGGCTCAAGAAGCGGATGGGCTGGGCGATGCCCTGGGTTACCATCACCGACAGTTTCGACGCCGACTTCGGCGTGGACGAATGGCACGGGACCAACGTGTTCTACCGCGACGGCGACCGCATCTTCCGCACCTACATGATCAAGAGCCGTGGCGACGAGCAGATGGGCGGCACCTGGAATTACCTCGACATCACGCCGCTCGGCCGGCAGGAGGTCTGGGAGGATTCGCCGGAGGGTTATCCTCAGACCCCGACCTACAAATGGTGGAACTGGCACGACAGCTACACGGAAGGCGCGGCACCCGACAAGAAATGGGTCGAGGTGTCGGACGCCGGAGAGAAGGCGCTCCGCGAGGCAGGCGCGTGACTGAGATCTGTCCCGCCAGTGCGGCCACCAACGCCAGCCGTGACGGCAGGGAGGCCGTGGCCGCATCTCACCTCGCCCGATGGCTGGGTCTTGCGGCCACGCCGACCTTCGCGGTCATGGCCGTGCTGACGGCCATTCTCGGGGGCGGCCCGATGGACATGCTCTGCTCCGCCGGGCACGGGTCGCTCGTCGGCGGGATGGTGCCGATGTATCTGCTGATGAGCGCGTTTCATTCAGCGGCGTGGCTGAGGTTGATCCCGGGTCGGGGAGGCGCCATCCGGTGAGCACCGGATGGCAGTAGTTACTTGCAGTTTTCGCTCAAGAACAAAGCCATCAGGATCTCGTCGAAGTATCGACCGTCGTGCTTCAGCGCTTTCACCTCGCGACCGTATTCGACAAAGCCGGCGGCGGTGTAGAGCCGGATAGCGGCCGTATTCCCGCTGACGACGGCCAGCTGGAGCTGTTCGACATGCTTCGCCCCATGTGCCACGACCGCGTCGACGAGGCGTCGGCCCACGCCGAACTTGCGTGCATCGGGGCGCACATACATGCCCCAGAGAACGGCCTTGTGCTCGGTCTTGGCGCCTTCCTGCCGGCGGAAGCCCGCAACGCCCACCAGCTCCTGCGCGATGAAGGCGCCGAAAACATCCGACGTCAAGAGGCGCTCCTCGAACCAGGCAAGCGGCTGTTCCTGCTCGCGCGCGAATGCGCTGGAAAAGGCCGTGGGGTGCGCGGCAAGGGCTTCCAGCCTGACAGGGCGATAGAGCGCGGCATCGGCGGACGTGAGCAGTCTGATCATGGTGATACCCGATGCGACGCAGAGAGGAGATCACGCAGGGCACGAGCCAACATATCTTCGCTACCATCAAAGCTCTCGATCATGGCTTGCATGACCTTGTCAGGATCGAGGCGCTCCATTGCGAGCGGATGGCTGGCGGTCTCGGCCAGAAGAACCAGGAACGTGAGTTGTGTGCGTCCGTTGCCTTCGCGGAACGGGTGGATCGCATTGAGCTCGGCAAGGAAATGAGCCGCGCTTGCCGCAAATTCGGCCGTCGTCGTATCCCGGAAATGTTTCTTGCCCGCGAGAGCACGAAACAGTTTCGACATCTCCCGATGGATGCTCTCGGGGAAGCAGAACATGCTGCCACCCTTCGAAATTCGGACGGTGCGGATTTTGCCGGCCCAGTCATAGACATCCTGGAATAGGTGTCGGTGGATGGCGCGATAGTGGGAATACGTTAACCGTCCGGCCGGCAGAGCCTCCTCCGCACGCTGCGCTGTAATTTCCGCCTCGAAGGAATCAAGCCCGGCTTGGTCCTTCAAATGCAGTTTGTTCTTGAGGACCGTCGTGCCCGGATAACAACCGGATAACAATACGGGTCTTCAACGGCGTCATACATGAGGACTGGTTAGCCCTTCTTGTGGGCTTTGACGATCTCGCGCCGACGCTCGGCGGCCGATAGCCCCTGTTGATCAAACCGGGCAACTCGCGCCTTCATCGCCGCCGAAGGGACGATACCTTCAACGGCGCTGATCTTGGCGAAGCGCTCTCTGCCAACGACGAGCTTGGCGGAGGTTCCGCTCGCATTGGCGGGTGATTTTTTACGACTGACCATGCCCTAGAACCTATCACAGAGAGTGATACTTTGCATCTGCAGTGTTAAGGATGTTGCCCCAAACAAAAATGGCCCCAGCATCGCCGGGGCCGTCCAAATCTCAATACTGTTCGCGGGCTTACCGCGTCGCTGCGCCGAGATCCGCTCTCCGTTCGCTCATCGGCAGTACGATCACCTTGGTGCCAACGTTGACGCGGGAGTAGAGGTCGGAGACGTCCTCATTGGTCAGGCGAATGCAGCCGGAGGAGACGCGCTTGCCGATCGTGTCGGGGGCGTTGGTGCCGTGGATGCGGTAGACGGTGCCGCCGAGATACATGGCGCGGGCGCCGAGCGGGTTGCCGGGGCCGCCGGCCATCTGGCGCGGCAGATAGGGCTGGCGCTGGATCATCTCCGGCGGCGGGGTCCAATCCGGCCACTCGGCCTTCTTGGTCACCGACTGCGTGCCGGACCAGGTGAAGCCGTCGCGGCCGACGCCGATGCCGTAGCGGATGGCCTGGCCGTTGCCGAGCACGTAATAGAGATAGGTGTTGGGCGTATCGATGATGATCGTGCCCGGCGCCTCGCGCGTCGCATAGCTCACGGTCTGGCGGCGGAAGCGCGCCGGCGTCTCGACGGCGTCCTGGCCCTCGGACGGCGCGGCCTGGTAGGGCGTGGCCTGATAAGGCTGAACCGGCGCGGTCATCTGCGGCAGCGGCTGGAAGAAGGGGAAGAGCTGCACGGGCGCAGCCCTGGCCGGGCCGGCGAACGCGATTGCGGAGATCGCCACTGCGCCGATGGCAACGGCGCGCGAATACGTCTTGAACGTGTCCAGATTGAACATTGGTCGCCCCTGTTTGCGCGGTGTTTCTAGGTCACCCCGGCACCGTTTCGGTGCTCCGTTGCCTCAATCACTAACGGCAAAAAGTTTCGGGACGTTTGCGCGGAAAACCGAAAACGGTTTCGTCGCGGCAAGGATTGTTTCATGACAGTTTCGTGGCCCCGCCAGCCCGTTAACGAACAAAACAGCGGGCCGACATTTATGTGACGTCACACGCCTGAAATATCCGTGGTTGATGGTCCTAAGCCGAGAATCATCAAACTCTCGGGATTTCCCCATGCGGGTATTAATCGCGACTGACGCCTGGCATCCGCAGGTCAACGGTGTAGTCCGGACACTGACCTCGCTGGCCGCTGCCGCCAAGGCCCTCGACGTCGAGATCGACTTCCTGACGCCAGACGGCTTTTCGTCATGGCCGCTGCCGACCTATCCGGGCCTGCGCATCGCGCTGCCTACGGGTAAGGAGATCACGCGGCGGATCGAGAAGGCGGCGCCGGAAGCCCTGCACATCGCGACCGAAGGCCCGATCGGCTGGGCCGCGCGGGCTTATTGCCGCCGTAACCACCTCGCCTTCACCACCTCCTACACGACGCGCTTTCCGGAATATGTCTCGGTGCGGACCGGCATCCCCGCCGCCGTCGGCTATGCCGTGCTGCGCCACTTCCACGATGCTGCCGCCATGGCCATGGTGGCGACGCCGTCGCTGCGGCAGGAACTCTCCGAGCGCGGCTTCAAGCGGCTCGGCTTCTGGACCCGCGGCGTCAATACCGAACTGTTTCATCCTGATGCTCCGGCCACGCTCGATCTGCCGCGACCGATCTTCATGACGATGGGGCGCGTGGCGGTCGAGAAGAATCTCGAAGCGTTCCTCTCGCTCGATCTGCCCGGCACCAAGGTCGTCGTCGGTGACGGCCCGCAGAAGGCGCAGCTCGAGAAGAAGTATCCTGACGCGGTCTTCCTCGGCGAGAAGAAGGGCGCGGATCTGACCTCGCATCTTGCAGCTGCCGATGTGTTCGTGTTTCCGAGCTTGACTGACACCTTCGGCGTGGTGCAGCTCGAAGCGCTCGCTTGCGGCACGCCGGTTGCTGCGTTTCCGGTGACGGGGCCCAAGGACGTCATCGCCGATCACCCGATCGGCGCGATCGACCACGATCTGCGCGCCGCCTGCCTGGGCGCGCTCACCATGTCGCGCGAGACCTGCCGCAACTTCGCGCTGGAGCGATCCTGGGAAAACAGTGCGCGTCAGTTCGTCGGAAATCTTACTTCACTTCAACCCAGCCGCATCCTGCGCGCCTCGCCGGTCATGGCGCGGCGGCCGGTGCGCGGTTGATCGTACCTTTGACCCACAGCGAGAACCTCATCGATGGCTAAGATCATGAACCTTGACGGCACCCAGCAGCTTGACCTCACCCGTGGCACGGTCGAGCAGGCCTATGACCGCTGGGCGCCGGTCTACGATCTCGTGTTCGGCGGCGTGTTCGCCAAGGGCCGGCAGGCGGCGATCGCGGCCACCAACAAGATCGGCGGCCGCGTGCTCGAGGTTGGCGTCGGCACCGGCATCTCGCTGCCGCTGTACGCGCCGCATCTGCGCATCTTCGGCACCGACATTTCGGAAGCGATGCTCGACAAGGCGCGCCAGCGCGTCACCGAAGGAAATTTGAAGAACGTCGAAGGCCTCGCGGTGATGGATGCCGAGAGGCTCGAATTCCCCGACAATTCCTTTGACGTCGTGATGGCGCAATATGTCGTCACCGCCGTGCCGAATCCGGAAGTGGCGCTCGACGAGTTCGCGCGCGTGCTGTGCCCCGGCGGCGAGCTGATCATCCTCACCCGCGTCAGCGCCGATGCCGGCGTGCGCCGCTTCATCGAGCAGAAGCTCCAGCCGGTGGTGCGTCCGCTCGGCTTCCGCACCGCCGAGTTCGCCTGGTCGCGCTACGCCAAGTGGCTCGCCGGCGCCAACGGAATCGAGCTTGCCGAGCGCCGCCTGATTCCGCCGCTCGGCCATTTCTCGCTGGTGCGCCTCCGAAAGGTCGATGTCGCCAAGGCGGCGTAAGCAAGGCGGCGTAAGCCGCCGCTAGCGTTCGCGTGCGTCATCGCGTCGCTGCACATCGTCACATGACAAAATGATGATGTCACATGGCGTACATCGAATCCCTGTAAATCCCGTACCCGAAAGCATTTTGGGGGAGAGCATGATCAAGAATTACCTCGAGCAGCTGCGGATCCAGCGCTGGGACGACCATCGCTACTATCACCACAGCCGCATCAATCAGAGCCTGCACTTCGTCAGCGCGCTGAGCTTCCTCTTCGCCTATCTCTGGATGTTCGTCGATCCGATGGTCTCGGCGCTGGTCGGCTGGCTGGTCTCGATGACCTCGCGCCAGGCCGGTCATTTCTTCTTCGAGCCGCACGATTACGACCACATCAACCAGGCCACCCACGAGCACAAGGAAGAGATCAAGGTCGGCTACAACCTTCAGCGCAAGGTGGTGCTGATGTCGATCTGGGCGCTGTCGCCGCTGGTGCTGTTCCTCGATCCGACGCTGTTCGGCCTGTTCAAGCCGTGGGCGGGCGCGACCGATTTCATGCGTCAGGTCGCAAAGATCTGGCTCGCGGTCGGCATCGGCGGGCTTCTGTTCCGCACCGTGCACCTGTTCTTCATCCGCGACGTCGAGACCGGCCTGGTCTGGATGACCAAGATCCTGACCGACCCCTTCCACGATCTGATGCTCTATCGCAACGCTCCGCTGGCGCTGATGCGCGGCGAACTGATGGATCCCGGTCTGCACCTCAATCCCGAGCACACGCTGGGCCTGATCTCCGAGCCCACGCTCGAAGAGCAGCACGCCTGAGCGCGCTGTTCTCACCCAACACTCCGATGTCTGATGATTGCGTCATGCCCGGGCTCGTCCCGGGCATCCACGTCTTGGGGGCCGTCGCTGCGGCTTCTTCGCCTCTCCCCGCGCTTGTCCGCCGAAGCCTTGGCGAAGGCGGATGCGGGCAGAGGCCGACGCGCGCCGAGCGATGCGGCGCATCGCTCGGAGCGCGGCGGGTGAGGGGGGCTCTCCGCGGGGGCGGTGCCAGCGGATCGTCCGCCAACTCTCACCGCGCTCGTAGAGAGTCCCCCTCACCCCAACTCTCTCCCCGCAAGCGGGGAGAGGAAGAATCAGCCTCAGCGTCCAAAATGCTTGGCCAGCATCTCTTTCAGGATCTGCCGCTTGATGGCCTTGTTCGTGAGCACGCCATCGTGCCACCAGAAACCGTCGGCTTTCATCTTCTCCGCGGCGCGGACGAAGCGCTCGGCGACTTCCGTGAAATCGGCGTCGGTGTAGTTGAGGCTGAAGATCAGCCGTCCGCTGCCGACCCAGCTCAGCGACAGGCCTTCGGCGCGCAGGTAATATTGCAGCATCCAGTTGTAGCGGGACGGTTCGGTGTATTTCACCGTCCAGATCGACGACAGATTGGCCACCTGCACCGGCAGCCCGGCATCGGTCAGCATCTGGTTGAGCTTTTGCGCGCGGCCGTTCCAGGTCTCTTCCAAATGGTCATAGACGGCGCGGAAGTTCGGGCTGGCGAGCCGGCTCAGGAACTCGTCCATCGCCGTCATGACGTAAGGGTGCGAGTTGAAGGTGCCGCGGGCGAAGCAGACGTCGGCCGGACGGTCGTCGCGGAAGCGGCGCATCAGCTCCTTTTTACCGCAGACCACGCCGACCGGCAGGCCGCCGGCGAGGCTCTTGCCGTAGGTCACCATGTCGGCGCGCACGCCAAAGTATTCCTGGGCGCCGCCGGCGGCGAGACGGAAGCCGACGAAGACCTCGTCGAAGATCAGCACGATGCCGCGCTCGGTGCAGACCTCGCGCAGCTGCTTCAGCCACTCCGTGTAGGCCGCGCGGTCGAAATTGCCGCCGCGGGAGCTGTCGACCAGCGCGGAATCTCCGGGCGCATTGGAATTCGGATGCAGCGCCTGGAGCGGATTGACCAGCACGCAAGCGATGTCGCGCCGCGTGCGCAGCACGTGCAGCGTCTTTTCCGACATCTCGGCGAGGGTGTAGGTCTCGTGCGCGGTGACAGGGTTGCCGACGCCGGGCTGCACGTCGCCCCACCAGCCGTGATAGGCGCCGGCGAAACGAACGAGATGCGTGCGCTTGGTGTGGTAGCGCGCGAGCCGCACCGCCTGCATCACGGCTTCGGTGCCGGACATGTGGAAGGAGACTTCGTCGAGGCCCGAGATCTGGCAGAGCCGTTGCACGTTCTCGAGGATGACGGGATGGTAGGGGCCGAGCACCGGGCCAAGGGCATGCGCCCGCTTTTCGGATCCCTCGATGCACTCCTTGTAGAAGTCGTTGCCGAAGATGTTGACGCCGTAGGAGCCGGTGAGGTCGTAGAAAGTGTTGCCGTCGACATCGGTGACGGTGACGCCGCTCGAGGACTCCATGAAGGTCGAAGTGCCCAGATTCTCGCGCACGAGCCGCGAGAATTGGAACGGCACGCGGTAGGTTTCGGTGAAGTTCAGGTCGGAGATCTTCTCCGCGGCCTCCTGCGTCATCGCGCGGCCCTTGGGGTAGCGATCGGCGTAGATGCGCGCGAGACGGAAGAAGGCGTCCTTGCGCTGCATCACAACGTTCGCC
The DNA here is from genome assembly GCF_040548375.1 of Bradyrhizobium sp. F1.4.3. Classification (NCBI taxonomy): domain Bacteria; kingdom Pseudomonadati; phylum Pseudomonadota; class Alphaproteobacteria; order Hyphomicrobiales; family Nitrobacteraceae; genus Bradyrhizobium; species Bradyrhizobium sp. F1.4.3. Next base: position 689,860 of record NZ_JBEPRN010000002.1, read on the forward strand.
GGCGCACCATCGCAGCCGAAATACGCATCGCCTTCGAACTCGTAAAACGGAAGCAGCCGGGCTACCCGCCGCGACATCTTGGAGTGCCCGGCGAGCGACCGGTGCTTGGCGCGGGACAACGCAATCCGCGCCTTGAGCTTCGGGAAGGCGGCGGCAGCGGACGCTGCGGCGGCCACGGAAAATGAGAGAATCGGGAGTGTCGTTTCCATGACAACAAGCGCTAACCGGACCAGCTGACAGATTCATGACAGTCAAAGCCCTCATCGCCTCTTTCACCCAGCAGGAAGACCTCAACTTCCTGTTGACCAATCGCATCCCCCGCGCGGCCCTGACCCGCTTCATGGGCTGGTTCTCCAAGATCGAGAATCCGCTTGTTCGGGACGGCTCCATCGCCTTGTGGAAGCTGTTCTCCGACCTCGATCTGTCGGAGGCGCGCAAGACCCATTTCAGGAGCCTGCACGACTGCTTCGCCCGCGAGCTCAAGCCGGGCCTGCGGCCCTTTGATCCCGACCCGGCTATCGTCGCGAGTCCGTCCGACGGTATCGTCGGCGCCCATGGCCGGATTGCCGACACCGAGCTGTTCCAGGTCAAGGGCGCGCCCTATTCACTGCTCGACCTGCTCGGCGATTCCGCACTGGTCGACCAGCATCGCAACGGCTCCTTCGTGACGCTGCGGCTGACCTCGAGCATGTATCACCGCTTCCATGCGCCCTACGACGCACACATCGAACGCGTCACGCTGATCCATGGCGATGTCTGGAACGTCAATCCGATCGCGCTGAAGCGGGTCGAGCGGCTGTTCTGCAAGAACGAGCGTGCGGTGATCCGCACGCATCTCAGCTCCGGCGAGGCCGTGACGCTGGTACCGGTCGCCGCGATCCTGGTTGCCAGCATCCGTCTGCACTTCCTCGACATGGTGCTGAACGCGCAGACGAAAGGGCCGGTCAATTTTCCCTGCGACGTCAACGTGACCAAGGGCGAGGAACTCGGCTGGTTCGAGCACGGCTCGACCATCATCATCCTGGCACCGGGCGATTTTTCGTTCTGCGACGGTATCGGCGAAGGCACGCGCATCCGCGCCGGTCAAGCGCTGCTGCGAAAAAACTAGCCTTCAATCCGCCGTCTCGGCCGCCTATATCGTCCGCGGGGACGGTCGACACGGCGGGAATTTTCGATGGCGCGGGCGCCGGTACTGGCGGCGGGTGGTATCGTGTTGCGGCGTGGCGCGCCGCCGCTGGTTGCGATCGTGCGCCAGCGCAAGCGCAATGAATGGGTTTTGCCGAAGGGCAAGCTCGACGATGGCGAGACGCCGAAACAGGCCGCTCACCGCGAGGTGCTGGAGGAGACCGGCCACGACGTTGCCATCCACGAATTCCTGGGCACGCTCGTCTATCAGTCCGGCGGCCGATCCAAGGCCGTGCATTTCTGGCGAATGGAGGCCGAGGGTGGTGCAGTTCGCAAGCTGATGAACGACATCAAGGCGGTCGATTGGTTGCCGCTGGATGAAGCGATCGCGCGCCTGTCGCGAGAATACGAACGCGCCTTCCTGGTGCAGATCGGCCCGATCGCGCTCGCCGCCGCGGGCCTTGCATCTCCGCCTGCTTCCGAGCCGACGCCACAACTGGCGAGCGACGATATCGATGCCGTCTTGCAGACGCTGACACCCGCCGAAGCCGCCTCCGTCGACGAACTGCGTCACGGCCTGTTGCAAAAGGTGAAGGCGTGGCTGCGGGGAGAGGCGTGAGCGAGGACGATCGGCGCGCTGCTCTTCACCTCGCCCCGCTTGCGGGGAGAGGCCGTATCGCATCGAAGATGCGATACGGGTGAGGGGGACTCTCCGCGTCTTCAGTTAGCTTTTGTGCGGCACCAGCCCCTCACCCCACCCTCTCAGCGCGAGCGAAGCTCGTCGCGCCCCCATAAGAACGGGGCGAGGGAGCGCACCGGCGCTGTTGGCGCTTTGCGTTCATCGCCGCTTCTTTTCCTTCGGAGCCGGCGCAGGCTTGCGCGGCGTGGCGGGGCGTTGCGCGCCTGGCAGGCGCTGCTGCAAGCCGGGCTGACGCTGCACACCACCTTGTTGCGGCTGGACGGCCGGCTGAGCGCCGGGCTGCAATCCAGTGCGCGGCGTCTGGGGCGTCGTGCCCGGTTGCGGCGTGGCGCCGGGCTGGGTGCCTTGTCCGGTGCGCGGCTGGCCTGCCGGCCGTCCCGCACCTTGCTGCGGGCCTTGTTGCTGTTGACCCTGACCCGCGCGCGGCGTGCCCGGCTGCACGGCGCCGCCCTGTCCCTGCCGTTGCGGCGGCTGCGCACCCTGGCGGTTCGGCGCCGCCGGTTGCCGCTGACCCGGACGGTTGTTCTGACCTGGCTGGCCGTTCGGCCGCTGCGGTTGCTGACCCGGCGCAGTCGTCGGCTGCAACTGTTGCTGCTGCGGCGGCTGGGCCGGTCGCGGAATGCGGCTGCTTGCGGCGGGATTGGCGCGGCGGAAGTCGCGCTGCTCGGTGACGATCTGCCGGCCCGCGGTCTGCGCCGCATGCACCTGGTTGACGAAGCCGCGATCGCGCGCAATCTGCTGCGGCGGAATCGTGATCGGCACCGCGGCAAAGCGCATGCCGCCGGGGCCACCTGCACCGGGCCGGATCGCAAAGCCGCTCGAGGCTTGCGTCAGTGCGCCGAGCCGCGTGCCGCTGGCGCGGTCGTTGACGTCGATATGCCCGACCCGGCCATCGGCATCGGGATAGAGCTTGATGTTGACGTTGTTGGCGCCGCTCGCCGCTGCGCCCTCTGGCACGTCGACGACACCGGTGGTGCCGCGGATGCCGAGCGTTGCGGTCGGCGTCGCGATCTTCATGTCGCCAGTCTTGGCCACCGCCGCCGCGACGAAGGCAACCGTACCCTTGCCAATGTCGAAGATCGCCGAGTTCTGCTTGCCGCCGTCCTCGTAGACGTAATTGTCGATGGTGATCTTGGCGCTGGCCGAGAGGTTGAACGTGGTCGCATCGTTGAAGGTAATGCCGAGTGCGGAATTCGACGAGGTCTGCACGACGTCGTTGAGATAGATGTCGTCACGCACTTTCAGCGGATATGAATTCTTGTCGCGGATCACGGTCGCGATTCCCGTCACGGTCGCGACGTTGCCGATCGGCTCGACGGCGGCGGATTGTGGATCGGCGGCCGCCGTTGGCGAGGTTGATGGTGTCGGGGAGGGGGCGGGCGCCGGCTGTGCCTGTGGCTGCGCCTGCGCAAGCTCGATCGTGTCGGACGCGCACGCATTGCCCGCTCCTGCCAGCGGCAAAGCCAGCAGCGCAACAGCAAACACGAAGCGGCGCCATGCCACCATCAAAGCCACGATGAGGTCCCGGTGAGAACGCGAGGCGAGATCGGCCGATATCAACCGGAGCTGGCTGAATGGCGGATGAACATGTGTCGCATAGGAGGGGCGAACGTTCAAACGCCACGTCCCGTGCCGGAATTGCGAACGAGACAGCGATCAATGTACTGATGCTTCCACATCGTCATGGCCGGGCTTGTCCCGGCCATCCAGGCCTTGAGGTGTCCTGCTAAGAACGTGGATGCCCGGGACAAGCCCGGGCATGACGAGCGATTGTGTAGACGTCGTGACGGGTGGCGCCTTCCGCGTCAGCTCACGCGCTTCCAGGTCTGGCCGCCGCAGAACATGCCGCCGAAGGCGCAGCCCTGCACACGCATTGCGTTCGGACTCTTCATCGCGATGGTGGAGTCGTAGTTGCGGCCGGAGTCGGGATCGTGGATGCGGCCGCTCCACTTGGCGCCGTCGGGCTTCATGTTGATCAGGATCCGCTCATTGCTCTTCTCGGCATAGCCGCAGAGATTGGTGCCGCACTGCTCGACGCGCACATTGCCCTTGTTCTCTTCGGTCGCCCACAGGCCGAGCGGCGTGTTGGCAACCTGCGCAGGCGCAGCGGCCGCCGGAGCTGGAGCGGGCGCATAAGCAGGAGCCCGCGCAGTCGCGACCGGCGCGGGAGCCGCAACCGGCGCAGGTTGTGTGACCGTGTCGACCGACGGCGCCGCGGCAACCGTCGTGGCCGGGGCCGCAGGAGCAACAGCGGGGACTGCCGGAACAATCGCCTGCACCGGCGCCTGCTGCACCGGTTGCTGCTGCACCGGCGCCGGCGCGGGCTGAGCGGTCGTCGTGCTCGGCGTAGTGTCGTCGTCGTCCTTGGAGCCAAGGCCGTTGAGGTTGATGTTGTTCAGCTTGATCGGCTTGTTCGACAGGCCCGGCGCCACGATGGTGACGCAGTCGAGCGAGGCGCAGTTGCGCGGTGTCTCGATGCGGACGCGCTGGCCCTCGATCTGGAACGCGATCGAATTGCCGGCATGGGCTGCGGCGGTCGAAGCGAGGAAGAGCGCGGTGGCGGCGATAGTGAGCTTGTTCATGACAACCTCCTAAAATGCGTGGTCCCGATGACCTGAAGTCGGTGAACGACTGAATGTGGTTCGACCCTACGCCGGGCCCATCCCGCCTTCTGTGATGAACGTCACAACGATCCGCCGGCGCCTGGGTGAGCCAGCGCACATTCAGCCGCGGCTCGTCTGCGTAACATCGCCGCGACACAGAAGGAGGCGTCGATGAAGCGGCTTGCGACTTCGCTTGGCACATTGATCGCACTGATGATTGCGCCCACGGCCCAGGCTGGTGCCTATGCCTTCTCGATCGGCGGTCATCGGTTCCATGTCGAGGCACCGCGAAACTGCCGATCGACGTCTTGTGTTGCGATCTCCACCGATCGCGGCACGCAGGACGTCGAGATAACGCCGCTTCGGCATCCTGTGCCGACGCCAGTGGTCTTGCCGCCGCAGCCGGCCTGCCCGGTAGCCCCGATCGGGCCACCGCAAGCGAGCGTCGTCGCGCCATCCGCACCGGCCCCGCTTGTGCCCGTCATTGCGGCCACGACATCTCAGCCTGTCGTCCTGCCGCCGGCACCAAGGCTCGAGCCGCCGAGGACCGAGCCTGCGCGGATTGATCCGCCGCAAACGACAGCTCTCGATCCGCCACGCGTTGCGACCCCGGACGTAGCACCAAAGCCCGTGACGATCTCACAGCGCAGCGACGATGAGCTCGCGCCACTTGGCCAATGGGAGAGCGCGGGCGCCAAGGGCATGGTGCGCATCGAACATTGCGGCACGGCGCTGTGCGGTTATGCGCTGACCGAAGCTTCGAACAAAGGCGAGAGCGTGCTCGTCAACATGAAGCCGAAATCGGACGGCGTCTGGACCGGCAACATCTACAGCCGCTCCAGCGGCAACACCTACTACGCGACGATGACGCTGAACGCCTCCGGCAGGCTCCACGTCGAGGCTTGCGCGCTACTGCACTTCTTCTGCTCGGGCAATGACTGGACGCGGGTCGAGGAGCGGCAGGAGAAGTTGATCACGACGTCGCGGCAGTGGGGCGCGCGGTCGTAGCTTTTCGATCAACAAGCGCGCTGCTCACTCAGTCCCCTAACAAGTGGAGAAGGAGAAGGATGATGGCTATCCCGATCCCGACAATCCCGGCATCATGTGCCGCAATTTCAAGATCGGCGGCATCACGGGATCGGATTGCTCTAATTTCTGAGCAAAACTATTGCCCGCCGGTCGGATGATCCGGCGCGGCCGGAGGAGCACTGCGATTGGTAGACGCTGCTAGATCATGCCGAGCACGATGGCGCCAACAAAGGCCATGGCAAGGTACGCGGTAATAACGCTCAATCTTCCGACGAACGTCATGACGTTGCTCCCTGGATCGCTCCATCTGCGCGCGCTGCGCGCAACCATCATGGTTAACAGAGAGTCACCTTCCGAAAAAGCCAGCCTTACTGTCGTTCAGCCGGCAAGGCGAGTGGCACACCGCGCGCTCAGCATGGTTAAGGAAAGCTGAAATCAACACGTTGAAGAGTCTTTAAGTAAATTCACCGAACCTGCGCGCATGACGCGCGGAGTTCGTTTGTATCTCGTCGGCTCCATCGTCCTTGTTTCGCTCGCGGGTTGCGGACGCGGCTTGTTCCAGGCCGAACGCGAACCGTGGCGGGCCGAGGCCGAAGCGGCATGCCTGAAATCCGGCGCAGTGAAGGAGAGCGCGGAGATCGTTCGCATCGAGCCGATCTCCGGCCCCGGCATGTGCGGCGCCGAGTTTCCGCTGAAGGTCGCCGCCATCGGCGAAGGCTCCTCAAATTATGGTTTTGCCGACGAGGAATTGCGTCCGCCCGGCAGCATCGGCAACCAGCCGCGCTGGCCGGTGAGGCAGCCGCAGTCGAATTATCCGGCATCCTCCTATCCGCAACGGTCGAACTATCCCGAGAGCGCGGTGCGCCAGCCGCCCGGCTATGGCGCGCCCTCCGGCCCGGTATCCCTTAGTGCGCCCGGCGTGGCACCGCAGGAAGACGAGATTGATCTGCCGCCCGAGGGCACCGATGCCGCGGGTGCGGCGCGCTACATGAATGCACCGAGCTATCCGTCGCGGCCGTCGGGCCCGGCGCCTTACTCGCAGGCGCCGGCGCAGCAACCGCTGCCGCGCCTCGGTCCCGCGCAGGGCAATCCCGTTACCGCGGTCGGCCCCGTGGCGGTGAAGCCGACCGCGACGCTTGCCTGTCCGATCGTGTCCGAACTCGACCGCTGGTTCGCCGACACTGTGCAGCCCTCGGCGATGCGCTGGTTCGGCGCCCGCGTGGTCGAGATCAGGCAGATCTCCGCCTATTCCTGCCGTGGCATGAACGGCAACCCGAGCGCCCACATTTCCGAGCACGCCTTCGGCAATGCGCTCGACGTCGCCGCCTTCGTGCTCGCCGACGGCCGCCGTATCTCCGTGAAGGATGGCTGGCGCGGCATGCCGGAGGAGCAGGGTTTTCTGCGCGACGTGCAGTCGGGGGCGTGCGCGCATTTCACAACCGTGCTGGCGCCGGGCTCCAACGTCTATCACTACGATCACATCCACGTCGATTTGATGCGCCGCGCCAGCCGCCGCCTGATCTGCCAGCCCGCCGCCGTCTCCGGCGAAGAGGTCGCCGCACGCGCGCAGCATCGTAACCCTTACGCGAACACACGCGATCCCTACGTGACCGGCTCGCTCGGCGCGCACAAGAGCAAGCGCGAGAAGGTCAACGAGGAAGACGAGTTCTCGGACGATTAGTCGGACACATTTCAAGATGCCCTCCGACATCGTCCGCTATCTCACGCATCCGCAGGTGCAAATCTCGCCGGGGCGTAACGCTGTACCGCGAGCCGCCACAGCTCGGATCAGAACACGTCGATTGTGGGGAAGCACGGCTCCCCGGTGATGCAGTCCCAGAGGTAGATCGCCAGGCCGACGTCGCCGGTCCAAAGCGAATAGCGTCCGCGGCCAACGACCGTCTTGGCGCCGCGATACTGGACAATGGCCGTCATGGCGAATTGGCGTGCACGGTCGAGCCAGACCGGGTCGTTCGAGCGGCGGTAAAGCTTGAGGAATGCGTAGCCGTTCCCGCCGGTGCCGTGGCACAGGTTCGAACCCTTGGTCAGCGGTCCGGCGGTCCAGGCCAACCGGCCGGCATCCAGCAGAAGTTCGTCAAAGTCCGGCGTCGCGAACGGTGCGTCGGCAAATGTCGTCACCATGCCGGGGGCGCCGTGGCAGTGCTGACACAAGCTCGGTGGCGTCTCGCGCTTGCTTCTCGCGCCCCAATTGGTTCCGAGCTCGGACGACCACGCATTCGCGGCCAAGGTTTGCGGCACAACGTCGGCCAATTGCGCCTGCTGTGCCGGTGTCAACCAGTCCCATCCACGCAGCAACGGGATGATGTTGCCGGCGAAGCCATGCACAGGCCCGAGCCAGCGGTCCTTGGCGCCGTACAGATCCTGGGTCCAGAGCCGGCCTTGCGGCGTTTCCTCCAGATCATCCAACAGCCGGGCCGCTTGCATTTCGAACAGGCCACGCCATCGCGGTTCCCGTGTCATCTCGGCCATGTGGATCGCAGCCAGCATGGATCCGGGCATGCCCCACATCAGTTCACGGATCGGAAGTTCGGTATTGGCTTCGGCGCGCGCTTGGACGAGATCGGCCAAGCCCGGCGTAGGAGCAAGACGCATGGCGAGAAGTGCGGCTCCCATGTCGCCAAATAGCAGCGAGCCGTGTTTGGCATAGCCGGCCGGCGAATCCCTCTCGAACCTGGCGGTTGTCCGTTCGAGGAGTTTTGGCAGGACCGCGCGAAAGTCTTTTGTGGCAGGGCTGGCGCCGACACGATGCAAATAATCGAGCGCCCAGATCACGCCCGCCGCGCCATAGTAGAAGCTGGGGTTGCCGTCTCCCACCGCGTCGTCGCCGGGGTGACCGGGCCAAAACGCCTCGGGATCGAAATCAGCGATGGCGTCGGCAACGATGTCTGCAATCGTGGTGCGGACAGCCAACTCGCTCCAGGCGTCGCGCACAAGCGCGCGGTGTCGACCGGGGGTGATCATGACCTGCGCTTTCGGACGTCCGTCGACGGCGCCAGCCCCATGCATAGCTGCACCTCGGCCGGTACGTTGTAGGTCCGCATGATATGGCGGCTGTCGCGCAGGCCGGTCGCCTCGCGTTGCACCACGAACATCCAGAGTGCCTGGCCGGCGGCCGTTACCAGCTTGCGCCGGGCCGGCTGCAGCGAGGCCGGTATCTCGGGGCGCGCGTGCGTGGCGTCGAACGCGCGCAATTCCGCGAGGGCCTGTTCGAGCGTGCGGCCCATTCGTCCAAGCGCTGAGGCCTGTTCTTGGACGATCTCATAATGGAGAATATCGACCGGCGGGCGAAGATCACGGGACATGGCGCTCAATATAATGCAGCGCGAACCGCATGCGCAACGCGTGGCCTGCCGCCGCTACTTCGCCTTGTACGCGGCCAGAAACATCCGCGTTGCGCTGTCGACGACTTCGGCCATGCGCTCTTCCGACGGCGGTGGGGCGGCCTGGAAGACGAAGGGGAGAAACAGCGAGGCCTTGCACAGTTCCATGAACTGCGAGGCGGCAAGATCGCAATCGTCGATCTTGAGATCGCCGGAGGCGACATGGGCTTTGAGATAGTCGGAGAGCCGGTTGATGGTCTTGTCCAGCACGCGCAAATAATAGCGGCGGCCGACGTCGGGCATGCGCTCGGCGATCGCCATCACGGTGCGGATCGCCGATCCGCCGCCGGGCCGGCAGAGCAGGTGGATATAGGCCTGCCCAAAATCCTTCAGCGTGGTCTCGGCGTCGCGCGCGGGATCGAAATTGAACACGACCTGGCCGTGCTGGAGGGCCTCCTCCTCGAGGATGGCTTCGAACAGCGCGCATTTGTCTGCGAAATAAACGTAGAGCGTGCCCTTGGAGACGGTCGCCGCGCGCGCGATCTCGCCCATGCTGGCGCCGTCAAAACCCAGATCCATGAACACCTTGCGGGCGCCGTCCAGGATCTGGCGGCGCTTCGAGCCGTCCTCTTCGGAGACGACGTGCAGATGTTCGCGGTCGGCTGCAACCATTGGTTTAGGTTCTCGAAAGGTTTTGGGCAGGGTCTCCCGCCATGAAACCCAAATAAAGGATTCGGACCAGTAGGGTCTTGACAGGGAATAATGTATATTGACCGAACCGTTCGGTCAATGATATTTGGGATGGGCGAGAGGGAGGCCGGGCGACGGCCCGTCCCGGATCGCGTTTTTTTATTGGGGAGGCCTTTATGGCCGTATCGAGAGACCAGGCTGCGCGCGTCCTTCGCCAGGGAACGGTGGAGACGACGCCGGAGCAGGCGGGCGGTGACGCTGCGGCGGAGAAATCCGCAGTGCTCACCGAACAGTTGCGGTCTCATCTGGCCGAAGAGAGTAAGCGCCGCACCAGCGAGGTGCCGGAGAAGCCTGTGACCGACAAGCCGGCCCCGAACGCGCCCCAGGCCGCCGCGCCTAAATCCGGCAGGCGCAAATTCACCATGATGGGCATCGGCCTGGTGCTGGCGCTCGCGGCTGCGAGCTACGCCGGCTACTACACGCTGGTCGGCCGCTTCTACGTCGCCACCGACGACGCCTATGTCCGCGCCAACAACACCATGCTGGGCGCGCGCGTTGCCGGCCACATCCTCTCGATCCTCGCCGGCGACAACACGCTGGTGCATGCCGGTGACACCATCCTGCGTATCGACGACGGCGACTACAAGATCGCCGTCGATGCCGCCGCGACCAGGATCGCGACCCAGCAGGCCACCATCGATCGCATCGGCCGCCAGGTTGCGGCGCTCGACAGCCAGGTCGTGCAGGCCAAGGCGCAGCTCGTCTCCGCGGAAGCGGGCCTCAAGCGCGCCGATCTTGATTACGAGCGCCAGCAGGCGCTGAGCAGCAAGGGCTTTGCCTCGCGCGCGACGTTCGAAACCTCGGAAGCCGGACGCGATCAGGGCGCGGCCGCCGTCAAGGCTGCGCAGGCCGCGTTTGACGTCGCCGTCAGCAATGTCGACGTCGCCAAGGCGCAGCAGGCCGAAGCACAGGCGCAGCTCGCCGAGCTCAAGACCACGCTCGCCAAGGCCGAACGCGACCTCTCCTTCACCGCGGTGCGCGCACCGGTCGACGGCACGTTCTCCAACCGCCTCGTCAGCGCAGGTGACTTCATCGCCGTCGGCCAGCGGCTCGGCAACGTCGTTCCGCTCGACGATGTCTATATCGACGCCAATTTCAAGGAAACGCAGCTCAAGCGCATCCGTCCCGGCCAGCCGGTGATGATCAAGGTGGATGCCTACGGCATGCGCAAGTTCTCTGGCATCGTCGACAGCATCGCGGCGGGCTCGGGCTCCGTGTTCACGCTGCTGCCGCCGGACAACGCCACCGGCAACTTCACCAAGATCGTGCAGCGCGTGCCGGTTCGTATCCGCGTGCCGAAGTCCGTCGCCCGGCAAAACCTGCTGCGCGCCGGCATGTCGGTCTACGCGACCGTCGACACCAACAAGGGTGCGGCCGACGCCGACAGCGAGATCGATCTCGACGACCCCACCATGATCCATCCGCAGTAGGCGCCTGAGCACTGCGAGGTCAGACCATGGCGAACGCCACGACTGCTTCACCTGACATGATGGCGGCACCCGCTTCGGAGCGCATTGCGCCGAAGCGGCTGATCGCCTTCCTTATCATGGTATTCGGGATGTTCATGTCGATCCTGGACATCCAGATCGTCTCGGCCTCCCTGAGCGAAATCCAGGCCGGCCTGTCGGCGAGCTCCAGCGAAGTCTCCTGGGTTCAGACCGCCTATCTGATCGCCGAAGTCATCGCGATCCCGCTGTCGGGATTTCTGTCGCGGGCCCTCGGCACGCGGCTTCTGTTCGCGATCTCGGCGGCTGGTTTCACCGTATCGAGCCTCGCCTGCGGCTTTGCCACGACCATCGAAGAGATGATCCTCTGGCGCGCGCTCCAGGGCTTTCTCGGCGCCGGCATGATCCCGACCGTGTTCGCCTCGGCCTACACAGTCTTCCCGCGTTCGAAATTCCACATCGTCGGCCCCATCATCGGGCTCGTCGCGACGCTGGCGCCGACCATCGGACCGACAGTCGGCGGCTACATCACCGACCTGATGTCCTGGAACTGGCTGTTCTTCATCAACGTCGTGCCCGGCATCGGCATTACCCTCGGTGTGCTGGCGCTGGTCGATTTCGACGAGCCGCATTTCGAATTGCTCGACCGCTTCGACTGGTGGGGCCTGATCTTCATGGCCGGCTTCCTCGGCACTCTGGAATATGTCCTTGAGGAAGGCCCGCAATATGAATGGCTGCAGGACACGTCTGTGGCGATCTGCGCCTGGATCTGCGTCATCTCGGCGATTGCCTTCTTCGTGCGCGTCTTCACGGCGGCCGAGCCGATCGTCAATCTGCGCACCTTCACCAACCGCAATTTCGCCGTCGGCAGCACGCTGCAATTCTGCATCGGCATCGGCCTCTACGGTTTGACCTATATCTATCCGCGCTATCTCGCCGAGGTGCGCGGCTACAGCGCGCTGATGATTGGTGAGACCATGTTCGTCTCCGGCATCACCATGTTCCTGGTCGCGCCGCTGGTCGGCCGGCTGATGGCGAGTCTCGACATGCGTTACATGATCGCGTTCGGCCTGATCGTGTTCGCGATCGGCTCCTACCAGATGACCTGGATCACGCGCGACTACGATTTCTACGAGCTGCTCGTGCCGCAGATCCTGCGCGGCATCGGCATGATGTTCGCGATGGTGCCGACCAACAACATCGCGCTCGGCACGCTGCCGCCTGATCGGGTGAAAAACGCGAGCGGCCTGTTCAACCTGATGCGCAATCTCGGCGGTGCGGTCGGGCTCGCCGTCATCAACACCGTGCTCAACGATCGCACCGACCTGCACATCACGCGCCTGCAGGATCGCGTGACCTGGGGCAATACGACCGCGACCGAAACCCTCAACCTTCTGATGCAGAAATTCCAGGGGCTCGGCGACTCCTCGCTGATGGCGATGAAGCAGCTCAGCCAGATCGTGCACCGGCAGGCCGTGGTGATGAGCTTCGGCGACGCCTTCTTCATACTGACGCTGTTCTATCTCGGCCTCAGCCTGCTGGTCACGCTGCTGAACAAGCCGGCCTCGCCGTTCGGCGGCAGCGGCGACGCGCACTAAATTGCAACACTCGCGCGTGATCTCGCGCGAGCCCCGTTGCAAATCGCAAACGACACATCTATAAAGCGCACCTCATTCATCGAACCGGGGAGGGATTTGCATGATTTCGTCGCACTCGCAGATCGCACGCCCGCGCTCGATGATGTTCTGGCTCGGTATGTGCTCGGCCTTTTAGAGGCCCTTTCCGCCAGCTTCGATTGGGGCCCAGGTCCCGATCCTTCCGCTTCCCAAGTCCAAGTCAAATTTGAGTGACGCCGTTTCGGCCTTCGTGGCCGGCCTGCGTCCATCGATGGAGCCGGCCCGCGCCAAAGCGGCCGGATGATGCCATGACCGCTCTGTCAAAAAAGCCCGCGGCGATACGCGTGGTGCTGCCCTTCGTGTTCCGGCACTGGCTGAAGCAGCCGGGACGTACGCTTGCCATTTCCGGCGGCCTGTTGGGTGCGACGGTTGCCGACCTGTTCATGCCAGTATTTTCAGGTCATCTGGTCGACGCGTTGACGCTGGGTCCGTCCAATCCCGAGGCGCGCCACGCCGCGCTGGTGGCGTTGGGCGGCATCGTGGCTCTGGGTGCGGCTTCGATGGTGCTGCGGCTGACCGGCCTCCAGGTCATTGTGCCGTTCACGCTGAAGATCATGTCCGAGGTCGCGCAGGACGCATTCATGCGCGTGCAGCGCTTCTCGACCGACTGGCACGCCAATTCGTTCGCCGGTTCCACGGTGCGCAAGATCACGCGCGGCATGTGGGCGCTCGACCTGTTGAACGACACCATCCTGCTGGCGCTTCTGCCTTCGCTGATCGTGCTGATCGGATCGATGATCCTGCTCGGCGTGCACTGGGCCTCGCTCGGCGTGGTGATCGCGCTCGGCGCGCTCGCCTATGTCACGATGACGGTGCTGTTCTCGACGCGCTACATCGCGCCGGCCGCGCGCATCTCCAACGCCTGGGACACCAAGGTCGGCGGTACGCTGGCGGATGCGCTGACGTGCAACGCCGTGGTGAAATCCTTTGGCGCCGAGGCGCGCGAGGATGCGCGGCTCGCCCGCGTCATCAACCGCTGGCGCGTGCGCGTGCGGCGGACCTGGCTGCGCTACAACTACACCGCCATGTCGCAGCTCTCTTTGCTGCTATGCCTGCGGGGGTCGGTGATTGGCGGCGCGGTGCTGCTGTGGATGTCGGGGCGCGCTTCCCCCGGCGACGTCACCTATGTGCTGACCAGCTACTACGTCATCCACGCCTACCTGCGCGACGTCGGCATGCACATCAACAACCTCCAGCGCTCGGTCAACGACATGGAGGAGCTGGTGGCGATCCATGACGAGCCGATCGGGATTGCCGATGCGGCCGACGCGCGGCCGATCGCGATTGCGGGCGGCGAGATCGTGTTCGACGATGTCACGTTCCACTACGGCGGCCATCGCGCGCCGCTGTACGACGGGCTGTCGGTGACGATCCGTGCCGGCGAGCGGGTCGGCCTCGTCGGCCGCTCCGGCTCCGGCAAGACCACCTTCGTCAAGCTGGTGCAGCGGCTCTATGACGTCACCAACGGCCGTGTGCTGATCGACGGGCAGGACATCGCCAAGGCCACGCAGCAGTCGCTGCGCAGCCAGATCGCGATCGTGCAGCAGGACCCGATCCTGTTCCATCGCTCGCTCGCGGAGAACATCGCCTATGGCCGGCCCGGTGCCAGCCTGGAGGCGATCGAGCAGGCGGCGCGGCTTGCGAATGCGCACGACTTCATCCTGCGCCTGCCCAAGGGCTACGGCACGCTCGTCGGCGAGCGCGGCGTGAAATTGTCGGGCGGCGAGCGGCAGCGCGTGGCGCTGGCGCGCGCCTTCCTGGCCGATGCGCCGGTGCTGATCCTGGACGAGGCGACCTCGAGCCTCGATTCGGAGTCGGAGGCGCTGATCCAGCAGGCGATGGAGCGGCTGATGAGGGGCCGCACCTCGATCGTGATTGCGCACCGGCTGTCGACGGTGCGCAGCCTCGATCGGATCCTGGTGTTCGACCGTGGCGAGATCGTCGAGCAGGGCACCCACGCGATGCTCGCAGGCAGGCCCGGCGGCATCTATCGCAGCCTGTTCGAGCGTCAGGTGGTGGAGCTCGGGCACATCGCAGCAGCGGAATGAGAGGCGCGCGGCGGCGGGGCAAGAGTCCGGCCGTCACGCCGCCAAGGATGGAATGAGATGAAGGACCTGACACGCGGCTCCGTCGTGAGCCACATTCTGAGTATGGCGCCACCGATCGTGGTCGGCATGATCACGATCATGATCTGCCAGCTGGTTGACCTGTACTTCGTCTCCGGGCTGGGTGACGCGGCCGTTGCAGGTGTCGCGGCGGCCGGTAACGCCGGCTTTCTCGTCAACGCCCTGATGCAGATGCTCGGCGTCGGCACGGTTGCGCTGATCGCGCATGCCGTGGGCCGCAAGGACCGCGGCGACGCCAATCTCGTCTTCAACCAGTCGGTCGTTCTGTCGGTGCTGTTCGGGCTGCTGACGCTGCTCGCGGGCTTTGCGCTGGCGCGCCCCTATATGCGTGCGATTGCTGCGGACGAGGCCACCATTGAGGCCGGCACCACCTATTTTCTCTGGTTCATGCCGGCGCTGGCGCTGCAATTTGCCATGCAGGTGATGGGGTCCGCGTTGCGGGCCACCGGCATCGTGCGCCCGAGCATGCTGGTGCAGGCGCTTGCCGTGATCATCAACATCGCGCTGGCGCCGGTCCTGATCATGGGCTGGGGCACCGGACACGCGCTCGGCGTTGCCGGAGCCGGCCTTGCAAGCTCAATCGCCATTTTCATCGGCGTGCTGATGCTGCTCGCGTATTTCCGCAGACTGGAGCGCTACGTCGCGTTTCATCCGGCGCAATGGCGTCCGCAGCTTCGGCAGTGGAAGAGGATCCTCAATGTCGGCCTGCCCGCGGGCGGCGAGTTCGCGATGATCTTCATCTTCATGGCCGCGATCTACTATGTGCTGCGCGATCTTGGCCCGGCGGCACAGGCGGGATTTGGCATCGGGACACGCGTCGTGGGCCTGATTCAGATGCCGGCCCTCGCCATTGCGCTGGCCGCAGGGCCCATCGCCGGCCAGAACTTCGGTGCGGGGAACGGTGCGCGCGTGCGGGAGACCTTCGTCAAGGCGGCGCTGATCGCGACCGCCGTGATGATCGCGCTCACGATTCTCGTACAGCTGTGGCCCGGGCTGTTGCTCGCCGGCTTCTCGAACGATCCGGAGACGATGAGGATCGCGTTTCTGTTTCTGAAGATGGTCTCGCTGAACATGGTGGCGCAGGGTCTGATCTTCACCTGCTCCAGCATGTTCCAGGGCCTCGGCAACACCAAGCCGGTGTTGTGGAGTTCGGCGACGCGAGTCCTCACCTATTCCTTGCCGGCGATCTGGCTCTCGACGCGGCCGGGCTTTCGGATCGAGTATGTCTGGTATCTGTCGAATGCGGCGACAACGCTACAGGCCGTTCAGAGCCTGTGGTTGTTGCGCCGCGAATTCAGGAAGCGCCTGGTGTTGCCGCCGCAGGAGGAAGCTGGACAGGAGTCCGTCGCGTCTCCCGCACGTGTGCCCACGTAGCGATAGCTCTCGTTGCGAAACAGTGCGACAGAGAAAATTGAATGGGGCACGCTTGTCCTCGACCCAGGGCTCCCACTAGTTTGCCGCGCCGTGGAGCGGCGCGGATCTACAAGGGGACTGAATGATCGACGTGTTGAACGAGCCGCGGCCGGCGTCCTGGCTCTCCGCGATCTGGGCGGCACGCTACCGCACGCCGGCCCGTTTCATCGCGCTGGTCGCACTGTTGTTGCCGTGGACGACGACCGGGGTGACCTTTGCGCTCGTGCCCTGGCTGATCGCCTTCGCGTTTGTCGATCTGAGGGCGTTTCCGCGTTCGCTGCTCCGCCCGGTCTGCCTGCTGCCGATTGCGCTGTTTGCGCTCGCCGTTGCCGGCACGCTCTGGTCGGAGGCGTCCTGGCCTGTGCGGTCGCGTGCGATCGGGCCGTCGGCAAAGCTGTTGGTGCTGCCGCTGCTGATCTACCAGTTCGAACGCTGGCCCTACGGTAACTGGGTTTTCAAGTCCTTCCTGGTGTCCTGCACGCTGCTGATGCTTTACTCATTCGCTGTCGCGATCGATCCCAACCTTTCGCTGAAACTCTATTTTTCTCGCGGGCCCTACCAGGTCGCGAGCGGGGTCGCGGTGCGCAACTATATCGATCAGAGCCAGGAGTTCGCGCTCTGCGCGATCGCGCTGGTCTATCCGATCGTGACGTTGTTCCGCGCCGGCCGCGTTAGCATTGCGTTGCTGCTCGCGGTGATGACGATCGGCTTCCTCGCCAACATGATGTTTGTCGTGGTGTCGCGGACCGTACTGGTGACGTTGCCGATCCTGCTGGTGGCGTTCGCGCTGCTGCATCTGCGCTGGCGTACAGCTCTGCTCGCTGCTGCCGCGGTGGCGCTGTTGACCGTCGTGCTGTGGAACGTCTCGCCGCATCTGCGCGCGACCGTCGCGAAGTTTCAGGGCGATTATGAAAGAAGCATGGAGAAGGATAACAATTCGATCAGCGGCATGGGCTCACGCCTGGAGTATTGGCGGAAGTCGGCGCAATTCATCGCCAACGCGCCGCTGCTCGGCCACGGCACTGGATCGACCCGCGGCCTGTTCTCAAGCGTGGCTGTTGATGCGGAGATCGACCCGTTGCACGGCGAGGTCGTCAGCGATCCCCACAATCAGACTCTCAATGTCGCCGTGCAATGGGGCGCGCTCGGTGTCCTCGTCCTTTACGGTCTGTGGTTTGCGCATCTCTTGATGTTTCGCGGCGAGGGGCTGGCCTGCTGGATCGGCCTCCTTGTCGTGGTCCAGAACATGCTGTCCTCGTTATTCAACTCGCATCTCTTCGATTTCACCGAGGGCTGGATCTACGTGCTCGGCGTCGGCGTCGCCGGCGGCATGGCGCTCGCGAAGAAGACGGCGCGCTAGTGCACGGCAAGACTGTTCCAGACGAGCGTCGCGCCCGACAGGAACAACAGGCCCAGCACGACATCGCCAAAATGCTTGTCGCTCAGCGCGTGATAGACGCGTGCGCCGGCCCATGCGCCGATCAGCGTGCCCGGAAAGGCGATCAGCGCGAGCCACACCACCTTGAACGCGACGAGACCCGAAGCTGTCTGCAACACCAGCGCGGTGGCCAGCACCGTGAAATTGAAGAGCTGGAAGATGCCGCGCCGCTCATGCTTGTTCCAGCCGCGGATATTCGCCCACAGGATCGGCAGCGGTCCGGATAATCCGGCCAGCCCGCCCAGAATGCCGCCGGCAAAACCGATCGCGCCGTCGGCGATGCGCCCGCCGAACTTGATGGCGAGCGACTTCTTGTTCAGGTACAGCGCGGTCGAGAAGATCAGCAGCAGCACGCCGACGCTCAGCTTGAACACTTTTGGATCGGCGGAGGCCACCATCATGGTCCCAAGCGGTACGCCGATCAGGCCGCCGATCAGAAACGGCCACACCAGCGAGAGATCAAAGCTCTTCCACATCGACGGCAGCGTCGAGGTCTGCGCGATCACCGAGCAGATCAGCACCAGCGGCACCGCGAGCGAGGGCGGCAAGACATACAGCCAGATCCCGAGCGCCATCAGCGCCGTGCCGAATCCGGCCAGCCCCGAGACGAAGCCGCCGGCCAGCGCGCCGAACAGCAGCAACGCGTAGTAGGACGTTTCCACCAATCATTTCCTGTCGTTATCGGCGATCCCGAAGCGTTGATCGCCGCTTGGCGCATAGCACAGATGCGGCGGCGGCGGTCAATTTCAAAACCGCACGCAACCGTGATCCCCAAGGGCGGGCGTTCTCGGAAGGCGCCCCTACATCATGATCGTAGAGCAATTTGGGGGATCCGCCGCAAGCCAGGTAGCACTTCGATTGGCCAGTCCCCGATGAGATGATGGAGCATGATCATGACCCGCACGAGCATTGCCATGGCGGCCGCGCTGTTGTCGGCGACCCTGCTGCCGACATTGGCGCAGGCGCAGCTTTCGGAGCCCGCCGCCTATCAGGCCGCACATCCCGACCGCGACGTGTTGAACGGGGGACAGCTCACGCCGGCCGCTCGTGCGGCCCTCGGCCAGCAGGGAGCGCCGAGCGATGCTTACGCGTTGCAGGCCTATCCGTCGCCCGCTGCGCCGGTCGTCCGCTCCCGCCATCATCGTCAGCATCAGTAAATTTCTGCTAGACGATCTGCCTGGTATCGGCGGGCCTATGCAGCGCGCCGACAAGGATGCGAAGGCCTTCCGTCAATTCCGATCGGTTGCGTGCTGCGCCGAGCGAGATGCGCGCCGCATGTGGCGGCGCTCCATCCACTGCGAAGGCATCGCCGGCAACGACTGCGAGCCCGTTGCGCAGCAGATGTGCCGCGACGTCGGGTCGGCTGTCCGGCAATTTTAGCCACAGATGATGGGCGGCGGGCCTAGCCATGAACTGAAAGCCCCTCAGCGCGCGCTGCGCCAATTGCTGGCGACCGACGGCCTCGTTGCGGATCGCGGTGATGATGCGGTCGGCGATGCCGCTCTCGAGCCAATGCGTCACCAACGCCACCATCAGCGGCGCCGGCATCTGCACGGTGGCCTGCAAATATGACCGCATCTCTTGCTGCGCGCCGCTGTCGGGCGTCAGCAGATAGGCCACGCGCAGCGCCGGCGCGATGCATTTTGACAGCGTGGTCGCGAGGTACGTCCGCTCCGGAATGAGGTTTGCGATCGGCGATGCCGAGCGGTCAAGCAGCCCGTAGGCGTCGTCCTCGATCAACATGGTGTCGGCATCGCGGATGACGTTTGCGATCGCGTTGCGCCGCTCTGCGGAGAGCGTCGCGGTGGTCGGATTGTGCTGCGTCGGAATGAGATAGACGGCCTTTGGCTTGTACGCGCGACAGGCTTTCGCCAGCGCATCGGGCAGGATGCCGCCTTCATCCATCGCCACGCCGACAAGCTTGACGCCGAGTCGCGTGGCAGCGGCCTTGACGCCGGGGAAGGTGAGCGCCTCCGACAGCACGACATCACCAGCGCGCGCGAGATGCGCGAGCAGGTTGAACAGAATCGTCTGCGCGCCCGGAAAGATCACCAGCTTGTCCGCGTGTGCCTGCGGAACGCGGGTGCGCATCCATCGCGCCGCGACCTCGCGCTCATGCGCGCTGCCGCCGGGTGGCTGGTAGTTGAGATGCGCGGTCAATCCTGATTGCGCGCGGATCGCCTCCAGCCCCGCGATGATGCGCTCGTCGAGCTGCGCTTCGAGCGGATGCGGCGGCACGTTCATCGAGAGGTCAATCGCGACGGGATGCGGCAGGTCGACCGCGCGGCGTGCGCTGGTCTCCGACACGAACGAGCCCTGTCCGACCCGGGCCTCCAGAATTCCGCGGCGCCGCGCCTCGGTGTAGGCGCGCGTCACTGTGGTGAGGTCGATGCCGAGCGCTTTGGCCAGCGCGCGCTGCGTCGGCAATTGTTGGCCGCGCACCAGCCGGCCGGCGGCGATGTCGGCCTCCATGGCCTCGACGATGCGGTGGTAGCGCGGGCCCGAGAGCTCCGAGATTGTAGGGGTCCAATCCATGCAATTTCGACCCATTTCCTTTGAATGTATGGATACAAGATATTATTGTATGGATCATCGAAACGGAAGAGGTGTGGTCATGGCGACCGGTTCAGTCTCTCTGGCAAAGGCGATGTGGCGGGGTTTTCGCGGCAAGTGTCCGAACTGCGGCGAGGGCCACATGTTTGGGCGCTTCCTGAAGGTCGCCGACGCTTGCGACCATTGCGGCGAGGAGCTGTTTCACCAGCGTGCCGATGATTTCCCGGCCTATCTGGTGATGGTCGTGGTCGGCCATCTCGTGGTGCCGGCGATCCTCGCGGTCGAGACCGCCTATGCGCCGCCGGTCTGGCTGCAACTGGCGGTGTGGCTGCCGGTGACGCTGTTGGCCTCGCTCGCGCTGCTGCAACCGACCAAGGGCGCAATCGTCGGGCTGCAATGGCAGATCGGCATGCACGGCTTTGAAGCGAGCAAGTTGCGGCGGGAAGCTGGGTTTGCACCCGTGCTCGTGAAAACGAACGCGCCGCGCACGGCCTGAGGCGTCTCGCGGCGTTTACATCGCGAACTCGGCCGCTACACTCCATCGTCAAACAAAACGATGGAAACGCCGATGACCGCGCGCTCGAAGACCTTCCTGCTTTGTCATGGCGCGTGGTCCGGCGGATGGGCCTGGAAGAAGATGCATCCGCTGCTGGCGCAGGCCGGCCACCGCCTGGTCGCGCCGACCTACACCGGGCTCGGCGAGCGTTCGCACCTCGCCAGTCCCGCAGTTGATCTCGAGACGCATATCCAGGACATCCTCAACGTCATCAAATTCGAGGATCTCAGCGACGTCGTGCTGCTCGGCCACAGCTATGGCGGCATGGTCGCCACGGGGGTTGCCGACCGCGCGCGTGAGCGGGTGACGCAATTGATCTATCTCGACGCCTTCGTGCCGCGCGACGGCCAGTCATTGTTCGATCTCAACGAGGGCGGGCGCGAGCCGATGCGCAGGGCGGCAGCTTCCGGTGACGGTTATCGCATCTCGCCGAATCCGCCGCCATCGGATACGCCACAGGCCGATCTTGACTGGCTCAACGCGCGCCGGATCAACATGCTAATCAAGTGTTTCGAGACGAAGCTGAAGCTCGAACATGGCGAGCCGGCAATGCCGCGCAGCTATATCTACTGCAAACGCATTCCGCCGGGCGACGTATTCGGGCAGTTTGCGAAACGCACGAAATGCGAAGATGGCTGGCGCTATTTCGAGCTCGACGCGAGTCACGCGCCGAACGTGACGGCACCAGAGGCGTTGATGGGCGTTTTGCAAGAAATCGTGGGCTAACTGACAGTCGTCATTCCGGGGCTCGCGCAGCGAGAGCCCGGAATCCATTCATCCACCAACTCTGTGGCCTGATGGATTCCGGGTTCTCGCTGCGCACGCCCCGGAATGACGGTGGCACAAAATGGTGAGGGGTCCGGCGCGCTAGCGCCGAACCCCTCGTCACTTTCTTGGTAAGACGCGTTTTCTTTGCGCGAACCGGAAAACCACTCGCTCGAAAACGCTTTAGAATATCAGCCGGCCTGTAAGCCGGGTTCTGTAGGGCACCGTCCGCTTGCGCAAACGATACGTGACGGCCATTCCTCTGGGACCATGTTTGCACATGGCCTCGAGCAACCTACCCGGACGGCGGGCCTGACATCGCCCCGCGGCGTTATCGCTTGCGCGATCGGCCCGCTACGCCGTCCCTATTCGGTTTTGCTCCCGGTGGGGTTTACCATGCCGGTCCCGTTGCCGGAACCGCGGTGCGCTCTTACCGCACCTTTTCACCCTTACCCGTCTACGCAGCTTGCGCTGCTACGACGTGGCAAGCCTGGGCTTGCCTCGCCGAAGCCCAAAGGGCGAAGGCGGGCGGTTCGTTCTCTGTGGCACTTTCCCTGGGGTCGCCCCCGCCGGACGTTATCCGGCACCGTATGTCAAGGGAGCCCGGACTTTCCTCCCCGGCGGCCTTTCGGCACCTGCCGGAGCGGCCGTCCGGCCGACTGACGGCTTACGCATGGGCATTTATGACGGTTTCGTCAAGCAGAGATCGCCGCGCACGCCGTGGCGCAAATAATTTATCCTGAAGATGTCGTTGGGTGTGCGCCCGGTTCGACTGGATGCCGGCAATCCAGCCGAGCAACAGGAGTTAGGCGATGCAGTATTTGCTGCTGATCTACCGGAACGAAGCTCAACAGAGCAAGATGGACCCCGCTGACTACCAGAAGCTGCTGGCGGCTTATTCCGCCTACACCCAGTCCATCGTTCAAAGCGGCAACTTCAAGGCCGGCGACGGGCTCCAGCCGACCTCGACCGCGACCACCGTTCGCGTTCGTGAGGGCAAGATCCTGGCGACCGATGGTCCCTTTGCCGAGACGCGCGAGCAGATCGGCGGCTATTATCTGGTCGAGGCCGGGGATCTCGACGCCGCGATTGCAATGGCTGCGCGGATTCCCGGAGCCAGGGACGGGTCGATCGAAGTCAGGCCCGTCATGATCTACAAATGATCTCGTCCGCTGGCATCGAATAATTATCCCGAGGATGTCGTTTGATGTTGGCCCCGTTCGACTGGATGTCGGCGATCAAGCCGAACAACAGGAGTAAGCCATGCAGTATCTGATGCTGATCTACCGGAACGAAGCGGAACTGAGCAAGATGACCCCCGCAGACCGTCAGGCGATGTCGGCGGAGTACGGCACTTACACGCAGTCCATCGTCCAGAGCGGCCATTTCAAGGCCGGCGACGGGCTTCAGCCGACCACGACCGCCACCACCGTGCGCGTCCGCGAGGGCAAGACCCTGACGACAGATGGTCCGTTTGCGGAAACCCGCGAGCAACTCGGCGGCTACTATCTGGTCGAGGCCAAGGATCTCGACACCGCCATTGGGCTGGCCGCGCGGATTCCCGGGGCCAAGGAGGGATCCATCGAGGTCAGGCCGGTCATGATCTACAAGTGATCTGTCCTGCCGACATCGACAAGATCTTTCGCGACGAGGCGGGGCGGGCGCTGGCCACGCTGATCCGCCTCGTCGGTGATTTCGATCTGGCCGAGGACGCGCTCCAGGACGCCTTTGCGGTTGCCCTTGAGCGCTGGTCTGCGTCTGAGGTGCCCGACAATCCGCGCGCCTGGCTGGTCAATGTCGGCCGCAACAAGGTGATCGACCGCGTCCGGCGGCAGGCTGTCTTCCGCGGCAAGCAGCAGGCGCTCGTGCAGGAGCTCGAGCTGAACGCGCAAGCGCCCGCCGAGCCACCGGCGATGCTCGACGACGACATGCTGCGGCTGATCTTCACCTGCTGCCATCCGGCGTTCGCGGCAGAGGTTCAGGTGGCGCTGACGCTGCGCACCGTCTGCGGGCTTTCGATGGCCCAGGTCGCGCGTGCCTTCCTCATCGGCGAGGATGCGATGGCGCAGCGCCTCGTCCGCGCCAAGCAGAAGATCAGGCTCGCCGGCATTCCCTACGAAGTGCCGGAGCACGCCGCGCTGACGCCGCGGCTCAACGGCGTGCTCGCCGTGATCTATCTCGTCTTCACCGAAGGCTATGTCGCGACCTCCGGCGCGGATCTGATGCGGCCCGATCTCGCGGTCGAGGCGATCAGGCTCGGCCGGTTGCTCGACCGGCTGATGCCGGATCGCGCCGGGATCAAGGGCCTGCTCGCGTTGATGCTGCTGCACGATGCGCGCCGCGCCGGGCGCGAGACGGCGGCCGGCGACATCGTGCTGTTGGAAGAGCAGGACCGATCGCTCTGGGATCGCGCGCAGATCGATGAGGGCTTGCGTCTGGTGGACGACGCGCTGCGCGTACCCGGCCGGCCGCAACCCTATGCGGTGCAGGCTGCGATTGCCGCGCTGCATGCGCGCGCGCCGAGTTTTGAGAAGACGGATTGGCCGCAGATCGCCGGGCTCTACGAGGTGCTGTTGCGCATCAATCCGTCGCCGGTGGTCGAGCTCAACCACGCCGCGGCCGTGTCGATGGTCGACGGCCCGGCGCGGGCGCTCGATCTCGTCGACGCGATCACCGCGCGCGGCGGGCTTGCGGGTTATGAGCTGTTGCCGGCGGTGCGGGCGGACTTGTTGCGGCGGCTGGAGCGCAAGGACGAAGCGCGCGAAGCGTACGCGGCGGCGACCGAGGCGACGCAGCTCGCGCCGTTGCGAAGGCTGTATGCGCGGCGGGTGAGGGAGCTTGGCTAGAGTGTGGTAACAGAAGGAATCAGATGCCGAGCGCGCTCTGGTAGGCGAAGAGCGCGGGGGCGCCGCCCGTGTGCAGGAAGATGACATCCTCGTCGTTGCGCCAACGCCCTTGGCGGATCATCGCGATCAGGCCGGCGAGCCCCTTGCCCGAATATACCGGGTCAAGTGCAAGAGCCTCCGATTTTCCTGCAAGACGGATCGCTTCGATCGTGGCCTCGTGCGGCACCCCGTAGGCTGGTCCGGCATGACCGGCGACCACTTCGACCATGGCCTCGTCGAAGCCGGCGCCAAGCAGATCCGCGGCTTGCCGCGCAAGGGCCAACACATCAGAGCGCACCCGTGCGGGTTCGGCATCGATATCGATCCCGACGACTCTTGTGCCCGGCATGGCAACGGCCGCGCCGACCACCAGACCGGCCTGCGTGCCGGCGCTTCCGGTGCAATGCACGATTGCGGCCGGCTCGAAGCCTGACCGCGCCGCCTGCTGCTCGATTTCGGAGATCGTGGTGGCATAGGCGACCGCGCCCAGCGCATTCGAGACGCCGTAGGGCACGAAATACGGCCTGCGCCCCGACGCCCGGAGATCGTCGACGAGGGTGCGGATGGCCGCATTGCGGTCGCCGGTCCATGGCACGTCATGCAGGTGCGCGCCGAACAGCCGGTTGAGAAAGGCGTTGCCCGAGGTTTCGTATTCCGGCGTCGGCGGCGCGAGTCGGCCGTGATAGACGGCCAGATGACAGGCAAGCCCGAGCTTTGCGGCAACCGCCGCAACCTGCCGCTGGCTGTTCGATTGCACGACACCGCCCGAGACGACCGTATCGGCTCCCTTTGAAACAGCATCGTGCAGGACGTAGTCGAGCTTACGCAACTTGTTGCCGCCGAATCCAAGCCCGGTCGCATCGTCGCGTTTGATCCATAGTCGCGGCCCGCCGAGATGAGCCGTCAGCCGTTTCATCGGCTCGAGTGGAGTGGGAAGATCGGCCAAGCCCAGGCGAGGAAAAGCTGCGAGTCGGTCAATCAGCGGCTTGCGATCAATCTGCGTCATTTCGTTCGCCCCGCTCGCGCATGATCGTTGGACAATAGCCTGACGCCCGCAATTGCAGCGACCATCGCGTGATCACATTCAAGCGAACAGGGGAAGAATTCTTATGAAGGAAGCGCAAAAGGGTTACTTCGCGGCGAGCGTCGTCGTCCCTTCAGCCGGCAGGCTCGACAGCAGCGCCTGCAATGTCGACAGCGTCGAATGATCGGCGACGCCATCCAGCCGTGCCGGGCGAAAATGGCGCTGGAAAGCGGTGACGACTTCCATCGTCGACGCGTCGTATTTGCCGGTCAGCGGCACGCCGTAGCCGTATCTTGCAAGCGCCTGTTGCAGGCTCAGCACCTCGTCGCTGATGGTGCCGAGCATCAGGCTCTCGCCGCGCACGACTGGTGCCGGCGTCACCCAGTGACCGACGCCGGAATTGGCCAGCGAATGCCACGGAAACTTTTCGCCGGGGTCCTTCTTGCGCGCGGGCGCGACGTCGGAATGGCCGAGCACCCGGTGCGCCGTCACCTTGCGGCGGAGCATGATGCCGCGGCACAGCGCGATCACGGCTGCGATCTGGCGCAGCGGGAACTCCGGATAGCCCCAATCGTGCCCGCGATTGACGATTTCGATGCCGATCGAGCTGGAGTTGATGTCGTCCTCGCCGGCCCAGGACGAGACTCCGGCATGCCAGGCGCGCCTGGCCTCCGGCACGCATTGCACGATGCGTCCGTCCTCGAGCACGACGTAATGCGCCGACACTTCGCTGCCCGCCGTGCACAGTCGCGCCAGCGCGCCCTCGACGTCGGGCATGCCGGTGTAGTGCAGCACGATCATGTCGGGCTGCCGTCCCTTGTCGCGCTCGCCATGATTGGGCGAGGGGATGATGTCGGAGACGATCGAGGAATCCGGATCGAACGTCCGCATGTTCGCCGCGGCCTTGGGAACCGGGAGAATGCGTTGACGCTTCGAATCAGATCCAGATGGCGTGGACGAACCGGACGACATAAACAGCTCGGGACGGACAGGAGAATGGGCCAAGCCCTTCTCTTTACTATTTCTTTACCGTCCGCTTCGCGCAATCGCGCTGCGCGGTTAACGGGTGCATTTTGGCCGGGTGTGTGGATGAGGCATCACTGCCCCTTTACCTTTTCAACTTGTAAGGAGCCGATCAACGCTTTCTTAACGCTAAGGGCCGTTACTGAGGCGTGAAGAGCCGACCCGCGTTCGGAGGCGGCCAAGCGTTTTTGGCTCGAAATCCCATGGCTGCCCGACAAATTCCACTGGGAACTCTGGGTTTGCGGCCAGGGACGACCGGGCTCGGCAACCATGCTGGACAGAGGTTGGGTCGTGGAACCGCCGCGACGCGGAATAATTCGAGGCGTGATGGGCTCGCTCGACCCCGATTTCACCTGTCCTTTCGGCAGGCGTGGCGCATGAGCTCCGCGCTTCACATTCCCGTGCTTGGCCGCGAGGCCGTCGATCATCTCGCGCCGCGCGAGGGCGGCATCTACGTCGATGCCACCTTCGGCGGCGGCGGCTATAGCCGCGCCATCCTCGACGTGCCGGGAACCCGTGTCATCGCGATCGATCGCGACCGCACGGCGATTGCCGGCGGTGTTGAGCTGGTTGATCGCTCCGCGGGCCGGCTGACGCTGGTCGAGGACCGCTTCTCGAATCTCGCCGAGGTCTGCGTGGCGCAGGGTATCGATGCCGTCGACGGCGTCGTGATGGACGTCGGCGTATCCTCGATGCAGCTCGACCAGGCCGGCCGTGGTTTCTCGTTCCGCCTCGAAGGCCCGCTCGACATGCGGATGGGGCAGGCGGGACCGACCGCCGCCGACGTCGTCGCGCGTGCCTCGGAAAGCGATCTCGCCGACATCATCTATCTCTTCGGCGAGGAGCGGCATTCGCGCCGGGTCGCCCGCGCCATCGTCGCGGACCGGCAGGAAACGCCGTTCACGACCACGCGCGCGCTCGCCGATCTCGTCGGCAGGGTGGTTCGCTCCAAGCCCGGGGATATTCACCCCGCGACGCGGACGTTTCAGGCGCTGCGCATCTTCGTCAACGAAGAGCTCGATGAACTCCAGACCGCGCTCGCTGCTGCCGAGCGTGTGCTCAAGCCCGGTGGCCGCCTCGTGGTGGTGTCGTTCCATTCGCTGGAAGACCGCATCGTCAAGAATTTCCTCTCCGAGCGTTCCAGGACCGGCGGCGGCTCTCGCCATCTGCCGGAACTGGCGCAGTCTGCGCCGAGTTTTCAACTTCTGACGCGGCGGCCTGTGATCGCCGGCGAGGACGAAGTTGCGCATAACCCGCGCGCCCGTTCCGCCAAACTGCGCGCCGCCGAGCGCACCGATGCGCCTGCGCATGACGACGGCGAGCCGTCATCCTGGCCAAAACTCTCCGACGTCATGAGGGGTGGCTAGCGCATGCGCATCATCCACCTTCTCGTCATTGGCGCGCTGATCTTCGCGGCCGCCTATGTCTACCGGATCAAGATGGATTCCACCGCCCGCACCGAGAAGGTGCTGCGGCTGCATGCGGAGATCCGCGAGCAGCGTGACGCGATCGCGGTGCTGCGCTCCGAATGGGCCAAGCTCGATGCGCCCTTGCGCCTGCAAGGCCTCGCCGAGCGGCATCTGCCGCTCAAGCCCGTCAACGGCACGCAATATGATTCACTGAAGAACCTGCCCGAGCGTCCGCCGCGGATGTTCAGGCCGGGCGAGCCTGATCCGATCGGAGCCATGCTCAACACCATCGAAGCCGCGAGCGATCCGGATACGGTGACGGGCTCCGTGCCTCAGTCTGAGGACAAGCAATGAGCGCTGCGACTCCGGCCAAACCAGTTGAGCCCTGGCGGCAGCGTCTAATCCGCAGCCTGCTCTACGGGCGCAATGTCGATCGCGCCGCGAAGGCGCGCGCCCGCGTCGGGCTCGCAATGCTCGCCTTTGCTGCGGTCTACGTCCTGATCGGCGGCCGCCTCGTGATGTTCGCGATCGGCGCCGATGCCCACAGTGCGCGGCGTGCTGCCTCGCAGGAGGTGGTTGCGACCGCGCGGCCGGACATCGTCGACCGCAACGGCGCGATCCTGGCGACCGACGTCAAGGCGGCAAGCCTGTTCGGCGAGCCACGCCGCATCATCGACAAGGACGAGGCGATCGAGCTACTGACCGCGACCGTGCCCGACCTCGACGAAGCCGAGGTGCGCGAGCGCCTGTCGTCGCGGAAAGGCTTCGTCTGGCTCAAGCGTGAGATCACGCCGAAGCAGCAGCAGGACATCCACAAGCTCGGCCTTCCCGGCATCGGCTTCCTGCGAGAGAACAAGCGCGTCTATCCGACCGGCAACGAGGTCGCCCACGTCATTGGTCTGGTCAACATCGACAACCAGGGCATCGCGGGCATGGAGAAGTGGCTCGACAATCAAGGGCTCGCCGATCTCCACCGCGCGGGCTTTGCCACCGACCGCCTGCAAAAGCCGATCGAGCTGTCGGTCGATCTGCGCGTCGAGCACGCGCTGCGCGACGAGCTTCAGAAGGCGAAGGAGAAATTCCACGCCAAGGCGGCTTCCGGCATCATCTCCAACGTCAAGACCGGCGAGATCGTGGCCATGGTCTCGCTGCCGGACTTCGATCCCAACAATCCGAAGGAAGCCCACGATCCCGATCGCATCAATCGCCTGACCACAGGCGTCTATGAAATGGGATCGACGTTCAAGTCGTTCACGCTGGCGATGGCGCTCGACTCCGGCAAGATCAACCTGAACTCGTCGTGGGACGCACGTGGAAACCTGCACTACGGCAAGTTCACCATCCATGACAGCCACTCGCTTGGGCGTTTCATCAACACCAAGGAAGTGTTCACCTACTCGTCCAATATCGGCGCCGCGCGGATCGCGCTCAACCAGGGTGTCGAGGCGCACAAGGCGTTCCTGGCCAAGATGGGACAATTGACGCGGCTGCGCACCGAGTTGCCGGAGAGTGCGGCTCCGCTGGTGCCGCGCCACTGGGGTGAGCTGAACACGGTCACCATCGCGTTCGGTCAGGGCCTGTCCGTGGCGCCTCTCCAAGCGGTGATGGGCATCAACGCCCTGATGAACGGCGGCTATTTGATTCCGCCGACGTTCCTCAAGCGCAGCGAAGCTGAAGCGGCAGCGATGGCCAAGCGCGTGATCAAGCCGGAGACCAGCGACAAGATGCGGTATCTGATGCGGCTCAATGCCGAAATCGGTACCGCCAAGTCCGCGGACGTCAAAGGCTACTATGTCGGCGGAAAGACCGGCACGTCGGAGAAGGTCATCAACGGCCGCTATGCCAAGAAGCGGGTGCTCAACTCCTTCACCGCGATCATGCCGTCGGACGATCCAAAATATCAGATTCTCGTCATGCTGGACGAGCCGCAGGCGATTCCTGAAACGAAGGGTTTCATCACCTCGGGCTGGAACGCGGTGCCCACGGGCGGCAAGGTGATCGAGCGGATCGCGCCGCTCTTGGGCATCGAGCCTCGGTTCGATTTGCCGCCGTCCGACCGCCTTATTCTTGCAGCATCCAAGGCAACCCAGTAATCAACGGGGTGGGCCATTGCCGCTGCTGAGTCGGGATTTTCCCGAAGATTCGGCTTTCCGGCATGGCATGTCGACTGGAAGACCATGAAGCTGCGCGATCTTCTTGGCAATGATGCCGCAATCGAGCCCGCTGTCGCGGCGCTCGAAGTGACGGGGATTGCGCTGGACAGCCGCGTGGTCAGGCCCGGCGACCTCTTCTTTGCGCTCGCGGGCAGCAAGACCGACGGCGCGCGTTTCATCGATGCAGCGACCGCGGCCGGTGCGTCGGCGGTCGTCGGCGATCATGCATCAGCGGGCTGCAAGGTGCCGTTCATCGCTGCCGCCAATCCGCGCCGTGCGCTGGCGCTGGCCGCGGCAAAATTCTTTCCCACGCAGCCAGCGACCATCGCGGCGGTGACCGGCACCAGCGGCAAGACCTCGGTCGCGGCGTTCACGCGACAGATCTGGGAGCGGCTGGGGCATGTCTCGGCCAGCATCGGCACCATCGGCCTCGTCTCGCCGAAGCGCACCGTCTACGGCTCGCTGACGACGCCGGATCCGATCGCGCTGCATCGGCAGTTAGAGGAGATCGCGCGCGACGGCGTCACCCATCTTGCGTTCGAGGCGTCCTCGCACGGACTCGATCAATATCGCCTCGACGGCGTGCGCGTCTCCGCCGGCGGCTTCACCAACCTCTCGCGCGACCATATGGATTATCATCCGACCGTCGCGCATTACCTCGCGGCCAAGCTCAGGCTGTTCCGCGAGTTGGTTCCGCTTGGCGGAGCTGCCGTGATTTCGGCCGATCATGATTGCTCGGCTGAAGTGATCGATGCGGCGAAATCGCGCGGCCTGCGTGTGGTGGCGGTCGGACGCAATGGCGACGGGGCAGGCGAGGGCATTCGTCTGATCGATGCCGAGGTCGAAGGCTTTTCGCAAAAGCTTGCGCTCGAGCATCGCGGCAAGCGTTATGCGATCCGGCTGCCGCTGGTTGGCGAATTCCAGATCGAGAATGCGTTGGTGTCGGCCGGCCTTGCGATCGGCACCGGCAGCGATGCGGCAAACGTGTTTGCAAGCCTCGAACATCTCGAAGGCGCCAAGGGTCGGCTCGAGCGCGTCGGCGAGCACAACGGCGCGCCGATCTTTGTCGACTACGCGCACAAGCCCGATGCGCTGGCGAAGGCGTTGCAGGCGTTGCGTCCCTACGCGAGGCGCAGGCTGATTGTGGTGTTCGGTGCCGGCGGCGATCGCGATGCCGGCAAGCGTCCGATCATGGGCGAGATCGCGGCGGAGAACGCCGATAGCATCATCATCACCGACGACAATCCGCGCAGCGAGAAGCCCGAGGCCATTCGCGCCGCGATCCTCACGACCGCCAAGGGCGCGCGGGAAATCAGCGACCGTGCCGCCGCGATCCGCGCAGCGATCGAGGAGTTGCAAGAAGGGGATGCGTTGCTCGTCGCCGGCAAGGGCCACGAGACCGGACAGATCGTCGGTGGCGAGGTGCTGCCCTTCAGTGATCACGAGGCGGTCGCCGCCGCATTAGCGTCGAGGGTTGCATGAGCGCGCCAATATGGACGGTTGCCGAGGTGGCGCGAGCGCTGGTCGTTGCCGGATCATTCCCGGATACCCCGATCGATTTCGTCACCCAGGACAGCCGCCTGGTGAAACCTGGCAGCCTGTTCGTCGCACTGAGCGGCACGCCGAGCGGCGGCTTCATCTCGGCCTTCGCCAGCGCGCGCGACGGCTGGGAGTTCGCGGACAAGGCGGAAGCCTCGGGCGCGGTGGCGATGATCGTGCCGCACGAGATCGCGGGCATCGGTATTCCGCAGATCGTGGTGAAGGACACCCTGATCGACGGGCTCTGGGGCCTCGCGCGTGCCGCACGCGCCCGCTTCAACGGGCCGGTGATCGGCCTTACCGGCAGCGCGGGCAAGACCAGCACCAAGGAGTTTCTCGCGGCTTATCCGAACGCCTATGCAAGTCCGTCGAGCTTCAACAATTTCTGGGGCGTGCCGCTGACGCTGTGCAACGCCAGGCCCGATGCCAGCCTCTGGGTCGTCGAGATGGGCATGAACCAGACCGGCGAGATCGCGCGGCTCAGCGAATTGACGCGGCCGACGGTCGCGCTCGTCGTCAACGTCCAGCCGGTGCATCTGGAAAAGCTCGGCTCGCTCGAAGCCATCCGGCGCGAGAAGGTGTCGATCGCGCTTGGCCTGCCCGAGGGCGGCGTGCTGGTGTTGCCGGCCGGGATCAAGGCGTCCGAATGGAAGGGCAAGGTCGTACGCTTCGGCGAGAATGCGGAGGTGCACGAGGTCGCGCACGCGCCGCATGGCGAGAGCTGGCAGGTCGTGGCCGCGATCGGCAAGAAGGAGATCGCGTTCAGCCTCACGCCAGGTGCGCCGCACCGCGTTCAAAATGCGCTGGCCGCGCTTGCGTCGATCCATGCCGCGAAGCTCGATGCAGCGACGCTTGCGATCAAGCTCGATCGCGTCGGCATCATGACCGGCCGCGGTGTCGAGCAGGTGGTCGGCGGCGTCACCGTGATCGACGACAGCTTTAACGGCAATCCGGCGAGCATAGCTGCTGCACTGCAAAGTCTTCAGGCGCGTCACATGACCGGCGGCCGCCGCATTGCGGTGCTCGGCGACATGCTGGAACTGGGCGGCGACGCACCTGGCTATCACACCGGCCTTGCCGCGCATCTTGCCGGCATCGACGGCGTCTATTGCGTCGGGCCTCTGATGCGCGGCCTCTACGACCTGCTTCCCGCCGGCAAGGGCCTCGGCTGGCACGACGACCCCGCCACGCTCGGGCCGAGCGATGTTGCGGCGCTTCTGAAGGCAGGCGACGTGGTGGTTGTCAAGGGCAGCAAGAAGATGTTCTGGGTCAACAAGTTTGTGCCGGGCCTAGTGGCCGCCTTGCAGGCAAAGGCGTAAACTGCTTGGAAGGCGCTGTTCCCGATCCCACCTTTTTTGCGGCGCGAAGCCGGCAGGTTTCTTAGAGGTCGCCCGACCCATGATGAAGACCAGCGAATGCGCGTGAGGCGAAATCCGCGTCTGAAGAAGCCCGCGTGCGAAAGGCGCCATAGGACCGTCTGAATGTTTTACTGGCTGATCGAGCTCTCCAACACATTTCCGAGCTTCGGTGCAATTCGCACCGTCCTGAACGTCTTCCGCTACATCACCTTCCGCACCGGCGGCGCCGTCGTCACCGGCGCGCTGTTCGTGTTCCTGTTCGGACCCTGGATCATCGATCATCTGCGCATCCGCCAGGGCAAGGGACAGCCGATCCGGGCCGATGGCCCGCAATCGCATCTCAGCAAGAAGGGCACGCCCACCATGGGCGGGCTGATGATCCTGTCGGGCCTCACGGTCGGAACCGTGCTGTGGGCCAACCCGCTCAACCCCTACGTCTGGATTGTGCTCGCGGTGACGCTCGGCTTCGGCTTCGTCGGCTTCTATGACGATTACCTCAAGGTGACCAAGCAGACCACCACCGGGTTCGGCGGCAAGCTTCGCCTGCTGATCGAGGCGATCATCGCGCTGGCCGCCTGCTATGCGCTGGTGCGGCTGAACCGCGATCCCTCGTCCACCGCGCTCTCCATTCCCTTCCTCAAGGATACGGTACTGCATTTCGGCTGGTTCTTCGTCGTCTTCGGCGCCTTCGTCATCGTCGGCGCCGGCAACGCGGTGAACCTCACTGACGGTCTCGATGGCCTCGCCATCGTTCCTGTGATGATCGCGACCGCGAGTTTTGCGATGATCGCCTATCTCGCCGGCAACGCGGTGTTCGCCGACTATCTCCAGATCAAATATGTCGCGGGCACCGGCGAACTCGCGGTGCTCTGCGGCGCGCTGCTCGGGGCCGGGCTCGGCTTCCTCTGGTTTAACGCGCCGCCCGCGTCGATCTTCATGGGCGACACCGGCTCGCTCGCGCTCGGCGGCATGTTGGGCTCGATCGCGGTTGCCGTGAAGCACGAGATCGTGCTCGCGGTGATCGGTGGCTTGTTCGTGCTGGAGGCGGTCTCCGTCATCGTGCAGGTGGTGTCGTTCAAGCTCACGGGCAAGCGCATCTTCCGCATGGCGCCGATCCATCACCATTTCGAGCAGCTCGGCTGGACCGAGCCGCAGATCGTGATCCGCTTCTGGATCATCTCGGTGATGCTGGCGCTCGCCGGCCTCTCCACGCTGAAGCTCCGGTGATCGACCGATGATCCCCGTTACGTCCTTCGCCGGCAAAATGGTCGCGGTGTTCGGTCTCGGCGGCTCGGGGCTCGCGTCATGCCACGCGCTGAAGGCTGGCGGCGCCGAGGTGATTGCCGCCGACGACAGTGCCGAGAATGTCGCCAAGGCCGCGCAGGCCGGTTTCATCACCGCCGACTTGCGCAACGTCTCCTGGGCGAATTTCGCGGCGCTCGTGCTCGCGCCCGGCGTGCCGCTGACCCATCCGGTGCCGCATTGGAGCGTGCTGAAGGCGCGCGAGGTGGGCTGCGAGGTGATCGGCGACATCGAGCTGTTCTGCCGCGAGCGGCGCCGGCATGCGCCGGATGCACCGTTCGTCGCGATCACCGGCACCAATGGCAAGTCGACCACGACGGCGCTGATCGCGCATCTGACCAAAGTCGCCGGCTACGACACCCAGATGGGCGGCAATATCGGCACCGCGATCCTCTCGCTGGAGCCGCCGCGCATGGGCCGCGTCCACGTGATCGAGATGTCATCCTACCAGATCGACCTCACGCCCTCGCTCGATCCCTCCGTCGGCATCCTGCTCAATGTCAGCGAGGACCACATCGACCGCCACGGCACGATCGCGCATTACGCCGCGGTGAAGGAGTGCCTCGTTGCGGGCGTGCAACGCGGCGGCACCTCGATCGTCGGCGTCGACGACGGCTTTTGCCGCGACATCGCCGACCGGCTCGACCGCGCCGGCAAGAACGTTGTGCGGATCTCCGTCAAGAACCCGCTGGCGAGCGGTATCCATGTCGAGCACGGCACCATCGTGCGCACCTCGGGCGGTGCGAAGAGCGAGGTCGCAAAGCTCGGCGGGATCGGCTCGCTGCGCGGCCTGCACAATGCGCAGAACGCGGCTTGCGCCGCGGCCGCCGCGCTCGCGATGGGCATCAGTGTCGATGTGCTTCAGAACGGCCTGCGCAGCTTTCCGGGCCTGGCCCATCGTATGGAGCAGGTCGGCCGCCGCTCCAACGTGCTGTTCGTCAACGATTCCAAGGGCACGAATGCGGACGCCACCGCGCATGCGCTATCGTCCTTCGCCGATATATTCTGGATCGCCGGTGGCAAGCCGAAGGCGGGCGGCATCACTGGCCTCACCGGCTTCTTCCCGCGCATTCGAAAAGCCTATCTGATCGGTGAGGCCGCGCAGGAGTTTTCCGGCACGTTGGGCACGCAGGTGGTGCACGAGATCAGCCAGACGCTCGACGTCGCGGTCGAGCATGCCGCCCGCGATGCGGAAGCATCCGGCCTCACCGACGCCGTCGTGCTGTTATCGCCCGCCTGCGCCTCCTTCGACCAGTACCGCAACTTCGAGATCCGTGGCGCCAAGTTCCGCGATCTGGTGCAGGCGCTGCCGGGTGTGAAGCCGGTGGTGTGAGGCTCCCGTGTCCCGGACGCGCGTAGCGCGAGCCGGGACCCAGAATGTCGCAATCATGGGCCCCGGTTCAGCAGCGCAGCGCGCCGCGAAGAAATGGCGTGCTGCGCTGCGCCCGGGCAAGAGACTCTTCACAACTTGATCGGTCCCATTAACCCCCCGGTAACCAACCTCGGCGACCAATGGGCGGACCTCTGTCCGAAAGCGGCCGCCCATGCTCTCCCGTGAAGAACGCACCCCCTTTTCCGAGTGGTGGTGGACCGTCGACAAGCCGCTGCTCGGTGCGATTCTCGTGCTGATGCTGACCGGCGTCATCCTGTCGCTGGCGGCGAGCCCCCCGGTTGCGACCCGCATCGGGCTCGATCCCTTTCACTTCTTCAGCCGCCACGTGATGTTCCTGGCGCCGTCCTTCATGGTGCTGGTCGGCGTTTCCTTCCTGTCGCCGCGGTCAATCCGTCGCTCGGCACTGATCATCTTTGCCGTCAGCATCGTCCTGATCGTGCTGACGCTCGCGATCGGCCCGGAGGTGAAGGGCTCGCGGCGTTGGATCACGCTGCTCGGTGTCAACATCCAGGCCTCTGAAGCGGCCAAACCGTCCTTCGTCGTCGTCGCCGCGTGGCTGTTTGCGGAATCCACCAAGCGCCCGGAGATGCCGGCGACCTCGATGGCGCTGGTGCTGCTGTTGATGCTGGTCTCGCTGCTGGTGATGGAGCCCGATTTTGGCCAGACCATGCTGATCCTGATGGTGTGGGGCTCGCTGTTCTTCATCGCGGGCATGCGCATGATCTGGGTGTTCGGCCTTGCAGGCGCCGCCGCCGCCGGCCTGTTCAGCGCCTATCTTTTCGTTCCGCACGTCGCCGGACGCATCAAGCGCTTCATGAACCCGGCCTCCGGCGACACCTTCCAGGTCGATACCGCGATGGAAGCCTTCTACAACGGCGGCTGGTTCGGGCTCGGGCCGGGCGAGGGCATCGCCAAACGCAGCCTGCCGGACAGTCATACCGACTTCGTGTTCGCGGTTGCCGCCGAGGAGTTCGGCATCATCCTGTGCCTTGCGATGCTGGCGCTGTTCGCCTTCGTCGTCATCCGCACACTGTCGCGCGCCTACGCCAATGAGGACATGTTCTCACGCTTCGCAGCCTCAGGCCTTGCTATCCTGTTCGGCGTGCAGGCCGCGATCAACATGTCGGTCAACCTCCAGCTCATCCCCGCCAAGGGCATGACGCTGCCGTTCATCTCCTACGGCGGCTCCTCGATCGTGTCGCTGGCCTACGGCGTCGGCATGATGCTGGCGCTGACGCGGCTGCGCCCGCGCACCGAGGTCGAGGCGAGTGGCCACGCCGAGGCGATGCGCAGCTACGCGTAGCCTCCCTCGTGTCCCGGACAAGCGCAGCGAAGCGGAGCGCAGAGCCGGGACCCAGAATGCCGCATCAATGGGCCCCGGTTCAGCAGCGCACCACGCCGCGAGGTGCGGCGCGCTGCCCTGCGCCCGGGGCACGCGCACCGTGTAGCCGGCTCGCAATGACGGAAAAGTCCCTGTAAAACTCTCCGCCATGGACACGTCTCCTTTGATTCTTCTCGCTGCGGGCGGTACCGGCGGCCATCTGTTTCCGGCCGAGGCGCTCGGCGTCGAATTGATCCGGCGCGGCTTTCGCGTCCGTCTCGTCACGGACGAGCGCGCGCTGCGCTACAGCGGGCTGTTCAGCAAGGACATGATCGACGTCGTCGCAAGCGAGACCGCGCGCGGCCGCAATCCGTTGCAGCTCGCCTATGCCGGCCTCACGCTCGCCACCGGCACGCTGTCGGCCTACGGCCTGATCAAGCGGTTGAAGCCGGTCGCCGTCGTCGGCTTCGGCGGCTATCCGACGCTGCCGCCGCTGGTCGCGGCGAAATTCGCCGGCGTGCCCGGCATCATTCACGACGCCAACGCGGTGCTCGGCCGCGCCAACCGCTTCCTCGCGGGCCGTGTCCGCGCGATTGCGACGTCCTTGCCCGGTGTGCTCGATCGCGATCCGGCGCTCGCCAGCAAGACCACCACAGTCGGCACACCAATGCGGCCGGCGATCCTCGCCGCAGCCGCGGTGAAATATGTCGCGCCTGAAGTGAACGGACCGCTCCGTCTGCTCGTCGTCGGCGGTAGCCAGGGCGCGCGCATCATGGCCGATATCGTGCCGGGCGCGATCGAGCGGCTCGAGCCCGCACTGTGGAGCCGGCTCATCCTCACCCAGCAGGTGCGCGACGAGGACATGGCGCGCGTGCGCGCGGTCTACGACAAGCTGAAGATCAATGCCGAGCTTGCGCCGTTCTTTACCGACCTGCCGGCGCGGCTCGCCTCCAATCATCTGGTGGTGTCGCGCTCCGGCGCCGGCACGGTCGCCGAACTCGCCGCGATCGGCCGTCCCTCGATCCTGGTGCCGCTGCCGGGATCGATCGACCAGGACCAATTCGCCAATGCCGGCGTGCTGGCCAAGGTCGATGGCGCGATCCGCGTCCCGCAGACCGAATTCACCTCCGATCGCCTGGCCGCCGAGATCTCCGCCTTCGCCGCCGAGCCCGCGCGCCTTGCCGCTATGGCCGAAGCCGCTCGCGGCGCCGGCCGGCTCGATGCAGCCGAACGTCTGGCCGATCTGGTGGTCAAAGTCGCGGGAATCTGACGCGAAAAAGCCCTTGTCTTCGTCTTCTAAAGCGGGGCATCCAGTAAGAACGGCGCGGCTGATTTGGCCGTGACCTTTGCCAGATGCCGCCTGCGCAAGGCCGTGAGGTCAGGGAACAGAGCATGAGACTGCCGCGTGAGATCGGACCCATCCACTTCGTCGGGATCGGCGGGATCGGCATGAGCGGCATTGCCGAGGTGCTGGTCAATCTCGGTTATACCGTTCAGGGCTCGGACGCTTCCGACAATTACAATCTCGACCGTCTGCGCAAGGCGGGCGCAAAGGTTTCAATCGGCCACAAGGCAGAGAATGTCGACGGCGCCGACGTCGTCGTGGTGTCCTCGGCAATCAAGCGCGACAATCCGGAATTGATGGCGGCGCGCGAACGGCGCATTCCCGTGGTGCGCCGTGCCGAGATGCTGGCCGAGCTGATGCGGCTCAAGAGCTGCGTCGCGATTGCCGGCACGCACGGCAAGACCACGACGACCACGATGGTCGCGACGCTGCTCGATGCCGGCGACCTTGATCCCACCGTGATCAACGGCGGCATCATCAACGCCTACGGCTCCAATGCGCGGCTCGGGGCCGGCGAGTGGATGGTGGTGGAGGCCGACGAGAGCGACGGTACGTTTTTGAAGTTGCCGACCGAGGTCGCGATCGTCACCAATGTCGATCCTGAGCATCTCGATCACTTCAAGACCTTCGACGCCGTGCAGGACGCCTTCCGCCATTTCGTCGAGAACCTGCCGTTCTACGGCTTTGCCGTGATGTGCATCGATCATCCCGTGGTGCAGAGCCTCGTCGGCAAGATCGAGGATCGCCGCATCATCACTTACGGCGAGAATCCGCAGGCGGATGCGCGCCTGCTTGATCTGACCCCGATGGGCGGCGGATCGAGGTTCAAGGTCGCGTTCCGCAACCGCAAGACCGGCGCTGTGCACGAGATCGAAGATCTCATGCTGCCGATGCCTGGGCGTCACAACGCTTCCAATGCAACGGCGGCAATCGCGGTGGCGCGCGAGCTCGGGGTGTCCGACGACGCGATCCGCAAGGCGCTCGCCGGCTTCGGCGGCGTCAAGCGTCGCTTCACCAAGACCGGCGAATGGAACGGCGTCACCGTGATCGACGATTACGGCCACCATCCCGTCGAGATCGCAGCCGTGCTGAAGGCGGCGCGGGAATCCACCAACGGTAAGATCGTCGCCGTGGTACAGCCGCATCGCTACACCCGCCTGCAATCGCTGTTTGAGGAATTTTGCACCTGCTTCAACGACGCGGACGCGGTGATCGTCGCAGATGTCTATGCTGCCGGCGAGACGCCGATCGAAGGCATCGACCGCGATCATTTCGTCGCAGGCCTGCGCGCGCATGGGCATCGCGAAGTGATCCCGCTGCCGGCGGCGTCGGAGCTCGCGGGCATCGTCAAGGGTCTCGCGACATCGGGCGATCTCGTCGTGTGCCTGGGCGCCGGCAACATCACGCAATGGGCCTATGCACTGCCCGGCGAATTGAAGGCGTTGGGGTGACGATGGCGATTTTGATCTCGCTGTTTGCCAAGCGGCACACTGCGCTCCCTCCGCCCTTGCGGGGGAGGCATAGGCCGCCTTCGGCGGCCGTTCTCTCAAGAGACGCCGAAGCGAGGCTTCGGCTATGGGAGGGGGGTAGCCACGAACTCCGATCTCGCTTGGGGCTACCCCCCTCCCTGACCCTCCCCCGCAGAGAGGGAGGGAGCGGAGATGGCGTGCCTCCCTCACATGAGGGAATCGCATGAGCTTCCCCGACATCACGCTTGCTCTCAAAGCCGCGATGCCTGATCTCCGCGGCCGGCTGCTGGCCAACCAGTCGCTCGCCGAACTCACCTGGTTTCGCGTTGGTGGACCCGCGCAGGTCTTGTTCACCCCGGCGGATGAGGACGATCTCGCCTACTTCCTCGCGCATCTTGCCGCCGACATTCCCGTCTATGTCGTCGGCGTCGGCTCCAACCTCATCGTACGTGACGGCGGCATTGCCGGTGTGGTGATCCGGCTTGCGCCGCGCGCTTTTGGTGAGGCGAATGCGAGCGGCGACATCGTCACAGCGGGAGCTGCCGCGCTCGACAAGCGCGTGGCTGAGATTGCGGCAAGCGCCAATATCGGCGGGCTCGAATTCTACTTCGGTATTCCCGGCACGATCGGCGGCGCGCTGCGCATGAATGCCGGCGCCAATGGCGGCGAGACCAAGGATGTGCTGATCGAGGCCACCGGCGTCGGGCGCGACGGCAGGAAGCACGTCCTCTCCAACGCCGAGATGAAATTCGTCTACCGCAACAGCGGTGTCGATCCCTCCATCATCTTCACGTCCGCGCGCTTTCGCGGCGAGATCAGGGATACTGATGCAATCCGCGCGCGCATGGCCGAGGTGCAGAGCCATCGCGAGACCGCGCAGCCGATTCGCGAAAAGACCGGCGGCTCGACCTTCAAGAATCCGCCCGGTCACTCCGCCTGGAAGCTGGTCGACGCCGCCGGCTGCCGCGGCCTGCGCATCGGCGGCGCGCAGGTCTCGGAGATGCACTGCAATTTCCTGATCAACATGGGCGAGGCCACCGCGCGCGACATCGAGACGCTGGGCGAAACCGTGCGCGAACGGGTAAAGGCAAATTCCGGAATTGAGCTACACTGGGAAATCAAGCGGATCGGACTTCCCGGCTAACCTGGACGAGCGGCGAGAGAACATGCGCACCACCATCCTCTTTGGCGGCTCCAACCGCGAACGTCTGGTTTCTGTCGCGTCAGCCCAAGCGCTGCATCAGGCGCTGCCCGAGGCCGATCTCTGGTGGTGGGACGTCGAGGACAAGGTGCATGTCGTCCAGTCCAAGCAGCTGCTCGAACATGCTCGTCCGTTCGAGGACGAATTCAAGCCGGGCACGCGCGGCGTTCCGCTCGAGCAAGCGCTCGACCAGGCCAGAGCGGAAGACCGCGTGCTGGTGCTCAGCCTGCATGGCGGGCGTGCCGAGAACGGCGAATTGCAGCTGATGTGCGAAGCCCGCGGCGTGGCCTTCACCGGGTCGGGCTCGGCCTCCTCGCATCTCGCCTTCGACAAGATCGCGGCCAAGCGGTTTGCCGCGCTCGGCGGCGTGACGCCGCCGGTGGGCGTTGCGCTCGAAAACATCGATGATGCCTTCGCCGAATATGGCCGGCTGATCGCAAAACCGGCGCGCGATGGCTCGAGCTATGGTCTGATCTTCGTCAACGCCAAGCAGGATCTCGTCGCCGTCCGCAACGCGGCGAAGCACGAAGAATATGTCATCGAGCCCTACATCGCCGGCGTCGAGGCGACTTGCGGCGTGCTGGAGCGGCCGGATGGCTCGATCATCGCGCTGCCGCCGATCGAAATCATTCCGGGCGAGGGCAATTTC
The DNA here is from genome assembly GCF_040548375.1 of Bradyrhizobium sp. F1.4.3. Classification (NCBI taxonomy): domain Bacteria; kingdom Pseudomonadati; phylum Pseudomonadota; class Alphaproteobacteria; order Hyphomicrobiales; family Nitrobacteraceae; genus Bradyrhizobium; species Bradyrhizobium sp. F1.4.3. Next base: position 731,451 of record NZ_JBEPRN010000002.1, read on the forward strand.
GACTACGCCGCAAAATACCTTCTGTCGACGACCCAGGAGATCTGCCCCGGCCGCTTCACGGCGGAGGTCACCGGCGCGCTCAAGCAGCAGGCGATGCTGGCGCATCGGGCGATGTCCTGCACCGGCTATTCCCGCTCCGACTTCATCGTCTCGGACAAGGGACTGGTTTATCTCGAGACCAACACGCTGCCCGGGCTGACCAAGTCCTCGCTCTACCCCAAGGCGCTGAAGGCCGAAGGCATCACGTTTGTCGACTTCCTGCGCGGCCTGATCGAGCTCGCCCAGCAACGCGTGCGGAAATAGTTAGGATTGGTTAACGGCTAAACGGGCGAAAACGCCCGGTTTGGCGGCCAAAACCGGTAAAATGCCGGATATCGTGGCATAACTGCCTCACACGGCTGAGCAAAAAGCATTCCGCGTTAACGAAGTTTACCTTTTGTTTACCAGGAAGTCCGAAGGTTAACGCTGGCGGCGCATATGACGTTTTGGCTGCCGGCGCGTGAGCTGTTGCGGGTGTCTCCGCCACCAGCGAACGCTTTGAGGGGAGCGGTTTCTTCTGCCGAAGACCATTACCCGGCCCGGCACGTCCGAGACGTCATGTTCGCCAGGACCCGCGCGATGTCGCGGGCAAACTGTTGACGAGCTCGTGCAATGGATGGTGCAGGAAGCCTCACCCGGTCGTTTTTCAGATCGCTGAGGCCCCAAGCTGACCTGAAGGCGGCCGCTATTGGAGCGGTCGTGCTTTTGCGCGAGTGGGTGCAGGACAAGCGTGACGAAAAGCGCGCTGCCGCCAAGGACAAGATCAGGACCAAGGCCAAAGCCGTTGTCGAGCGCGAGCCGCCGCCGCGCGTGATCGCGCTGGTCGAGCGCTATCTGCCGCGCCGGGTCGGGATCAGCCTGACCGTGCTGCTCCTGATCGGAAGCTGCGGCTTGGGCATCGTCAAAGGCGGCCATCTCCAGGATTTCATCACGGCCGTCAGCGATGCCCGCAATGCGATGGCCAATTCCGCCGGCTTCCGCATCACCTCCGTGGTCATCAACGGCCGCAAGCAGCTCAGCCAGGACGAGATTCTCGCGATCGGCGGCGTCAGCGGCCGCTCCTCGCTGCTGTTCCTCGATGCCGACGGCGTTCGCGACAAGCTCAAGGCCAATCCCTGGATCTCGGATGCGACCGTGCTGAAGCTCTATCCGGGCCGGCTCATGATCGAGATCACCGAGCGCCAGGCGTTCGCTCTGTGGCAGGAGGGCGGCCGGCTCTCCGTCATCGCCGACGACGGCGCCCTGCTCGAACCCTATGTCTCGCGCGGGTTCCTGTCGCTGCCGCTCGTGGTCGGCAAGGGCGCCAACACGCAGGCCCGCGACTTCCTCGCCTTGCTCGCACGCTATCCGCAGGTGAATTCGGTGACGAAGGCCGCGATCCTCGTCGGCGAGCGGCGCTGGAACCTGAGGCTGAAGGACGGCCTCGACATCCGCCTGCCCGAGCAGGACGTCGGCAACGCACTTGCCGCGCTCTCCAAGCTCGACAAGGACGACAAGCTGTTCTCCCGCGACATCGTCGCCGTCGACATGCGCTTGCCTGATCGCCTGGTGGTGCAGCTGTCCGACGACGCCGCCAAGGCGCGCGAAGACCAGTTCAAGGACAAGAAGAAAAAGAAGGCCGGGGACTCCGCATGACCGGTCTCGATCGCACCCAGACGCCGAAGACGCGCCAGATGCCGCACAAGCGCGGCGGCCTCGTCGCCTGCCTCGACATTGGCACCAGCAAGATCGCCTGCATGATCGCGCGGCTGAAGCCGTCTTCGCCAAGCGAAGCGCTGGGCGGCCGGACCCATGCCGTGGAGCTGGTCGGTTACAGCCAGATCCAGTCGCGCGGCATGAAGGCCGGTGCGGTGGTCGATCTCGCCGAATGCGAACAGGCGGTGCGCCAGGCCGTCGGGCTCGCGGAGAAAATGGCCAAGGTCCGGGTCGAGTCCGTGCTGCTGTCGGTCTCCGGCGGCCGGCTCTCCGGCCAACTGGTCGAAGCCGCAGCCGACATCCGCGGCGGTGCGGTGACGCAGGCCGACGTCAGCCGCGTCACTTCCACCGGCATGCGCCACGCCACCGGCGAGGGCCGCACGGTGCTGCACGCGCTTCCGGTCGGCTACACGCTCGACGGCGTCAAGGGCATCCGCGATCCCCGCGGGATGGTCGCGCGCCAGTTCGGCGTCGACATGAATGTCGTCACCTGCGACGCTACGGTGGCACGGAACCTGATGCTGGCGGTGGAACGCTGCCATATCAACGTCGAAGCCATGGCGGCGAGCCCCTATGTGGCCGGCCTGTCGGTGTTGACCGACGACGAGGCGGATCTTGGCGCAGCCGTGGTCGAAATGGGCGCAGGCACCACCACGATCGCGGTCTATGCCGGCGGCCGCTTCGTTCACGCGGCCGGATTTGCGGTCGGCGGGCAACATATCACGATGGATCTCGCCCGCGGACTCTCCGCAACCATTGCCGATGCCGAGCGAATCAAGACGTTATACGGGACGGTCCTCACCGGCGGATCGGACTCGCGTGAGCTGATGTCTGTACCGACGGCCGGTGACGAGCAGGATCTGCCGCAGATCGTTTCGCGCGCCACCATTGCCAACATCGTCAAGCACCGTGCCGAGGAAGTCTTCGAAATGGTCCGGGACAAGCTGAAGGATTCGCCCTTCGCAGGAGAGCCCAAGGGCCGTGTCGTGCTCTCGGGCGGCGCCTCGCAGCTCACCGGTCTCGTTGAACTCGGAACGCAGATTCTCGGCCGGCCGGTGCGGGTCGGACGTCCGCTAGGTTTTGGCCGGCTGCCCAACGAGGCGAAGAACGCCGCGTTCGCGGTGCCCGCAGGGCTCCTGGTCTACCCGCAATATGTTCACCAAGAACATGTCGAACCGCGGCATACGCGGCAGCAGGTCAAGACAGGGACCGGCGGTTATTTCGGAAAGGTCGGACGATGGCTACGCGAGGGCTTCTGATGATTCTTTTCCGCAATTCCCGACTTTCACCAACTCCCGCGGCCGCCGGCCGGGGCGAACCCACGCGCGCGTGATCGAGAGGCAAACATGACCATTAGTATCAATGCTCCTGATATTCACGAATTGAAGCCGCGGATCACCGTGTTCGGCGTCGGCGGAGCCGGCGGCAATGCCGTCAACAACATGATCACGGCCGGCCTCCAGGGCGTCGACTTCGTGGTCGCCAACACCGATGCGCAGGCGCTGACGATGTCGAAGGCGCAGCGGATCGTGCAGATGGGCACGGCGGTCACGCAAGGGTTGGGCGCGGGCTCGCAGCCGAACGTCGGCGCAGCCGCCGCTGAAGAGGTCATCGACGAGCTTCGCGACCATCTCTCCGGCGCCAACATGGTGTTCGTCACCGCCGGCATGGGCGGCGGTACCGGCACCGGCGCTGCGCCCGTGATCGCCAAGACCGCGCGCGACATGGGCATCCTCACCGTCGGCGTCGTCACCAAGCCCTTCCACTTCGAGGGCGGCCGCCGCATGCGCACCGCGGAAGCCGGCATCAACGAACTGCACAAGGTCGTCGATACGCTCCTGATCATCCCGAACCAGAACCTGTTCCGGGTCGCCAACGAGAAGACCACCTTCGCCGACGCCTTCGCGATGGCCGACCAGGTGCTCTATTCGGGCGTCGCCTGCATCACCGACCTGATGGTCAAGGAAGGCCTGATCAACCTCGACTTCGCCGACGTCCGCGCCGTCATGCGTGAGATGGGCAAGGCGATGATGGGCACGGGCGAAGCCTCCGGCGACAAGCGCGCGCTGACCGCCGCGGAGGCCGCGATCGCCAACCCGCTGATCGACGATAGCTCGATGAAGGGCGCCAAGGGCCTGCTGATCTCGATCACTGGCGGCAAGGACCTCACCCTGTTCGAGGTCGACGAAGCCGCGACGCGTATCCGCGAGGAAGTCGACCAGGACGCCAACATCATCGTCGGCGCGACCTTCGACGAAGCGCTCGACGGCCTGATCCGCGTCTCGGTCGTTGCCACCGGCATCGAGCAGGCCGCGATCGCCCGCAACAGCCAGGCCACCAGCGCTCCGGTTGCGAATGCGGCACCGCAGGCCCAGCAGGCTCCCGCTGCTCCGGCCGCCGCAGCCGAGAGCCGTCTCGCCGACCTGACCGCACGGCTCCGCGCCGACAACCAGCGCATGGCCGAACGTGCCCAGAAGCTGGAGGCGCATGTCCCGGCCGCCGCACCCGGCGCGCCGCGTCCCAATATCGAGCGCGCAGCGCTCGCGGCCATCGCCGCCGCGGTCTCGGAAGTCCCGCAGGCGCCCGCGCCGATGCAGACCTATGGCGACGTCACCGTGCGCCCGATCGCGCAGAAGCCCACGCTGTTCCCGGAGCCCGAGCAGGCGCCGATGGCCATGCATGAGCAGATGACGCCGGAGACCTTCATCCCGCCGCAGGCCGAGCGTGCGCCGGTACGTGCGCCGCGGATGCCGCGTCTCGAGGAACTGCCGATGCCGGCCCAGGCCGAGATTCGTCAGGCCCGTGGCGAGGTCGAGGACGAGACCCCGCAAAAGACCCGGCTGTCGCTGCTCCAGCGCCTCGCCAATGTCGGTCTCGGCCGTCGCGACGAGGAGACCGAGGCGCCGATCGCGGCTCGGACGGCCGGCCCGGCGATGCCGGCGCTGCCCGAGCGCAAGCCGCAGCGGACGGTGGCGCAGCAGATCGCAGCCAGCGAGCCGGTCTCGGAATATGCCCGCCGGCCCGCGCCGCAGGGTCTGGATGCCCATGGCCGCCCTGCACCTGTTGCGCCGGCGCCACAGGGAGACGACCATCTTGATATCCCGGCCTTCCTGCGGCGGCAGGCGACCTGAGGATTGTTACACTAAGGCAGACGCAAAAAGGTCCCGGCGGGAAGCTTGCCGGGACCTATTATTTTGTCCCGTGCATGCCCGGATTGCGCGCTCAAGCAGCTGATTTTAAATCATTAATTACTTATTCGGTGGTTCAGTAAAGTTGCCGATAACGGCCGAAAAACCCGGTGCAATTTGGTTAAGCCTTGGCGCGAATACGGCAGGTTTGGGGTAACAATCGGTAAAAAAGCGTGAGTTGGCGCTGTTTGGGGCAGTGACTATGGTTTGGCGTGACTTGGGGATACGGATTCGGACGGGCGGCCTTGGCCGGGTAGTCGGGTTTTGTATAAGTCGCGATGGGTCGTAGTGGGGCGGGTTCCTGATGAAATTTAGCCGGCAAACAACGCTTCGAGCGCAAGCCACCGTGGCAGGCGTTGGCGTTCATTCCGGTCTTCCCGTCACCCTCACGCTTGGACCTGCACCGGTCGATGCAGGTCTTATTTTTGTCCGCACCGGCCTTGAGGGAAGTGACCGCGAAATTCAGGCGACTGCCGAGCAAGTGGTCGCGACGGACCTGGCGACCGTGCTGGGCGACAGCGAGGGGCCGCTCGTCTCCACCGCCGAGCATGTGCTTGCTGCGCTGCGGGGCATGGGCGTGGACAACGCCACCATTGAGATCGACGGTCCGGAAGTGCCGATCATGGATGGCAGCGCGGCGGCTTTTGTCGCGGCAATCGACCAGGCCGGAATCGTCACCCAGTCGGCGCAGCGCCGCTTCATCCAGGTCCTGAAACCGATCTCAGCCGCAATCGGCGATTCGTTCGGTGAGTTGCGGCCCTATGCCAACGGCTTCCGCGCGCAGGTCGAGATCGACTTCACCAATCCTGTGATCGGCCGGCAGAACTTCGCATTTGAACTCGTCCCGGAGCGCTTTCGCCGTGAGATCGCTCGTGCCCGCACCTTCGGTCTGATGTGCGATCAGGCGCGGCTCTGGGGCGCGGGCTACGCGCGCGGCGCCTCCTTCGAGAATACCGTCGTGTTCGACGAGGAACGGCTGCTCAATCCCGAGGGCCTGCGCTACGCCGACGAATGCGCCCGCCACAAGGTGCTGGATGTGATCGGCGACCTCGCGCTGGCCGGCCTGCCGCTGCTCGGCGCCTACCGCTCGGTGCGTGGCGGCCACAAGCTCAACCACACTGTCCTGTCCGCGCTGCTCGCCGACCGTACCGCCTGGCGGGTGATCGAGGGCGAGGCGGCTCGCCGCACCACGCGTGCCGTCGTCGAAACCGGTCGCGGCCTCGTCGGCGGCCGGATTGCCGCGGCCTACGGACCGGACGTGTCCTGAAAAGACTTGTTGCCGTAGGCGACCGGTCGGCGTTTTCTCCGGGAAACTCCTGGTAACCATGATCCACTAGGATTGCGGCACGTCCGCCTTAATCCGGGCGGAATGCCTGCCTATCCGGTTGGTTAACGATCGTTTTTCGGATACACCGGCGTGGTCGCATGGCAGGCACCACGGTTACATTTCGCGCCCATGACGGGGTTCGTGGGCTGGCGGGCACCGCATCACAAGGCGTCAGGTCTTAAATTCATGTCGGCACAGCGTATGATGCGCGGATATCTTTCGGCTTCGCCAAGGGCTTCGATCAGCGCCCGTGGGCTGCTCCAGGCTGCCACCCTGTTCTTGTTCGCGCTGCCGCTTGGTGGCTGCGGCACCGGTGCGCTCTGGGACAAGTTCACTGCCAAGGACGACACCTTCGTCGAGGAGCCTGCCGACAAGATCTACAATGAGGGCTTGTACCTCATGAACGAGAAGAAGGACATGAAGGCGGCGAACAAGAAGTTCGAAGAAGTCGACCGCCAGCATCCTTATTCCGACTGGGCCCGCAAATCGCTGCTGATGTCGGCCTATGCGTCCTACCAGGGCGGTGACTATGACGGCTGCATCGGCGCCGCCACCCGTTACGTCACGCTGCATCCGGGCAGCCCGGACGCGGCCTATGCGCAATACCTGATCGCCGCCTCGCATTACGACCAGATCCCGGACATCAGCCGCGACCAGGGCCGCACCGAGAAGGCCATTGCCTCGCTGGAAGAGGTGGTGCGCAAATATCCGACGTCCGAATATGCCACCTCTGCCAAGGCCAAGATCGAGGGTGCGCGCGACCAGCTCGCCGGCAAGGAAATGAACGTCGGCCGCTATTACATGCAGAAGCGCGACTACACGGCGGCGATCAACCGCTACAAGGCCGTGGTCACGCAGTACCAGACCACCCGCCACGTCGAGGAAGCGCTGTTCCGGCTCACCGAGGCCTATATGGCGATCGGCATCGTCGGCGAGGCGCAGACGGCGGCGGCCGTGCTTGGGCATAATTTTCCTGACAGCCGCTGGTACAAGGACGCCTATAATCTTGTAAAATCCGGTGGTCTCGAACCGAGCGAGAATCAGGGGTCCTGGATCAGCCGGACCTTCAAGAAGATGGGTCTCGGTTAGGAAATTTGGTTCCATGCTGGCGCGTCTGTCGATCCGTGACATCGTCCTGATCGAACGGCTCGATATTGAATTCGCCACCGGGCTCGCGGTTTTGACCGGCGAGACCGGTGCGGGCAAATCCATCCTGCTCGATGCCTTTGCGTTGGCGCTCGGCGGCCGCGGCGATGCCGGCCTCGTGCGCCATGGCGCGGAGCAGGGGCAGGTCACCGCCGTGTTCGATGTCCCCAAAACTCACCCCGCAGCAAAAATCCTCGCCGAGAACGGGCTGGATGATACCGGTGAAATGATTCTCCGCCGGGTCCAGCTCGCCGACGGCCGCACCCGCGCCTTCATCAACGACCAGTCGATCAGCGTGCAGACGCTGAAGGCGGTCGGCGTCGCTTTGGTCGAGATCCACGGCCAGCACGATGAGCGCGCGCTGGTCGATGCCGCCACCCACCGCCGCCTGCTCGATGCGTTCTCCGGCCTCGAAAAGGACGTCGCGGCGGTCGAATCCCTCTGGGACGCGCGCCGCACCGCCAACACCGCGCTGGAGGAGCATCGCGCCGGCATGGAGCGTGCCGCGCGCGAGGCCGATTATTTGCGCCACGCCTCCGGCGAGCTGAAGCAGCTCGCGCCCAAGGACGGCGAGGAAACCTCGCTCGCCGCCCGCCGCACCACCATGATGCAGGGCGAGAGGATCGCCTCCGACCTGCGCGAGGCGCAGGAGGTCGTCGGCGGCCACAACTCGCCGGTTGCGGCCCTCTCGGCCGCCGTGCGGAGGCTCGAGCGCCGCGGCGTCAATTCGCCGACGCTGGTCGAGCCCGCGGTCAAAGCCATCGACATCGCGATCAACGCGTTGGAAGAGGCCGACCAGCATCTCCAGGCTGCGCTCGCTGCAACCGATTTCGATCCTGGCGAGCTCGAACGCATCGAGGAGCGGTTGTTCGCGCTCCGCGCCGCCTCGCGCAAATATTCGACCCCGGTCGACGGGCTCGCCGCACTCGCCGCCAAATACGCCGCCGATGTCGTGCTGATCGATGCCGGCGCCTCGCGCCTGAAGAAGCTGGAGCAGGCCGCGATCGAGGCCGATGCGCGCTACGCGGCCGCCGCCAAGAAACTGTCGATGGCGCGGCAGAAGTCGGCCGAGAAGCTCAACAAGGCCGTCAATGCCGAGCTCGCCCCGCTCAAGCTCGATCGCGCAAAATTCATGACCCAGGTCGAGACCGACGAGACCTCGCCGGGGCCGCAAGGCTTCGACCGCGTCGAATTCTGGGTGCAGACCAATCCGGGCACCAAGCCGGGTCCGCTGATGAAGGTCGCCTCCGGCGGCGAGCTCTCGCGCTTCCTCTTGGCGCTCAAGGTCGTGCTGTCCGACCGCGGCTCGGCGCCGACGCTGGTGTTCGACGAGATCGATACCGGCGTGGGCGGTGCGGTGGCCGATGCCATCGGTGCGCGGCTGGCGCGCCTTGCCGGCAAGGTGCAGGTGATGGCCGTCACCCACGCTCCGCAGGTCGCCGCCCGCGCCGACCAGCACCTCCTCATCTCCAAGGACGCCCTCGACAAGGGCAAGCGCGTTGCCACCCGCGTCAATGCGCTCGCCGCCGACCACCGCCGCGAGGAGATCGCGCGCATGCTGGCGGGCGCCGAGATCACGGCCGAGGCGAGGGCGGCTGCGGACCGGCTGCTCAAGGCGGCGACGGCTTAGCTTTCGTGTCCCGGACGCGCGTAGCGCGAGCCGGGACCCAGGGTGGCCCCCCCATGGGCCCCGGATCAGCAGTGCACCACGCCGCTGTGGCGGCGCGTTGCACAGCATCCGGGGCACAAGACCTCAACGTGCCTTTACCCCTCTGCCCGCTCTGTAATATTCAACCACTATGGCAAGAGCAGCAAAATCCAAAGCAAAGCCGCTTCGCGACGTCGCCGACCTCACCAAGGCGCAGGCCAAGGTCGAGCACATGCGGCTCACGCTCGAACTCGAAGGGCACGACAAGCGCTACTATCAGGACGACGCGCCTGTTGTCACCGACGCCGAATATGATGCGCTGCGCCAGCGCCTCAACGCGATCGAGAAGCGCTTTCCTGAATTCGTCAGCGCGGAGTCGCCGTCGCAGAAAGTCGGCGCGGCGCCGTCCGGCCGGTTCAAGAAGGTGCGGCACGCGGTTCCCATGCTGTCGCTCGACAACGCTTTCGCCGAGGAGGACGTGCGCGACTTCGTCGGCCGCATCGTGCGCTTCCTGAAGCTCGCCGACGACAAGGTCGATTTCTCCGCCGAGCCGAAGATCGACGGCCTGTCAATGTCGCTGCGTTACGAGGGCGGTGAGCTCGTCACCGCGGCGACGCGTGGTGACGGCGCGGAAGGCGAGGACGTCACCGCCAACATCCGCACGCTCGAAGACGTCCCCGAGAGGCTCAAGGGCCGCAACGTGCCCGATATCTGCGAAGTGCGCGGCGAGGTCTACATGACCAAGAAGGCCTTCCTGGCGCTCAACGAGCGGCAGAAGGCTGCCGGCGACACCATCTTCGCCAATCCGCGCAACTCGGCGGCGGGCTCGCTCCGCCAGAAGGATCCGACCATCACCGCCTCGCGCCCGCTCGGTTTCTTTGCGTATGCCTGGGGCGAGATGAGCGCGATGCCCGAGGGCACGCAGAGCAGCATGATCCACTGGTTCGAGCGCTGCGGCTTCAAGACCAATCCGCTGACCAAGCTGTGTCACTCGGTCGAGGAGCTGATCGCGTTCCATCAGAGAATCGAGGAAGAGCGCGCCGAGCTCGACTACGATATCGACGGCGTCGTCTACAAGGTCGATCGTCTCGACTGGCAGGAGCGGCTCGGCTTCGTCTCGCGGACGCCGCGCTGGGGCATCGCGCACAAGTTTCCAGCCGAGCGCGCCATGACCGTGCTGCGCGACATCGAGATCCAGGTCGGCCGCACCGGCTCGTTCACGCCGGTCGGCAAGCTCGAGCCCGTCGGGGTTGGCGGCGTGATCGTGCAGAACGTCACGCTGCACAACGAGGACTATATCAAGGGCGTCGGCAATAAGGGCGAGGTGCTGCGCGAGGGCCGCGATATCCGGATCGGCGACACCGTCGTGATCCAGCGCGCAGGCGATGTCATTCCTCAAGTGGTCGATGTCATCCTCGACAAGCGGCCGAAGAATGCCAGGGAGTTTCACTTCCCAAAGAAGTGCCCGTGCCCGCTGCACACCGACGTCACGCGCGAGGAGACGGCGGCGGGAGAGGAGGGTTCGCGCGCCCGCTGCACCGGCGAGTTCGCCTGCCCCTATCAGAAGATCGAACACTTAAAACTGTTCGTGTCGCGGCGCGCCTTCGACATCGACGGCCTTGGCGAGAAGCAGCTTCAGTATTTCTTCGACGAGGGCTTTGTGAAGGAGCCCGCCGACATCTTCACGCTGGAAAAACGCAACGCAAAGCTCAAGCTGGAAGAGATCGAAGGTTACGGTGAAACCTCGGTGCGCAATCTCTTCGGCGCAATCGAGAGCCGGCGGAAAATCGCGCTGGAGCGCTTCATCTATGCGCTCGGCATGCGCCATGTTGGCGAGACCACGGGCCTGGCGCTGGCGCGCGGTTATGGCTCCTGGGACGCTTTCCACGACGCCAGCCTCAAGGTCGCCAAGGGCGACGAGGAGGCGATCGCCGAGATGGACGCGCTCGACCAGATCGGCGACACCGTGATCAAGAGCATCGCGGATTATTTCGGCGAGAGCCACAACCGCGGCATCGTCGAGCGCCTGACCAAGGAAGTCGAGATCGTCGACGCCGAGAAGCCGAAGAGCAATTCGGCTGTCGCCGGCAAGACCGTGGTGTTCACGGGCTCGCTGGAGAAGATGACGCGCGATGAAGCGAAGGCGACGGCCGAGCGGCTTGGTGCAAAGGTCTCGGGCTCGGTGTCGAAGAAGACCGATCTCGTGGTGGCCGGCCCCGGCGCGGGCTCGAAGCTCGCCGAGGCCAACAAGCACGGCGTCAAGGTGCTGACCGAGGACGAGTGGTTGACGCTGATCGGGGAGTGAGAGGGGGCAGCTTCGTAACCTCCTACTCCGCCGTCATCGCCCGGTCACGCGGGGGATGACACCGAGAGTGTTGCAACGGCCGTCGCTTGCCGCGACAGCTACATCATCCCCGTCTCTTCCTCCTCCGCTTGCTCGATCAGCGTCTCGCTCACCACGACCTCACGACGCGGCACGACGAAGATCATCGTGCAGGCGCAGAGCAGTGAGATCGCGAGGACCGCGGAGGTCAGCGGCAGCGTCGTAGCGGAATGGCCGCCGAGATAGGCGCCGAATTGCGACATCAGCGCGCCGATGCCCTGTTGCAGGAAACCCATCGCGCCGGAGGCGGTGCCGGCGGCCTCGGGGCGGATGCTGATCGCGCCAGCGGCGGAATTCGCCATCACGAAGGCGTTGCCGGCCATTACGATCATCTGGGTGCCGAACAGCCAGCCCGGCGCCTCGTTCCAGCCTGCAAAGCTCCACAGCAGGTTCAGGAGGCTGCCGCAGAGTTGCAGGCCGAGGCCGAACCAGATCAGCTTTTCCAGCGAGTGCCGCGGCGCAAAGCGCACGCAGAGGAGATTGCCGACCAGATAGGCGAAGCCCGTCGTTGCGAACCACGCGCCATATTCGGCGCTGCTGCGGCCCATCTGCGTCACCACGATGTAGGGGCCGCCGCCGGCGAAGGTGAAGATGATCTGGGACGCCAGCACCTGGCACATCACATAGCCGATGAAGGCGCGGTTCCTGATCAGCATGCCGACGTCGCCGCGGAAGCCGCTGCCGGCTGCGCGGCTGCGGCGCGTCTCGGGGAGTGCCAGTGCGATGCCGATCGCGACCGCGATCGCGCCGATCGTGACGGCATAGAAGATCGCGCGCCAGCCGAACGCGGTCTCGATCAGGCCGCCGGTCAGCGGGGAAAGCATTTGCCCGATCATGAGCGCTGCGACCACGAGGCTGATCATGGAAGCGACACGCTCGCGCTCATAGATGTCGCGGATGATGGCGCGGCTCACCACCATGCCGGTGGCGCCGCCCAGCGCCTGGAAGAAGCGCGCGGCGATCAGTTGCGGCAGGGTTTCGGCGAAGATGCAGGCGATGCTGGCCGCCACCATCAGCGCGAGGCCGGAGAGCAGCACCGGCCGTCGGCCGAACTTGTCCGACAGCGGCCCCATGATGAGCTGCGAGCAGGCGATGCCGACCATGTAGAGCGACACCGTCATCTGCGCGATCGAGATGTCGCGCCCGAACGTCGTCGCCAGCACCGGCAGCGCCGGAACCAGGATGTAGAGCGAGATCGGCGCGATCCCGGTCATGACGACCAGCAGCAGCAACACCACGCGCGAGGTCGCGAGGTTCTTTGTCGCCGTTCCCGGCGGCTTGCTGATCATGCCGTGCATGCGCGTCCGACTTTCGAATTCGAATCGGACTGTAGCGTGCTTGCACAAGACGGATATCGGCGTTTCGGAATGCGGCTATACCGATTCCGGGACTGTTATCATAACAGCGCGTGGGGAGCCGTTGTTTTACGGAGAAGCGGCACGAGGAACGCGCCACGCTGGCCGTGATGGCGGGCGAAGGCGGCTAAGCCTTGCGCAAATCGCGTAGCGCCATGCGCGGCGCTACGTCAGCTCCGCCGTGGCCTGATCGAGCCAGGCCTTCGTCGCCTCGTCCAACGCCGGCCGCACCTCGGCGCGGACGCGGGCGTGGTAGGCGTTGAGCCAGTCGAGCTCGTCCTTGCCCAGCATCGCCACGTCGATCAGCCGGCGGTCGATCGGCGCCAAGGTCAGCGTCTCGAACGCGTTCATCGGTTTCTCGGCGCCCTCGATGTCGGCGGCGACCACCAGCTCGAGATTCTCGATGCGGATGCCAAAACCGTCGGTCTTGTAGTAGCCGGGCTCGTTGGAGAGGATCATGCCGCGCTTCAGCGGCGTGGTGCCGAGTTTTGAAATTCGCGCCGGCCCTTCATGCACCGAGAGATAGCTGCCGACGCCGTGGCCGGTGCCGTGTTCAAAATCGATGCCGGCGGCCCAGAGATATTGCCGCGCCAGCGTGTCGAGCTGCGCACCGGTGGCGCCATCGGGGAACACCGCGCGCGCGATCGCGATGTGGCCGCGCAAAACGCGGGTGAAGCGGTCGCGCATTTCGTCGGTCGGCTCGCCCACTGCCATGGTGCGGGTGACGTCGGTGGTGCCGTCTTCATATTGCGCGCCGGAATCGATCAGCAGAAGGTCGCCGGGTGCGATCCGCCGGTTGCTCTTGCGGGTGACGCGATAGTGCACGATGGCGCCGTTCGGGCCCGTGCCTGAGATTGTCGGGAACGACACGTCCCTCAAGGCGCCGGTGTCGCGGCGGAACGTCTCCAGCGCCTCGACCGCGTCAATCTCGGTGAGCTTGCCGCTTGATGCCTCGCGGTCAATGAAGGCGAGGAAGCGTGCCAGCGCCACGGCATCGCGCCGATGCGCGGTCCTCGTGCCGGCGATCTCGGTCGTGTTCTTCACCGCCTTCAACAGCGCGATCGGATCGCTGCCGCGCACCGGCTTGCCGCCGCCGCTCGCAATCAGCCGGCTGAGCGCGTCGGCTGCGGTGGCATTGTCGAGCGCAACCGCGGCACCGCTCTTGGCGAGCGCCATCAGCGTCGGCGCCATCGCATCGGGCTCACGTACGTCGGCGGACTGTTCGAGATGATCGCGCGAGAGGTTGGAGAGTTTGCGATGGTCGATGAAGATCGTCGGCCGGCCGTCCTTCGGCACCAGCGCGTAGGATAGCGGCAGCGGCGTATGCGCGACGTCGGCGCCGCGGATGTTGAAGGTCCAGGCCACGGCGTGGCTGTCGGAGAGCACCAGCGCGTCGGCGCCGAGCTTGTCGATCTCGCTCCTGATCTGCGTCAGCTTGTCGGCCTCGGCGACGCCGGCATATTGCAGGCCGTGGACCGTGACCGGCGCCAGCGGCGGCTGCGGCCGGTCCTGCCAGATGGCGTCGACCGGATTGCTGTCGACCGCGACGAGCTCGGCGCCGGCCTTGGCGCAGGCGGCGGCGAGGCGCTCGGCTGCCGCAAAAGTGTGCAGCCACGGATCAAATCCGAGGCGGTCGCCGGCATTCAGATGCGCCGACACCCAGCTCTCCGGCGGCGGATCGATCAGCGACTCGACCGCCCAGGCCTTGGCGTCGACCTGCTTGGCCGCCTGGATCGTATAGCGGCCGTCGACGAACACCGCCGCCTCGTGGGCCAGCACCACCGCGAGTCCCGCCGATCCGGTAAAGCCGGTCAGCCAGGCCAGCCGCTCTTCCGACGGCGCCACATATTCGTTCTGCTGCTGGTCGGCGCGTGGAATGACGAAGCCGGTCAGCTTGCGGCGGGCAAGCTCTTCACGGAGCGCGGCAAGCCGCGCCGTCAATGCGACGCCGGCCTCGGGCTCCTCGAACGTCTGGAAGTGTGCTTCGAACATGGCTCAGTTTAGGATCATGGGGATGAGTCCGCAATGTAGACGCATTTGGGGTCGCATCTGGCATGGACTGTGCTTGAAAAGTTCCGCTTGAGTCGAGTGGAGTAAAAGGATGCGGCTTTTGAGCTTCGTCCGGATAACAGGGAAGTTCGAGCAAGTGTTTCAACTCAACGGCGAGGGGATGCACGATGCCTGCGTTCACGTTTGAGAAGATCTCGCCGCCGCCGCGCCGCGCCCCGGCCGCAACCACACCGAAGAAGCCGCGCGGCCTCATCAGCCAGATGATCGACCGTTTCGCCGAGCGCCGCGCCCGGCGCGCGTTGCGCGCATCGGCGCGGGGTGACGAGAAGCCGGTGAAGTAGCGCTGCTCTCGTTCACCTCTCCCCGTAAGAACGGGGCGAGGGAGCGCACCGCACTCACCCCATCCTCCTTAGCAACAAACTGCTCCACCCCTCGATCCGCAGATGCCGCAGCGGCACGAGGCCGCGCGCGCGGTAGGCGGCGATGACGGCGGGGGCCTGGTGCGTCAACAGGCCGGAGAGGATGATGCGGGCGCCAGGTGCCAGGTGCCGGGTCATCGGACCTGCCAATTGCCGTAACGGGTTGGCAAGGATGTTGGCCAGCACCAGGTCGAACGGGCCGCGTTTGGCAAAATCCGGCGCGGCGAAGCCTGTGGCGCGGATCACCCGCACATGGTTGCCAACTTCATTCAGCGCCGCGTTCTCGGCTGCCACGCGCACGGAGGGCGGGTCGATGTCGGAGGCGAGCACCGCGCGATGCAGCGCCTTCGCCGCCGCAATTCCCAACACGCCGGTACCGGTGCCGAGATCGAGCACGCGCTTCGGCCGCGAGCTTTTCAGGACATGGTCAAGCAGCAGTAAACAGCCACGCGTCGTGCCGTGATGACCGGTGCCGAAGGCGAGCGCCGCCTCGATCTCGATGGCGAGCTTGTTTGGCGCCACGCGGTCGCGGTCGTGGCTGCCGTGGACGACGAAGCGCCCGGCCGGCACCGGGACGAGATCTTCCAGGCTCGCCTTGACCCAGTCCTTGGCCTCGATCGTGTCGAACGCGAGGGTGTTGGCGATGTCATTTCCTGCTGAGGTTGCAACGAGTTCGTGTAAGCCCGCCTGATCCGGCGCCTCGGCGAAATGCAGCGTGACATCCCATTGCCCGTCCGGCCGTTCGAACGCTGCGACCGCCGCATCGCCCTCGAAAAAGACCTCGGTGAGCAGGTCGACGACGCGTCTGGCGGCGGCCTCGTTGCCGATCGAGAAGCTGGCGCGATGGGTGGGGGCAGGCTGCATCCTGGGGTTCCACTGAGTTCAATTTTTGGAGCTTTTGTTCCAGATTTTTCGCATAACTTGCGATGTATAGGTTAATCCGATCGTAGGTTGCATTCCGTAGATTTCCGGATGTTGGATCCAGCCAACACAGCTTGAAATGGAAACGGAGGCGATCTTGAAGCACATGATTTCGAAGTTCTGGTCCGATGAGTCCGGCGCAACCGCGATCGAATACGGCCTGATCGCGGCCGGTATCGCGCTGGCGATCATCACCGTGGTGAACAGCCTGGGCACCACCCTGAACGACAAGTTCGGTTCGATTAGCAGCTCCTTGAAGTAATTTCCGCCTCCCATTTCCCAGCGGGGGCTACTTTCTTCATAGACAGGTTTTTCGACGAGCGCCCGCCGGGGGAATTGCCCCTGGCGGGCGGAGTCGTTTTGGGGCGCAAGCGAGGCCTGCTGATGTCCACAGGCTTTCCACCGATTCTTCGGATGCCATCCACCGACTTATGCCCGGCTTATCCCGCGCCTTTTCCACAGCCTGATCCAGGGTTGTCCCGTGAGGTCGCGCCAGGCTTTCACCGCTTCACCACAGCTTTCCCGACAACCTCGCCACAGTCCATCCACAGACCTATCCACGACTTGCGAACAAGCCGCGGTGATCCCTTAAAATCGCCTGCGCGGCGTTGTGGCCGGGGGCACCGGTGACGCCGCCGCCGGGGTGGGCGCCGGAGCCGCAGTGATAGAGGCCCTTCAGCGGCCCACGATAATCCGCATGGCCCAGCATCGGCCGCGCTGAGAATAGCTGGTTCAGCGTCAGCGCACCGTGGAAGATGTCGCCGCCGAGCAGCCCGAACTGCCGTTCGAGATCGAGCGGTGACAGGATCTGACGGCCGAGTACGCTGGCCGCAAAACCCGGCGCGTAGCTGTCCACCGTCGCGACCATGAGATCGGCGACCTCTTCGCGGTGGTCGTCCCAGGACTTTCCGTCGGGCAGTTCGGGCGCGACGTGCTGGCAGAACAGGCTGGCGACGTGTTTTTCTGCGGGCGCCAGCGTGTCGTCGAGCGTCGACGGAATCAGCATCTCGACAATCGGCTGCTTGCTCCAGCCGTGCGCGCGCGCATCGAGATACGCGCGATCCATATAGCCGAGGCTCGGTGCCAGGATGATGCCCGAGCTGAGGTGATCGCCGTCGCCGGGCAGCGCGGTGAAGGAGGGCAGGCGGTCCAGCGCCACGTTCATGCGGAAGGTGCCGGAGCCGTTCTTCCAGTGGCGGATGCGGGCGAGGAAGTCGGCGGGCATGGCGTCGGCCGCGACCAGCCGCGTATAAAGCAGCTTTGGATTGACGTTGGCCGCGACATATTTTGCGCGAATGGTCGAGCCGTTCTCCAGCACCACGCCGACGGCGCGGTCGCGCTCGACGATTACCTCGCGCACGCCGGCATCGGTGTCGATCACAACGCCCCGGTCGCGCGCGGCGCGCGCCATCGCCTGCGTGATCGCGCCCATGCCGCCGATGGCGTGGCCCCAGACGCCTTTCTTGCCGTTCACCTCGCCGAAGGCATGATGCAGCATCACATAGGCCGAGCCCGCCGCGTAAGGGCTGGCATAATTGCCGACGATGGCGTCGAAGCCGAACAGCGCCTTGACCAGATCGTGCTCGAACCGCTCATCCAGCATCTCGCCGGCCGAGCGGGTGAAGAGATCGAGCAGGCTGCGGCTTTGCTCCAGCGTCAATCCGCGGAGGATGTTGGCGCTCTGGACCGCGTTCACGGCCTCGCGGAGCGCGCCGATGCCAAAACTGTCGAGCAGGTTCGGCGGCGCGCGCAGTACGAACTGCCGCAGCACATCCGCGATGTCTTCCAACTCGCGCGAAAACCCGTCGAGCGCGGCCGCGTCATGGGCGTTGAGTCGCGCGACCGATTCCTTTGTTCGTCCCTCTCCAGTGAGGAGATAGCTGCCGTCGGGCGCGGGCAAAAAATTTTGCGCGCGCCGCTCGACCACGCGCAGGCCCTGCTCGGCGAGTCCCAAGTCGCGGATCACCTGTGGATTGAGCAGGCTCACGGTGTAGGCCGCGACCGAATTGCGAAAGCCCGGATGAAACTCCTCCGTGACCGCGGCCCCGCCGACCACCTTGCGGCGCTCGACGACGTGCACGCGCAGGCCCGCCATCGCGAGATAGGCCGCGCAGGTGAGGCCGTTATGGCCAGCGCCGATGATGACGACGTCGGTTTCGGTCATGATGTTCCTGGCGTCATTCCGGATGGTTCGAAGGACCAGACCCGGAGTCCTTGGATCCCTGGTTCGATGCTGACGCGTCGCCCGGGAATGACGTTCTATATCAGGCATTTCTCGCGGCAACATCACGAGACCATTTATTGCCCGTTCAGGCGGCTTGTGCTCCATTGCGCGCGCCCGGCGCCCGCCGGGGATTGCCTGCCGGAGCTCCCATGGATTCGATTGTGCAACCTGCCGCTACGGAGCAACCGTCCTCGTCGCGCAACCGGCTGCTGCTGACGGTCTACACTGCCGCGATCTTCGTCAGCGCACTGCTGCTGTTCTCGGTGCAACCGCTGTTCACGAAAATGGTGCTGCCGCGGCTGGGCGGCTCGCCGGCGGTGTGGTCGGTGGCGATGGTGTTCTTCCAGTCACTGCTGCTCGCGGGCTATGCCTATGCGCATCTGCTGATGCAGATCAAGAACCGCGTCGTTCCCGTCGTGATCCATCTCGCGTTGCTGGTCGTCGCCTTCGTCACGCTGCCGCTCGGCATCGCCGGCGCCTATGGTGAGCCGCCGGCGTCCGGCTATGCGTTCTGGCTGCTCGGCCTGTTCGTGATGTCAATCGGCCTGCCGTTCTTCGCGCTCGCCGCCAACAATCCGCTGTTGCAAGCCTGGTTCGTCCGCACCGGCCATCCTGATGGGCGCGATCCCTACTTCCTGTATGCCTCCTCTAACATCGGCAGCTTCCTCGCGCTGTTGTCCTATCCGTTCCTGCTGGAGCCGATGTTCACGCTGCACACGCAGAACCGGCTCTGGACCGGCGGCTATGGCCTCCTGATCGTTTTGATCGCAGCCTGCGGCGTGCTGCTGCTGCGCTCGCCGAAGCTGGCGGTGGTTGATGCGCAAACCGAGGACGCGAATGCGCCGGCACCTGGCATCGTGATACGGCTGCGCTGGATCTTCCTCGCTGCCGTCCCGTCAGGCCTGCTCATCGCCGTGACCGCGCACATCTCGACCGACGTCGCGGCGGCGCCACTGCTGTGGGTGTTGCCACTGTCGCTGTACCTGCTCACCTGGGTGGTGGTGTTCCAGTCGCGGCCGCTGTTGCCGCACAAATGGATGCTGATGCTCCAGCCGGTCGCGATCGCGGGCATCATCTTCCTGCTCGCCTTCGGCGGCGAGCAGAACTTGCTGCTCACGCTCGGCGGCCATCAATTGTGCTTCTTCGTCATCGCCATGGCCTGCCATGGCGAATTGGCGCGGACGCGGCCGGCGGCGAAATATCTCACCGGCTTCTATGTGGCGCTGTCGTTCGGCGGCATGATTGGCGGCCTGTTCGCTGGCCTTGTTGCGCCGTTCAGCTTCTCATGGATCGCCGAATATCCGATCCTGGTCGCGCTTGCTGCGCTCTGCCGGCCCTCGGCAAACGAGCGTTTCGCCGGCATCGTCAAATGGTACTGGCTGGCCCTCGCCGCGCTCGCGGTGGCTCTGGTCGTGCCGTCCTACACCACGGGCGATCTCACGATCTGGCTCGAGGATCACCGCGTCTGGGTTGCCGGCGCCGTCGGCGTGCTGGCAGCGCTTCTTGCGCTCGCGGTCAACGCCGGTCGCTGGAAGATCTTTGCCACTGTCGCGCTCGCGCTGGCATTGATCCGGTTCTATCCGGCGGACGAAGGTCGCGTCACCACCGTGCGCAGCTTCTTCGGCGTGCACAAGATCGTGGTGACGCCCGGCGGCTATTTCCATGTGCTGATGCACGGCACCACCATTCACGGTGCCGAGCGCTTCCGCAACAATGACGGCACACCCGTTACCGGCCGTCCCGAGCCGATCACCTACTATCACAAGGACGGCGGCATCGGTCAGGCCATCACCGCGATCCGCGAGCGCAAGGGCGTGCCACTGAAAGTCGCCGCGATCGGCGTCGGATCGGGTACGCTCGCTTGCGCCGCCGAGCCCGGCGAGAGCTGGAAATTCTTCGAGATCGACCAGTCCATGGTCGACGCTGCGCGGGATCCGAAGAATTTCCGTTACATATCGAGCTGCCTGCCGGACCTGAAGCCGGTGATCGG
Organism: Bradyrhizobium sp. F1.4.3; assembly: GCF_040548375.1. Classification (NCBI taxonomy): domain Bacteria; kingdom Pseudomonadati; phylum Pseudomonadota; class Alphaproteobacteria; order Hyphomicrobiales; family Nitrobacteraceae; genus Bradyrhizobium; species Bradyrhizobium sp. F1.4.3. Next base: position 751,796 of record NZ_JBEPRN010000002.1, read on the forward strand.
TGACGCACGCCTTACCTTCGCCAGGGAGCCGGACGGCGCTTACGACCTCATCATCGTCGACGCCTATTCGTCTGATGCGATCCCGATTCATCTTGCGACCGAAGAGGCCATGAAGATCTACAAGGACAAGCTCGCCCCGCATGGCGCCGTAGTGATGCACGTCTCCAACCGGCATCTCGATCTCGAGCCGGTCGTGGTCGGCATCGCCGACGCCAATGACCTAAAGAGCTGGGTCTACAACGAAGATTCGGGGCGCGACGCCGACTACATCTTCTCCACCGATGTCGTCATCTCCGCGCGCGATGCAGCCGACGTCGGCAAGCTCGCGTCCTCCAAGGTCTGGGAGGAGACCGACCCCGACGAGAAGGTGCGGGTCTGGACCGACGATTATTCCAACATCCTGGGTGCGCTGTACCGGCGCCTGAGGGACGGGGAGTAGGGCTATTGCGGGCGCCCCGGACGCAGCGCAGCGCGGTGCGATGCAGGGCCGGGGCCCATAGTTCTTTGGGTCCCGGCTGGTCGGCGAGGGCGGTTGACGGCGGCCGCGGAGCGTCGAAACTGGCCGTCAAAAAGATCAGTCCCGGGAGCGACTCGCATGAGGCTTATCTTCCTCGCAACGATGGCGGCTTTCATGGTCGGACAGGCGGCAGCCAAGGATGTGTTGTCGGGCGCGAGCCTCTATGCCGATGTCGGTCGCTATGCCTCCTTTGGCCTGCACCGCTTCGGCTCGCCCGGCGATCGCGCGACCGCTGACTGGATCGCGGGCGAGCTATCGGCGGCCGGCTTCGCGATCAAATTCCAGCCCGTCGTGCTCGGCCGGCAATATGTCGTCGAGCGGGCCACAGCGGAAGCCGCCGGCACGGCTGTCGAGGCGACGCCGTTCTGGTGGCCGCCGGAGGACAAGGCCAGCTTCCATCTCTCCGCGCCGCTCGCGCGCGATGGCGACGTCGCCGGCAAGATTCTCTGGGTCGACCTGCCATTTGATCGCGGGGCCTATCTCGGCCCCGCCCATCGCGCGGCGATCGCAGAAGCCGCAGCGAAGAAGCCTGCCGCCATCCTGCTGATGATCGGCAATCCCGCCGACGATCGCTTCGCCTATAACGTCACACAGGAGGACGCGCCCTGGCCAGTGCCGGTGATGGTTGTCGGTGCCAAGTCGCGGGCCACGTTCGAACGTGCGCTGGCGTCAGGCGCGCCGGTGACGTTCGACGTTGCCGGCCATTACGAGCGTGACGTTTCCGGCCGCAACGTCATCGCCGAGATCGGGCACGGGCCGACCATCGTCGTCTCCACGCCGATGACCGGCTGGTACTCCTGCGTCTGCGAGCGCGGCCCCGGCATTGCCAACTTCCTCGCGCTGGCGCGCACGGTCGCCGCGGAAAAATGGCCGGCCCATTTTGTCTTCATCGCCACCGCCGGCCACGAGATCGGCCACGGCGGCATGGAGTTATTTTTGAAGGACGGCGCGCCCGCGCCGAGGGAGACGCTGGCCTGGATCCATTTCGGCTCGTCGAACGCCTGCTACGCCTTTGCGGAGGGAGCCCGCACCGACCGGCCCGAGGAGGAGCGCTATCTCGTGCTGAGCCAATCGGCCGTCGCACTGACCGACGAGGCTTTTACCGCCGTCGCAGCAAAACGTCTGGTAACGGAAAAGCAGGCGGTCGGCGAATTGCGCGATGTGCATGCGGCGGGCTACGCCAATTTCCTCGGCATGGCCGGCCGCCATCGCACCTTCCACACGCCGGAGGACGATCTTGGCGCGACCGGGCCCGAACTGCTCGAGCCGGTCGCCCGCGCTTTCGTCGATGCTGTGCGAAAGATCGTCGAACGCGGCGACGCCGCGTTCAGGTAGCGTCAGCTACTGGTAGTAGCCGCGCGGCTGATAATACTGCCGGGGCTGCTGCTGCTGATAGTAATAGCCCTGCTGGCCATAGCCCTGCTGGCCATAGCCCTGGTCATAAGACGGCGGCTGCTGCTGATAGACCTGCGCGCCGTAGACGCGGCTGGCCGTCCGCGGTGCCGGATAGCGGGCGCCGGTGTCGCTGCCGTCGGCCGGATAGATGTAATTGTCATCCTGCGGCATGTAGCGGCGGGCGGGCTGCGCCGGTGGCGTCAGATTCACGGGATCGTCGGCAGCGCTGTATTGCTCTTCGGCCGGCTGCTGGGCGCGGGCCACCGCGTTGGTGGTGCGGCCGCGCGGATTGCGCGCCAGCGCCACCTGCGCCGAGCCGGTCAACGTCACCGTGGTATTGAGCACGCCCTGCTCCTGCACCAGCGCATAGAGCGTCGTGGCATTCTGGCGCGACAGCCGCACGCAGCCATGCGAGGCGGGCGTGCCCAACCGTCCGACCGAGTCGGTGCCGTGGATGGCGTGCCCGACCTTGGTGAAGAAGATCGAGTGCGGCATCGGCGCGTCGTCGAATTCCTTGGAGAAGTGATCCTCTTCCATGCGGAAGGCGCGGAACGCGCCGTTCGGCGTCTCGCGCGAGGGGATGCCGGTTGACACCGGCCAGTGGTAACGCGCGACGCCGTCGACCACGACGGTCATCTGCTGATTGTCCTTGTCGATGGTAATGTCAACCTTGGCCTGCGCGGCGCCTGCGCTCAAAAGCATCAAGGAGGTGAACGCAATGAAAAAGGAACGCATCTGACTTCTGGCCTCCGGCCTGTTCACGCAAACGCCGCGGCTCTCCGTCCCCCGGCGTGCACTATGCCTGCAATCCGGCTTTCGTTCGAGCGGCCTGCCCCCCATCGTTAACGTGATGCCGGGCGTAAGCAAGGCCGCTTTGTGCCGCGGTATCAGCGGCGGCGGTGACATTTTCGCGAGCGGGTCCGTTCAAGATGGCGCCAATTTGTCATGAAGACGCAACCAATTGGCCGCATCGGCGTTGGGAGTGAGCTCACCTTTGCCAACGGTTTTCGCCGCGGGCTCACCCTTAGGAAACGCGATGAACAAAGTTCGTGTCACGGCCGCTTCGTTGCCGGCCAGTTTGCCCGGCCGCCTGCTCCTTGCAGGCGCCGCTATCGCTCTGCTCCTGCCGTGCCTGCCGCATCCTGGCCACGCCCAAGGCATCGTGCGCGGCGCCCAGGAAGGTTCTTATGAAGGCAACCGCATCGCCGGCCCGGTAGGCGGCGCGGTCGGAGGTGTCGTCGGTGCCGGTGTCGGAGGAGCCGTAGGCGCGGTCGAGGGCGTGTTCGGCATTCCCTACCACGGCCACCGCCGTTGCCGCGGGTATTACGACGGGTATCACCACTTCCGCTGCTATCGCTGAGGCGCCGTCATTCCGGGGCGCGACGAAGTCGCGAGCTATGATGCGCAATTGCGCATCATAGAATCCATTCATCCACCAACTCTGCCGCACGATGGATTCTCAGATGCGCGATTGCGCATCATAGTTCACGTTTCGCGTGCCCCCGGAATGACGGTTAATTCTTCAGCCGGTAACCCGTCCGGAAAATCCACCAGATCATGGCCAGGCAGATCACCAGGAACGCCAGCGTCATGCCGATGCTGACGGAGACGCTGACGTCAGCGATCTCGTAAAAGCTCCAGCGGAAGCCGGAGATCAGATAGACGACCGGGTTGAGCAGCGCCACGGTGTGCCAGGCCGGCGGCAGCATGTCGATGGAATAAAAGCTGCCGCCGAGGAAGGTCAGCGGCGTCACCACCAGCATCGGGATCATCTGGAGTTTTTCGAACCCGTCGGCCCAGATGCCGATGATGAAGCCGAACAGGCTGAAGGTGACGGCTGTCAGCACCAGGAAGACCAGCATCCAGACCGGATGATGGATGTGCAGCGGCACGAACAGGCCGGCCGTCGCCAGGATGATCAGGCCCAAAATGATCGACTTGGTTGCGGCCGCGCCGACATAGCCGAGCACGATCTCGAAATAGGAGATCGGCGCCGACAGGATTTCGTAGATCGTGCCGACGAATTTCGGAAAGTAGATGCCGAACGAGGCGTTGGCGATGCTTTGCGTCAGCACCGAAAGCATGATCAGGCCCGGCACGATGAAGGTGCCGTAGCTCACGCCCTCGACCTCGCTGATGCGCGAGCCGATCGCAGCACCAAACACAACGAAATAGAGCGAGGTCGAGACCACAGGCGAGACGATGCTTTGCAGCAGCGTGCGCCAGGTGCGCGCCATTTCGAACAGGTAGATGGCGCGGACAGCGCGGAAATTCATGACGTCCTCACGAGATCGACGAAGATGTCCTCGAGCGACGATTGCGTCGTGTCGAGATCGTTGAAGCGGATGCCGGCGGTGCGGAGGTCGCTGAGCAGGCTGGTGATGCCGGTGCGCTCGCCCTTGGTGTCGTAGTCGTAGATCAGCGTCGCACCACTGTCGCAGAGGTCGAGCGCGTAGTGGGCGAGGCTCTCCGGCAGCGCGCTGAGTTTGCCCTGCAAATGCAGCGTCAGCCGTTTCTTGCCGAGCTTCTGCATCAGGGTCGCCTTGTCCTCGATCAGTACGATCTCGCCCTTGTTGATGACGCCAATGCGGTCGGCCATCTCCTCGGCTTCCTCGATGTAGTGGGTGGTGAGGATGATGGTGACGCCGGATTGCTGAAGCGTGCGCACCACTTCCCACATGCCTTTGCGCAGCTCGACGTCGACGCCAGCGGTCGGCTCGTCCAGGAACAGGATCTGCGGCTCGTGCGACAGCGCTTTGGCGATCATCACGCGGCGCTTCATGCCGCCGGAGAGCGTGATGATCTTGTTGTCTTTCTTGTCCCAGAGCGAGAGGTCCTTCAGGACCTTCTCGATATGGGCCGGGTTCTTCGGCTTGCCGAACAGGCCGCGGGAGAAGCTCACCGTCGCCCACACGCTCTCGAAGGCGTCGGTGTGCAATTCCTGCGGCACCAGCCCGATCAGCGAGCGCGCCTTGCGGTAGGAGCTCTGGATGTCCTCGCCGCCGACGAGGACTTTGCCTTCGCTGGGATTGGCGATGCCGCAGATGATCGAGATCAGCGTTGTCTTGCCGGCGCCGTTGGGACCGAGCAGCGCGAAGATTTCGCCGCGCTTGATGTCGAGATTGATGTTCTTGAGCGCCTTGAAGCCGGACTTATAGGTCTTCGACAAATTGGCGACGGAGATGATGGGTGACATGATGGCCGGCGGGCTGGGGAAGGGGGCGCTGGGACCGACTTGGGAGGGGGCGGGTCAGCGGAGCCCTGAAATAGGAATGCCGTTGCCCGGTCGCAATTGGTGAGAGAAAAATGGTCTCAAAACAGGCCCTTCAGTGGCAGGTTTCGGGCAAGTGTTGCGCGATGGTCACGGGTTGCGGCTAAGATTGTCGCTCACGCGGCTCTTTGTTGCGTCTGCGAGCAGGCCGTGGCTACGATTCCGGCGAATCGCGAAGTGTCCCCAGGGAAAAGATCGATGAGACCGAACGGCCGTCACACAGCCGGCACCAGCCAGTTGTCCACTCTGCGCACGTGGGCGATTTGCCTGCTCCTGCTGTCAACTGTTGCCATGAGCCCGACCACCGCGAAGGCGGCGCCGAGCCAGGCAGCCGCGACGACGCATGTCTACCTGCTCCGTGGCGTGCTCAACATCTTCTCGCTCGGGCTGGACACGATCGGCGCAAGGCTCGAGGCGCAGGGCATCCCGGTGACGGTTGCGAACTTCGTCTCCTGGTCCTCGCTCGCCGATGAGGCCGCAGCGAATTACAGGGCCGGCCGGCTCAAGACCATCGTGCTGGTCGGGCACTCCTCGGGCGCGACCGCGCTGCCCGACATGATCGCCAAGCTCAACCAGCTCGGCGTTCCCGTGAAGCTCGCGATCGGGCTCGACTCCGTGTTCAAGACCAGGCTGTCGACCGGCGCCGAGCGCTATATCAACATCTATATCGGCGACGGTCCGGGTGAGCCGGTGCGGGCCGCGGCCGGTCTTCACGGCAAGCTCGACAATGTCGACGTGCGCGGCAGCGGCGTCGGCCACATCACGATCGACAAGAACGAGGCGATCCAGCGCCGCGTCATCGCCGAGATCGACGCTGCGATCGCGCGGTCGCGGGCGCCGGCAGCGCCGATGGCTGAACCCGGCACGCCGCGCCGGGCACGCTCTGCGGCGGCAACGGCTCCGGGGCGCAACTGAAGCCTTTTGCCGGGAACGGCTGAACTGATGATGCCGCCGTCACCTCGACGGCGGCATTGTCGTATCTGCAAGCCAAAAGCTTGATCGCCTGATAGCACGTCGTCGCGCGTCACACATGAACGAGCCGGACTTGTCGACCAGCACGTCATCGATGTCGCCGATCTTGCTTTCCTTGAGATCGTAGACGGCCTGATCTCGAGAGCGACTTCGAGGCGCTGCTGGCATTGTGGACGCCGCTGTTCCGCGGCATCAACGAACTCAACCGGTCGCTGGGGATGAACGATGCCTATCCGTTCGACAACATATCGCCAGCGGTGAAAGGCAAGCTGCATCTCGTGCACAGGGCGATCAGCGCGTTTCGCGATCAGCAGAGGCTGGCGGCGTAGACGTGGCGGCGGAGGCCCGGGCTCCAGCGAAGCAGGGCGGCTATCGCGTTGCGTCTTGCCAATTCAGGGCGTGCCGTCTTCGGCACCCGGCGCCTCGGGCTTCAGGTAGACGATCAGGCAGCAGCAACACATTGCGAGCCCGGCCACCGGAAATTTCAAGGCGACGGCAGAAGCAACCGCGAAGATGACGAGAGTGACGACGGAGCGGAAGCGCATGATTTTGCGCTCCTTCGGCGGGACCTCGCTGACGGATGCACGCCCGATGAGATCCCAGATCAACGCGATATAGGTCGCGTTCACCAGGAAAAACACCGCCGCATAGAATGCGACCGGCTGTGGCGCGAGTTCGCTCACCGCCATCCAGGCGGTGGAGAGCGGCAGCAGCGACACCGAGAACAAATGCGCGAAGTTGAACCACATCAGCCGCGGCGTCGCTTCGTTCGCATAGCGCATCAGATGGTGGTGATTGGCCCAGACGATCGCGATGAAGACGTAGCTCACGGCATAGCTGAGCCAGGTCGGCCAGAGCGCCAGCAATGCCGCGAAGGTTGGGATCTCGGGCGGACGAAGCTCCAGCACGAGCACCGTGATCAGGACGGCGAACACGCCGTCCGAAAATGCGCTCAGCCGTTCGGGAGTCCGTCTCGCATGGGCCATGGTGCCCCATCTCCATCGACACCTGGTGCTCTGCCTGACGCGAAGAGCACGGCTCCTGTTCTTTCTACACCGATTTCACCTCGCCGCCGTCCATGCGAAGCACCGTGCCGGTCATCCAGCGCGCGGCCGGCGAGATCGCGAACGCGATGAGATCGGCGATTTCTCGGGCTTCGCCGAAGCGGCCGATGCCGGCCTGGCTGAGCTGGCCTCTTGCAGCTTCTCGCCGCTCCGCGCCGCGATGACGACTGCGCCGAAGTCACGCGCGAGCCGAACCGCGGTGGCCCTGCCGATCCCCGAGCTTGCGCCGGTGACGATGGCGACGGATCTCGTCATGGTGATCTCCCCACCCTACCGGAGCTTGCCCAGGAAATCGCGAATGCTGGCCGCGATCTCCGTTGCATGCGTTTCCAGCGCGAAATGACCGGTGTCGAAGAACTGCACCACCGCGTTGGGATTGTCGCGCTTGAACGCTTCGGCACCGGGCGGAATGAAGAACGGATCGTTCCTGCCCCAGGCCGCGAGAAACGGCGGCTTGTGCTTGCGGAAATACTCCTGGAATGACGGATACAGCGCGACATTGCTCTTGTAGTCGCCGAACAGGTCGAGCTGCACGTCGTCCGAACCCGGACGCGCCAGATAGAAATTGTCGAGATTCTGGCCGTCCGGCGACACCAGGGTCGCATCGGGAACGCCATGCGTATACTGCCAGCGCGTGGCCTCCGGCGCGAGGAAGGCACGTAGCGCGTCGCGGTTGGCCGGCGATGGATCCTGCCAATAGGCTTTGATCGGAGTCCAGCCGTCGCTCAGCCCCTCCTCATAGGCGTTGCCGTTCTGCGAGATGATGGCCGTGATGCGCTCGGGGTGACGCAGCGCGAGCCGAAAGCCGGTCGGCGCGCCATAGTCGAAGACGTAGACGGCAAAGCGGTCGAAGCCGATCACCTCGGTGAAGCGCTCGGTCACGCGCGCGACGTTGTCGAACGTGTAGCGGAAATTGTCGCGCGAGGGCATGTCGGACTGGCCGAAGCCGGGAAGATCGGGTGCCACGATGTGAAACTTGTCGGCGAGCAGCGGGATCAGGTCGCGGAACATGTGGCCTGCGCTCGGGAAGCCGTGCAGCAGCAGGAGCTTCGGCGCGCCCGAAGGCCCGGCCTCGCGATAGAACACTTTGAAGCCATCGATGTCGGCCGTGCGATATCTGGTGGAGGTCATGGCAGTCTCCGTCATTGGTAGCTGATGTAATTGCCTCAAGAAGGTTGAATCAGGCAGTGGCGCGACGGCGCAGGGAGCTTTAGCCGCTCGCGCTGCGGACCGCTTCGCGAATGATGTCTGTGACGGCCGCGGGCGCGGAGACGCTCGGTGTGTGATCAACGGCGTGCGTTTGTATCCGCGCCTTCATGCGCTCGGCCATGTAGCGCTGCGTGTCCGGCACGATCATGCGGTCCTGCTCGGCGATCAGGAACCAGCTCGGGACGTCCTTCCAGAGCGGGCGGCCGGCCGGCACCGTGATGCAGTTCAGCGAGATCGGCCGCTGTACGGCTGCGAGCACGGCGTGCTCTTCCGCCGAGGCGTTCTGCGCAAATGCCGCCGCGAAGGCATCCTCGGGCAGCCAGATCAGGCCATTGTCGTCGGGTGCGAGCTCCGGCGCCTGCGGATGCGGCGGAAGGCGATAGAACACGTCCGCAACCTTCTCGCCCTCGTCCGGGGCAAGGGCAGTGACATAGACCAGCGCCTTCACGCGCGTCGGCCGCGCAAGCGCAATGACCGCGCCAGCGTAAGCGTGCCCCGCAAGCACGATCGGGCCTTCGGTGCGATCCAGGCTGCGGTTGAGGGCGGCGACATCATCGGCGAGAGAGGTCAGCGGCAGCGGCGCTGCCTGCGCCTTGATCCCCTCCGCCTCGAGCGCGGTGATGACACGCGCCCAGCTCGACCCATCCGCCCACGCGCCGTGGGCCAACACCACCGTCGCACCGCCTTTGGCCATCTTCATCTCCCAGATGTAACCTGTTTGAAGTCTGGTATTAGGTTACAGACACTGATAGTAACTTGTCAATAGGCATTTTACTGGTTATGTAGAGGGCGTTCAATCTGGCTGGGGAGCCGCACGTGCCAAACAGACCGCCTGCCATGTTCATTGCTGACTCGCTCGGTCTCGATTTCCTCAACTCGATCGCGACGCCGGTCGATACGCCCGTCGATTGGCTCGACGATGGCGAAGGCCTGATCGACTGGCTCGCCCAGGCCAGGCTCGTTCCATCTGACGAGCTCGAGGCGATGAAAGCGCGCACCTTGCCGGGCGAGCTCGACAAGGTCGCGGATCAGGCCCGCGCCTTACGCGAGTGGTTTCGGGGTTTCGTGCGCAAGCATGCGGGCCGGCCGCTTACCGCGAAGGCGCTTCACGAACTCGGTCCGTTGAACAGCCTTTTGGAGCGCGATGAGGCGTTCCGGCAGATCACGCCGCGTCATGGCGAGGCCGGTGATGGCCTCGCGCTGCAAAGGATGCGGCGCTGGCGGTCGCCCGAATCCCTGCTGCTGCCGGTCGGCGAGGCGCTGGCGAAGTTCGTCTGTGACGAGGATTTTTCGGACGTGAAGGCGTGCGAGGGCCATAGCTGCACGCTGCTGTTCGCGGACCACACCCGCAGGCGCGCGCGACGGTGGTGCATCATGGCGGTCTGCGGCAACCGCGCCAAGCAGGCCGCGCATCGCAGCAGGCTCAAGAGCAGGCACTGACGGCGCCGGGGGCGAGAGACAAGAAGGAGTCCAACACCATGGCTGAGCTTCCCCTGATCGTCTTCGACGTCAACGAGACACTGCTTGACCTCCAGACGATGGAGCCGACCTTCGCGCGCATCTTTGGCGACAAGGACGCGATGCGGCTGTGGTTCGCGAATTTCATCCTGTATTCCTCGGCCCTTACGGTCGCCGGCTGTTATGTCCCGTTCACCGACATCGGCGCTGCCGTGATGAAGATGCTCGCGGACACGAGAGGCATCAGGATCGATGAGCGGGACAAGAAGGAGCTGACCGAGCGGTTTTCGACGATGCCGCCGCATCCGGAGGTTCCCGCGGCGCTGCGCAAGCTGCGTGACGCCGGCTTCCGCCTGTTCACGCTGACCGACAATCTGCTCGAGGTGCAAACGCGCCAGCTGACGCATGGCGGCATCGTCGATCTGTTCGAACGCCGTTTCAGCGCCGACGGTGTCAAGCACCACAAGCCGTCGCGGCAGGCCTATGGCTATGTCGAGCGCGAGCTCGGCGCAAACCCCTCGCAGTTCTGTCTCATCGCGTGTCACACCTGGGACACGCTCGGTGCGGTGGCGGCGGGCTGGGAGGCGGCGCTGATCAGACGCGCCGGCAACGACGTCCTCGGTGTCGGTCCGCAGCCGCACATCGTCGGTGACGACCTCAACGACGTCGCCGATCAATTGATCGCGCGCCACGGCGCCGCTGCCGGCGCCGGGTGATGCGACTGCGCGCGCTGGACTCGAGCAGCGCGGGCAATCCTATCGCTTCTTGACCAGCTTCAGGGGGCGATCGGTCGTCTGAGTGTGATGCTTGCTCGAAGCGCTCTGCGCATCGGGTGGGCTCAGGAAGCGGACGAGCATTTTCTTCAGATGCGTCGCGTTCTGCTTGATATCCAGCTTGGGATTTCGGATCGGCATGGCGCGGGATCCGTCGATGACGGCGATCAGGATATTCGCCGTCGCATCCGGATCCAGTCCCGGATCGACCCGTCCCTGGCTTTGCGCCTGGCGGAGGAAATCGCCCCACATGCGGCGTACCGCGTCAGTGTGCCGCGCGATCATTCTGGCGAATTCCGGATTGCGTGCGGCCTCCGCGAGGCCATCCAGGTTGAGGACCTGGGCGGGACGAAACCGCAGGCTGGTTTCCTCGATGTCGGCGAGCAGCGCCTCGATCACGTCGGGGGAGGCGAGAATCTTTTCGAAGCGGTCAGCCGCATGGGCGAGACCCATGTCGATCATCGTTTCGATGATCGCCTCCTTGCTCGGGAAGTAGTGATAGAGGTGGCCCGGGCTGATCCCGGCTTGGGCGCAGATATCGGTCGTACTGGCGCCGCGGAAGCCATCCCGGGTGAAGCAGCGCAGCGCCGCAGCGATGATCTCGCCGCGCTTGCGCTCGTGCTTGACCGGGTCGACTTTCCTCAAGGCGCGCGTCTCCCTTCCCCTGAACGCCCCATCTAGCACGACGGTCCGCCACGAGAAAATCAAAATTAGAGAGTTCCATCTATTTATATTGACGGGTGGCAAGGGGCGTGGGAATGATTACTAGAGTAAACTCTCTAATAATAATGAGTCGAAGCGTGAGCGGGACCATGCGCTTTCAACGGGCGACCCTGATGTGTGTCACGCTTGCGCTAGGTGGGTGCGCGACCGCGCCGCTTGAGCGCGGCGGCTCGCTCAGGAGCTACGACCGGATGTCTGATGCGAACGGACTGGTGACGCGATCGCAGATCCGCGTGAGCAAGAAAGATGTGTTGGCAGCGAAAACGATCCGGATTGCATCGACGGTCTTTCCCGCGCGCACCGACGTTGCGCTGAACGAGAAGGAGCGGCGTCTGGTCGCCAACGCCATCAGTCGCGAGCTGTGTCTCAGCCTCAGCGAGCGCTTCCGCATCGTGGCCGCCGATGAAGATGCCGACCTCACGGTGCAGGCGACGGTGACCCATGCTGCACCGACCAGCCCGACCGCCTCCGGCGCCTCGAAAGCCCTGTCGATTGCCAAGACGGTTGCGCTCCCCGCCGTGCCCGTGCCGGTGCCGAGGCTTCCGGTCGGGCTCGGCAGCCTGTCGGTCGAAGCGGAAGCGCATGACTTCGCCGGATTTCAGAAAGCGGCCATGGTCTGGGCGCGCGGCGCCAATTCCATCACGAACTCTCCGCGGGTTGCCAACGAGGGCGATGCATACGATCTCGCCGCCGATTTCGGCGCCGACTTCGCCAAGCTGGTGTCCACCGGCGAGTCGCCGTTCGGCGGAGTCCCTGCGCTGCCCCCGATTGACAGCATTTCCGTGCGACTTGGCGGTGCGCCCAAATACGTCGCGTGCGAGGCGTTCGGACGGTTTCCGGGCCTGACCGGCCTTGCGGGGCAGGGGCTCGGCCTGCCGCCGGGCTGGACGGATTCAGGTGCCAAGGACAGTCCGGCCCCGCCACCGGCGCACGAGGTGCCTTCAGAGCAGACGCTCACGCAATGAGCTGGATGTGCTCTTGGCGGCGTTCCTTGCCACGCCCGAGCTCAACATATTGGTAGCCGACCAGAGTCAATGACATGCTGACATCCGCAACAACTCGCCCTTCCCAACGCGTTCTGCGCCAGAGCGCAACGCGCACTGATACCCGCGTGAGCGCGGGGAGCGTTCCCCTGTTCACGGCCGACGAGGCGTGGGGCCGGACCAACGCGGATCGGGGTGCAGCCGGTGAGAAAGATGACGATGACTCGCTCCTCGAGCCCGGCTTCTGGATGACGGCCCTGGTCGCGTTTCTGCCCACGGTCGCTGGCTGTCTCTATCTCTTCCTGACCCAGGGGTGAGGCGCCGGCATCGCGCGCGGCGCCGAGGGCAGGCAATGAATTCACGATATGAATTGATGCGGAGCGATCACCGAGCGCCCGCGTTCGGCCGCCGCAGATCCCTGGCTGCCTTGGTGGCTGTCATGACGCTGTTGCTGGCGGGGTGCGCGTCGAGCGCCAATCTCCCGCCTGTCTATCATCCTCCGCATCCGCCCAGTGCCAAGGCGGTCCAGGAGGGCGTCAAGAAAGCCGCCGCCGAAGCCAAGCTGACCGGAGGACTCGAGACATCCGCCGTCCGCCACGCCGACCACGGGCCGGGATCGTATTTCGTCTGCGTGAGGCAGAGCGGCCCGTCGGCGGGCGGACGGCCCGCCTATTCGGTCTTTTTCGACAACGACGATTACAAGGGAATCCAGAGTTCGGTGCTGTCTGAAGCCTGTGAGGCCGAATCATTGGTTCCGATCAAGTGAGGCCACGATGCCGGGATGGTCGGAATGAGCGCCCCCGCTGACGGGCGGCGCGGTCTCGGTTCCGTGCCCCAAATTCCACCCAATCAATGGTCACTAAGCCTCGGAGGAGGCCTCTGCCTCCTGTGGTGGGACTGCGGGACTTGATGATTGATCCAAGGCGACTTGTGGTGCTGGCAGCGGTTGCGCTGCTCGCCTTGAACCCCGGCATGGCCGCAGCCTCGCCCGCCAAGCCGAAGCCTGCTGCGGCCCCGACCGTCGCGCCGCCGCCTCCTGCGGCTGAGCCGCTGCCGCCGCCAAAAATCTACCTGTTCCGTGGCGCGATGGGGCCGATCTTTTCGACCGGCATGGACCGGCTCAGCGAGAAGCTGACCCAGGCCGGCTTCTCCGCCGACGTCTATGAATTCACCATCTGCCGATGGATCGGCGATCGCGCCATCGCAAGCTACAAGGAATCGCCGGCGCCGATCGTGCTGATCGGCCATTCCATGGGTGGGCTGTGCTCGGTCCTCATCTCCGAGATGGCGGCCAAGGAGAACATCCCGATCAGCCTGGTCATCATTATCGACCCCGCGCATGCGACCGATGACGTGCCGCTCAATGTCCAGCGCTTCATCAACATCTTCCTCTCCGACAGCGTGCTCGGCGGGGGCGATGTGGTGGCGGTGCCCGGCTATCGTGGCCACTATGCGAGCTACGACCTCAAGGAGAGCTCGCGGGTCAGTCATATCAATATCGAGAAATCGGACGACATTCATCGCCAGATCATCGAGATGGTGACGCAGCTGCCGCGCATTCCGCCTCAGACCCAGGCCGATGCGGTGCCGCTGCGCTACCTCGTGCCCGGGGATACGCCGGTCGAATTGTGGGATAGCGGCGTGCGGCTGCCGGTACGCCGCGGCGACACCATGGAGAGCATCGCCGCAGCCAATCGCGTGCCGCTGTGGTCGCTCGCGCAGAGCAACTCGCTGCCGGAGAACGCACCGCTCACCCCCGGCCAGACCATCATCGTCCCACGGCATCTGACGCCGCCCGAGCCGACGGCAGCGATGGCGACGCCGGCAACGCCGGGGCGGCGGTAAACTCCGTCATGCCCGGGCTTGTCCCGGGCACCCACGTCTTCCATTGCGTGCGAAAAGAACGTGGATGGCCGGGACACGCCCGGCCATGACGAAGAGCGCGAGAGACGAAGCGATCTAGACGTTCGATCCGTGGATCGCATCGATCACGGCGTCCGTGACCTCCTTCGTCGTCGCGCTTCCGCCGACATCCGGCGTCAGCACGCCGGCTGCGCAGACGCGCTCGACGGCCACCATCAGCCGCACCGCGGCGTCCTTCTCGCCAAGATGCTCGAGCATCTGCGCGCCGGTCCAGAAGGTTGCGACCGGGTTGGCGATGCCCTTGCCGGTGATGTCGAAGGCCGAGCCGTGGATCGGCTCGAACATCGACGGGAAGCGGCGCTCCGGATCGATGTTGCCAGTCGGCGCCACGCCGAGGCTTCCGGCCAGCGCGCCGGCGAGGTCGGAGAGGATATCGGCGTGCAAATTTGTCGCCACGATGGTGTCGAGGCTCTTCGGATGCAGCGTCATGCGCACCGTCATGGCATCGACCAGCATCTTGTCCCAGGTGACGTCGGGAAATTCGGTCGCGACCTCGGCCGCGATCTCGTCCCACATCACCATGCCGTGGCGCTGCGCGTTCGACTTGGTCACCACGGTCAGGAATTTGCGCGAACGCGACTGCGCGAGCTTGAACGCATAGCGCATGATCCGCGTCACGCCGACGCGGGTGAACACCGCCACTTCGGTGCCGACCTCTTCCGGCAGGCCACGATGCGCACGGCCGCCCATGCCGGCATATTCGCCTTCCGAATTCTCGCGCACGATCACCCAGTCGAGATCGCCGACACCGACATTGCGCAGCGGCGAGGCGACGCCGGGCAGAATCTTGGTCGGCCGCACATTGGCGTATTGGTCAAAGCCCTGGCAGATCGGCAGTCGCAGGCCCCACAGCGTGATGTGATCAGGCACGTCGGGCGCGCCGACCGCGCCGAAATAGATCGCATCGAATTTCTTCAGTTCAGCAAGACCGTCGGCCGGCATCATCACGCCGTGCTTCTTGTAATAATCCGAGCCCCAGTCGAAGGTCTTGATGGTGAAGGCAAGGTCGCCGCTGCGCTTGGCCAGCGCCTCCAGCACGCGGACACCGGCCGAGATGACCTCGGGGCCGATGCCGTCGGCAGGGATTGCTGCAATCGAATGGGTGCGCATGAGAAAGCTCCGTTTGAGATCAGTG
This sequence comes from Bradyrhizobium sp. F1.4.3, assembly GCF_040548375.1. Lineage (NCBI taxonomy): Bacteria > Pseudomonadati > Pseudomonadota > Alphaproteobacteria > Hyphomicrobiales > Nitrobacteraceae > Bradyrhizobium > Bradyrhizobium sp. F1.4.3. The sequence goes on from NZ_JBEPRN010000002.1 coordinate 767,219, forward strand.
GGATTGCGGGACGGGTTCGACGGTCGCGGTTTGGGCGCGCGACAATAGCAAGGTCAGGACCGCGGAGAGAACGAGCAGGCCGGCGACGAAGTAAAGCCCGCCGACGAAACTGCCGGTCCGGTCCTTGATCCAGCCGATCATGGCGGGACCAACGAAGCCGCCGAGATTGCCGATCGAGTTGATGGTGGCGATGCCTGCCGCGGCCGCAGAGCCGGAGAGGAACAGCGTCGGCATGCTCCACAGCGGCGGCTTGGCCGAGGAGATGCCGATATTGACGAGGGCGAGCGCGACTAGCACGGCGACCACGCCGGTCGCAAGGCCGGCATAGGCGAGCCCTGCGGCCGCGAGCAGGCAGGCCAGCACGACATGCCAGGTGCGCTCGCCGGTGCGGTCCGAATGCCGCGCCCACAGCACCATGGCGACGACGGCGGCCGTCGCCGGCAGCGCATTGAGGAAGCCGACCTGAAGCGTGGACAGGCCGAACTGCTTGATGATCTGCGGCGCCCAGACGCCGAGCGTGTAGAGGCCGGCCGAAGTGCCGAAGTAGATCAGCGCCAGCGCCAGCACGCGCGGATCGGCAAGCCCGCGCCAAATGCTGTGGCTTGCGGTCGCGGCCTTGCTGGTGGTCTCCGCGTTCATGGCCTCGACCAGCCATTGGCGCTCGTCGTCCGCGAGCCATTTCGCCTTCTCGGGACGGTCGGTCAGGAATGCCAGCACGACGAAGCCGAGCAGCACGGCCGGCAGCGCCTCGAGCACGAACAGCCATTGCCAGCCCTTGAGGCCGAGCAGGCCGTCCATCTCCAGCAGCGCGCCGGAGACCGGCGAACCCAGCACGGTCGAGAGTGGTGCCGCCGCCATGAACAGCGCGGTCACCGCAGCGCGCTGGCGCGCCGGGAACCAGTAGGAGAGATAGAGGATGATGCCGGGGAAGAAGCCGGCTTCCGCGACGCCGAGCAGGAAGCGCAGCACGTAGAAGCTGGTCGGCCCCTGCACGAACGCCATCGCGGCCGACACGAGGCCCCAGGTGATCATCACCCGCGCAATCCAGATCCGCGCGCCGACCTTGTGCAGGATGATGTTGGAGGGCACCTCGAACAGGAAATAGCCCCAGAAGAAGACGCCGGCGCCGAAGCCGTAGACGGTCGGCGACAAGCCGATGTCCTTGTTCATCGTCAGCGACGCGAAGCCGATGTTGACCCGGTCGATGAAGGCCACGAAGTAGAGCAGCATGATGAAGGGAACGATGCGCCAGGTGATCTTGCGCAGCACGCGCGTCTGAATCTCGCTCGCCACCTTGGCCTCCCTCAAATCCCGGTTCTTCGTTCTGTGGGCGGATCCGCAGGTCCACGCCGGCAGCGAGCCTAGGCGGAGGCAGGAGGTGGACTCAATTGGCGCTGGTTTATACAAAAAAATGATATAATCCTTGGCGAAGGTAAGAGGACCGGCGGATGGAATTGCATCAGCTCCGATGCTTCGTGGCGGCGGCCGAGCAGCTGCATTTCGGCCGGGCAGCGCAGCATCTCCAGATGCTGCCTTCCGCGCTGGGCCGCCAGATCAGGCTGCTGGAAGAGGATCTGGGAACGCGGCTATTCGCGCGGACGACGCGCGCCGTCTCGCTCACCGAGGACGGCACGACGCTGCTGCGTGATGCCCGCGCCATCCTCGCCCGGGTCGAGGCGGTCGAGAGCAATCTGCGCAACCGTTCGCGTGCGGGCGCCGCACGGCGGCTGCGGGTCGGCGCCATCGACAGTGCCGCGGCGGGGCTGCTGCCGCCACTGTTGCGCGACTTCCGTGCCAAGCATCCGGAGGTCTCAGTTCAGCTTCTCGAAGACAAGACCATCCGGCTGTTGCCAAAGATTCTGACCGGCGCACTCGATCTCGCCTTCGTCCGTCCGCCCGACCGGCCGGACAAGCGGCTCGAATTCCGCCATCTGCTCCAGGAGACCGCCATCGTCGCGTTTCCTCAGCGCCACGCGCTCGCCGGGCGGAAGTCGATCACGCTCGCGGAAATCGCCGACGAGGCGATGCTGGTGCCGGACCGCCGCTCGCGGCCGCACAGCCACGACCTCACGATAAAACTGTTCGAGCAGGCCGGGTCAACGCCGCGCATCGTGCAGGTCGCCGACGAGAAGCAGACCATCATCCATCTGGTCGCAACGCGGCTGGGCGTTGCGATCGTGCCGCGCTGGACCACGCGGATGGCGGTGTCAGGTGTGCGGTTCGTGCCGCTCCGGCCAAAGCAGAGCGGCCCCGTCGGCCGGCTGCCGCTCGCGGCGTCCTGGCTGCGCGGCTCGCGCGATCCAGTCCGCGATGCGATGCTGTCCGTGCTCGAGGCGCGCCTGCGCAGCTATGCGCGGGAGGCGTGAGGCGCTATCAATTTGGCTTGGACAGAAGGTGTGATGCAATGACCGATCAGAAAGCTCCGAACGAATTGCGGGTTGCCATTGCAGGATTGGGCTCGATCGGCACCAAGATCGCAACCGCGATCGATCAGGGCATCGAGGGACTGACGCTCTCCGCCGTGGCGGTGCGCGACCCCGCAAAGCATCAAGCTTTCCTGAAGAGCCTGCGGAGCTCGCCGTCGGTCCTGCCGATCGATCAACTTGGCGCCGCCGCCGACATCGTGGTGGAATGCGCGCCGAGCAGCCAGCTACGCGCGATCGTCGAGCCCGCGGTGAAGCGCGGCAAGGCCGCGGTCGTCGTCAGCGTCGGCGGACTGCTCGACAACTTTGATCTCGTCGATCTTGCCCGCGCCAATGGTGGCCGCATCATCGTGCCAACCGGGGCGCTGATCGGCCTCGATGCCGTCAACGCCGCCGCAATCGGCACCATCCATTCGGTGAAGATGGTGACGCGCAAGCCGATCGACGGCTTGAAGGGCGCGCCGTTCATCGTCGAGAACAAGATCGATATCGACAATCTGCGCGAGCCGCTCAAGCTGTTCGAGGGTACCGCGCGCGAGGCCGCAAAGGGTTTTCCGGCCAATCTCAATGTCGCAGTCGCGCTGTCGCTCGCGGGCGTCGGGCCGGATCGCACCCAAGTGCAGATCTGGGCCGACCCGACCGTGACGCGCAACGTTCACCGCATCGAGGTGGAGGCGGATTCCGCGCGCTTCTCGATGAGCATCGAGAACATCCCGTCCGAGAATCCCAAGACCGGGATGATCACGGCGCTGTCCGTGATCGCGCTGCTGCGCAAGCAGCGCGCCACGCTCTGCGTTGGGACGTGATCCTCACGCGCCGGTGACGCGCCAGATCACGTTGCCGACGTCGTCGGCCATCAGTAGCGATTTGTCGGGGCCGATCGCGACGCCGACCGGGCGTCCGTAGGACTCCTTCTCGTCCGGCGCCAGGAAGCCCGACAGGATATCGCGCGCGGGGCCGGAGGGCTTCCCGTTCTCGAATGGGATGAACACGACCTTGTAGCCGGAGAGCTTGCTCCGATTCCACGAGCCGTGCTGGCCGATCACCATGCCGTCCGGAAAACCGGGCAGCGTTCCTGCCGGCATCCAGCACAGGCCGAGCGACGCGGTGTGGCCGCCGAGCGCATAGTCCGGTGTGAGCGCCTTTGCGACCAGCGCCGGATCTTGCGGCACGCGGTCGTCCACCGTCTTGCCCCAGTAGCAATAGGGCCAGCCGTAGAAGCCGCCGTCACGCACCGAGGTGAGATAATCCGGCGGCGTCTCGTCGCCGAGGCCGTCGCGCTCGTTGACGACGGTCCAGAGCACGTTCGTGTTCGGCTCCCAGGCAAGGCCAACGGGATTGCGCAGGCCGGCACCGAAGATGCGATGCGTGCCGTTGACGAGGTCGAGTTCATAGATCGCGGCGCGGCCTTCCTCGACCTCCATGCCCATCTCGGCGATATTGCTGAGCGAGCCGACGCCGGCATAGAGCTTCTTGCCGTCGGCGCTTGCGAGCAGGCTGCGCGTCCAGTGGCCGCTCGGCTTGAACGTGGTGAGCCGCTTGCCTGGTGCGGTGATGCGATCGGCATTCGCGACATAGGGAAACGCCATCACGCCGTCGGTGTTGCCGACATAGAAGGTGTCGCCGATCAGCGCCATGCCAAACGGCTGGCTCAAATTCTCCATGAAGGCGGTGCGCACTTCGGCGACGCCGTCACCGTCCTTGTCACGCAACAGCGTGATTCGATTGGCGCTGACGCCGAGCGCCGCGGCGCGCCGCATCGTCGCCTGCATCGCGTAGTGAAACACAGACCTCGGTGCGCCCGCGATCTGCGTCGCTTCCGCGATCAGCACGTCGCCGTTGGGCAGCACCTCGATCCAGCGCGGATGATCGAGGCCCGTCGCAAATGCATTGACCTTGAGACCGGGTGCGGCGGTCGGCTTCTGGCCTTCGCTCCAGCCCCGCGCCGTCGGCATCTTCAATGTCGGCAGCGCGCCTTGCGGCTTCGCCTCGGGAATGGCCGGCGCCTGGCCCCAGGCCGGCGCGGGCTCGGTGCCCGACAGCTTTCGCCATTGCAGCGCGATGCCGCCGACGAAGGCGACGAACTGCGCAAAGATGCTGGAAAAGGTCATGAAAATCCCCTGTCGAATCTGCGGCACTGTGCAACGACCGATCGTCCAAGACTCGTCCAAGACCCCGCGCGGGCCCAGACCTGATCGTCGACCTCTCCAGATCCACGATGGAATGTCGTCGTGCCGTTTTGCGCGCGCATCCAACTGGGTAGCGGCCAAAAGGTCAACCGTCGCGGAACTCAGCCGAGGTCTATCGGCGTGGAATGGCTGCTGATCGAATTTGCATAGGGGAGAGGCCGAGATCAGCGGCCGATGTGCCGCTCCAACCGCCGTGCCGCGCGAAAATCCTCGAGGGGATGGACGTTCGGCACGAGCGCAGCCTCCTTGGACAGGAGGTGATAGACCCGCGCGACCGTGCGCTGCTTCTGCTTCGGCCGCCCGGGCGGCAGCGCCCGCGCCTTGCGGACGGCGGTGATCGCGTGCTCGCGAAAATAATCGTAGGCGTCCGACATGGCTCGATGCTCTGCGGTCACTGCAGGTGTCGAGGCGCTAACGGGCTTGGGAAAAGGTGGTTCCTGGCTGAGTGTTCCGGGCGCACCAACCCATCACCGTCATCCCCGCGCAATGGCGAAGCCATTGTCGCTGGAGGTGCGAGCCATGGGGCGCAACGCGCGCCATGGGGAGCCTCGAAGGATGCACGGCTCGGCTGCATCTTGGCGGTGCATCCTTCGAGGTTCGGCTCACGATGCATTCGCATCGTAAACCTCGCACCTCAGGGATGACGGGGCAGTCAGGAGTGTCATTGCAGGAAGTACCCGCCCTTACCGCGGCGACAGGAACGGAATGATCATCGGCACGCGGCGGCAATAGGCGCCGTAGGCGTCTTCGCCAAGCTCCTTCGACAAGAACACCTCTTCCATCCGCCCCTTCTGCCACATGCCGAGCGAGATCAGGATCGCGCCGAGCATCGCCGTCACCGTGCCGACCGCGATGCCGGTCGCGAGCATGCCGGCGATCAGGCCGGTGTAGATCGGATGACGCACGATGCCGTACGGGCCGGTGTCGACGACGCGGTGGTCTTCCTTCTGGGTGATGGTGTTTGACCAGAATTTTCCGAGATGCAGCCGTCCCCACCAGGTAAAGGAGATGCCGGCAAGCACGATCAGGGCAACGACATAGACGCCGGCATTGCCGAACACCCAAAGCGGCTTCTCGCCCAGCACTTCGGCCGTCCACGGCGTGAACAGGATGCCGCCCACCAGGATCGGAATGCGATAGCGGCCGGATTCCAGCGTCATCACCTGCTTCTGGGTGCGGCCCTGCCAGAACGAGGCGCCGACCCAGCTTGCGAGCCAGGCGAGCCAGATCAGGGCGAGCAGCTGCGTCGGCCAGGTTGTGGTCCAGCCACCCCAGGCGACAGAGAGAAGCTTGCTGAAATCGAAGGACATGCGGAAAGGTTCTTTGGGTTGGGCGGCGGCTCAGCTCGCGCGCGAAGAGAGCGCGTGATGCTCGATGGCGCCGGAGGCTGGCTCGCCGCCGCGGGCGAGCAGATGGGTGATGGTTTCGCGCAGCACCGGCTCGATCGGGCGCGGTGCATAGCCGAGCTCGGTGCGCGCCTTGCCGATCGAGAGATCGCTCGCGGCAAGCGCGATGCGCACGCCCTCGGCGGTGCCGTTGGGCGGCCGGCGGGTGACGTGATCGGAGAAATATTCGAGCATGATGCCGGAGAACTCGGCGATCCTGCCGGGGACCACGACCGGAAACTGCCGACGGCCGCTCATCGCGGACATCATCCGCAGGATCTGGCCGAGCCTGACGCAATCGCCGCCGAGAATATAGCGCTGGCCGATACGGCCGCGCTCCATGGTCAGCACCAGGCCCATCGCGACGTCGCGGACGTCGACGAGGTTGACCAGGAAGTCGAGATGCGGCTGCACCTTCTTCTGGAGGAAGTACCATAGCATCGCCGTCGGCGGCGTCAGATTGTGGTCGGCAGGTCCGATCGGCATCGTCGGCGTGCCGATGACGAGCGGGAAGCCGGCGGCGGCGGCCTTCGCGGCGTGATGCTCGGCGAGCGATTTTGATCGCGTATAGGCGCCGGGCATTGCATCGGCGGGCTGGAGCGCCTCTTCAGCCGCAACGCCGTTGAGGTTCGAATAGGGAAACAGGATGGATTCCGTCGAGCAGTGCAGGAAGCGCGACACGCCGCGCTTCATCGCGGCTGCGAGCACGACCTCGGTGCCGCGGTAATTGACGTCGTGAAAGTCACGCTTGTTGGCGACCCACATCCCGGGCAGGCCGGCGAGGTGATAGACCTGATCGACGCAGGCAAGCGCGGCATCGACCGCGGCACCATCCAGCACCGAGCCGTGCACATATTCAACGTCCGCGTGGGCGGCGGCCGGCGGCCGGACATCGAGAACACGTACCCGCTGCCCACGGGCGCGGAGCGCTTCGACGAGATGCTGTCCGATGAAACCACTGCCACCGGTAACCAGTACGAGAGTCATGAAGAAGGTTTTGCTGTTCCGCTCTGGAAGCTATCGGGTTGAAAGGGAGTTGGTCGGAAGAGGCGCGAGAATCGCGGCGAGGTCGCGACGAAAACCCAGTGCAATGAATAATTTTGCCATGACGAACATCGGTCCAAGCAGGAAATGAGTGGGGTGGTCGACCATTGACGGCTGCCGCTCCTCAAACACCTTGTGGCCGACGATCTGCGATGCGACGCCTACCCCGATCAGCACCGCAAAAATCGACCACATCATGGCAATCGAGACCTGATTGCCGATCGCGGTTGCGACCGAAAGCAGCACAATCATCGCCGCGAGGATGCCGAGGCCAATCCCGGCGTCCAGCATCAGCCAGTATACCAGCACCGGCAGGGCCAAAATCACCGCCAGGCTCACCTCGATCCCGAACACGGGAAAATGCACCAGCGTCAGCGGCAGCGTAGCGCCGGTGAAGAGCAGGAGAATGCCGACCACATGCATCGCGCAATTCCAGGGATCGCGATGGTATTCGACATAATCGGCCAGTTGGCGTTGAAAATAGCCAGCCATCTTGGTCTCGTGCAGCACGGGGTCGGGGAAGGACGAAGAGAGGCTATAGCACCGGACAGGGCAGTGCACAAACCGGGCTATTGTCGCGCAAAACCGTGCTGTCGCGCTGTGAGACAGGTCACAAAACGGTCAAGACTTCAACGGGTTCCGTCAGACGCCGAGCCGCGTGCGCTCAGTGTTTCCTGGCAGGCTTTTTCGTCGCAGGCGCGGGCGCCGCAGTGGGGCGCGCAGGCTCGTCCTCGGGCAGTTTGGCAAAGGTCAGGATTTGCAACTGGCCGTTGACGGCCGAGGTCGGCCGGGCGCGGTCGAGGAACTGCTCCTCGCCGAGGCCGATGGGCTGGAGCCGCTTGGTCGAGATCTTGAACGTGTTCACCAGCACGTCGCGAATCGCGTCCGCCCGGCGCTGGCTCAGGATCGCGTTGGCCTCCCGCGTTTTCTGATTGGACTCGACATGGCCGACGATCAGGAACGTGTAGGGCAGCAGCGAGGCGTGAACCAGCGCGTCCGCGATTCGGCCGACGGTCTGGTAGGAGTCCGGCTGGATGATCGGCGTGTCGGCGTCGAACTGGATCTGCGCGTTGAAGGCGGGCAGCTTGGCGAGATCGGGCGCGATCAGCGGCCGGTTCACCGGCCCCGGATCATTCTTGATCCTGGCCTTGGCCCGCTCCATCACCTGCTGCTTCAGCGCGGGGAGGTCGACCTCGGCGGCCTCCTCGAAATGATTGAGCTTGCCGACAATGTCGTCGCGGGTCGGCGCCGTCTGCGCGCCTGCGGTGCCGGCGAGCAGGGCGAGGCCAAGAGCGCTACCAAGAGCGATGCCAATTCCGGCGGCGGAATGCCTGGTTGCGCGCATCATCGATATCCCGCGTCGTCGACGGCCTTCAGGCAGTTGTTGCTGATGCCCTTGGGCGTCGAGATCAGGCAGGGGACCGACTTGCTGGTCACCTTGGTCGAGCCGCCGCAGACCTTGACGATCTCGCGCTGGCAGGCATTCGCGACGGTGACGCGGGCGGCCACCCGCTTCAGGATGGCGTCGAAGGCCGTGAGGTAATCGGTCTGGCACTGCGGCGACAGCACATCCCGGTTGCGGGACAGGCACTCCTTCAGCCGGGTCGAGTCCGGATTGACGCCGCGGCAATTGGCGACGATTTCCGCACCGCAACTCTTGGCCAATAGCCCGATCGAATCGCCGAAGCTCATGGTCTCCGCCGCCGCAAGCGACGGCATCCCCAATGCAAGCACGATCAGTGTGATGGAGCCCCGGACCATGGCTGCATCTGATACGGGGAAGTTCGCGATGGTCAAGGGGCGTCGAGGGAAGAAAGATGGCGGCGTAACGCCGCCGCAACACGGCAGGCCCTCACGCCCGCTGCACAAAGCTGTCCACGACCTTCTTCTCGCCGGCCTTGTCGAAGGCGATGGTGAGCTTGTTGCCGTCGATCCTGGTGACGCGGCCGTAGCCGAATTTCTGGTGGAAGACGCGGTCGGCGAGCGAGAATTCCGAGGTCGTGCCGGTGGATTTGGCCACCAGCTCGCCCTCGATCGTCATCGGCCCGCGGCGGCGCGAGGAGAAGCTGCCGAAATCAGGCGAGGACGACGAGGATGAAGAGGACGAAAACGACGAGGCCTCTTCCTCCAAACCGCCGCGACCGCCGCCATTGCGACCGCCACCGCGGTTGCGGTTGGCCTGGGCGCGCTGCCAGCCGGGGGTCGAATAGGTCGACCCGAACGCCTCCATGTCGTCGAAGCGCGAGGCGCCGTAGCCGCCGGTGCCGCCCCAGGCCGAGCCGCCCTTGGATTCCGTGATCTCGACATTGGCCGCCGGCAGTTCGTCGAGGAAGCGTGAGGGGATCGTGGTCGACCAGGTGCCATGGATTCGGCGATTGGTGGCAAAGTAGATTTTGGCCCGGCGCCGTGCGCGGGTCAGGCCGACATGGCCGAGCCGGCGCTCTTCCTCGAGCCCCGCGCGGCCCTGTTCGTCCAGCGTGCGCTGGCTCGGAAACAGGCCTTCCTCCCAGCCGGGCAGGAACACGTTGTCGAATTCGAGCCCCTTGGCGGAATGCAGCGTCATCAGCGACACTGCGTCTTCCTCGGCGCCGCCGTCGCGGTCCATCACCAGCGAGATGTGCTCGAGGAATCCTTGCAGGTTCTCGAACTCCTCCATCGAGCGCACGAGTTCTTTCAGGTTCTCGAGCCGGCCCGCGGCATCCGCCGAACGGTCCTTCTGCCACATCTCGGTATAGCCGCTCTCGTCGAGCACGATCTGGGCCAGATCAGTGTGCGCGGTCACTTCGCGCTGGGCGCGCCAGCGGTCGAACTGGGCGACGAGATCGCGAAGGGAGCCGCGCGCCTTCGGCTTCAGTTCGTCGGTGTCGACCACGGCCCGTGCCGCTTCGAACAGCGGAATGCGTCGCTTGCGGGCGTGATCGTGCAGCATCTGCACGGTGGCATCGCCAAGCCCGCGCTTGGGCGTGTTGACGATGCGCTCGAAGGCGAGATCGTCGGCCGGCGAATTGATGACGCGCAGATACGCCAGCGCATCGCGGATTTCGGCGCGCTCATAGAAGCGCGGGCCGCCGATCACGCGGTAGGGCAGGCCGAGCGTGACGAACCGGTCTTCGAACTCGCGCATCTGGTAGGAGGCGCGCACCAGGATCGCGATCTCGTTGAGCTTGTCGCCCTGGCGCTGGATCTGCTCGATCTCCTCGCCGATGCCGCGGGCTTCCTCTTCCGAATCCCAGGAGCCGGTGACCGTGACCTTTTCGCCGTCCTGGTCCTCGGTGCGCAGCGTCTTGCCGAGCCGGCCCTCATTATGCGCGATCAGATGCGAAGCGGCGGCGAGGATGTGGCCGGTCGAGCGGTAGTTGCGTTCGAGGCGAATGACCTTGGCGCCGGGAAAATCGTGGTCGAAGCGCAGGATGTTGTCGACCTCGGCGCCGCGCCAGCCATAGATCGACTGGTCGTCGTCGCCGACGCAGCAGATGTTTTTGACGTGGGTCTTCTGCTCCCTCGCCCCGCTCGCGGGGAGAGGGTCGGGGTGAGGGGGAGTCTCCACCAGCGCGGTGCTCGGAGAGTCCCCCTCACCCGCCGCGCTCTGGCGCGCGATTGCGCTGCCGAGCGCGTCGGCCTCTCCCCGCAAGCGGGGAGAGGCGAAGGAAGAAGCCACCGGCGCCTGCGACAGCAGCCGCAGCCACAGATACTGCGCGACGTTGGTGTCCTGATATTCGTCGACCAGGATGAATTTGAAGCGCTGCTGGTACTGCCGAAGAATATCCGGGTGCTCGCGGAAGATGCGGATGTCTTCGAGCAGCAGGTCGCCGAAATCGGCCGCGTTCAAAATCTTCAGCCGCTCCTGGTAGCTCGCATAGAGCTTGCCGCCCTTGCCGTTGGCGAAGACAGCGGCTTCACCGGCGGGCACCTGCGACGGGGTCAGGCCGCGGTTCTTCCAGCCGTCGATCAGGCCGGCCAGCATGCGTGCCGGCCAGCGCTTGTCGTCGATGTTGTCGGCCTGCAGGAGCTGCTTCAGCAGCCGCACCTGGTCGTCGACGTCGAGCACGGTGAAGTTGGACTTGAGCTGCGCCAGCTCCGCATGGGTCCGCAGGATGCGGCCGCCGATGGAGTGGAAGGTGCCGAGCCACGGCATGCCCTCGACGGCGTGGCCGAGCATCTGGCCGAGCCGGTGCTTCATCTCGCGCGCGGCCTTGTTGGTGAAGGTCACCGACAGGATCTCGGCGGGGCGGGCGCGGCCCTGGCTCAGGATATGGGCGATGCGCGTGGTCAGCACGCGCGTCTTGCCGGTGCCGGCGCCGGCCAGCACCAGGACCGGGCCGTCCAGCGTTTCCACGGCGTCGCGCTGCTCGGGATTGAGGCCTGACAGATATTTCGGTCCCACCGAGGCGCGCGCGCGCGCGGCAATGCCGCCGGCCGCGGGCTGGTGGTCGGGGACGCTCTCGGAGGTGATCTTGCTTGGCTCGGTCATACGAATCATTGGCCCACGATGGCACCGCGCCGTCGCGGGAGGGAGCCTTCATAACAGGGATTGGTGGCTATATGGGGCGGCGAGGCGGGGTTTTCCACGTGCGCCGAGGGGCGATTTGTTCCTGCAGACCAGGCGAATTTCCGGCTCCAGCGGGCCGGAACCATCGTTCCGAGTCGGAGATTGTTTGTGCAAGTGAGGCGCGTCAGCCGCGCCGATCGCAGACAGACATCAAAACAGAGGTTTTGACCATGCTAAGCTGGGTTGTGACGTTTCTGGTTATCGCACTGATCGCCGGTATCCTGGGCTTTGGCGGCCTCGCCGGCGCGTCGATCGAAATCGCCAAGATCATCTTCTTCGTCGCGGTCGTCCTGTTCCTGGTCTCGGCCGTTGTCGGCCTCGCCCGCGGCCGCACCAGGATCTAGTGGGCCTATCGCTTCGCGGGCATCGCTACGTTCCGGCCGATGCCCTCGGGCCGCGTCAGCGAGCTGTGAGCCTTGGCGACCCCCGCGATACGTTGCTGGATGTCGGGCGGGAACGGCGCTACGCGCCGCGCATTCATGTCCATGTGTAGCGACATGTTCTCCGAGGTGGCCGACAGCCAGCCTTCGGTCGCGTGCCGAAGCTCCTCGAACGTATGCAGCCGCTTGTCGTCGGCTTCGAGCAGCCACACCAAAATCTGCACGGGATCGCCGAGGTGGATCTCGCGCAAATAGCGCACATGGCATTCGGCGGTGAAGGTCGAGCCGTGGCGCTCCTTCTTGTAGACCGGACCGATCCCGAGCTCGAGCCAGAACTCGTCGATCGCCCGGTCGAACATCACGTTGTAATAGGCCATGTTGAGATGGCCGTTATAGTCGATCCATTGCGGCTCGATCTGCATGATCGAGCCGCGGAACGGCTCGGCTTTGGGCGCTGCGACGGCGGTCTCCGGCATGTTTCATTCCCTGGCTATGCGTCCGGTCGCTTGACTTGACCGGTTAGATGTCCTTTGCCACGGTTCTTCTGTCGGGAGGAATGTCCGTGGGCACCACCATCACCAATAATCCGCCGAAGCCGGCGCCGAAAGCCCTCGCAAGCGCGCTGGAGCAGCTTGCCGCACGCTTCGGCAACCGCCTCATCACCTCGCAGGCCGTCCGCGAGCAGCACGGCCATACCACGACGTGGATCGTCAACCAGCCGCCGGATGGCGTGGTGATGGCGCAGGAGACCGCCGACATCCAGGACGTGGTGCGGATCTGCGCCAGGAATGGCGTGCCCGTCATTGCCTTCGGCACCGGCACCTCGCTGGAAGGCCAGGTCAATGCTCCTGCCGGCGGCATCTCGATCGACCTGCGCGACATGAACAAGGTGCTGGCGGTGCATGCCGAGGATCTCGACTGCGTGATCCAGCCCGGCGTCACCCGCAAGGCGCTGAACGAGCATCTGCGCGACCAGGGCCTGTTCTTCCCGATCGATCCCGGCGCGGATGCTTCGCTCGGCGGCATGGCCTCGACGCGCGCCTCCGGCACCAACGCGGTGCGCTACGGCACCATGCGCGACAGCGTGCTGGCGTTGAAGGTCGTGCGCGGCGACGGCGAGATCATCACGACCGGCACGCGTGCGAAGAAATCCTCCGCCGGCTACGACCTGACGCATCTGTTCGTCGGCGCCGAAGGCACGCTCGGCATCATCTCGGAACTGACCATCCGCCTGCGCGGCATCCCCGAGACGATCGCGGCCGGCGCGGTGTCGTTCGAGACGGTGCACGGGGCGTGTCAGGCGGTGATCCTGGCGATACAGACCGGCATTCCGGTGGCGCGCATCGAGCTGCTCAACGCAGCCCAGGTGAAGGCCTGCAATGCCTATTCGAAGCTGACGCTGCCTGAGACGCCGCTGCTGCTGATGGAATTCCACGGCAGCGAGATCGAGGTCGCCGAGCAGTCGAAGGCGTTCGGCGAGATCGCGAAGGACTGCGGCGGCGGCGATTTCTCCTGGACCACCAAGCCCGAGGATCGCACGAAACTGTGGCAGGCACGGCACGACGCCTATTGGTCGGTGAAGGCGCTGCGGCCCGGCGACAGCATTGGCGTGGTCGCGACCGACGTCTGTGTGCCGATCTCGCGGCTTGCCGAGTGCGTCGGCGAGACCGAGGAAGATCTCAAGCGGCTCAATTTGTTGTCACCGATCGTCGGCCATGTCGGCGACGGCAATTTCCACTGCTCGCTGGTCTGTGACACCAACGATGCCGACGAGATGGCGCGCGGCGAGGAGTTCATGCATCGCCTGGTCGAGCGCGCGCAGGCCATGGACGGCACCTGCACCGGCGAGCACGGCATCGGCCAGGGCAAGCAAGAATATCTCAAGGCCGAACTTGGGCCGGAGGCGCTGGACGCGATGCGCGCGCTGAAGAAGGCGCTCGATCCGCAAAACATCTTCAATCCCGGCAAGATCGTGCCGGAGGCGTAGCGGTGCTTGCTGCGTCGCGGTCGAGGAACTTTCCGCAGCCAGGCCGGTTCCAATTCCCGTAAGCTTCCGATGCCTCAATGGCGCGGCGCTGCGGGAGGATGCGATGTTGCGACCGGTCATTGGAATTGCCGTGATGGCGCTTGCCTGCATGCTGGCGGGCACGGCTCTGGGGAAGGGCGGCGGCGGCCATGGCGGTGGGCACGGAGGCGGTCATGGTGGCGGGCACGGAGGTGGTCATGGTGGCGGGCATGGTGGTGGCCATCATGGCGGCGGCCATTTCGGTGGTCACGGTTTCGGGCACGCGCATGGCGGCGGCGGGCATCATGCCGGGATGCGGTTCGCAACAGGAGCCCGACATGGTGGCCCGAACTTCGGTCAGATGCGGAATGCGGCAGTCCGTCCCGCGAATTTCCGCAATGCCCTCAATGTGCACCCCAGCGCCTTCCGCAACGGCCGGCTGATCAGCAATCCGGCGGCGCGAGCCCAGATCGCAGCCGCGGCCGCACTCGCCGGCTGGCACGGCGCCGGCAGCGGATGGTGGCAACATGCGGGGGGCGGTTATGGCTGGGTCGGACCGCTGTTCTGGCCGTTCGCCTATAACGACCTCTACGACTACACGATCTGGGGCGATGGTCTCGGCTTCTGGGGCTACGGCTATCCGGACATCTATGCCGGCATCTTCGCCCCCTATGGTTATGACGGTCTCTCGGCCTATCTGCCGCAGCGACCGCAAGGACGGCGGCAAGCGCGAGGCGTTGCGCTCGATCAGCTTTGCGGCAGCGACCGCCGCGAAATCGTCGGCCTGCCGATCGACCAGATCGCAGCCGCAGTGCTGCCGACGGACGCGCAAGGCGCAAGCCTCGACGAACTCGGCAACGCCTCGATCCAGGCGGCGGAGATGATCCGCGCGTCCTGTCCAGCGCAGGTCGCGGCGACAGCGCCCGGTCGGCTGATGGCAATGCAGCAGCGCGTCGAGGCGATGGAGAAGGCGGTCGATCTGGTTCAGCCCGCCTTGGACAAATTCTATGGTTCGCTCACGGACGAGCAGAAGGCGCGCTTCAATGCGCTGGCCGAGGATCAGCGTCGCGCGACGGCTTCCGGCAATACCAATGGATCGCTGGTCCAGAATTGCGGGGCGTCTGCCGCACTCGATTGGCCCGGCGCCGACATCGAGGCGAGGCTTCATCCCAACGACACCCAGCGCGCTGCGCTCCAGGTGCTCCAGGATACCAGCGCCAAGGTCAGCGCATCGCTCAAGGCTGCCTGCCAGCCCAGTGACGTGATGACGCCGTCGGCGCGAATGGCCGCGATCCGCAAGCGGCTCGATGTGATGCTGGACGGCGTAAAATCGGTTCGCGCTGCGCTGGAGGATTTTTACGCCACGCTGAACGACGAGCAGAAGGCGCAGTTCGAGGCGATCGGGCCACGTCGGACGTCCTGAGCGCGTCGCGAGCCGAGGAGAGCGGCGAAAAAAGCCGCCTCGCCGATCTCGACATGGTTCTCTATGCTGGCGCTGCTGAAGCGCGACAATGCGGGTCTGGAAGACCACGGGTGGCGGGGCGATGAAGTGGTTCGCGAAGCAGAAGCCGGGAGACATCTGGGACGAAGCGATCGAATGGCCGCTCGGCGACATCGAAGCCGCCGAGCGCATCCGCACGATCTGTGAGGCTGCGGCCGCGAGTGCAGCGGGCTCCGCGCGCAACGATAAGAGCGACACCGCGCGCTATGAGCGCGCGGTGAAGGTCGCGATGGAAATCGCAATGAAGATCTCGGATGGCCTGATGCGCGACGACGCGGTCCATCGCATCGTCGATGTCTGCATGAAGGCCAACGACATCAAGACCGCGCAGGTTTTGTTCCGCGCGATCCACGCAAGCTGGATCCGCGAAACGGTGCAGCTGGACTATCCGACGCTGCTGCAGTGAACGCCGTCATTTGACGAGCTTGCGCACGGCCTCGTCCACGCTGTGGAAGACGTGCTCCTTCGGCAGCACATCGAACAATCCAAAGCGCACGAACGCATCCTGCGCGCGCACCGATTCCAGCCGCGCCAGCGCGACCGTGACGCCCTGTTCGTTGCACGCCTTGAAGACGTCGAGCAGGATCTGCGCGGCGGTGAAGTCGATCTCGACCATGCCGCTCGCCTCCAGCACCAACAGTTGCGGCGTGGATGTGGTGAGAACCTTCGTCACGTCGCTCCGGAAGCCGGGCGCGTTGAGGAACGACAACGGCGCCTGAAGGCCGATCACGGCGACACCGGCGATGCGCTCGCCGGTGATGTGCGGGTGCGCCGGCCACCAGATCGTGGTGCCCGGCACGCGCTCGAACTCGATGAGCCGCGCGCGCGTCGTGCTCCAGATGCCGTGCAGCAGCGACAGCACGATGCCGAGGAATGCGCCCTGCTGGATCGGCAGCACGATGATCAGCGCGGCGGTGGCGACGATCAACAGGAACTCGCTGAAGGATTGGCGATAGATCGTCACGATCTGCTTGATGCGGATGATGCGCAGCGCCACGAACAGCAGGATGCCGCCAAGCGCGGCGTCGGGAACGTGCCGCAACAGTCCCGTTCCGAACGCGAGCAGCGCCAGCACGATCATTGCCGCGGCAAGCCCGGCGAGTTGCGATTGTCCGCCGGTCTCCGCGACGATGCCCGTTCGGGGAGGGCTGGCATTGACCGGAAACGCGCCGAACAGGCCGGCCAGCACGCTGCCGGCGCCAGCACCGAGGAAATCGCGATCGACGTCGGCGGGCTTGTCGGGATCGGACGGGAAGGATCGCGTTGTGGCGGCGGTCTGCACCATCACCACGATCGTGATCACGAAGGCGAGAGGCACCAGATGCACCCATTGCTCCGGCGCAAGCTCAGGCAAGGTCGGTCGCGGCAGCGTGCCCGGGACCGCGCCGACCACGCTGACGCCCTTGCTTTCGAGCCCAAGCCCGATCACGGCCAGGGTCGCGGCGACGAGCCCGATCAGCGCGCCCGGAAGTTTTGCGCTGATCTTCTCGGAGGCGAATACAACTCCGAGCACGCCGAAGCCGATGCACAGCGTGAACGGGTTGGTGCGGCCGAGCTCGGTTGCGAGCTCGCCGATGCGATCGAGCGTCGGCCCGCTCGGCGATTCCAGTCCCAGCACGCCCGGCAATTGCGACACGATGATGTGGACGGAGATGCCGGCGAGGAAGCCGACCATGACCGGCACCGACAAGAGGTTCGCGATGCCGCCGAGGCGGAAGGCGCCGCCGGCGAGCATCATCGCGCCGACCATCAGCGCCAGCGCGATGGCGAGACCCTGGTATTCGGGCGAGCCGGCGGCGGCCAGCGCGGCAAGCCCACCGGCAAAGATCGGCGTGATCGTGGAATCCGCGCCGCAGGACAGGAAGCGGTTGCCGCCGAGCAGCGCGAAGCCGAGCGAGCCCGCCATGAAAGCGAAGAAGCCGATCTGCGGTGCGAAGCCGCCGAGCCGCGCGGTGGCCATCTGCTCGGGGATCGCGATTGCCGCCAGCGTCAGCCCCGCCATCAGATCGCCAGGCAGCGAATAGGATTCGAGCGACCGGAACACCGGCCATGCTTTATTGGCGTGAGCATCGTGCGGCATTGGTGTGGAGTCTCCGGAAAGGCTGGCGTCGGCCGATCAGACTACAGCAATTCCGGATTGGAGGGCGGCGGATCGCGAATATCCGCTACTTGTGTGTCCCGGACGCGGTGCAGCGCCACTTGGCGGTGCACCGCAGAGCCGGGACCCGGCCGATACTTTCGTGATGGGCCCCGGCTCTGCAGCGCATCGCCGAAGAGCGCTGCGCTGCGTCCGGGGCACGAGCGTCGTATCGACAATGTCAGTACCTGCCGCGGTTGTAATCGCCGCGTCCCATTCCGCCGCCGCGCCCGCCCATGCCCATGCCAAGACCAATCCCTAGACCGATTCCGACGCCCACGGCTTCGGGCGGCGGACCAGGCGGCGGCGCGCGCTCGACGATCACTTCGTCGGGCGGCGGCCGGCGCTTGGGCGGCGTCTCGACGACCTTGCGCTTCGGCGGCGTGTCGTCGACGCGCTTCTTGATGACCGGGGCGACGGTCGGCCTGATCGGCGTGGCCGGTGTCGTCGGCGCCGTGCACGGGCAGGTCGGCGCCAGCGCGACGGCGATCGGAGCGGGGATCGCAGCGGCCGCAACGGGCAAGGCATAATTGCGGTTCTGCACGCGGAGCAGCAGCCTGCGCGCGGTCGCCGCGAGGTCGCTGTTGTCCCAGTTCGCGAGATAGGCTTCGAAGGATGCGCGGGTGTTGATCGCGACCGCGCGATCCCACGCCAGCATCTGGCGCCGGCGCTCCAGCACCGTGCGCAGGCGCGGCGTATAGGAGGCTTGCGCGTAGAGTTCGACATAGGCCTGGTACGCAGGCACGGTGTCGTCGGCGATCACGAGCTCATAGGCGACCTTGGGGTCCTTGCCCTGCAAATCCTTGCGCCAGTCCTCGACGCTGCGCGTGGCGCTGGCGAGCGCCATCGACGCTGCGCCCTGCGTTGCAGGCGGCTGCTGGCCGCTGCTGTCGCCGAAGAATTTGAAGTCGGTCGTCAGCGACGAGCTTTCCCAGGGGATCTGCCGCCCGTCGGTCGACTGTGCCACGGCGATGCGAATGCGCTTGAACACCTCCTCGATCGGGATGTTCGGTTGCTTCGCAACCGTTAGTGCCGCGGTGGTGTAGGGGCTGTCGGCGCCGGAGCCGTCCTCGGCTTCCGCGCCGGGCGAGGTCGAATAGGAAATGAAGGAGCCGGGCGCGCCAGCCTTGGTGTCGACGATTGCAAGCCCGTGGCCCGCGCCGCTGAGCGCCGGGAACGGATTGTTGCGGCAGGCATCGAGCATGAAGATGCGCGCCCGTGTCGGCAGCGCGCCGAGCGTGTTGAGGAGGTCGTTCAGCCGCACGCCCTCGAGCGGGATGTCGGCCTCGCGTTTCGGGTCGAGATCGACCGGCACCAGATAGTTTTCGCCGTCGATCTGCAAGCCATGGCCGGCATAGAACACCAGCGCGATGGTGTCGGCGCCGCTGGCGCTGACCTTGCCGGCGAAATCAGAGATCGTCTGACGCATCTCGTTCTGCGACAGATTGGGTGCCGCGGTGACGTTGAAGCCGGCATTGCCGAGCAACTCCGTCATGCCTTTGGCGTCATTGGCGGCGTTGGGCAGTTCAGGCACCGTGCGATAGGCGGATTGGCCGATCACCAGCGCAAGCCGCGCTTCGGCCGCGGCATCTGTCGGCGTCATCAGTTGCGTGAGTGCTAGGAGGCCTGAGGCAAGGACTAAATTACAAAGGACTGGACGGCGCATGGTGTCACCTCCATCGGCAATGGCGCGAGGATGTCACCATTTCTAGTCGTAAGCCATGACTCTGTCTGTGCGCTATCTCACGCTCCCGCGTGCAGCAAAATGGGGCAGCAGGTCTGCCGGAGCCGACGCGCCACGCAGTGACCCGTCAGAACAGTCCGCGGTCCCACGGCGGGTCCGGCGAAAAGCGTGCGGCAAAAAAGTCGATGAAGGCGCGCACTTTCGCCGGCGGACGGCGGTCGGGCAGGTACACCGCATGCACCGCGGAGGACTGGATCTCCGGCTGGTCGAGGGGAAGCGCGACAAGCATGCCGGCGCGCAGATCATCGGCGATGATGAAGGTCGGCTGTCGCGCCAGTCCCTGGCCGGCCAGCGTTGCCGCGCGCAGCGCATCGCCATTGTTGGCGCGCAAATTGCCGGAGACCTGAACGCGGATCTCGCCGTCCGCGCCGAACAGCCATTCCGCCGCACTCGCCTGCTGCGAAAGCGTGTAGCCGAGGCAATTATGCGCGGCGAGGTCGGCCACGCTGCGCGGCGTGCCGTGCTTGGCAAGATAGGAGGGCGCGGCGCACACGACCATGCGGTTCGGTGCGAGCCGCCGCGCCACCATGCTGGAGTCGCGCAGCTTGCCGATGCGGATGGCGAGGTCCCAGCCTTCCTCGGCGAGGTCGACCAGGCGATCGTTGAGGCCGAGCTCGATCGTGACCTCGGGATGGCGTTCCGAGAACTCCGCGATGAGCGGCGCGATCTGCCGGGTCCCGAACACGACGGGCACGTTGACGCGCAACAGCCCGCGCGGTTCGACGCGCTCGCGTGCGACCGCGGCGTCGGCTGTCTCCATATCGGCGAGGATCCGCTCGGATGATTCCAGATAGAGGCGGCCCGCCTCGGTGATCGACAGCCGCCGCGTCGTGCGGTGGAACAGCTTGATGCCGAGCCGCGCCTCCAGCGACGCCACATGCTTGGTGACCATGCTCTGCGACAGGCCCATGACCCGGGCCGCGCCGGACAGGCTGCCGATCGCCGCCACCTTGGCGAAGACTTCCAGGCTGGTCAGGCGGTCGAGCATTTATCTCACTCTATAGGTGTGAAGTATAATTCCAGAATAGCGGATTATCATTCAGTTGAGAATAGATCATAGCTCGGTCCAGCAAAGGAGACTGCCATGATCGATTCCCGTACCGCTCCCTACGCCGCGCTGGTGATGCGCGTGACGCTGGGCACGCTTTTCCTGGCCCATGCCAGCCTCAAGCTGTTCGTCTTCACCCCGGCCGGGACCGCCAAGTTTTTCGGCAGCCTCGGCTTCCCGCCTGAGCTCGCCTATGTCGTGATGACCGTGGAAGTGCTGAGCGGCATCGCCCTGATCCTCGGTGTCTGGACCCGCTATGCGGCGCTGGCCGGCATCCCGGTTCTGCTCGGGGCGATCTTCACGGTGCATGGCGCAGCCGGCTTCTTCTTCACCAATCCGAAGGGCGGCTGGGAATTCCCCGCCTTCTGGGCGATCGCGCTGGTCGCGCAGGCGCTGCTCGGCGATGGCGCCTACGCACTGCGTCCGTCGCGTGATGTCGAGGCGGCGAGTGGACAGTTGAGCGCCGCGCATTCGCGCTGACGTCATTGCAGTGTTGAAGCGCGAGAGCTGCGGGACCAGGATCCCGCGGCTCTTTCTTTGTTGTGCTGACGTACGCGAAGCGGGCCAAAGCCAAATCAATCTGCGTTCGGCATTGATCCATACCTGAATTGGATCGATCTGCGTCAATCTTGCCCAGCTCGCCGTTTGGCCGCGATGCGGCATCATCGGAATTAACGGCAAACATAGGCGTTCCGCTGCGGTTTCCGCTGGAGCGCCAGCCTCTCCTAGCTGTCGTAGCACCGCCAGTTGCAACCCTTGCCTGCCCCGACGCTTTGGCCATACAGTCCGCGCAACAGGCTGTGGCAACGACCGCGGCCGCGAATAATAAATACTCGGGGAGAGACCGCGCCATGACCATCGTGCCCGTGAGCCGTCGCACGTTCATCAAATCGTCGACGGCGGTCACCGCCGGCCTCGTGTTCTCTCCCACGATCATCGGCCGCGCCGAAGCCGCGACGATGAAGCTGAAATGCTCCTCCTCGCTGCCGAACGATCCCAAATACGCCAACGGCCGCGTCTACTACGACAATCTAGTCAAGAACCTGAAGGCGAACGGGCTCGGCGAGCAGGTCGAGGTGGCGTTCTTTCCCGACAACCAGCTGGGTCAGGAAATCGACGTCATCAATTCAGTGAAGCTCGGCGTCATCGACCTCATGGTGTCGGGCTCGTCGATCTCGGCCAATCTGGTGCCGCTCGTCGGCACCTTCGATCTCGGCTATCTCTTCACCAGCTTCGAGCAGCAGACCAAGGCGTTCGACGCCGGTGCAGCCAAGCCGATCGAGGACGCGCTGCTCAAGGGCAGCAACATCCGCGTCATCGCCTGGGCCTATAATTTCGGCGCGCGCAGCGTGCTGGCGAAGAAGCCGGTGAAGACGCCGGAGGATCTCGCCGGACTCAAGATCAGGACGCTGCCCAATCCGGTGATCACGGAATGCCTGCGCCTGATGGGCGCAGCCGCGACGCCGCTGGCATTCGGCGAGATCTACACCGCGCTCCAGGCCGGTGTTCTCGATGGGCTCGAGCACGATGCGCCGACCATCCTCGCCAGCAAGTTCTACGAGACATCGAAGCACTATGCGATGACGCAGCACATCTTCTCGCCGCTCGCGATCTATTTCAGCGACATGACCTTCAACCGCATGGATCCAAAGCTGCGCGAAGGTTTTCTTGACGCCGCCAAGAAAGCGGCGGCCGACAGCCGCACCCACGGTCGGGCGGTCGAGAAGGAGGCCTTGGCGACGCTCGGCGAGAAGGGCGTGACCGTGATCGAATGCGATCGCGAGGCCTTCCGCAAGCGCGTGTTGCCGCAGACGGAGAACTTCATGAGGGCGCGGCCGGAGTCCAAGCCGGTCATCGACATCATCCGCGCGACGCAAGCCTGATGTCGGTGATGACAGGCGCCGTGCCGCTCTCGGGCGGCCGCCACGGGAGTATCAGTCTTCTGCTTCGCTTGAGCGACGGGATCGCGGCCATCCTGCTGGCCGCCGACCTCGTGGTGGTCTGCGGCTCCGTGCTGCTGCGCTTCCTCTTCAATGCGCCGGTCGAATGGTCTGACGACGTCGCGCGCGGATTGATGGTCGGCTCGGCTTTCTTCGGTGCGGCAAGCGCGCTTGCACGCGGCGAGAATGTCGGCGTGTCCTTCTTTCGCGATCTGCTGCCGCTGCGGCTGCGCACGCTGGTCGATGCCGCGAGCGCGCTCCTGATCGTGCTGATCTCGGGCTATGTCGCCTATCACGCAGTCAAGCTGGGCTCGTTGACGGCGGGCCAGACCACCGGCTCCGGCCTGCCGCTGGAGCTGACATTCTACCCGATGGGCGTGGGCGCGCTGTTCATGACGGTGTTTGCGATCGACCATCTCTGCGCAAGGCCGTTGCCGGACATCGTCAGGGGCTTCGTTGCGGTTGCCGTGCTGACCGGCCTCTATCTCGCCTGGGATTATCTCTCGCCGTCGACGGTGCCGTCGGCGGGCACGCTGATGTTGATCGGCTTCTTCGCGACGCTGTTCGGCGGATTGCCGATCGGCTTTGCGCTGGCGCTCGCCGCGCTGATCTTCATCTGGGTCGAGGGCGCGCTGCCCGGCGTCATCTTCGCTCAGCAGATGGCGCGCGGCATCGATAATTTCGTGTTGCTCGCGATTCCCTTCTTCATCCTCGTCGGCTACCTCATGGAAGCCAACGGCATGTCGGTGCGCCTGATCGAGCTGTTGCAGCGCGGGGTCGGCCGCATGCGCGGTGGGCTGAACGTCGTGATGGTGGCCTCGATGGTGCTGTTCTCGGGCATCTCGGGCTCGAAGATGGCGGATGTCGCCGCGGTCGGCTCCGTGCTGATCCCGGCGGCGCGTCGCTCAAGGCAGAATCCGGGCGGCGCAGTGGCGCTGCTCGCCGCGTCCGCGGTGATGGCGGAGACCATTCCGCCCTGCATCAATTTGATCATCCTCGGCTTCGTGGCCAACCTGTCGATCGGTGGTCTGTTCATCGCAGGGCTTCTGCCGGCGGCGCTGATGGCGCTGGTCCTGATCGCCGTCTCGATCATCTTCGGCAAGCGGCCGGCGGAGACCGAGGAGGTCGAGCCACAGGTTCCGGTGTCGGGTCTGTGGAGCGGCGCGATCGCGTCGTTCGGCCTGATCTTCATGATCTTCTTCGGTTTCAAGAGCGGCTTTGCCACGGCGACTGAAATCTCCGCTTTCGCCGTGGCCTATGCGCTCGTCGTCGGCAGCCTCGTATTCCGCGAGCTCAGCTTCAAATCGGCCGCGCACAGTTTTGTCCAGGCGGCGACGCGCGCAGGGCTCGTGCTGTTCATCGTCGCCGCTGCGCAGTCGCTTGCCTTCACGCTGACCTTGCAGCAAGTGCCGCATGCGGTCGGCGAGATCATGCTGGGATTGTCCAAGACCAGCGGCGTCTGGATGTTCATTCTGCTCGCGATCGCGGTGCTGATCGTGATGGGCTCGGTGCTGGAAGGCGCGGCCGCGCTCATCATCTTCGGGCCGCTGCTGTTGCCGGTGGCGGTGCAGCTCGGCATCGATCCCCTGCATTTCGGCGTCGTGCTCGTGATCGCGATGGGCATCGGCCTGTTCGCGCCGCCGCTCGGGCTCGGGCTTTACGGCGCCTGTCTGATCGGCAATGTGCCGATCGAGCAGACGGTGAAGCCGATCATGGGCTATCTGGGCCTGCTGCTGCTCTGCCTGCTGGTGATCGCGTTCGTGCCGTCGCTCTCGACCGCGCTGCCGCGCGCGTTCGGCTACTGAAGGAGTTTGCCGTGAAGGTCCTGCTGGCCCACACGCCGGACATGCGACGCAATTACTACGGCGATCGAAGCCTGAACGGCCTGCGCGCGATCGCCGACGTGATCCTGCATGAGGGCGATCAGCCGCTCGATGCAGCTAGCCTCCTGCTCGCGGCAAAGGACGCCGACATCATCGTCGCCGATCGCATGACCGAAGGCCGCGGTGAGATCTTTGCGCAACTGCCGCGCCTGCGCGCCTTCGTCCGCTGCGCCGTCGACATCCGCAACGTGGATGTCGAGGCGGCCTCGCAAGCAGGTGTGCTCGTGACCCGCGCCGGTCCAGGCTTCGTGCAGGCGGTCGCCGAGCTCGCGGTTGGCTTCATGGTCGACCTGTCGCGCGGCGTGTCACGGGCGACCGCCGACTACCACGCCGGCCGCAAGCCCGAGGCGCGGATGGGCCGCCAGCTTGCCGGCAGCAAAATCGGCATCATCGGCTATGGCAGCATCGGGCGTTACCTTGCCGAGATCGCCAAGGTGATGCGCATGGAGGTGCTGGTCTCCGATCCCTTCGCGACTGTCAGCGACAGCGCGATCAGGCAGGTCGCACTCGACGAGCTCCTGACCGCCTCCGACTACGTCGTCTGCCTTGCGGTCGCGAACGAGCAGACGGAGAAGCTGATCGGGGAGGCGGCGCTGGCGCGCATGCAGACGCACGCCGTTTTCATCAACCTCTCGCGCGGCAATCTCGTCGACGAGGCGGCACTGGCGAAGGTGCTATTGGAGAACCGCATCGCGGGTGCGGCAATGGATGTCGGCCGTGCGCCCGACCAGATGCCGACGCCCGAGCTGGCGAAATTGCCGAACGTGGTCGCGACTCCGCATGTCGGTGGATTGACGCCGCAGGCGATCGAATACCAGTCGCTGGAAACCGTGCGACAGGTGGACGCGATCGTCAAAGGCGATGCCCCGCAGGGTGCCGTCAATGCCGAACGTTGGACTCGGCGGCCCTGAATCCACGCTCCCTCCGTTCCCTCCCCCCTTGCGGGAGGGGCTGGGAGGGGGGTGCCACACCGGGACTCTTTCCTTCGAGCAGACGCCGCGCGCCGCATCGTGAACAACGGACGCACCTTTTGCTGGGCTACCCCTCTCCCTAGCCCTCTTCGGGGAGGGGGGAGGGAACGCACTTTCATCGGCGGAGCTATGATTTCGCTACGCCTTACAGCCGGTCGACCGACCTGAACGTCCCGTCCTTCTGGATCACCGTCAAGAACACCTTTGGCGGCGCGTCAATGGCGCGTGCGCCGATGGTGATGACGCTGCCGCTGATGTCGAAGCGGCCGATGTCGTTGATCACGCGGAGCACGTTCGCCCGCGTCGGATTCGGTCCGGCCTTCTCCAACGCCGCGGCCGCGAGGCGGCCGGAGAGATAGCCTTCCAGCGACACGAAGTCGGGTGTCAGCGTCGGGTCGAACACCTTCTGGGAGTCCTGATAGTCGGCGACCAGCTTGAGCGAACGATCCCAGGGAAACGGCACGACCTGCGAGACGATGACGCCTTCGCCCTCCGGGCCGAGTTCTTTCGCGAGCGCATTGGCGCCGACGAAGGAGATGTTGACGAAGGTCGGTGAAAGACCGCTGCGGTGCACGAGCTTGATGAATTCGGCGCAGGGACCGTAGGTCCCGACCATGACGATGGCCTCGGGCTCGGCGCGCTTGATCATCCGCCATGCCGAGCCGACCGCGCGGGTGTTGCGTTCGAACGTGCCTTCCGCGGCGAGCTCGAGGCCGCGCCGGGCGAGCGCATTCTTCACGCCGGCAAGGCCGTCGCGGCCGAAGGAATCGTCCTGGTAGAAGATGCCGATGCGGGTCAAGTGGCGATCTTCCGTGAGGTGTTTGATCCACGCCTCGGCCTCCGCGCCATAGCTCGCGCGGATGTTGACGACGTTCGGAAGTTCGAGGTCGCGCAAGAACTCGGCGCCGCTGAACGGTCCGATGAACGGAATATTCCTGGCGCTGGTGATCGGAATCGTCGCCATCGCGGTCGGCGTCCCCACCGCGCCGATCAGCGCGAACACCTTGTCGTCCTCGATCAGCCGCAGCGTCTGCACCACCGAGCGGTCGGGATCGTAGCCGTCGTCGCGGCTGACGAGTTGAAGCCTGCGGCCGTGGACGCCGCCTCGAGCGTTGATCTCGGTGAATGCCGCGACAATGCCCTGCCGCATGCGTTGTCCGAGCGCGGAGGAGGGGCCCTCGAGCGCAGCCGCCTGACCGAACAGGATTGCATCCTGACTGACGCCGACCTCCTCGGCCCTCGCCGCAAGCGTGGCCACAGCCAGCAGTGCGAAGGTCAGAACGATGCGTGTCGCCGATTGAAACGGTTTCATCAGGAGGTCTTGCTGCATGCGGGAGAAAATCGCGGCGAGCATAGCCGCGTGGCCTGAATAGCTCGCTAACCGGAGCTGCAACGCGACCCCGTAAAACTTCGGGCAAAACAGGCGAGTTACTCTGATAACGCTGGGTCGCGCGCGTACTTCGTTAACTAAGCCGCGCAATGCGGGAAGGCCGGGTTCCGAAATTGTGCAGTTCTTAACTGCGGTCCTTGTCCGATCGCGGTCCCGGCGGTTCAACCAGAAGTTAGCTCCGCCGCAAAGAGGGGACGACGGTTTCGGGATGGGCGATCGCGATCAGAATGATCAGGATCGGGGACGGATGATCGGACGGTGGCGTCTCGCGCCGCTGCTCGGGCTCTATCGTCCTGCGCTCGTTGCAGTCGGCGTCGGTCTCTTGTTCTCGCTGGCGGGCGCGGCGGCGGTGGCGCGGTGGGAAGACCGTGTCAACAGGATCGAGTTCGAGAACGCGGCCGAGACCGAAGCCATCGTCTTGCAGAACGGCATGAACGAATATATCAGCCGGCTCGTCGCGCTGCGCACCCTGTTCGAATCGACCAACGAGGAAATCACCCGCAGCGAGTTCGAGACCTTCAGCGCCCGGCTGTTCGAGCGGCATCCCGGCATGCTGCGCATCGCCTGGCTGCCGCGCGTCAACCGCAAGGAACGCGCCGAATACGAGGCCGCGGCGGTCACGGACGGCCTCTCCAGCTATCGCATCAAATCGCTCCAGGGCGAGGCTTTTGCGGTCGCGCCGCAAAGCGACGAATATTTTCCTGTCTTCTACTCGACCCAGCCGAAGACTTCGTCCGTTTACGGCATGGACTACGCGACCGTTCCGGAACGCCGCGCGGCACTCGAGCGGGCGCGCGACAATGACCGGATCGCCGCCATTCGTGCGCGCCTCTACGAGCCGAGGGAGGGGGGCCGGCTGCCCGATGTCATCGTCGCCGTTCCCGTCTATGCCAAGGGCACCTCGCGCGAGACGGTGGTGGACCGGCGCCGCAATCTCGCAGGCTACGTCGCCGGCGTCGTCGATTTGCCGCTGCTGATGCAGGCCATCCGCGTCACGACCGGGGCAAACCCCGCGGTCAGCGTCAACGTCTATCCGCCCTTCACGGCACGGATCGTCAGTATCGAGGAGGCGCTGCCCGATTATTCGTCCGCGTCATCATCGCCGCAGTCGATGCGCGACGTCGCGCAGGGGCCGCACTGGGCCGGCCATCTCAAGATCGGAGATACTGACTGGCAAGTTCGCGCGATGCCGACGGCCGGCGGCTCGCTGGAGACGACTTACGACCGCGCGGTCGCGGTCCTCACCGTCGGCATGCTGCTGACGCTGTCGCTCGCGACCTATCTGATGCTGGCCAGCCGCAATTCGCGGCGGCTGTCGTTGGCGAACCGGCGCGTGCTCGAGCTTGCGCAGACCGACATCCTGACCGGCCTGCCGAATCGCGCCTTCTTCCTCGCCCGGCTCGACGAGCTCAACGGCCAGCTGATGGACCGCGGTCCGACCTTCTCGATCCTGATGCTCGATCTCGACCGCTTTAAGAACGTCAACGATTCCCTCGGTCACGGCGCCGGCGATGCGCTGCTGCGAAAGGTGGCGCAGCGGCTGAAATCCGCGGTGCGTGCCACCGACGTGCTGGCGCGGCTCGGCGGCGACGAATTCGCCATCATCCAGGAAGGCTGCGAGGATCAGCGGGTCTGCTCGACCGAGCTGGCGGGGCGGATCGCAAAGCTGGTGGCCGAGCCATTCCTCCTGCCCGGACATCGCGTCGAGATCGGCACCAGCATCGGCATTGCGATCGCGCCGGATCACGGCAGCGACCAGGAGCAGCTGCTGAAGAAGGCCGACCTCGCGCTCTATCGTTCGAAATCGGCGGGCCGCAACTGCTTCACGATCTACGACGAGGCGATGTCGGCCGAGCTCGAGGCGCGCAACACGCTGGAAGGGGACTTGCGCGACGCCATCGCGCTTTGCCAGCTCGAAGTGCACTATCAGCCCTTCGTCGACGCCAATAGTGGCGGCCGACACGGTTTTGAGGCGCTGGTGCGCTGGCGGCACCCGACCCGCGGACTGATTCCGCCGGACCAGTTCATACCGCTGGCCGAGGAAACCGGGCTGATCGTGCCGCTCGGCGAATTCGTGCTTCGGCGCGCCTGCGCGGACGCCGCCGCCTGGCCCTCGAATCTGATGGTCGCCGTGAACCTGTCGCCGATCCAGTTCAAGGAAGCCGATCTGTTCGACATGATCTGTGCGGCGCTGAGAGATTCCGGGCTGTCGCCGCAACGGCTCGAGATCGAGATCACCGAGTCGGTCCTGCTGGAGCGCGGTGCCGAGAACCACGCCTTCATGGAGCGGCTGAAGCACATCGGCATCGAGCTCGCGCTCGACGATTTCGGCACCGGCTATTCATCGCTCAGCTATCTCACGGCGTTTCCGTTCGACAAGATCAAGATCGACAAGTCGTTCATTCGCAATCTCACGCACCAGCCGCGCAGCTCGGCGATCATCTCCGCGATCGCGACGCTGGCGCGCGGCCTGGACATGTCGGTGACCGCCGAGGGGGTCGAGACCCGCGAGGAGTACGAGCGCCTGAAGGCGCTCGGCGTCAACTTCGCGCAAGGCTATCTGTTCGGCCGACCGCTGCCGATCGACCGGATCGAGCTTGACGTGTCCGGTCAGCCTTCGCAGCTCGACGCGGCCTGAGCTTGCTGTCCGACGGGCATGCGCGAAAAGCGCTTGACCCGGACAGCCCCAGATGGTCGGAAGAACCGTCTAGGGATGAAATAAACTCAACATGCGGCTTCCGTTCTTCTACGGCTGGGTGGTGGTCGCGGTGACCTTCGTCACCATGGCCATTGGCGTCAACGCGCGCACCGCCTTTTCATTGTTCTTTCCTCCCATCATCTCCGAGTTCGGCTGGGAGCGCGGCGTCACCGCCGGCGCCTTCTCCTTCGGCTTCGTTGTATCGGGCATCGTCAGCCCGCTGATCGGTCGCCTGATGGATCGCGCCGGGCCGCGCGCGGTGATGGAGCTTGGCGTCGTGCTGATGGGCGGCGGGCTGCTGCTCGCCCCACTCACCAGCCAACCCTGGCATCTCTACGTCACCATCGGCGTCATGGTCGGCGCCGGCTCCGTGTGCCTCGGCTATTCCGGCCAATCGCTGTTCCTGCCGAACTGGTTCATCCGCAAGCGCGGCTTCGCCATCGGCATTGCCTTTGCCGGCGTCGGCATCGGCTCGGTGACGCTGCTGCCGTGGGTGCAGCACATGATCGAGCAGACTGGTTGGCGCACCGCCTGCACCGCGATGGGCCTGATGATCCTGATCGTGCTGGCGCCGATCAATTTGTTCCTGCACAAGCGCCCCGAAGACATCGGCCTTCGGCCGGACGGTGAAGCCGCGCCATCCGCCGGCGCTGCAAAGCCCGTCTCCAACATCGTCGATCCGGTCTGGGCTGGCACCGACTGGACGCTCCGTCGTGCGCTCGCGACTGCGCGATTCTGGTGGATCGCGCTCGGCTATTTCTGCGGCCTGTACATCTGGTATGCGGTGCAGGTGCACCAGACCAAATTCCTGCTCGACATCGGCTTCAGTCCGAACGTCGCGGTATGGGCGCTCGGCATCGTCAGCCTGCTCGGCATTCCCGGCCAGATTTTGCTTGGCCATGTCTCCGACCGGATCGGGCGGGAATGGGTGTGGGCGATCAGCTGCGCCGGTTTTGCAATCTGCTTCGCGGCGCTGATCGCGCTGAAATATCAGCCTTCGTTCTGGCTGGTCTATCTGATGGTGTTCACGCAAGGCGCGCTCGGTTATGGCCTCACCTCGATCATGGGCGCGGTGGTGTTCGAGATTTTCCAGGGCAGGCACCAGGGCAGCATTTTCGGCACGATCATGCTGGCGGCGCTGGCGGGCGGTGCGGCCGGTCCCTGGGTCACGGGTTTTCTCTACGATCGCGCCGGCGACTACACGCTCGCCTTCGCCATCGCGATCGTCGTGAGCGGCCTGTCGGCGCTGTCGATCTGGCGGGCGTCGCCGGGCAAGGTGCGGGCCGTGGCCGGCCGGCTGCACATGCTCAAGACTGGAACCGGCGCGGAATAGAGCGTTTTCGAGCGAAGTGGATTCCGGTTCGCATAAAGAAAACGCGTCAAAACAAGAATCCGGAGCCCCGTTCCGATTCCATCGGAGCGGGGCTCTGAGTTCCGCACCCACCGGATTACCCTGGTCGCTTTCGCGGAACGTTAAGCATGTCGCGTCTTGGCAGGCCGCGAGCCGGTTGCAAAAACGTCTTGGACACCATCGAAGCATTAGCTTTGGGCCGATTGCCGCATCTTCCCGATGCCTCCGGGTCAAACGATGTCCGCCTCCGATTGCCTTGTGACAGAAAGTCCGGACGTACTGCGCGCTGCGCTCGAATGCGCCGACGATGGCATCGTCATTGTCGATGGCGCGCAGCGCATCACGCATTTCAACGCCGGCGCCGAGCGGATCTGGAAGCTCGCGCGCACTGACGTACTCGGCCGCGATGCCGAGATCCTCACGCTCAAATGCCTTCAGGCCGACCCGATCGCAGACTTCCGCGACGAGATCAGCCTGGTGCGCGGTGACGGCAGCCGGATCAGGGCGACGGTCTCGCTGTCCTCCGCAACCATCGACGGTGCGACCCATCACATCGTGTTCGCCCGCGACGTCACCGCCGACGCCGAGCGTCGGGTCAGGATCGGGCTGCTCAACGCCGTCTCCGACCAGACCAACCGCGCCGTGATCATCACCGACGTCGAACAAAATATCCGTTACGTCAATTCGTCCTTCACGACGCTGTTTGGCTATACCAGCGAGGAAGCCGAGGGCCGGCGCGCAGCCGAGCTCATTGCCGGCTGCCACACCAACCGCACCGCCGTCGCCAAGTTCGTCAAGCGGCTCATCGATGGCGGCCGGCGCGGCGAAGTCGAGACGCTGGTCTATAACAAGGACGGCGAGGAGATCTGGGTGTGCGCCCGGATCGATGCGTTTCGCGACAAGAAGGGCCGCGTCAAGCACATCTTCGCCCTTCTCGAGGACATCACCGAGACGAGGCAGTTGCGCTCGCTCCAGCAGCTCATCATGAGCGCGCTGGCCGACGAGGTGCCGATCACCGAGATCGCCGACCGGCTGTGCCGTCGCGTCGAGGAAATCGCGCCGGACGTCGTCTGTTCGCTGCTTCACGTCGATTCCGCCGGATTGATCCATCCGCTCGGCGGTCCCAGCCTGCCCGAGGACTATTCGCGCGCGCTGGACGGCATCGCGATCGGCCCGAATGTCGGCTCCTGCGGCACCGCCGCCTTCTACGGCGAGCCGGTTCTGGCCGAAGATCTCGACACCGATCCGCGCTGGCAGCCCTACAAGGCGCGTCCGCTCGAAGTCGGCCTGCGTGCCTGCTGGTCGACGCCGATCAAGGCCAAGGACGGCCGTGTCATCGCGACCTTCGCCTTCTACTTCCGTGAGCCGCGTGCGCCGAGCAACTGGCATCGCCGGATCGTCGAGGCCTGCGTCAATCTCGGCGCCTTCGCGATCGAGCGCAAGGAGGCGCGCGCCGAGATCGCGCGGCTCGCCTATCACGACATCCTCACCGGCCTGCCGAACCGCGCGCAGTTGCGGCATCTGATCACCACCGCGATCGACGCCTGTCCGACCGGCAGCCATATCGCGCTCGCCTTCCTCGACGTCGATCATTTCAAGGATGTCAACGACACGCTCGGTCACGCCGCCGGCGACGAGCTTCTGATCCAGCTCGCGCAGCGCCTGCGCGAGCATATCGGGCCCGAAGACATGCTGGGGCGGCTGGGCGGCGACGAATTCGTCGTGCTGCTGCCGTATCGCAACGCCGAGAGCGCCGAGCGCGTCGCGGCCGAGATCACGGAGGCGCTCGCCGCACCCCTGCGGCTTGGATCCAGGCAGTTGCAGATGTCGGCCAGCATCGGCATCAGCCTCTATCCCGATCATGCCACCGACATCGACACGCTGATGCAGCAGGCCGACGCCGCGATGTACATGGCCAAGCAGGCTGGCCGCTCCACCCATCGCCTCTTCTGCGCCGAGATGAACGGGCTTGCCGAGCAGCGGCTGGCGCTGATCGCCGCGCTCCGCCGCGCCATCGCGGATGGGGCGCTCACGCTCAACTACCAGCCGCAGATCCGCAGTTGCGACGGCGCCATTCACGGCGTCGAGGCGCTGGCGCGCTGGCACGATGCTGCGCTCGGCGACGTCTCGCCGGCAAAGTTCATCCCGCTCGCCGAGGAATGCGGCCTGATCGAGCAAATCGGCCTGTGGTCGGTGCGCGAAGCCTGCCGGCAGATGGCGAGCTGGCGCCGCGCCGGGCTCAACATACCTACCGTCTCGGTCAACCTGTCGCCGATTAATTTCCGCCATGTCGCGCTCGCAGCGCGGCTCGCCGATATCCTCGCCGAGTACGCGCTGCCGGCGGACGCGTTGATGCTAGAGATCACCGAAGGCACATTCATGCAGGACGGTGCCGCCGCGCTGGAAACGATGCAGGCAATTCGCGCGCTCGGCATCGGGCTCTCGGTCGACGATTTCGGCACCGGCTATTCCAGCCTCAGCCGGCTCGCGCATCTGCCGATCCGCGAGTTGAAGATCGACCGCAGTTTTATGCGCGATATCGAGAAAGACGCAGGCGCCGTTGCGATTGCCACCGCCGTGGTGCGCGTAGGCCAAGGCCTCGGCATGACCGTCGTGGCCGAGGGCGTCGAGACCGAGGGACAGCGCAAGATGCTGGCCGAGCTCGGCTGCGACGTCGTGCAGGGTTTTCTTTATGCGCCCGCGCTCGCCCCCGTAGCGTTCGAGCGCTGGCTGATCGAGCACTGTGCGGAGCAGGCGAGGGCGATGCTGGGGCGGCTGGATCTGGCGCCGGTCGATGTGGTTGCGGTGAAGCGGTCGGCTTAGGGCGCGCGAGTTGTCTCGTCGCGTTGACATGGCACCCAGGGAAAACGCCTATGGCAATCACACCGCGTTATAACGCGTCGCACTTCTGACCGCGTCGTCGATCTCACCAGCCAGCTCGTCTGCGCCTATATGATGGAGATCAGTTGCCAATGACGATGCCTGTTCGGCGCTCATCGAGAGCGGCTGGTCAATGTCATAGCTGAATTTGATGCGCCAGATCTCGCCGCGATTTCGATGAGGCTCGATGAGCACCACGGGAAGATCGGGCAATCCGTTCTGCAACAGCAGCAGCGACAGGCTGGTCATTGGAGCCAACGCATCAGGTTACTCCAATTCGCGCCTAGTTTGGCCGCCTTTGAAGTCGTGGCAGTGCATAGTGAACGGTTAGCAGGCTTGCCTTGCTGTCATCGAAAATCAAATGATCCGTCAAGGCCATTTCCGCGCGCATCGCATTGCAGCAGAAGATCATCCATGGACCGAAAAGGGGGAGCTTGCTCACGGACCGATAAAGCTCGCCACATTCGATGGTCAGGTCCTGCTGGCCTTGCGCGCTCGCCAATTCGAACCGGGATCGAATCTCTTGCCGGAAATGATCCATTGAAACCATGCGACATCCGATAGCCGTTCCGAAAAGTGGATCAGCCAGCCAGGTTGGGATTGAGAAAGCGTCCCTCGTCAAATCAGACGTCAGGTCTTGTGACCATAGAGCAATGCCAACATAAAGATACAGCTAATAAAGCCAATCTGGTTGATGCTCTCCTCTCGCTATTGGGCGACGACGTTCCTATGTAGCTTGTATCACCGCCCGCCCTTGGCTGTTATCGGTGACTGAGAGCGTTGCGCTCCCGCCTCAACCAAGAAGGCGGTTGGATGTCTGATACCCCAAAATTCAAGTCTCGTGGGTGGTTGGTGCCTCCGGTGCCGCTGCCTGTTTTCATTGTTCTGCCGGTCGCTGCGTGGGCCGTTATGCATCGGGAATCCATTTCAAATTGATCTGCAGCCACGATCTCGCACTCAGATCGGTCAGGAGGTTACTTGGCAAATACAGCAACGATCCGAAACTCGAACGGACTTCCGGCCACATTCGCTGGATCGAAGACCGGGCAGGACGACGCCCCGTTTGTTTTTGTCAAAGTCGGCGGTGAAGAACGCCGCATGCGATGGGCTGAATGGGATGCGCTCCCGCCCTGGACCGGCCCGCGTCCTGCACGAACAGTCAACGACTGAACGCACAGCCTTCGGGAGGCCAGCTTGACGATCGACCATGCCATGGTGCGAACCAAGCCGAAGCCCTGGGGCAGCTTCGATCTGCGTCCCTGGAGCTCGGCGTCGACCAGCGACGGCCCGATCGGGGAATTGTGGTTTGAACGCCCGGGTCTTGCTGCGCCCAAGACGGCGTTGCTGCTCAAAATACTCCTCACCACCGAACCGCTATCGATTCAAGTTCATCCGGATGATGCGTTCGCGCGCTCGATCGGACTTGCCAACGGCAAGACCGAAGCTTGGTACATCGTCTCCGTCATCCCCGGAGCCAAGGTCGCGGTGGGACTGAACTATCCGCGCTCCGCCGCCGAGTTGCGAACCGCTATCACCGATGGCTCGATCGCCAATATCGTGCATTGGCACCCGGTTCATCCAGGCGACGTCATTTTCATTCCCGCTGGAACCATTCATGCGATCGGCGCTGGCATCGTGCTCGTCGAAATCCAGCAGCACAGCGATGCCACGTTCCGGCTGTTCGACTATGGACGAGAGCGCCAACTGCACATCGAAAACGCCGTCGCGGTGGCAACGGCGGGCCCTCGCGAAATCCAATCGCCTCCCCAACGATTGAGCGGCGCGCGAACGGCCCTCACCGTCAATTCTTACTTTGCGCTGGAGCAAATTGACCTTGCTCCGGGTTCCGTTTGGATGCTCGACGCACCGAAAGAGACCTGGCTGCTGGCGATCGAAGGTCACGCCCAACTCGGCTCGATGAAGCTCGCGCCGGGTGCCGGCGTTTTCCTGGAAGCCGACCATGCGGACATCGAGGTGGGTGCGAACGGGTTGAAAGCGCTGCTGGCCTATCCCGGCCCGAACGTAAACCACGGTGCGTTAACCGAGCGGCGCGCTGCGGGCGCCAGCCGTGGACCACACGCTTCTCCATGCGCCCCGGTCCCGACCTCCTTCGATACTGCCGCGCTCAAACAAACGGAGACGCCAAATTGGCTGCCGTAAATCGTATCGCATTCATCGGAAACTCGCTTCCGCGCCGCTGTGGTATTGCTACCTTTACCACCGACCTGCAGAGCGCCATTGCGGCCTCCCGAGGGGATCTGGAGACTGTCATCGTCGCGATGACCGATCACGGCCAGGTCTACGATTATCCCCCTACGGTGGGCCTGGAGATCAACGACGACCGGCAAGATGATTATGTCCGTGCGGCCGCCTACCTGAACAGCGGCGGCTTCGAGGTCGTTTCGCTGCAGCATGAATTCGGCATTTTCGGCGGCGAAGCCGGAGGTCAGATCATGGCCCTCTTGTCACGCCTGACCATACCGGTCGTGACAACGCTGCATACGGTCCTGTCCGAGCCGACACAGGTTCAGCGCGATGTCATCGCACGCATCGTCGAGGCCTCATCCAAGGTCGTCGTGATGGCTGAAAAAGGTCGGGAGTTGTTGCGCTCGGTCTATCACGTGGCTGACGAGAAGATCGAAATCATCCCGCACGGCATCCCGGAATTCGCGTTCGTCGAACCCGACGCGGCCAAGGCTGCGCTCGGATTCAGCAACAAGTCGGTCATCCTGACATTCGGGTTGCTGTCGCCGAACAAGGGCATCGAAGTCATGATCGATGCGATGCCTTCGATTCTGAAAACCCGACCCGACGCCGTTTACGTCGTGCTCGGTGCGACGCATCCCAACCTCGTGCGCGATCAGGGCGAAGCCTACCGTGAGTCCCTGATGGCGCATGCGCGCCAGGCCGGAGTCGAGCATCACGTGGTGTTTCTCGATCAATTCGTCGATCAGAAGACGCTGCTCGATTTCATCTCGATGTCCGACGTCTACGTAACGCCGTACCTCAATGAAGCCCAGATGACATCGGGCACGCTCGCCTATAGTTTCGGCCTCGGTAAGGCCGTGGTTTCCACCCCGTATTGGCACGCCCGCGAACTCCTGGCCGATGGCCGGGGCATTCTGGTTCCGTTTGGCGATGCAGCAGCGCTCGGCATTGAAATTGCCAAGCTGCTCACCAACGATGTGCTTCGGCAGGCGATGCGCAAGCGCGCTTATTCGAGCAGCCGCGCGATGACATGGGAAAGAACCGCCGAACGTTATATGTCGGTATTCGAGAACGCCGGGCGCCGGCATCGGCTCAAGACCATTGCGCGCACGGATACCAGCACACTGCTGCGCGACAGTCGCGCGCCGCCGGAAATGCAACTCGGCCATTTCCTGTCGATGTGCGACGACACAGGATTGTTTCAGCATGCCGTTCACAGCGTGCCGGACCGTGCCCACGGCTATTGCGTCGACGACAACGCCCGCGCACTGCTTGTGGCCTGCGCACTCAACAATCCGGGCGAACAACGGCTGCCGGAAGCCCTGACAGCGCGATTTGCCGCCTTCGTCCAGCATGCCTGGAATCAGGACATACGACGATTTCGCAATTTCATGGGCTTCAACCGTTGCTGGTTGGAGGACAAGGGATCGGAGGATAGCCACGGACGAACGCTCTGGGCCTTGGGCGTATGCGCGCTGACCGATATCAACCCGTCGCGGCGCTCATGGGCCGCCACGCTGTTTTCGGAAGCGATGGCGACGGTGGAAAGTTTTAGTTCGCCCCGTGCGTGGGCGTTTGTGTTGCTTGGGCTCGATGCTTACTGCTCGGCTGTTCCGGACGACTTCCACGCGACCCGCCTGCGTGCGGTGCTGGCCGATCGATTGATTTTGATCTTCGACACCGTGGCAACTGGCGATTGGGTCTGGTTCGAGGATGGGTTGGCCTACGATAACGCTCGCTTGCCCCAGGCACTGATCATCACCGGCATGGCCAGCAAGACGTCGCGTTATGTCGATATCGGCTTGGAGTCGCTGCGCTGGCTTGTGAACCGGCAAACCTCGGCGAAGGGCCAATTCCGCCCGATCGGCACGGCCGGATTTGGTGATCGACGCCAACCGCCGCAAGCCTTCGACCAGCAGCCGCTGGAGGCTGCGGCGACCATCGCGGCATGCCTCGCCGCATGGCGCGCCGATCACGATGTCGATTGGAAAGCCGAAGCCGCACGGGTATTCGCGTGGTTTCTGGGCAGTAACGATTTGTCAGTCTCGCTGGTCGACCTGGAAACTGGAAGCTGTCGGGATGGCCTGCACCCCGACCGTCCCAATGAGAACCGGGGAGGGGAATCCGTGGTGTCGTATTTGCTCGGCCTTTCCGAGATTCGACAAATTGCCCGCCTCAGCGAAAGCCGCGCCAAGCCTGCTCCGCTGGTCGCCTGACGGCGCCGATAGCGATTTCCTCCTTCAACCAACCGAGGCCGTTTTGTCGCAATCTCCCTTCCTCAAACGCCAAGCCCTTCATTTGCGGCCGGACCCGACCCGTGTGATCGTTCGGCCTTTCAAGCCGGCAACGGAGCCGCGCGACCTCAATCCGACGGACAAGACCCGCGCCAATCATATCGTCGAACGGGTCCTCGCGCTCGATCCCGAGACGGCTGACCGTCAATTGGCCGACGTCCTCGATAACTTCCTCGGCCGTCACCGCAATCTGTTACAGACTTTCGAGGCACGTGCCGCGGAAATGGAAGCGGCGCTGGCCGACCATGCTGTCTTCACACAGGTGCAGCGCCAACTCGTGGGCGCCTATTTTCTCAACGAATATTCGTTCGAGGCCTCGGCATTGTTCAATCCGAGTATCGTGCCGCATCCCGATCAGTCCGGAACGCCGGAAGGCAGCCTCCGCTTCATCCTCAGTCTTCGTGCCGTCGGCGAGGGCCATGTGTCTTCCCTGACATTTCGCTCGG
Source organism: Bradyrhizobium sp. F1.4.3 (assembly GCF_040548375.1). Taxonomy (NCBI): domain Bacteria; kingdom Pseudomonadati; phylum Pseudomonadota; class Alphaproteobacteria; order Hyphomicrobiales; family Nitrobacteraceae; genus Bradyrhizobium; species Bradyrhizobium sp. F1.4.3. The sequence goes on from NZ_JBEPRN010000002.1 coordinate 805,685, forward strand.
GGTTTATTGCGGCAGACGGCGCCGTAACCATCGACCCTGCGGCGCGTCTTGCATCCAGTCCCGATCTTGTCGGGCTGACATCGGGCGCCGGCGGCGACGATATTGACGTCACATTCGCGGCTGGACAAGATTTGAGCGAGCGGGTGATTTTTCCGGTCACCGAAGCGCAGTCAAACGGGATTGAGGACGCCCGCTTTGTGCAATTCAGCAGCGCCGGACAGAAGATCTACTACGCGACCTATACCGCCTATAGCGGACGGGCGATCCGGTCGGAGCTGATCGAGACATCTGATTTTGTATCGTTCCGGCTATCGACCTTGAAGGGCAGTGCCGCGCGCAACAAGGGCATGGCGTTATTCCCGAAAAAGATCGACGGCAGATATGCGATGATCGCGCGCCAGGATAACGAAAACCTCTATCTGATCTTTTCCGACGATCTCCATACGTGGGACGGCGGCCAGCCGATTTTGAAGCCTCGATACCCCTGGGAATTCGTGCAGATCGGCAATTGCGGATCGCCGATCGAACTCGACGTGGGGTGGCTGCTGCTGACGCACGGCGTCGGCCCTGTGCGAAAATACTCCATCGGGGCCGCGTTGCTGGACAAAAAGGATCCTTCGAAGGTGCTCGGCCGCCTGCGCGAGCCACTATTGCGCCCAGACCCGTCCGAACGCGAAGGATATGTTCCGAACGTCGTCTATACCTGCGGCGCGATGCGCCACCGCGACAAGATCATCTTCCCTTATGCAATCTCGGACACCTTTTGCAATTTCGCGACGATCGAGATCGCCTCCTTGATCGCGGCTATGGACAGTAGCCCATTGGAACAATGCTAACCGTTCTCGAAATCAATCAGGTATGAGGACACGCCCCAGCCGCCTTCACTCCGACGCCAGTCCCGTCCTGCGCCTCAGATCCGTGATCGCGCGCAAAAAACTGTCGGCCGGCGTTGTCTCGGGATCGATCAGCCGGTGCAGGCGAAAACCGTCTTCCAGAGCCAGCACGACGGAGGCCATCCATGGCGGGTTCAGCGTGTTGTTCTGGCTGTTGCCATTCAGCGTGGCCTCGACGATGTCGGCGATCAGCTTGCGCCGCGCGCGCAGCCGCTTGGCGAGTTCGGGCCGTCGCTTCTCGGCGCGCGCGACGTAGAGGATCATCTCCATGTGCAGCAGCGGCGAGCGGCCGAGCGGATCCTGCCGTGTGCGATCCATCGCCTTCAACGCCGCGATGAAATCATCGAGATTGCTGTGCTGCGCGAGGATGTCGAGATTGCGCCGGATCGATTGCTCGACGTGGTCTTCGAGCATGGCGATGATCAGCTCGTCCTTGCTCTTGAAGTTCGAATAGAACGCGCCGCGGGTGAAACCGGCCGCAGCCGCGATCGCCTCGATGCTGGCGCCGCCGATGCCGTCCTCCTCGAACATTCGGGCGGCTGCCTCGAACAGCTTGTCGCGCGTGTCGTCCCTGGTCGGCCTGGTTCTCACCCTTGACATCGGGACAGTTTAGGGCAGAATGCAACTCGATACAACAATGTATCGAGTTGAAAATGTCAGGGATGGTTACGCTGCGGATCGGGGGCGACCGGCGTATTCGTTTCATGCGGCAACCGATGTGAGGTCACCATGAACGAGCAAGTTCAACCCGCAAGCGGCGGACCGCTTTTCAATCCGTTGTCGCCGGACTTCATCCGTAATCCCTATCCGCACTACGCGCGGCTGCGCATCACCGATCCGGTCCACGTTTCGCCATACGGCTCGTTCGTCGCCAGCCGCCATGCCGAGGTCAGCCTCGCGATGCGCGACAAGCGCTTCGGCAAGGACTTCGTCGAGCGCACCAGGCGCCGCTACGGCCCGCAGATCATGGAAGAGCCGGTCTTCCGCAGCATGAGCCACTGGATGCTCCAGGCGGATCCGCCCGATCACACCCGCCTGCGCGGCCTCGTCGTGAAGGCTTTCACCGCGCGCCGGGTCGAGGACATGCGTCCGCGCATCCAGGAGATCGTCGATCAGGCCATCAATGCGGTGATCGACCACGGTCACATGGACCTGATCGAAGATTTCGCTTTCCGCCTGCCGGTCACCATCATCTGCGACATGCTCGGAATCCCTGAGGATCATCGCGAGGTCTTCTACAACAGCTCTCGCGATGGCGGACGGCTGCTCGATCCGGTGCCGATGTCGGCCGAGGAGATCGCGAAGGGCAACGCCGCCAACATGATGGCGCAGATGTACTTTCAGCAGCTGTTCGAATTGCGCCGCCGCAATCCGGGCGACGATCTCACCACCCAGCTCGTGCAGGCCGAGGAAGACGGCAACAAGCTCACCAATGAGGAGCTGACGGCCAACATCATCCTGCTGTTCGGCGCCGGCCATGAGACCACCGTCAATCTGATCGGCAACGGCCTGTTGGCGCTGCACCGCAATCCGGACCAGCTCGCGTTGCTGAAGGCGCGGCCCGACCTGATCACGAACGCGATCGAGGAATTCCTGCGCTACGATTCGTCAGTGCAGATGACCGGGCGTGTCACGCTGGAGGACATCGACGACCTCGGCGGCAAGAGGATCCCCAAAGGCGAGACCGTGCTCTGCCTGCTCGGTTCGGCCAACCGCGATCCGGCGGTCTATCCTGATAACCCCGATCGCCTCGACATCACCCGGCCGAACGTCAGGCCGCTGTCGTTCGGCGGCGGCATCCATTTCTGCCTGGGTGCCCAATTGGCGCGCATCGAGGCCGAGATCGCCATCGCCACGCTGCTGCGGCGGCTGCCGGATCTGCGCATCGACGACGTCGCGAATCCGGAATGGCGCCCAACCTTCGTGCTGCGCGGCCTGAAGCGGTTGCCGGCGAGCTGGTGAGGTCGCCCGCGTTAACCTCCGCGCGCAACAGTCGCTGTGACTTCGCCACACTTCCCCCTATATAAGGGGCTGTTCCGGCGCGCCTGAAGCCTTTGGCCAGGGTTTGGCCCGGGTGCCGGTTTGGCCGAGGGGAGACCCGTGCAGACGACGCTGCTCGGATTGGCGATTGCCTTCATCTTAGCGCTGCTGGCCGCGCTGATCGGGCCTTATTTCGTCGACTGGAACCAGTTCCGGCCCCAGTTCGAGGCGGAGGCGACCCGGATCATCGGCGTACCGGTGCGGGTGGCGGGTGAACTCGACGCGCGGCTGCTGCCGGCGCCGACGCTGCGGCTCCGCTCGGTCACCTTCGGCGGCAACAATGACCTTGGCCGCCTGCGTGCCGACAAGCTCGACGTCGAGTTCAGTCTGGGCTCCCTGATGCGCGGCGAATGGCGCGCCACCGAGCTTTCGGTCAACGGCATGGCGGTGGATCTCGGCCTCGACGCCAAGGGGCGGGTCGACCTGCCGTCAATCGCGAGCGGCACCTTCAATCTGGCTTCCCTTGCCATCGAGCGGCTGAACCTCACCGGCCGCATCGCCCTGCATGATGCCGCCAGCCGCTCGACGCTGGAGCTGAATGACATCGTCTTCTCCGGCGACGTGCGCTCGCTCGCCGGCTCGGTGCGGGGCGACGGCAATTTCACCGCGGCCGGCACACGCTATCCGTTCCGCATCTCCTCCGGCCCGAGCGCCGACGGCAGCGCCACCCGCCTTCACCTCAACATCGACCCTGGCGAGCGCGCGATCCTGGCCGATCTCGAAGGCGTGCTTGCCTTCGACAACCGCCTGCCGAAATTCGAGGGCGCGCTGACGCTCGCCGTGCCTCCGGCCAAAAAGCCGGGCGAGGCGGGGCCGACACCCTGGAAGCTCACGGCAAAGCTCAAGGCCGATCCGGCCGGGGCCAAATTCGATCAGATCGACGCGAGCTTTGGCACTGATGACAACGCGTTGAAGCTTGGTGGCGTCGGCGACCTCAGGTTCGGCGCTTCGCCGCTGTTGCGCGCGGTCTTGTCGGCGCGCCAGGTCGACGCCGACAAGCTTGCCGGCAAGGACAATGCCGAGCCGCTGCGTATCCTGCCGGCGTTGCGCGCGGGCCTGGCGGCGATTCCGCAGGCGCCGATCCCGGCGCAGATCGAATTCAACTCCGACCAGATCATGCTGGGCGGCCGTCCGCTCCAGAACATCGCGGCCGAGCTCAAGACCGACGGCAAGTCCTGGACCTTCCAGCGGCTCGACCTGCGTGCGCCCGGCATGACGCAGCTGTCGCTCAACGGCGCAGCCCCGGGCTCCGACAGTTTCAGCGGCCGTCTCAGCGTCGAATCCTCTGATCCCGACACGCTGATGGCCTGGCTCCAGGGCCGCAGCGAGGTCAATCGCCGCAGCACAAGGCCGCTGCGGCTTGCCGGCGACCTGACCATCGCGGCCAACCATCTCGCCATCGAGAAGCTGAAGGCCGATATCGAAGGTGGCGCCGTTGAGGGGCGGATCGCCTTCGCGCAGACCGGCGCGAACAAGGGCTCCCGGATCGACGCCGATATCAAGGCGGACCGTCTCGATCTCGATGCCGCTGCGAGCTTTGTGCGCGCGCTCGCCGGACCGCAGGGCGAATGGCCGGAGGAAGCGAAGCTTTCGCTCGATGTCGGCCGCGCGATGTCCGCCGGCCAGGAGCTGCGGCCGTTCGCGGCAAGGCTCGGCTATGGCGCAACGTCGCTGTCGCTGGAGCAATTGCGGTTCGGCCAGGCCAGCGGCGTGACCACCGAGGCGAGCGGCAGCTTTGATCGGACGAACGCGACCGGCCGGCTCGCGCTGAAATCGTCGGCCAATTCGCTGCGCGAGCTCACGGCGCTGATCGAGCCGATCGCGCCGGCAGTGCGCGCGCGCTTCGATGCGCTCCCATCGTTGCCCGGCGCGACGCGGCTGAAGCTTGACCTCAGCCTCGACAAGAACACGGAGCATGCCGATCGCAGCGACGCGCGTGCCGTGGTTGACCTCGATGCGCCGCAGCTCAAGGCCACCGCGACGCTGGCCGCGCAGATGCCGGTGGCCGCGGTCAATGGCATCGACATCGACCGCTTGCGCAATAGCGACTTCACGCTGGAGTCGAAACTGTCGACGCCGCAGGCCAGCGCGCTGATAGTCCTGCTCGGCCTTGATCGCATCGTGGCCACAGGCGAGGGCGCCTCGCAGTTCGAGGGCAAGCTCAGCGGCGCGTGGCGCCGACCGCTGCAACTCAATGCAAAGCTCAGCGGCGGCGGACTGGACGCGGATGCGCAAGGTAGCGTCGAATTGTCGGCGCCGGAGCCGAAGGTCAGCGTGAACCTGCGTGTGCGCAACGCCAATCTGGCGCCGCTGTTCGGGACCAGCCCGGCCGACAAGTCGGCTCAGAACGTCAGCCTGTCCTCGCGCGTCGGCCTGTCCGGCAATCGCCTGACCTTCGACGATCTCGACAGCACTGCCGTCGGCTCGCATCTGCGCGGCCATCTCGCAATGACGCTGGATCAGGAGAAGAGCGTCGATGGCGAAGTCGGGCTGGACTCGCTCGATCTTGCCCCCGCACTCGCGCTGGCCTTGGGCGCGGCCGGACAAGACGCCGGCGAGCCGCTGAGCGCGGGGCTCATCATTGGCTGGCGCGGCCGGATCGCTTTCCAGGCGTTGCGCGGGACCTTGCCGGGCGGAATCGAAATGCGTCCCTTCAGCGGCACCATCAGGAGCGACGGCCAGTCGCTCGCGCTCGATGCGCTCAAAGGCGGGGTTGGCGGCGGCGAGATGACCGCGAGCCTCGATGCGCGCAATGGCGCCAATGGCCTTGCGCTGAATGCGCGTCTCGATCTCACCAATGTCGACGTGGCGACGCTGCGCTACCGTGATCTCGCATTGCCGAAGGGGCGCGCCTCGGTGCAGATGACGCTGACGAGCCAGGGACGCAGCATCTCGGCCTTAACCGGCGCGCTCGCCGGCAATGGCACGGTGACGCTGGACTCGGCTGAAATCTCAGGCCTCAATCCCCGCGCCTTCGAGATCGCGATCCGCGCCAGCGACGGCGGCCAGGTCGCCGACGACAACCGGCTGCGTCAGCTCGTCGAGCCCGCGCTGTCGGCTGGTCCCATTGCAGTCGCCTCGGCGCAGATCCCGTTCACGATTCGCGACGGCCGCCTGCGCGTTGGAGCTACTCCGCTGGAGGCCAAGAACGCCCGCGCCATCGTCTCCGGCGGTTACGACATTCCCGCCGACCAGGCCGATATCCGCGCCAGCCTGACGCCGATCATGACCGGGCTCTCCGGCGCTCCGCCGGAAATCCAGTTGTTCGCAGCAGGTCCCCCCGACAAGCTCAACCGCACCGTCGATCTCACGCCGTTGTCGTCGTGGCTTGCGGTGCGCACGATCGACCGCGAGACGCGCCGGCTCGATGCCATCGAGCGCGGCGAGCCGCCGCCGGCGACCGCCGCGCTGCCGACACTGGTCTCTCCCGAACCGGCGTCCGAGCCGTCACTGACCGACGTGCCGGTGCCGGGCCGCGATCCGCGCCGCGTGCCGCCGAAGCCAAGGGTTGCGCCGATGCCGAAAGCGCCGCAGGCGGCTCCTGCCGTGCCGAGCCCGCCGCTCGCGAGCCAACAGGTCGCGCCACTGCCGCCGCCGATCGAGGTGAGGCCGGCCCCGGGCCCGGCGCCGCCAAGACCCAGGCCGAAGCCGCCGCTGGTCCTGACGCCGTCGAATCCGTGAGGGCAGAGCTCGTCATGCCCGGGCTTGTCCCGGGCATCCACGTTCTTCGCGCTGTGCGGTGAGGCGTGGACGGCCGGAACAAGTCCGGCCATGACGCCGGCGAGGTTTCAGCGCCCTAAGCTTCGTACGTCAGACGCAACCCTTGCGCCCCGGTAAACACATTCCCTCGCATTTTAATGAATTTTGGTCGACAAAACTGCGCTGACGGTTTTACCGGATTCTCGCGTTTGATCCCTAGTGTCGGTTCCCAGAGGAATTCGGCGTCCTGCCAACAGAGGCAGGACGGTTCGCCAAGAACTGGGCCAAGAACTGGGGTGATCGACATGAACGGGGCGAAATCGCTTCTACAAGATCTGGACGACGCGATCGCACGTGGCACCGACGAAAGCCGGACGCGGGCGTTGTGGCACGCGACCGACCTCCTGATCACCGGTCGCTACGTCGACGACGAGATCAGCATGTTCGGCGAGGTCATCGGGCGGCTTGCCGAGGAGATCGAGGTCGTCGCGCGCGTGCAGCTTTCGGAGCTCATGGCAGCCTGCGATCACGCCCCGCTCAACGTCGTCGCGCAACTTGCCTTCGACGACGAGATCGCCGTCGCCGGCCCGGTGCTGCGCGACTCCGAGCGTCTCGACGAGAAGATGCTGGTCGAAAGCGCCATGACCAAGGGCCAGTCGCATCTGCTCGCGATCGCCCAGCGCAAATCCATCGGCGAGGCCGTCACCGACGTGCTGGTCAAGCGCGGCGACCAGGAGGTCGTGACCTCGGTTGCGAAGAACGAGGGCGCGCGTTTCTCTGGTTCGGGCCTTCTGCACATGGTTCGGCGCGCCGAGGGTGACTCGATCCTCGCCGAGCAGCTCGGCCTGCGCAAGGACGTGCCGCGGCACATCTTCCAGCAGCTCATTTCCAAGGCGTCCGAGGACGTCCGCCGCCGGCTCGAGCACGAGCGGCCCGAGATGATGACGCAGATCCAGAGCTCGGTGACCGAGGTTACCGGCGATTTGCAGTCCAAGTTCGGCCCGTCCTCGCGCAGCTACTTCGTCGCCAAACGCGTGGTGACGACGCAGTACCGGCAGGGCAATCTCAACCAGGTCTCGATCTCGAACTACGCGCGCCAGCACCGCTTCGACGAGGTGCAGATCGGCCTGTCGCTGTTGTCGTCGCTGCCGGTCGACGTGATCGAGCGCGCGATGATGGACCGCAACCGCGAGATGATCCTGGTGCTGTGCAAAGCGCTCGACTTCTCCTGGGACACGACCATGTCGCTCTTGTTCCTTGGCGCCAAGGATCATTTGATCACGGCGCGCGAGCTCCACGACAACGAGCGCGATTTCGGCCGGCTCAAGATCGAGACCTCGCGCAGCGTTTTGAAATTCTACCAGTCGCGCAAGAACAGCGCCGGCGCCGATCCCGCCCAGGGTCGTCAGCCCGAGCTTCAGGTGCACTGAGCATCATCCGGGAATTGGCAGGGGAGTATTAGCAATGTTGCCTCAATTCGGCACCGCAGTTCGCAAGACCAAGAGCCTCACCGCCGATGCGGGCGGATCGGCTCCGGACAAGGCTTCGGTCGACGCCGCATGGCTCGTGCTGGAAGCCGCCAACGATCTCGGCGATCACGCCGCAATCGAAGCCTGCCGCCGCGTCATCGACGCCGAGCTGAACGGCACGGTGGCCGGCAGCTCGGATCTCGATCTCGTGCTGGGGTATTTCAGGTAAGCGCGTCAGACCTTCTGCAAAGCGATCCGGACACGACGTTCTGGGGACATCGCTGCTCTTGCCGCAGAGTGAGCTTTGAGACCGGCTCGCGGATCAAAAGGGCCAAACGCGGCCTCATCTCTACCTTTGCGCTCATGTGTGACCTGATGTAGCCTCGACTTGCAGGCGCCGAAAGGTGTCGGCAGGCAATGAGGACTGGAGCGGTCGCTATGGCGCGGCATGCCTTCCTTGCTGGTGGTTTCGCGCAAGCGCACACGCTCGCGGCGCGTTTTGTGCGCGTCCAAACGCGGGCGCCGTCGCCGGCTGCCATTGTCATTTGCATAAGAATAATTGGAAGGCCTCCGGTGCTGCGCGCAGCTCCACCGGTGGCACACGATCGCTGATTGCTACGCAAGCCGAAGGCTTTGATGTGAATTGTTTGCTGACGCCGGGCCCACTCCGCTTTGTTTGATTGCGGCGAATTGGACCGGCCAAGGACCTATCAAGGACCCATTGAGAGCTTCACAATATTTGGAGCCGAATATGAAATTTGATTTTCGCATGCCATTGATTGCCATCGCGACTCTTCTCGCAGTTTTCATTTTCGCGGCGGCCGAAGACAAGACTACGCCGGACAATCCCGTGCATCTGCAACAGGGCTGGAGTGCCGAGACTGCCGATCGCTGGCACTTCGTTTCGCAGGGAACCGCGATCTTCCCCTACGAATGGTTTCTCGCGCTCGAACAGCCGGACCAGCAACCGGGGCAAACCGACCTGATCAGTGCGCCCGCGAATTTGCAGCGTCTCGGCTTCCTCGCCGAGCCTGCGCGCGCGACCGACAATCCGGACGGCCTTCCCGTCGGGCTTTACAAGACGCCGGTCGACTTCCCTGACGGCAAGCACCAGTGCTGGAAGGGCAACTGGCTCGGCCTGGGCTGCGCGGGCTGTCACACCGGCCAGGTGAGCTATCGCGGCCAGCAGATCCGCATCGAGGGCGGACCGTCCCATATCGATATCGGCGGCCTGACCGACCAACTCTCGAAGGCGCTGGCAAAGCTCTCGGATCAGCAGGTCGCCGCGCGTTTCCTGGCACGCGTGAAGCTTCCGCCTCCCGACGTGATGAGCGGATTGGGATGCTTTAAACAACTCCCGTCGATTCCGACGGATCCCCATAACCCCGATACGATCTCGGGCGCGGGCAGATTGGACGCGCACGGGGCGGGGCTGAACCAGCTCCTGGCCGGCCCTATGGACGAGCCCAGGAACTATGCGCCTTTGACCGCGCCGGTGCGCTACCCGCCGCTGTGGGATACGCCGCGTTTCAACTGGGTGCTGTACAACGGCTCGATCCGGCAGCCGCTGACGCGTAACCTGATCGAGGCGCTCGGCGTCCAGGCGCCGATCAAGCATGACGCCACGATGATCGGGCTCAATGTGACGCATGCGGTTCAGATGGACAACGTGGTCTGGGGACAGCGGGCGCTGATGGATCTGCGCTCTCCGCGCTGGCCGGACAAGATACTCGGGACCCCCGAGCTGAAACTCGCCGCATTCGGCCAGGCGGTGTACGCGAAGGCGTGCGCCAATTGCCATGCTCCCGCGCCTGTCGCAGCGGCCCCGGGGGCCTGTGACGAGATCCAGATCCCGCTGTTCGACCTCAAGGAGGTCGGGACCGATCCCGCGCAGGCGATGACGTTCGCGAACCGCAGGGTCACGCTGTCGAAGATCGACGGGCCGGCCGATATCGCCAATTACGATGCCGCCAGGATCGTCACGGGCAATGTCGCCGAGCAATGGATCGCCAAATCCAAGGACAACGCAGACTCTGCTGCCGCGATCAATTGCGGACGTCGAAACGAGTACCGGGGGCTACTCCAGTATCGCGCAAGGCCTCTCAACGGCATCTGGGCGACGGCGCCGTATCTGCACAATGGCTCCGTTCCGTCGCTCCATGACCTCCTACTTCCGCCGGCGCAGCGGCCCGGGACGTTCTTTGTCGGCAATTGGGAGTTCAATCCGGTGACCGTGGGATATGAGATGGGAAGCCAGACGCCGGGCGCATTCCTGTTTGACACCACGGTGCCCGGTAACTCGAATGCCGGGCACGCCTATGGAACGGACCTGAACGAGGAGGACCGCAAGGCGCTCATCGAGTATCTCAAGACGCTATGAGCCGGCCGCTCAATCCTTGCGGCAGGTGAAGCAATAATAGGGGCATTCGCCGTTGGCGAAGGACGCATGGAGCTGCGTGCCCGGAATGCCGGCGAACTCGTGCGACAGTCCAAGCAGCAGCCGCGGAACGATCTCGTCCGCCAGCGCGGTCCGCCGCGCGCCATCGAGCTCCAGCGCTCGGGCGACATTGGCCGTGATGTCGTCCTCCCCGACGAGGCGCAAGCGCGATTGGCGCAAGGAATCTCGCGGAAACACGTCCTTTGACGGGTCCTCGAAGCACGCCATCAGGAACTCGCCGCCCGGCCTGAGGACGCGGTGGACCTCCTCCAGGAATCGTCCCATGTCGCCGTAGTGCTGCGCGCTCTCGACGTTGATCACGACATCGAAACTGTCATTCTCGAACGGCAGGCTGAGCGCATTCCCGACACGAAATGCGAGGTTGTCCTGGTCGGCGTAGCGGGCGCTGCTGAATCGTATGGCCGCCTTGCAGATGTCGAGCCCGGTGAAGCTGCGAGGATGGAAGTATCGCGCAACATATGACGCGCCGCCGCCGCGGCCGCTGCCGACTTCGAGGACGTTCTTCCCGGCGATCGCAGTCCCCGACACCACGTGATGGTAGAGCTGGATCGCATAGCGATCGGGCTCGTCCGCGGCTTGCAGGTCGACCTGCTCGCCGTTCAGGGAGGCGTAGCCGTAGTTGAGGAATTTGATGGCGGCATCCCTGTCGAGGTTGCTGAGCAGGGAGTACCAGGCGTTGGTGAAGAGCTGGCGGGCGGCGCGCGAATAGAACAGTTTTACGACAGCCGAGTGAACGGGGCTTGTCCCTGTTGGATACAGATCCTGCTTCACGAGCGAATACTCTCACGCGAAAATTGGGAGCGCTTCCACCGCAAAGGATGGGCCACGACCTGGAGTGCGTCAACAATGCGATGCGCGCGTGGCGCGATTGACTTCATTCCGAGGGAAGATATACTTTAGGTTTAGTACAATTAATGCTGGACCCGCGTGATGACTGGGCAGGTTGCTGCCTGGTTGGAGAAGGTCGGCCTCCCTCAATACCTGAAGTCCTTTTCCGACCACGGCATTGATTTCGACATTCTTTCGGAGATTACGGACCGCGATCTTGCGAGCATGGGTGTCGTGCTCGGGCATCGGCGCAGGCTGCTGCGTTCGATTGCCGAACTGGAGGTCCCGACGGCGCGCCTAGCTGCGCCGAGGTTCGACGCGGGAGCCGAGCGCCGTCAGCTCACGATCATGTTCTGCGATCTCGTCGGCTCGACCGCGCTTTCGCAGCAGTTCGATCCCGAGGAGATGCGCGGGATTCTGCAAGCCTATCGCGAGGCCGCGACCGCGGTCATCGCGCGCTATGACGGAATTGTCTCGCGATTGGTGGGCGACGGAATCCTGTCGTATTTCGGCTATCCGTCTGCCCATGAGGACGATGCCGAGCGCGCGGTCCACGCAGGACTCGAGACGATCGCCGCCGTCCAGGCCATCAACGCGCAGCCGGGCGTGCGGCTGGAGGTTCGCATCGGCATCGCCACCGGGCTCGTCGTCGTCGGCGACCTCATCGCAAAGGGCGCTTCGAGCCGGCTCGAGGTGATCGGGGAAACGCCCAACCTCGCGGCGCGCATGCAGGCATTCGCCGATCCCGGCACTGTCATCATCGCGTCGTCCACGCGTCGGCTGCTCGGAAACCTGTTCGAGCTGCGCGAGCTCGGAACGCGTGCGATCAAAGGGTTCAGCGAGCCCGTTGAAGTCTGGGCGGTGGACGGTCCGTCTCCGCTCTCGAGCCGCTTCGAAGCCTACCGCTCCGCGGGCCTCGTCGGGTTCGTCGGCCGCGAACACGAGCTGGACCGTCTTGCCGAGTGCAAGCAGCGGGCCTGGCGCGGCCAGGGCCAGGTCGTCCTGATTTCCGGCGAACCCGGGATCGGCAAGTCGCGGCTTGCGGCGCATTTCCTCAGCGAGCGGGTCGCCGCGGAGCCGCACATTCGATTGCGGTATCAGTGCTCGCCGCATCACCGCGCCAGCGCGCTCTATCCGGTCATCACGCAGCTCCAGAGGGCTGCAAAGCTTGGCACCGGCGATACCAATGAATATCGGCTGCGCAAACTCGAGGCGCTGCTGGGGCGCACCGATCTGAGGGCGCCGACAATCGTGCCGCTGTTTGCGAACCTGCTGTCGATCCCTACCGACGGACGCTATCCGCCGCTCGCATGGACGCCGCAGCAGTTGCGGCGCAACACGCTGGCGGCGCTGATCCAGCGCCTGCAGCGTCTGAGCTCCGAAGCGCCCGTGTTCTGCATCGTCGAAGATCTGCATTGGGCGGATGCGACCTCGCTCGAACTGCTCGAGCTCGCGGTCAAGCAGGCCGACCAGCTTCGCGTCCTGCTCGTCCTGACGTTCCGCGACGAATTCGCGCTGCCATGGATGGGCCCGGCCAACCTGACGACGCTGGAGCTGGGACGGCTCAAGGAGACCGATGTCGAACGCATGATCGAAGACGTGATCGGAAGCCGCTCGGTTCCGTCCGAGCTCGTCACGCAGATCGCGGCGCGGACCGATGGAATCCCGCTGTTCGTCGAGGAGTTGACGCGGACCGTGCTCGAGATGGGCATCCTCGAAAAGGAGGCTGGCGGCCGCTACCGGATCGGCGGCAGCCTGCCGCGTCTGTCCATCCCCTCGACCCTCCAGGATTCGCTGATGGCGCGGCTCGACCGGCTCGGACCGGCGAAGGAGGTCGCGCAGATCAGCGCCGTCATCGGCCGCGAATTCTCGGATGTGCTGCTGCGCGCCATCGCGGACAAGGACGATTCCGAGCTTGATGCCCTGCTCGCCCAGCTCGAACGCGCCGAACTGATATTCCGCAGCAAGTCGGCGCCCGAAGGTGTCTATACTTTCAAGCACGCTTTGGTGCAGGACACCGCTTACGAGAGCCTGCTCAAGAGCAGCCGGCGGCGATTGCATGAGCGGATCGCCGCAGCGATTCAGGAGAAATTTCCGGAAGCTGCCGCCGCGGCGCCGGAAATCGCCGCGCATCACTTCACGCAAGCCGGCCTGGTCGAGGACGCCGTGGAGTGGTGGGGCAAGGCGGGCGATCGCGCTCTACGCAGCTCGGCCTATCACGAAGCCATCGCGCATCTGACCAAGGCTATCGGTCTCGCAGAGGGGTTGAGCGAAAGCCCCGCCGGGCAGAGCCGCCGGCTGCAATTGCAGATCGCCTATGGCAACGCACTGATCTCGACGCGCGGATATGGCGCGCCGGAGACATCGGTTGCTTTTGCGCGGGCGCGCGAGCTCGCATTCGGGCTCAAGGGCGCTCCAGAGCGGTTCGCCGCCACCTACGGCCTGTGGGTCGGCAGCCTGGTTCGCTGCGAGCTCGGATCCATGCAGGAGCTTGCACGGGTCTTCCTGCATGATACCGGCGACCGGCCCGACTCTCCGGAGACGGGGATCGCCCACCGTGTTTGCGGCATGACCCGCTGGTTCGAGGGCAATTTCGTCGACGCCAAACAGCATCTCGAGCAGGCGCTCGCCATCTACCGCTACGAGCACGACCGCAATCTCGCATTCCTGTACGGCCATGATTACGGGATCGCGGCGGCGATCTACCTCGCGCTGGTGCTCTGGCCGCTCGGCGAAGTGGATCGCGCCGAGCATCTGGCGCAAGAGGCGATCCGCCGCGCTACCGACAGCGGCCATGTCGCGACGATGGCCTACGCGCATTTCCACAAGATCGTTCTCGAAGCGGTTCGCGGCAACCCCGAGCGGGCCAGGCCGCATGTCGATGCCGTCATCGAGCTCAGTCGCGAGCATGGGCTGCTGCTCTACACGCGGGCGAGCAAGTTCTGGAACGGCTGGATCCATTGCCACTCCGGCGAGCGGCAGGCCGGGCTCCAGGAGATGCAGGACTCTATCGCGCTGCCGCTGGTCGGAAAGATGGCGACCGGGCTCTATGTGCCCTTGACCTGGACCCTGCTTGCGGAAGCGAAGGCCGGCGAGGGGCAGTTCGACGATGCGCTCGCGATCCTCGATGAGCAGCTGGTCGAGGTAGAGCGGACTGGACAGGAGTGGTTCACCACGGAAATCCACCGGCGGCGTGGCGAGCTGCTGCTGCGCAAGGACCCCCGGGATATTGTCGCGGCGGAGACAGCCTTCACGCAGGCCATTGAAACTGCGCGCCGGCAGCAGGCCGCCACATTCGAGCTGCGGGCCGCGCTCTCGCTTGGCAAATTGTATCTCGCAAGCGGAACGGGCGAGCAGGCGCGGACAGTGCTCGCCTCCATCGTGGGCAAGTTCACCAGCACACAGGAGTTGCCGGAAATCTTCGAGGCGAGGGAGGCCCTGGACCGCTCGATTAAGACAAGCCTATGCGATTGACCAGGTTGTTGTATTTCACCGATTTCGTCTTCTATCCCCTGGCAAGCGTTGCGCTGGTGGCGGCCGCGTTGCTCCTGAAGGAACCTCTCCGCTGGGACGAGGCGGCCATCGGCTTCGCATGCGGCCTGGCGCTCTGGAGCCTGGCCGAGTACCTCATTCACAGGTTCGCTCTTCATGGTCCGGCTTATCTTGCAGCCCTGCATGACATGCACCATTCCGATCCGCGCGCGCTGGTCGGTTCACCGCTCTGGCTGAGCCTGGGGTCGATCTGTTGCGGATCGCTGCTGCCGGTCTGGCTCCTGATTGGCTTTGGGACCGCGTGCGCCGTAACCGCGGGACTCATGCTGGGCTACATCTATTTTGGGTTGCTTCACCACATCGTTCATCATCATCACGCGAGGCGCGGCAGCTATCTCTGGCGGTTGAAGCGCCGTCATGCGCGCCATCACTATGGCAAGACGCCCTGCAATTTCGGGGTGGTCACCAGCATGTGGGATCGCGTCTTTGGAACGTTTTGTTCCGAATGATGGCTCGTCTACCTCTCCCCGTTCGGGAGAGGTGAGTAGACGGATCAGCCGCAATTCCAGACCGCGCCGATCGGCGTTCGCGTCCAGCACGGACCGAAGCTGCCGCCATTGTAGCGGGGGCCGCCAAAGCCGGGCCGGCCGAAATAGTGCCAGTCGCCATCCCAGCCGTAATAGCTGGGCACGGGGTCGATATACCAGTTGCGTCGGTTGTTGCGCGCGTAGCGTTGCAGCCCATTTTTCTGCGCATAGAGCGGCTGGCTGTTGCTCAGCGGCTGACGATAGCCCGGCAGGAAGCCGTAGCCATGCCAGCTTGGCTTGGGCTTTTTTGGGACGGGCGCAGCCGGCGCGACGACCGGCAGCAGCGACAGAATGGCAGCAACAAATAGACATAGGATGCGCGACATGCGCTCACCATAGACAGCCGATTGTGGGAACGCCATTCAAATTCGAGTGCGATTTTTTTGTAGATTCGTGGGAATTTTGTGGAGGAATGTGCGCCTCGGCGCAGGAGCAGACGTCGCCGCTGGAATCGGGAGCTACCTCTCCAGCATCAATCGAACCGTGCGAGCGAGATCGGCGGTCCGTTCCACCAGATGACCTGCGCCCGCGGTTTCAAGTTCGTCCCGGCTGCCAAATCCCCAGAGCACGCCTAGGCCGCGCATCTTGACCGCGTGAGCGCCGGCAATGTCATGCCGGCGGTCTCCGACCATGAGAGCGTCTGAAGCAACGAGGTCCTGTTCGGACAGGACGTGTGCGAGCAATTCAGGCTTGTGATCAAGCTTGCCGCCGTCGACCGAGCCGTAGATCCCGTCGAAATATTTCGCCAGGTTCAAGTGCTCTGCGATGCGCCGGGCAAAGACTTCCCGCTTCGATGTGGCCATGTAGATGCGTAGGCCCGCTTGCCGCATGTCTTCGAGCGCCTCGCCAATTCCGGGGTAAAGCGCGCTTCCGAGAAAGCCGCTTTCGCCATAGTGCTGACGATACGCCACCACAGCTTCGTCGAGGCGGTCGTCGTCGTACCGTTGTAGCAAGGCGCGCAACGCGTCTTCGAGCGGCGGCCCGATGAAGGGTGTGATGTCGAAAGCCTCGTCAGGGGCGTGTCCCAACACGCGTAGCGCAGCGAGGCAGCTTGCGGCAATGCCGGGCCGGGAATCGATCAACGTTCCGTCGAGATCAAGCAGTACGGCGCGGCTTCCAGGCATGTTCGAAGCATAGCATCGTCATGGCCTTCAGCCCAGATCAGATGGTTCGGCTGGAAAATGACAGGTGCTGTCGCGGAGAACTCGGCCGGGCCGGGCCCGGCCGTTATTCCTTCGCCTACGCGTTCGCGCCGCCGTCGACGGTCAATGTCGAACCGGTGATGTACTTGGCTTTCGCGCTCGCCAGGAACGCCACGGCGTTGGCGATGTCCTCAGCCGCGCCATACCGGCCCAGCGCCATGAACTGCTTCAACGTCTCCGCGGTCGGGCCGCTGGCAGGGTTCATGTCGGTGTCGATTGAGCCCGGCTGCACGAGGTTGACCGTGATGTCCTTGGAGCCAAGCTCCCGCGCCAGGGCCTTGTTGAATGCGATCAGCGCCGACTTCGATGCCGCGTACACACCGAGCACCGGCGAGGGCACGCGATCGGCGAAATAGCTGCCGATGGTGATGATGCGACCGCCCTTGCCAAGGTGCGGCAGCGCGGCCTTGCTCGCGATGATCGGGGAGCGGACGTTGACGTTCAGCAGCGCGTCGATATCCCCGAGCGAGATGTCGTTGAGGCCGCCCAGGCGAAGAATTCCGGCATTGTTGACCAGGATATCAAGCCCGCCCAGTGCGGTAACGGTCTTGGCGACCGATGCCTGAACCGCAGCAACGTCCGCGCTGTCGGCTTGAATGGCCACGGCTTTTCGCCCCGTCGCCTTGATGGCGTCAACGATTTTCGCCGCGCTGTCGGCAGACTTTTCGTAAGTGATCGCGACATCGGCGCCTTCTGCGGCCAGCGCCTTTGCGATGGCCGCACCGATACCCCTGCTTGCGCCCGTCACAAGGGCCCGTTTTCCTGCCAGCGTCATTTTACTCTCCTATTCTATAATGATCGACACAGAATATCTGGGATCTTGATCGCCCGCGTCAAGTGAATTATGTGTTGATCATTACAGAAAGAGCGGCGATGGCAGGACGGCCACGGGAATTTGATCGGGAGGCGGCACTCGAAGCCGCCATGCTGCTGTTCTGGCGCAAGGGCTTTGCGGCAGCCTCCATGAACGATCTGTGCGACGCCATGGGCGTCCGCTCGCCGAGCCTCTATGCGGCCTTCGAGAGCAAGGAGGCACTCTACCTCGCGGCGATAAAGCATTACGTCCTGATCCACGGACAGCCGGTCTGGGACAGGCTCGCGGACGGCGCAACCGCGCGTGAGGGTATTGCGAACCTGCTGGCCGCGGCGGTCGAGACCTTGCCAAAATCCCGGATGACACCGGCCGGCTGTATGGCCGTGCTGGCAGCCGTGAGCGACGAATGGCCGGCCCCGATCGCCCGCGAAATCAGGAAGGTCCGGCTCGACATGCTCGGTAGTTTGCGCGCGCGGCTGGAGGCTGCGGTCGCCAATGGCGAATTGCCTGCAACGACGGACATCGAAGCTCTGAGCCGGTTCTATCTCAGCGTCTTCCAGGGCATGGCCATCCAGGCCAAGGACGGCGCCACGCCGGCGGAGCTGAAAGGTGCGGCGGAGGCGGCGATGGTTGCTTGGCCGGGCGACGACTAGAGCCTTCCCGTCCGAAATGCGTGCGTCTCGACCGCGACGCGAACAAGCGCGTCGCACGCAGCTGTGATCAGCGGAACCCCAAACGCAGGTAACGACGGAAGATCCTCTCCGTACAGCCCGTAACGAACGTTTCGTTCGCAAGCTGATGCATACGCAATCCGGGGAGACATCGTCACATGAAAGGGTTCAACATCGCCGAGAATGGTGGCGGCTCTTATCGTCCGCTCGCCATTCTCCGCTGGGTCATGGTGGTCATCTTCGTATCGTTCGGAATGCAGAAATTCACACTGCAATCCGCGCAAGGCATCGCTCAGTTCATCAGCAACAGTCCAATCGTCTCCTGGCTTTCCGTGTTCGGTTTGAGGGGAGAGGCATATTTTCTCGGGGTGGCTGAACTCGTGATTGCGGCGCTGCTCGTAGCCGGCGCGTTCAGTCCAGTCTTGTCCGCCCTCGGTTCATTCATGGGTATGACGACCTTCGCGATCACGTGGTCGTTCTTTTTCACGACGCCGGGCGTGGTCAAATGGAGCCTCTCGTCCGATCCAATGGCGTGGAATTTGACCGGCGAGTTTCTGTTCAAGGATATCGTGTTGCTGTGTGTTTGCGCCGTGTTGTTTCTCGCGTCGCTGCCGCAATCGGTCGTTCGGCTGCGCACCGGCTGAATGGATCGAGGATTGCTTTGTCGGCCCGACAGCGGGAAGAGCCCTTGGGAAATCCATCGCGTATCCCCCAACCCTGATATCTCTTCGTCGCGACGTTGTTCGCGGCACTGTTCAAACCTGAGGAACCGGAACTTGGGCACTTTGTTGCCTTGGGCTAAGCGTCCCATCGTCATTCGCCGCGATCTGGCGCGCCGACGACGACTCAATGCGCGACGAGAAAGGTGCCCCATGGGTGAACGTACCGACGGTCAGGCAAGCGCTCAACAAGCCGGGTTTGCAGGCGTCACACGCAAGGTTCTCGAACGTCTTCCATTGCCCGGCAGTCACCAGGAACTCATGGTCGTTGAGGTCACCTATCCGCCCGGCGGCGTAGCTCCGCTGCACCGGCATCCCGTTGCGGGCGCGATCTACATTGTCGAAGGCGCTGCCGAGTCCGCTTATGGCAGCGACGATCCGCGACAATACCGGGCGGGCGAGACGTTGCAGGATCGGGCGGATATTCCACACACCCTCTTTCGCAATTGTGACCCGGAACGTCCGCTCCGCTTTCTGACCATCTACGTGCTCGAACCCGGGCGCTCCTATACGATGGAGACATGAAGTTGTTACGGCAATGCGAGCAAATCTGAATTCGACTCGGAGTTCGATGGGTTGAGCTTTTGCGAAACCCATCGCCGCTTAATGACATGCACGTCTCGAAAGCGTTGCAGCGGGGGCTGATGGGTTGCAGCATGGCTGCCACACGCTGCAATGGCACTTGCGGCTTTCGTCGGAATTACGGTGCTGGACGGTAATACCGCAATACAAATCAGCCGGCGTGCCCATACCCAACGGTTCGGTCTGGATCACCCTCGCGTCCATCCGCATTGCTGGGCGACAGCGCGAAAGCGGCCTGGTTCGATGAGCGGTCGATTCGATGATTGCGCCCGGTGCCGAAAGCCGGCGCGCAGCGTCACGCTTTACGCGCAAGCGCAACGTATTGGGCCCCAAGTGGCAGCCAGTGGAGTTTGTCTTCGAGCGGGCGTAGCCTGGCAAGCCTGCGCGGAAAAAACAGGTTGTACCGAATCCGGGGTAAGACCCATCCGGTCCCGACCAAGCTTCGCGCCAAATCGCGGGCGAAAATAAGCTTCGCGTTCACGTCAAATGGACAAGTGTTCACGGCACGGACGGTCAGCGGGTTCAATGGATTATGCTCGAAGATGGCGATCAGTCCGCCCGACTTCGTAATCCGGTGCAGCTCCCGCAACCACATCGCGTGTTGCTCGTGACGGATATGGTGAAATACGCAGGCCGAAAATACCACGTCGAAGGCATCGGGCCCGGAAGGAATGCGGTTGTTTTCGATCAGAAGGTAATTGGTTGAATTGGGGTAACGCTGGTCGCTGAGCGCAAGGCTGCGCTCGGACACGTCGCAGGATGTCAACGAAGCCTCAGGAAAATGTCTCCGGAAGAATGGAATTGAGTTGCCGATTCCGGAACCGAAATCGCAGATGTGGGACGCGCCGACGCGGTCGCCGTCGACCGCCTGCCGCAGCTTCTTGATCTTGTACTCCGCGAAATACTCCGGGGCCTCTCCGGTCACCGCCACATTCTCGCGGTGCTGGTCGTGGTATTCATCAGCGAAGCGATCGAATTCGATTTGGTCCATGCTGTTGTTGGTCCATGCTGCTGTCGGGGATGCCGTGTCCAACGAGTTGCCGTTCGAGTTGTCGCCGAGCCGAGGAGGCAGTCCGCCGTCGGCCTCTAACCGTGACAATAGGTCGCAATATTTAGTTACATCCGCGTATCGGGCCTTGGTGAGGACGTTGACACCTCGCAAGGCCACGATCGCTCCGTACCTCGCCTGAAAGAAATTGATGAATAATTAACCCGATATCGCCGACTATGCCGTTTGGGCTGGGTTCAATCGCAGATTTTCGCGGCAATCAAAGTCTTGCGAGCTGTTAAAATCATGACAATTCACGACGGGGTGCAGCTCCCGAAGAAGGCGTTCCTTTCGATTGTCGTCCCCTGCTTCAACGAGGGGGAGGTGCTGCGTGAATTTCATCGCCAGATGACGGCTGCGGCGCGGGCGCTCTTCGGCCAGAAATTCGAGCTCATTTTCGTCGAGGATGGCTCGACTGACGACACTTGGAAGATCATCAACGAGCTATCGGCGGAAGATCGAAATGTCGTCGCGGTTCGGCTCTCGCGCAATCACGGTCACCAGCTCGCACTGACCGCCGGCCTTTCCACGGTGCGCGGCGATTTGGTGCTCGTCATCGACGCTGACCTGCAGGATCCGCCGGAACTGCTCGGACCAATGCACGATTTGATGGCGCGGGAAGATGCCGACGTGGTCTATGGATTGCGGCGAAGCCGTACCGGCGAAAGCCGATTCAAGAAGAAATCGGCCGAGGCTTTCTATCGTCTGCTCGCCAGTCTGACTCGCGTCAGCATTCCCGTCGATACCGGTGACTTTCGGTTGATGAGTCGGCGCATTTCAGATCAGGTCGTGCAGATGCCGGAGCATGACCGTTTCATCCGTGGCATGGTGGCGTGGCTCGGGTTCAAGCAGGTCGCCTACGAATACGACCGCAATCCAAGATTTGCTGGCACCACGAAATATCCTCTGACCAAAATGATCGGTTTCGCCGCGGATGCGCTGGTGAGCTTTTCCATGGTGCCGCTGCGCATCGCAACCTACATTGGCGCGCTGCTGACGACCGTCCTGACCTTCGTCGGGATTGGTGCTGTGGTCAGCTGGATCTTGTCCGGCACGGTGCCCGGATGGACCAGTCTGACGTTGCTGGTCGTCATGATCTCTTCAGTGCAATTGCTGGTGCTTGGCCTTATTGGGGAGTATGTCGGCCGCACGTACATCCAATCGAAAAACCGCCCCTTGTATGTGATCTCCCATATCCACCGGCGCGGCCGATTGCCCGATCGATTGCCGTCCGACGCACCCACAGGCCGGGAGATGTCGGGAGATCCGTTGTTCACAACGCTGCAACCTGGCTTGCCGATCGATGCGCGCAGCGAGTTTTTCGACGACACGCGCACATGAAATCGCTCTTGAATTATCCCGCACTGTATCAGGCCTACCAGAGCGCGGGAGGCTTCTTCGGCGCGCGCGTCAAAGCAATCGCGGATTACCTGGAGCTCCGTTCCGGGATGCGTGTGATCGACATCGGCTGCGGCCCCGGCTATATCCTGCGCTATCTGCCCCTCGGTATCGACTATGTCGGCTTCGATATCGATCAGGCCTATATCGATCACGCCACACGCGCGTTCGGGCATCTCGGGGATTTTCATTGCCGGTTTTTTGACGCGGACGCGGCCCGTGAATTTGGAGGTGCCGACGTCGTCATGATGAACGGCGTGCTGCACCATATCTCGGATCAAGAACTGGGCGGCACGCTCGCGAATGTGCGCGACGTTCTGAAGAGCGACGGTGTTCTGTTCACACTGGACGGATGCTACCGCGAAGGTCAGTCGCGGATCGCAAAATGGCTGCTGGACAACGACCGCGGCGAATTCGTCCGCGACCGCGATGGCTATGATCACGTGCTAAGCCGCACTTTCGAGAACGTGGATCTGGCTATTCGTGACGACTATTCGCGGGTGCCTTATACCTTCATCATCGGCATTTCGCGCAAGCAGCTCCGCTCGCAGTCGATGCGATAAGCACATGGCCATCGTGGTCGCATCGTTCGTCTGTTCCGACGGCTCAAATGCCAGTCGTAAAACAGGTTGTTCGCTACTTGTCACTCGGCCCGGCGCAGGATGTCGATGCCTTCTACCGTCCGCACCAGCGCGTAAGACCTGAGAAGTCGCGTCAATTCAGGATCGGCGTGCGCCCAATCACCCCAGCCGTCACGCAGATTGTCGACCAGAACGATATCCGGCGGCAGCTTTTTGAAGTCCTCAATCAGCCATGACCGTTCCAGCGCCAGATATCCGTTCAGTCTGGCGTCCGTCGGTGGATCGATTACGTTGTGCTCGCGCGTCAACCGCACGAATTCACGGATCCAGAGGTTTTCCTGGCGCGAGACCCAAGTGCCATGCAGCGTTCGCACAAGGGGATGCCCGATCGCGGCTTCACCGCTCAGTACCAGAATTCTCGGATTGGGCTTGAGAGGCGCAACCGCTTGCTCGATGGGGCCAACATAAACCGCAGTATCGAACCATTGAATACCCAGCACGAATGTCGCGGCCATGGCAGATAGGCCGACAGTACCGATGCGAGGCCGATCCGCAGCGAACGTCAGATACCCCAGCCCGAGCAGGGAAACGGCTACCATCGGATAGGAATGATAGGACCACCCCCGGCGCTGTAGGAAAAACGAGATGGCGAATCCGAGGGACGCCAGCAGGATCACCAGCACAGCGGAATCCAGCCTCGTTTTCCGATAGGCAAAAAAGATTGCCGTGACGGCGATGGCCCAAATCAACGTTGCCGAATTGAACATGAAGACCGCCGCCGGCATCGACCAGGACAGATAGGTGTCGCGGACCAGCGGGTAGGTGATGGCGAAATATCCGGGATAGGCGAGGTAGGTGTAGCCACTGAAGGTGCCCACCAGAACGCCCGCGATCCAGTTCTCAGGGGCGAAAAGCGTTCGCCATGACTGCGCACGTATGGACGTTAAGACGACGCACAGCGCTGCCGGCGCTACAAAGAAGGGCTTGAAGGCAAGCGTAATGCCCGCGCCGATGCCCGCGGTGACGATCGCCCAAAGCGGAACCTGCTCGCGGTCGCAGCGAAGCATATAGACTGCCAGCGCCGGCAGGAATGTTAGCGTGGCCATGTGCTCGCGCTGGCCATATACCTGCATGGGCAGGATCGTCAGCACGGCCGCCGACCAGACCGCCAGCGGAGCCCATCTTACGCGCGCCGTCGTTGAAGTGCGGGTCAAGATGCGCCATGTCACCAGCAAGGAGGCAGCGGTTAGCAGCAGCAGCTGGCAATCGATCAGGATTTTCGGGTCCAGAGCGAGAGCCCGCGCCAGTGCTATGCCTGGAAGATAGGACAGCACCGCCATCGGGGGATTGATTTCGACGATATCGGCATACAGACGCTCTCCATTCAATACGCGCTCCCCCACGGTGAGTAGCCAGCTCACATCGGTGTTTAGCGGCACGACCTGACGTAGCAGGACAGCGACCGCGATCACGATGGAAATTGAAAGCCACCACAGGAGAGATAATCGCCTGCGATCTGCTGGATCGCTCATCGGCAGGTGAGGTGCGGCATCGGTGGTTGAGGTCATGGAAGCGCTCTGGAGAAACGACCGTCAGATTAGCTTCGGAGCGTTAATGCCGCATTGTCGCAAAGCCGGCCCGCCGGTCCCGGCAGCCACTCAATTGGTTAAAGTCGTTGTAAATTCCTGAGATTCGGCTTTTTGCAGCTTACATTTATCGAAAGCACGGCTCACCGCCGCAGGCGGTAAATCACGACGTCTTCGCCGTGATGTGTCGTGCTCTTTTCGAGGGCGTAGCTCGATTTCTCCAGCACGCGGCGGGAAGCGCCATGTCCGACAAAAACTAGGCCGATGAGGGACGGCAACGCAAGCTGCGACAGTCCGATGTCCGTCAGCGCGATCGCGATCTCGCTCGCAAGTCCCTGGCCCCAAAGACTGCGCTTGAACGTGTAGGATTTCGGTGACAGTGCACTTAACTTCCGTTGTGATCGCCGGAGATCGCGAGGGGCGGACTTGGAGGTAGACGACGATTTGACCGGTGGTGAGTGGCGACGCCATGGTCAGCCGGCCTGCGCGATTGTCTTCCCGTCTCTCACCGCCGGATGCGGTAGATCACGGCGTCTTCGCGTGATGTGTCGTGCTCTTTTCGAGGGCGTAGCTCGATTTCTCCAGCACGCGGCGGGAAGCGCCATGTCCGACAAAAACTAGGCCGATGAGGGACGGCAACGCAAGCTGCGACAACCCGATGTCCGTCAGCGCAGTCGCGATTTCGCTTGCAAGTCCCTGGCCCCAGAGACCGCGCTTGAACGTGTAGGCGATCTCGATCTCGTCGATGCCATCGACGAGGATGTGCCGGATGCCTGCCCGCCCGGCGAAAGCTCCGTCCTTCGTCCGCAGCACCCACAGCCCGAAGCCGTGCTGGTCCCAATGCGCCATGTTGACGGCGAGATAGGTCTTCGTCGCCTCGGGCGAGCGCACGCCACCGAGATAGCGGGACACCTCGGGATCGAGGTGCAGCGCGACCAGGTCCGCGAGGTGATCTTCGCGCAGCCTCTCGGCGGTCAAGCTTTCGGTGCTGAAGTGTTCCATGGCGCCAAATAGCCGCTGCCGAAGCTACTTTCCGATCACGAGGCCCATTGCGGGTCGATGATGATGTCGTGCCGCTGTTTTGCCCGTCATGTCAATCGGCTCGCAGCCCGTAGCCCGGATCGAGCCAACGGGTCGGCGCGAAGCGCCGCCCGATGACAGGCTCTGCGCAATCCGGGATCACTATGTCGGGCGCGCGCCCCCGGATTTTTGGTCGTCAAGGCTGAAGACGGCGTATGCAAACTGTGCTACCTAAAGATGCATGATCAGGCTCAATCGCAACTTTATCTGGCGAAAACGCACGACTGGACAATCTGGTACAGTCGTTCGAGATGCGAGCCCGACGAACCTCACGGGCAGTCCTGATACCCGATCCGGAAGCAACTCGGGGGGTAACGGGTCGGAACACGAGCAACGCAAACGCGATGAACGTTTCTCTGCGCTCTACTTCATGATTTCCGTGGTAGGCGGGTGGGTCGTCGAAGCCATGTACAGCATAGCAGCGGAGAAAGATTGGCCAACAAGCTTCCGCACGTTCTGCTTGCTCTGGTTCGCGTCGGCTGCGGCATTTTTCGGCGGTTCAATATTGGGCTTTCTGTTTGCTGTGCCGAAATCATTATCCATTCCGGATGGCCCGACGTTGCAGGGTGCCAACCGCTATAGAACGAACACGAATCTTGAAGAGGTGTCCGATTGGCTCACCAAGATCATCCTCGGGTTGGGCCTGGTGAACGTGGATGGGCTCATCCAGTTTACCAACGCGGTTGGTGACGCGACTGCAAAGGCCATAGGGCCGGCGCAAGGCGCTAAGCTCATCGCGATATGCTCGATGATCTATGGCTTTGCTGCAGCCTTCATCATTGTCTACAGCTGGACACGTACTCAATTGAGGAGAGATTTTGAGAGAAGCGAACTGCCGACGCTGCCGCAGAGCTAGCGTTAGCTAGCCATTTGTCGAGCATGTGACAGCGATTCCTTGGGATCGAGGTGTAGCGCGACCTGGTCCACAAGGTCTTCCTCGCGAAGCCTCTCGGCAGTCAGCCTGCTGGTGCTGAAATGATCCATGGATCCAGACAGCCGCTTTCGAGCTCGTTGCGGATTACGAGACCACTGCGGGTCGATAATATCATCGTGCCGCTGTTTTGCCCGGCGGGTCAACCGGCGCGCAGCCCGTAGCCCCGGATGGAGCGCAGCCCAATCCGGGATCACTGTATTGTACGCGCGTTCCCGATTTCGCGGAGCCTGTCATCGGGCGGCGCTTCGCGCCGACCCGTTGGCTCCATTCGAGCGGCGATCTATTTTGCCCGATAGGTCAATGGCTTCATGGAGTTTGCCGGGCATCATCCCCGCAGCCGCCGTCTACTTTGCATGGGGTTGTTTTCGAGTTTTTTGTTGAAGCGAGCGCGTCGAGCGCGCTGACCTACCCGGCCCCGAGCGCGACGGCGACGTTGTACGTCAAAAAGCTCGCCGCATAGGCCAGCACCAGCATGTACGCAAACGTCGCCGCCATCCAGGTCCAGCTTCCGGTCTCGCGCCGGATCACCGCCAGCGTCGAGGCGCATTGCGGGGCGAAGATGTACCAGGCGAGTATCGACAGCGCGGTGGCGAGCGACCATTTCGTCGCCAGCACCTGGCCGATCTGCTCGGCCGCTTCCTTGCCGCCCTCGATCGCATAGACGGTGCCGAGCGCTGCGACCGCGACCTCGCGCGCCGCCATGCCCGGGATCAGCGCGACCGCGATCTGCCAGTTGAAGCCGACGGGGCTAAGCAGCGGCTCGATCGCCTTGCCAATGATTGCGGCGAGGCTGAAGTCGATGGCGGGCTCGGTCGCACCTAGCGGCGGCTGCGGGAACGAGGCCAGGAACCAGATCAGCACCATCATCGAGAAGATCGTGGTGCCGGCGCGGTGCAAAAACATCTTGGCCCGCGTGTAGACGCCGATCGCGATCGAGTTCAGGCGCGGCATCTTGTAGTCCGGCAGCTCCAGCATGAACGGCGCCGGCGCATAGTCGCGCAGCATGAAGAACTTGATCAGGAACGAGACGGCAAGCGCGCTGACGATGCCGGTGGCGTAGAGGCCGAACATCACCAGGCCCTGGAGGTTGATGAAGCCCCAGACGTCCTTGGCCGGAATGAAGGCTGAGATGATCAGCGTGTAGACCGGAATCCGCGCCGAGCAGGTCATCAGCGGCGCAATCAGGATCGTGGTGAGCCGGTCGCGCTTGTTGTCGATCACGCGCGTCGCCATGATGCCGGGAATGGCGCAGGCGAAACTCGACAACAACGGAATGAAAGCGCGGCCGTGCAACCCGGCGCCGCCCATGATGCGGTCCATCAGGAACGCGGCGCGCGCCATGTAGCCGAAATCTTCCAAGAGCAGGATGAACAGGAAGATGATGATGATCTGCGGCAGGAACACGATGACGCTGCCGACGCCGGAGATCACGCCGTTCTGCAGGAAGCTCTGCAACAGGCCAGCGGGGAGCGTGGCGTGGACGAAGTCGCCGAGCGCGTCGAAGCCCGATTGAAGCAACTCCATCAGCGGCTGTGCCCAGGCGAACACGGCCTGGAACATCACGAACAGGATAGCCGCGAGCACCACGAGCCCGCCGACGGGATGCAGCACCACGGCATCGATCCGTGCGGTCCAGGTGTCGGGGCGGCTCGGCAGGCTGACGCAGTCGGCGATGATGCGGTCGGCCTCGCGCTGGGTGGCGCGCAGTTCGGCGACGCTGAGCGCGCGCCATCTGTTCTCCGCGGGCTCGGCTGCGAGCCTTGCCGAGATCTCGTCGGTCAGGTTCAGGAGGTCGGCGGTGCCGCCCTTGCGCACCGCGATCGAGGTGACCACGGGCACGCCGAGCTCCTTGGCGAGCCGCTCCACGTCGACGGTGATGCCGCGGCGGTTCGCGATGTCGAACATGTTGAGCACGAGGATCATCGGCCGGCCGGTGCGCTTGAGCTCGAGCAGCAGGCGGATGGTCAGGCGCAAATTGGTCGAGTCGGCTACGCACAGCACAAGATCCGGCATGGCTTCGCCGGAGGCCTTGCCGAGCACGAAATCGCGGGTGATCTCCTCGTCCGGGCTGCGGCCGCGCAGCGAATAGGTGCCGGGCAGGTCGACCACCGAGACCTGGCGGCCCAAGGGAGTGACGAAAAAGCCCTCCTTGCGCTCGACGGTGACGCCCGGATAGTTCGCGACCTTCTGCCGGCTGCCGGTCAGCGCATTGAACAGCGAGGTCTTGCCGCTGTTTGGCGTGCCCACCAGGGCGAGATGCAGCAGGGGTGCTTCCATGTGTTTTAAAGGCCTTGGATCAAATATCCGGTCGCGTCAGGCGACGATGATGGCCATGGCTTCGCGACGGCGCACCGCGATCGTGATGTTGTCGACACGCACGGCGATCGGGTCGCGCCCGACCAGCCCCTCGTGCAGGACCTCCACCCGGGCCCCCTCGACGAAGCCGAGCTCGATCAGCCGGCTCTCGAGCTCGATGTCCGAGAGCGCCGAGCCTGCGTCCTTGGCGGAAAGGTGCTGAATGACGCCGGTGTAGCCGCGCAGGGCCAGACCCAGCGGCATCTCGGGGCGCGTATTCTTGGTATCGGTCATGCCCTGTATTTTCAACGCAGGGCATTGAGGTCAAGCGCGCTCGCTCGTGGAAGCCGCACCTTAGAGTGATTTTAAAGTGCAGATGCCGAAAGCGTGAGGAAAGCGCCGCGGCTTACTGGGCCGGGACCTTCTGCTCGGGCGGGACGGCCATGGCGCGGCTCCTGAAGTAGTCCAGCACAAACAGGCGGATCGCCGAGGACAAATTGCCCTGCTGGCGGTTGCCGTCGATTTCGCCGACGAGCTCGGACAGCGTCATGTTGCGCAGGCCCGAGATCTCCTTCATGCCGTTCCAGAATGCCTCTTCCAGGCTGACGCTGGTCTTGTGGCCGGCGACGACGATCGATCGTTTCACGACGGGCGACTTCATGGCTGCTCCTCGCGATCGATCCGGTGCTGGTCCAGATGCTCCTTCGCCTGGTCCGCGCGCGTCTCCTCCACCGACCGTTCCGCCTTCGTGCGGCCGAACTTCGCCCGGTTGGCGTCCGCCTGCTTCGCCGAGGCTTCCCGCTCGGCGCGCTTCTTGAAGCGATTCAGGTTGATGACGTTCCCCATGCCGCGTCTCCATCACCCGATCCTCTGCGGGCAAGATGAAACATTCAGAAACCAGGCGCCGCGTGGCGCCCCAAAAGACTTGATTGTCATTTGCTCGTCCTCGTCAATCGGCCCCTTGGGCCATCAAACGATGAATTTTCGCCCGCCAAGGGCAGAATGGCTGCGTAGTAAACATCCTCGCCGCGACATTGACGGTAATCAAATCCTGCCCGCTTAGCCTTATATTTATGAGCCTTAGGGCTCCGTATCATTACGGATGACTATCGGAATTCGGAATTCATCCGGGCCTCGTCATCTTCTCCGGCTGCACCAGACGGTCGAATTCGTCCGCCGAGACGAAGCCGAGCCGCAGTGCTTCCTCCTTCAGCGTGGTGCCGTTGGCATGCGCCGTCTTCGCCACCTTGGCCGCGTTGTCGTAGCCGATCTTCGGCGCCAGCGCTGTCACCAGCATCAGCGAGCGCTCCATCAGCTCCTTGATGTGCTTTTCGTCGGCGCGGATGCCGCTGACGCAGTGCTCGGTAAAGGAGCGCGCGGCATCGGCCAGCAGGCGGATCGAATGCAGCATGTTGTAGGCGAGCACGGGCTTGTAGACGTTGAGCTCGAAATGGCCCTGGCTGCCGGCGACCGTGATCGTGGTGTGATTGCCGAACACCTGGCAGCACACCATGGTCATCGCCTCGCACTGGGTCGGGTTGACCTTGCCCGGCATGATCGATGAGCCCGGCTCGTTCTCCGGCAGGATCAGTTCGCCCAGGCCCGAACGCGGGCCCGATCCCAACAAGCGGATGTCGTTGGCGATCTTGAACAGTCCCGTCGCCACCGAATTGATGGCGCCGTGCACCAGCACATAGGCGTCGTTGGAGGCCAGCGCCTCGAATTTGTTGGCGGCGCTGGTGAAGGGCAATTTCGTGATCCCGACCACGTGCTTGGCGAACAGCTTTGCGAAGCGAGGGCTCGAATTGAGGCCGGTGCCGACGGCGGTGCCGCCCTGCGCCAGCGGATAGAGATCCTTCACCGCGACCTTGAGCCGCGCGATGCCGCTTTCGACCTGGGCGGCATAGCCCGAAAATTCCTGGCCGAGCGTCAGCGGCGTCGCATCCTGGGTGTGGGTGCGGCCGATCTTGACGATCCTGGCGAATTCTTTCTCCTTCTCGCGCAGCGCCCGGTGCAGCTCGCCGAGCGCGGGAACGAGGTCGGCGGTGATGCGGCCCGCGGCCGCGATATGCATCGCGGTGGGAAACGAGTCGTTCGACGACTGGCTCATGTTGACGTGATCGTTCGGATGCACCGGCTTCTTGGTGCCGAGCTCGCCGCCCAAGAGCTCATTGGCGCGGTTGGCGATGACCTCGTTGAGGTTCATGTTGCTCTGGGTGCCTGAGCCGGTCTGCCACACCACCAGCGGGAAATGATCGTCCAGCTTGCCCTCGATCACCTCGCGCGCGGCGCGGATGATGGCATTGGCGCGGCGCTGGTCGAGCAGGCCGAGCTCTTGGTTGGACTGTGCGGCGGCAAGCTTGACGATGCCCAGCGCGTGCACGAGCGAGATCGGCATGCGATCGATGCCGATGCGAAAATTCTGGCGCGAGCGCTCGGTCTGCGCCCCCCAATAGCGATCGGAGGGGACCTCGATTGGACCGAAGCTGTCGGTCTCGATACGGGTCGCGGAGCTTGACGGGCGGGCGGTCTTTGAGCGGGCAGTCTTTGAGCCGGCAGTCTTGGCCATGAGCACATCCATTCTGCCGCGCGAAACACCGCGCGGTCTCTTCATATGCTCTTCTATATAGACAGTTTGGTCGGGCGCGACGGTCTCGCGCCCAACCTGGATCATTTCTTGCGGAAACGATCGAGCCGCACGACTTCGGCGCCGCCCTGGCTCGGCGGGGTCGGCTCTTCCGCGGTCTCCGCCTTCTCGCCGGCGGGCGCGGGCACCGATACGGCCGACGCAGCGGGGGCCGCCTGCAAGGTCTCAGGCGCGACTTCGGCGACGTCGGCGGTCTCGAACTGGAGGCCGAATTTCACGGACGGATCGAGGAAGCTCTTGATGGCGCTGAACGGCACGATCAGCCGCTCCGGAATGCCGCCGAAGGACAGGCCGACCTCGAAGCGGTCTTCGAGCACGGTCAGATCCCAGAACTGGTGCTGGAGGATGATCGTCATCTCTTCCGGATACTGCGCGAGCAGCCGCGACGAGATCTTCACGCCCTCGGCCTTCGAGACGAAGGTGATGAAGAAATGGTGCTCGCCCGGCAGTCCATGGGACGCGGCATCGGTCAGCACCTTGCGCAGCACGCCGCGCAGCGCGTCGCGGGCCAGCACATCGTATCGGATATGATCGGTCGCCATGGTGGTCCTGTTGCATTCCAGGAGACTGGCCCTGCCGGCCCGACTCGCCAAGCCGCAATAGTACCGCGCCTGACGGGTCAGCAGGAGTCCCCGCCGGGAAGGAAATAAGAGGTAAGTGGAGGCTTCTGTTGCCAGGTGCCTCCGAACCCCGCCTAACGGAGCTTAACCCGTTAGGACTTCAGAATGGTCTTTCAAACTGCGTTACGCAGCCTGAGCAACCGGAGCAAAGTTGTCGTTGGCAACTATTGCATAGCCCGATAACGGCGGAACAATACCGAGAAAAAGAACGCCCTTTACGCCCTCGTCGATCCTATTTCGCCCCCGCCAAAGCCCGCCTTTCGGCAGGCTGAAGCCCGTCAATCGGAGGGCTTTGGTGGAGGCGCCGGGTACCGCCCCCGGGTCCGAATGGTTTATTACGACGACCGTTTATTTCCATAGCCGGCGAACCGGCACCCCCAATATAGGGGGCAAAGGTTTAGAAAGACAGGGGTTTGGCGCGGGCACGGCGCTGTTCCCTTTGGATAGGTTCCGGACAGCCTTGGCCGGGCTGCGGCCCGCGTTCTAAGCTGTTGGCATGTCCCTGGATTCAGCACCGGCCGCCCAAGAGCCGGATATTCCCGCCACCCACGCCCCACCGCCCGGCCTGCTCGCGCTGTTCCTGGCCTTCGCCCGGATGTCACTGGCCGGTTTCGGCGGGGTCTTGGTGTTTGCCCGGCACGCCATCGTCGATCGGCACCGCTGGATGACGGCGGACGAGTTCAACGAGACCTTCGCGCTCTGCCATTTCCTGCCCGGGCCCAACATCGTCAATTTGTCGATGGTGTTCGGGTCGCGGCTGCGTGGGATCGCCGGCGGCGTTGCCGCTTTTACGGGGCTGCTGCTGCCGCCGACGCTGATCATGACCGTGCTCGCGATCATCTACGCCCATTTCGGCGATGTCGACGTGCTGCGCCGCAGCCTCGCGGGCATCTCCTGCGCCGCGGTCGGCCTGTTGATCGCGGTGGTCTTCCGCATGATGACGCCGCTGTTCAAGCGAATGGATGCCGCCGCGCTCATCCTGATGATTGCGGTGTTCACAGCCATCGGCGTGCTCCGGTTGCCGCTCCAGGCGGTGCTGCTGGTCGCGATCCCCCTCAGCATCGCCGTGACCTTCATCCTGCGACGGAAGGTAGCAGCATGAACAGCGAGAGCCCGATCTGGGCGCTGATCTCCACCTTTGGTCTGATGTCGCTGTTCGCTGTCGGCGGCGCCGCGGCGGCGGTGCCCGAGATGCACCGCATCGCGGTCGACGTGCATCACTGGATGACCGACAAGCAGTTTGCCGACGCCTATGCGATCGCGCAGCTCTCGCCCGGTCCCAATGTCCTGATCGTCACATTGATCGGCTATGCCGTTGCCGGCATTCCGGGCGCGTTGGCGGCGACGCTGGCGATGTGCCTGCCGACGGCGCTGCTTGCCTATTATGTCAGCCGGCTCCTGAACCGGCCGAGCCAATCGCGCTGGCCCGGCCTGATTCAGGCTGCACTGGTTCCGCTCTCGATCGGATTGATGGCGGCCAGTGCCCTGATCCTGGCCCAGTCGACCGATCGCACCATTGCTGCGCTGCTTCTGACCGTGACGGTTGCGGTGATCGCCTCTGTCTCGCGCATCAATCCGCTGTGGCTCCTGCTCATCGGGGGATTGTTGGGTTTTGCTGGCATTGTGTGATGAAAATCGCTAGGCAGTGATCCGGGCGGGGGATCCATTTTCCAGCCGATTAGAACAACAGTGCTCGTGACTTACGGGTCGCGGAGGAGACATGCATGGCCGATACAATGGGCCACTCGGCGACAACCATACGAAACACGTCGGTGGCGATCGGGTTTTGCCTGCTGGCGCTCGCGCCGCAGATTTTCGAATTCATCTGGTCGATCGGGACGATCTTTGGCTGGGGCGTCGGGCGCGGCCCGGCCACCGTCCTGATCAGCCACGCCACCGCGCTGGTTGTTGGCGGCCCCGCTGCGTTGCTCGGCGCGGCCGGTGGTGACACCAAGAAGGCGTCATCCGATGTGCTGCTGGCGCTGATCTATTCCTATCCGCTGTTTGTGGTGGCGATCCTCACCATCTTCATGACGATCAGGTCGGCTCAGGACTATGTCGGCGGGATCGTTCTGATGGCGCTCGCCCTGTTCGCGCTGTGGGCCTCCAGCGATTTGCAGGGGATGCGCGGCTTCTCCTTTGGCGCAGGCACGGCGCCGCGCATGTTCGGCGGGCTTCTCGTGGCGCTTGGCGCCGGCATCGCATTGACGGGACTGCTGACCGACGGACCGGCGATGGCGCATTATTCCTGGCGCGGGCCGCTGTTCGTGATGGCCTCGATCGTTTTCTTCGCTCTGGCGATCCGTCCGCTCGGGGTGGTGGTTTCGGCATTCACGAGCTTCCTGATCGCGGCGATGGGCACGCATGAGACGCGCTGGATCGAAACGATCATCGTCGGCGCCTGCCTGACGCTCGGCTGCGCGCTACTATTCCCCTACGTGCTCGGGCTGCCGATGCCGATGTTCCCGCGTTTCCTGGTTCAGTGAGGCTGTCATGGAGCTCTTCGCCAACCTCGCTCACGGTTTTGCCGTCGCATTCTCTCCGATCAATCTTCTGATGTGCCTAATCGGCGCCCTCGTCGGCACGCTGGTCGGCGTGCTGCCGGGCATTGGCACCATCGCAACCGTCGCGATGCTGCTGCCGATCACCTTCGGACTGCCGCCGGTCGGCGCGCTGATCATGCTCGCCGGCATCTATTACGGCGCCCAGTATGGCGGCTCGACCACATCGATCCTGGTCAACATACCCGGCGAGGCGACATCGGTCGTCACCGCGATCGACGGCCACGCGATGGCCAAGCAGGGCCGCGCCGGCCCGGCGCTGGCGATCGCCGCGATCGGCTCGTTCTTCGCTGGCTGCGTCGCGACCGTCCTCATCGCCGTGCTCGGTGCGCCGCTGACCAAGCTCGCGCTGGCGTTCGGTCCGGCCGAATATTTTTCGCTGATGGTTCTCGGCCTGATCTTTGCGGTCGTGCTGGCCAAGGGTTCGGTGCTGAAGGCGATCGCGATGATCGTGTTCGGCCTGTTGCTGTCGATGGTCGGCTCGGACATCGAGACCGGCGCCTCGCGCATGGCCTTCAACATTCCGGAGCTTGCCGACGGCCTCGGCTTTGCGACCGTAGCGATGGGCGTGTTCGGCTTTGCCGAGATCATCCGCAACCTCGACGCCGGCGCCGAGATGAACCGCGATCTCGTGCAGCAGAAGATCACCGGCTTGATGCCGACCAGGAAGGACCTGGTCGACTCGGCGCCTGCGATCGTGCGCGGCACCATCCTCGGTTCGATCCTCGGCATCCTGCCGGGCGGCGGCGCGGTGATCGCGTCGTTTGCGGCCTACACGCTCGAGAAGAAGATCGCCAAGGACCCGTCGCGATTCGGCCGCGGTGCGATCGAGGGTGTGGCGGCGCCGGAAAGCGCCAACAACGCCGCGGCGCAGACCTCGTTCATCCCGCTGCTGACGCTCGGCATCCCGCCGAACGCGGTGATGGCGCTGATGGTCGGTGCGATGACCATTCATGGCATCGTGCCGGGTCCGCAGGTGATGCAGAAGCAGCCGGACCTCGTCTGGGGCATGATCGCCTCGATGTGGATCGGCAATCTGATGTTGATCATCATCAACCTGCCGCTGGTCGGAATCTGGGTGCGGCTGTTGCGCGTGCCGTACCGGCTGATGTTCCCCTCGATCGTGATCTTCTGCGCGATCGGCATCTACTCGGTGAACAACGCGCCGGTCGACGTCATCCTCGCCGGCGTGTTCGGCCTCGTCGGCTATTGGCTGATCAAGCACGATTTCGAGCCGGCGCCGCTGCTGCTCGGCATGGTGCTCGGACCACTGATGGAAGAGAACCTGCGCCGCGCGCTGCTGATCTCGCGCGGCGACTGGACCGTGTTCCTGACGCGTCCGTTGTCGGCCGTGCTGCTGGCGATCGCGGCCTTCCTGCTGGTGCTCACGGTGCTACCTTTCTTGCGGACCAAGCGCGACGAGGTGTTCACCGAATCCGAGAGCTGATCGCGCCGCGCCCTGCGTCGTCGCCGCGCCTGCGTCGGCGCGTCGCATTCGGAAGTCCAATCGACTTGGACGACAGCTTCGTGAAATGAAAATGCCGGCCGTAAGGCCGGCATTTTTGTTTGTGGCGCAAGAGACCGACAAGGGGATCGAGATGACTTCTATTCGCGCGCTTGCCGCGACCGCATGTGCCGCGGCGCTCGCATCGCTGTGCGGCTTTGTCGCACCGGCTCACGCGCAGACCTATCCGACCCGCAGCATCACCATGATCGTGCCGTTCGCGGCCGGCGGTCCGACCGACGTCGTCGCGCGCATCGTCACGTCGCACATGGCGCAGACGCTTGGGCAGAGCATCATCATCGAGAACGTCGTCGGCGCCGGCGGCACCACCGCAACCACGCGCGCCGCGCGCGCGGCCAACGATGGCTATACGCTGATCACCGGGCATATGGGCACGCATGCCGCCTCGGTGCCGCTCTATCCGAAGCTCGCCTATCATCCCGAAAAGGACTTTGAGCCGATCGCGCTGCTCGCGGGCACGCCGATCCTGATCCTGGCGCGCAAGGATTTTCCGCCGAAGGACCTCAAGGAGTTCGTGACTTACGTGAAGGCCAACGCCGAGAAGGTCAACGCGGCGCATGCCGGCGTCGGTTCGGTCTCGCATGTGTCCTGCGAGCTGCTGCACTCCATCCTCGACATCAAGCCGGTCGGCGTGCCTTTCAACGGCACCGGACCGGCGATGAACGCGCTGGTGGCGGGCCAGGTCGATTACATGTGCGACCAGATCGTCAACGCCGTGCCGCAGATCAATGCCGGCACCATCAAGGCCTATGCGATCGCTACGCCGGAGCGCAATCCGTCGCTGCCGACCGTGCCGACGACGGCGGAAGCGGGGCTGTCCGCGTTCCAGGCCCAGGCCTGGAACGCCATGTTCGCGCCCAAGGGAACCTCGCCCGCGATCGTGACAAGCCTGAACGCTGCCGCCATCAAGGCGCTCGACGACGAGACGGTGCGAAAGCGCCTGCTCGAGCTCGGCAGCGTCATCCCGGGTCCCGCGGAGCGCACGCCGGAGGCCCTCGCGACCCTCGTGAAGAGCGAGATCGCAAAGTGGAGCCCGGTGCTCAAGCCGGCAAGTTAATCAGCACAATCAAGCCGATAGGCGAGGGGGCGGGACGCGAGTTCCACCCCTTGTCGTTTGCACCCGGAATGCTCAGTTTTCCGGGTATAATCTGTGCGAACCGGCGAATCGCCGCTGTTGCAGCGCGGGGCCGGCCGTTAAGTTCGCCGTCCTCCCAAAGGCTGCCGTATTCCCTAAGGTTTTTGGCACATGCACCAGTATCAGGACCTGCTCGAGCGGATTCTTTCAGACGGCGCCGAGAAGACCGACCGGACCGGCACCGGCACGCTGTCGGTGTTCGGCCATCAGATGCGCTTCAATCTCTCCGCCGGCTTCCCGATGCTGACCACCAAGCGGCTGCCGCTGAAGGCGATCGTGCATGAGCTGCTGTGGTTCCTGAAGGGTGACACCAACATCAAATATCTCAAGGACAACGGCGTCACGATCTGGGACGAGTGGGCGGACGCCAATGGCGATCTCGGTCCGGTCTACGGTCATCAATGGCGCTCCTGGCCGGCGCCGGACGGTCGCAGCATCGACCAGATCGCGAACGTGGTCGACATGATCAAGCGCAATCCGGACTCGCGCCGCCTGATCGTCTCGGCCTGGAATCCGGCCGAAGTGGACAAGATGGCGCTGCCGCCGTGTCACTGCCTGTTCCAGTTCTATGTCGCCAACGGCAAGCTGTCGTGCCAGCTCTATCAGCGTTCGGCCGACGTGTTTCTCGGCGTGCCCTTCAACATCGCCTCCTACGCGCTGCTCACCATGATGGTGGCGCAGGTCACGGGCCTGAAGCCCGGCGATTTCGTGCATTCGTTCGGCGACACCCATCTCTATTCCAACCATCTGGAACAGGCACGGCTCCAGCTCGCGCGCGCCCCGCGCGCGCTGCCGGTGATGCGGATCAATCCTGATGTGAAGGACATCTTCTCCTTCCGCTACGAGGATTTCGAGCTCGTCGGCTACGATCCGCATCCGCACATCAAGGCGGCAGTTGCGGTCTAGCACCGATGTCTCTCAACATCCGACGCGCGCGTTCCGGCGAAGCCGGGCTCGTTCTTTCGTTCATCCGCGAGCTCGCCGCGTACGAGAAGCTGTCGCACGAGGTTGAAGCGACCGAGGCGATGATCGGTGATGCGTTGTTCGGCGTCGATCCGCGGCTCTATTGCGCGATTGCCGAGTGGGATGGCGAGCCGGTCGGCTTTGCGGTGTGGTTCGTCAATTTCTCCACCTTCAGCGGCCGCCACGGCCTCTATCTCGAAGATCTGTTTGTGCGGCCGTCGCATCGGGGCAGGGGCCTCGGCAAGGCGCTGCTGGTCTATTTGGCGCAGGAATGCGTCGAGAATGGCTGGTCGCGCCTGCAATGGGCGGTGCTCGACTGGAACGCGCCGTCGATCGCGTTCTACAAATCGCTCGGCGCCGTGATGATGGACGACTGGACGCTGTGCCGCGTCACGGGTCCTGCGCTGGCGCGGCTCGCGGGGAATGACACCTGATGGAGATCGTCTTCGTGGTTGCGATTGCGGAAAACGGCGTCATCGGCGCAGGTGGCGCGATTCCGTGGCGGCTGAAATCCGACATGCAGCGCTTCAAGGCGCTCACGATCGGCAGGCCCGTGATCATGGGCCGCAAGACGTTTGAATCCCTGCGCCGGCCGCTGTCCGGCCGTACCAACATCGTCGTCACGCGCGACGCGGGCTATCGCGCAGCTGGCGCGGTCGTCACGATATCGAACGCAGATGCGGACGTGGTTGCGCGCGGCGATGCCCTGCGGCGTTCGGTCGCCGAGATCGCCGTGATCGGCGGCGCCGAGATCTACCGGCAATGGCTCGATCGCGCCGATCGCCTCGAAGTGACGGAAGTGCACGCGCGGCCCGATGGCGACACACATTTGGACATCGATAAGGCAGAGTGGGAGGAAACGAGCCGCGAGCGTCATCCGGCCGGCGCGGACGACAGCGCCGACTTCTCCTATGTGACATATCGTCGGCGGCTGCCCCATTAACTGCATTCGCCAATGTTTACATTGACTTTTCCGCGCCCGAGCATAGCTCGTGGGGCGGTCAGGCTTGCGTTGTAAGGGTCCTTTCGGTCCCCTATAAAGCCGGACCGGACAATGCGGGCCGGCTAAGTTCTAGTCCCGGTCTGCCGAGGAGAGCGTCGAATGCCGTGGAAGAATCAGGGCGGTGGCCCGTGGGGCTCGGGTCCGAAAGGACCGTGGGGCTCAGGCCCGCAACCGGTCGGGCCGAGGCCGCCGGATCTGGAAGACCTTCTGCGCCGCGGTCAGGACCGCCTCCAGCAGATCATGCCGGGCGGCTATTTCTCCGGCATCGGCATCACGCTGATCCTGCTCATCATCATCGCGCTCTGGCTGCTGTCGGGCTTCTTCCGCGTGCAGTCTGAAGAGCAGGGCGTCGTGCTGCGCTTTGGCAAGCACGTGCGCACCGTAGACCCCGGCCTGAACTATCATCTGCCCTATCCGATCGAGACAGTGCTGCTGCCGAAGGCGCTGCGCGTGTCCACCATTTCCATCGGCATGACGCTGATCGACGATCCGGCCCGGCGCGGCCGCTCGATCCGCGACGTGCCGGAAGAGAGCCTGATGCTGACCGGCGACGAGAACATCGTCGATGTCGACTTCACCGTGTTGTGGCGCATCAAGCCCAACGGCGTCGGCAACTTCCTCTTCAATATCCAGAATCCCGAGGGCACCGTGAAGGCGGTCGCCGAAAGCGCGATGCGCGAGGTGATCGGCCGCTCCAACATCCAGCCGATCCTGACTGGAGCGCGGACGCAGACCGAAACCACGGTGCAGGACCTGATGCAGAGGACACTCGACGGCTACGGCGCCGGCATCCAGATCGCCCAGGTGCAGATGCAGAAGGTCGACCCGCCTGCACAGGTGATCGATGCGTTCCGCGACGTGCAGGCGGCGCGCGCCAATCTCGAGCAGTTGCAGAACGAAGCGCAGACCTACGCCAACAAGGTCGTGCCGGACGCGCGCGGCCGCGCGGCGCAGATCATCCAGGCGGCCGAAGGCTACAAGGAGCAGGCGGTTGCCGAGGCCAAGGGCCAAAGCTCGCGCTTCCTGAAGGTGTACGAGGAATACAAGAAGGCGCCCGACGTGACGCGTGAACGGATCTATCTGGAGACGATGGAGCGCGTCCTCGGCGGCTCCGACAAGCTGATTTATGACGGAGGCTCCTCGGGCCAGGGCGTCGTGCCCTATCTCCCGCTCAGCGAATTGACGGCCAAGCGGCCCGCCACGACCGGCCAGCAGTCGAGCGGAGGCACCCGATGAGGTCTCCGGTTACAGGTATCGTCGCGCTTCTCGGGCTTCTCCTGGTCCTGATCGTCGCCTACATGTCGCTGTTCACGGTGCAACAGACCGAGCAGACCATCGTGCTGCAATTCGGTAAGCCGGTCGACGTCGTCACCGATCCCGGGCTGCACTTCAAGGCGCCCTGGAATTCCGTGATCAACATCGACAAGCGGATCCTCGACCTCGAGAACCCGTCGCAGGAGGTCATTGCGTCCGACCAGAAGCGCCTCGTGGTCGACGCTTTTGCGCGCTACCGCATCAAGGACGCGCTGCGCTTCTATCAGAGCGTGGGTTCCATTCAGGCCGCCAACCTCCAGCTCACATCGCTGCTGAACGCGGCGTTGCGCCGCGTGCTCGGCGAGGTCAACTTCATCACCGTGGTGCGTGATGAGCGCGAGAAGCTGATGGGGCGCATCCGCGAGCAGCTGGACCACGAAGCCGACGGCTACGGCATCGAGGTCGTCGACGTCCGGATCCGGCGCGCCGATCTGCCGGAGCAGAACAGCCAGGCGGTCTACCAGCGCATGCAGACCGAACGTCAGCGCGAAGCGGCCGAGTTCCGCGCGCAGGGCGGTCAGAAGGCGCAGGAGATCCGCTCCAAGGCCGATCGCGAGGCAACCGTAATCATTGCCGAAGCGAACTCGACCGCCGAGCAGACGCGCGGCGTGGGTGACGCCGAGCGCAACCGTCTGTTCGCCGAAGCTTACGGCAAGGATGCTGACTTCTTCGCCTTCTACCGGTCGATGACGGCCTATGAGAACGGGCTGAAGGCGAGCGACACCCGTTTCCTGCTGCGGCCGGATTCGAATTTCTTCCGCTATTTCGGTAACCCGAGCGGAAAGACGGCGACCGAGACACCGGCGAAGCCGTAAGCTAGACCTAGGGCGGCACTTCTGCCGCCCTTCGTCCAGACAAGAACAGCATAACGGGAGGTTCCAATCCGATGAGGTCCATTGCGTTCGCCGACTTCCTCATCGGCTTAGGCATCCTGTTCGTGCTGGAAGGCTTGATGTTCGCGGCAAGTCCCGCCTGGATGCGCAAAGCGATGAAGAGCGCAATCGCCACGCCGGACAACATCCTGCGCGCGGTCGGGATCGGTTCGGCTGTCGCCGGATTGATCCTGATCTGGGTTATGCGGCGGCCCATTTAGAGGGCTGCACCAACGCCAAAGTGAAGGCGAAGGGCCGGTTTTCGCCGTATTGTCCGGGTCTTGAGGCCGGTTAAGGTCCGTGCTTGCGCCGTCCCCCTGTTCGAGCGCAGTCTTCGGGCGAATCCTTGGCGTCGAATCCTTTTCTCTGGAGACCACAATGACCGCTGCCATCATTGCCCCGTCCCGCTTGCGCCCGATCCGCTTGCGATTTGGGCTGGCCGCGCTCGCCTTCGGCGCTTTCAGCGCTTTCGGTTCGCCGGCCCATGCGCGCGGACCGGAGGGCATCGCCGACGTCGCCGAGAAGGTGATCGACGCGGTCGTCAACATCTCGACCTCGCAGACCGTCGAAGCCAAGGGTGGCGGCGGCAGCAACACCATGCCGCAACTGCCGCCCGGCTCGCCCTTCGAGGAATTCTTCGACGACTTCTTCAAGAACCGTCGCGGCCCCGGTGGCGGCAGCAAGGGCGGCGATAACGGCAACGGCCCGCCGCGCAAGACCAACTCGCTCGGCTCCGGCTTCATCATCGACACCTCCGGCGTCGTCGTGACAAACAATCACGTCATTGCGGACGCCGACGAGATCAACGTCATTCTCAACGACGGCAGCAAGATCAAGGCCGAGCTGGTCGGCGTCGACAAGAAGACCGACCTTGCCGTGCTGAAGTTCAAGCCGCCGAAGCCGCTGGTTTCGGTGAAGTTCGGTGACTCCGACAAGCTGCGCCTTGGCGACTGGGTGGTCGCGATCGGCAACCCCTTCAGCCTAGGGGGCACCGTGACGGCCGGCATCGTCTCGGCCAAGAACCGCGACATCTCGTCGGGGCCCTATGACAGCTACATCCAGACCGACGCCGCCATCAACCGCGGCAATTCCGGCGGCCCGTTGTTCAACCTCGATGGCGACGTCGTCGGCGTCAACACGCTGATCATCTCGCCCTCCGGCGGCTCGATCGGCATCGGCTTCGCCGTGCCGTCGAAGACGGTCGCGGGCGTGGTCGACCAGCTCCGCCAGTTCGGCGAATTGCGGCGCGGCTGGCTCGGCGTCCGCATCCAGAGCGTCACCGACGAGATCGCCGAAAGCCTCAACATCAAGCCGCCGCGCGGCGCACTGGTCGCCGGTATCGACGACAAGGGCCCGGCGAAGCCTGCCGGCATCGAGCCCGGCGATGTCGTCGTCAAGTTTGACGGCAAGGACATCAAGGACCCGAAGGATCTCTCCCGCGTCGTCGCCGACACTGCGGTTGGCAAGGAGGTCGACGTCGTCATCATCCGCAAGGGCGAAGAGCAGACCAAGAAGGTCACGCTCGGCCGCCTGCAGGATCCGGACAAGGTGCAGGCCGCGGTGAAGACCGACGAGCCCGCGCCAGAGAAGCCGGTGACGCAGAAGGCGCTCGGCCTGGATCTCGCGACGATCAGCAAGGATTTGCGCACGCGCTACAAGATCAAGGACACCGTCAAGGGCGTGGTCGTCACCAATGTCGACGCCAATTCGGACGCCGCCGAGAAGCGGCTCTCCGCCGGCGACGTCATCGTCGAGGTCGCGCAGGAGGCCGTCTCCAGCGGCGCCGACATCCAGAAGCGGGTCGATCAGCTCAAGAAGGACGGCAAGAAGTCCGTGCTGCTGCTGGTCTCGAATGGCGATGGCGAACTACGGTTCGTGGCGCTGAGCGTGCAGTAAGGCAGGCTGCTCGCCTCTCGTCATGCCCGGGCTTGACCCGGCCATCCACGCCTTTGCCGCGCGGACAGACTCAGACGTGGATGACCGGGACAAGCCCGGGCATGACGACGGAGAGGACGTTAGCCCTCCACAAACTCGTCCCGCCGATACCCCTGCGCATACAACAGTGCGGTGAGATCGCCATGGTCGATCCGTGCCGCCGCGGCAGCCGCCACGGCCGGCTTGGCGTGATACGCAACTCCCAGCCCCGCCGCCTGGATCATCGCCAGATCATTGGCGCCGTCGCCGACGACGACCGAGTCGATGTCGTCGAGATCGAACGACTCCATCAAATCCACCAGCGTCGCGAGCTTTGCGGCGCGGCCCAAGATCGGCTCCTTCACCTCGCCGGTGAACTTGCCGTCACGCACAACGAGCTCGTTGGCGCGGTTCTCCTGGAAGCCGATCTTGGCGGCAACAGCTTTGGTGAACAGCGTGAAGCCGCCGGAGACGAGGCAGGCATAGGCGCCGTGCGCGCGCATGGTCGCTACCACCTCGCGGCCGCCCGGGGTCAGGGTGATGCGTTCGGCCAGCACCTTGTCGACAACGCCGACGGGCAGGTCCTTCAGCAGCGCGACGCGCTCGCGCAGCGCCGGCTCGAACTCGATCTCGCCGCGCATCGCGCGTTCGGTGATAGAGGCGACATGCGCCTTCAGCCCGGCAAAATCGGCAAGCTCGTCGATGCATTCCTGACCAATCATGGTGGAATCCATGTCGGCGAGAAAAAGCCTCTTGCGCCGGAAGCCGGCCGGCTGCACGACGATGTCGATGGGCAGGTCGCCGCGGAGTTCGCGCAACCGCTGTTCAATGGCGTGACGGTCGCCTTCGAGGTTACTGTCGGCGCCGAAGGGAATGTCGACCGCAACCCCGTCGAACAGCCAGTGCGCAGGTAGCGCCTGGGGCAGCACGGCGCGGGCGCCGTCGACGATGGTGCTATCGAGCGCGGGATTGTTGGGATTGCAGATCAGCGTGGCGACGAGGGACATTTGAGGTTTTCGTGAGCGAGGGGCAAGTCGGCAGAAGGCATGTTGGCAAGGCCGTGCTTATCGCAGGCCCGACCGCCAGCGGCAAGTCGGCGCTGGCGCTGGAGCTCGCGCTTGCCACCGGCGGCGTCGTCATCAATGCCGATTCCATGCAGGTCTATCGCGACCTGCGCATCATCACGGCACGCCCCACAGGGGCTGAGGAGGCGCGGGTACCGCACCGCCTCTATGGCCATGTCGACGCGGCCGTGAATTTTTCCGCCGGCGCCTGGGTGAGCGACGCGGCGAACGCGCTGGGAGAAGCGCAAGAGCAGAGGCGACTGCCGATCTTCATCGGCGGCACCGGGCTCTATTTCAAGGCGCTGACGGCGGGTCTCTCCGTGGTGCCGCCGATCCCTGCCGGGGTTCGCGAGGGCGTGCGCGCGCGGCTGGAGCGGAACGGCGTCGAGGCGCTGCACTCCGAACTCGCGCGCCGTGATCCGCGCGCGGCCAAGCGATTGAACCTGCGCGATCGCACCCGCATCGCGCGCGCGCTCGAAGTGATCGAGGCGACCGGGCGCTCGCTGCTCGATTGGCACCGCGAGGGCGAGCCGCCGCTGTTGCCGAAGGACAGTTTTCGCGCGGTGTTCCTCGCTCCCGAGCGCGACGAGCTCTATGCCCGCATCGATGCCCGCTTCGACGCCATGCTCGGCGCCGGCGCGTTGACCGAGGTCGAGCGGTTCGCGGCTC
Organism: Bradyrhizobium sp. F1.4.3; assembly: GCF_040548375.1. NCBI lineage: Bacteria > Pseudomonadati > Pseudomonadota > Alphaproteobacteria > Hyphomicrobiales > Nitrobacteraceae > Bradyrhizobium > Bradyrhizobium sp. F1.4.3. The sequence continues at coordinate 850,348 of NZ_JBEPRN010000002.1, forward strand.
GCGGCCTCGATCCGCTGTTGCCGGCCATGAAGGCCCATGGCGTACCGGCGTTGATCCGGCACCTGCGCGGCGAACTCAGCCTGGAGGAGGCCGCCACCATCGGCCGAGCCGACACCCGCCACTACGCCAAGCGCCAATTCACCTGGTTCCGGCACCAATTGCCCGAGTTCGAATGGGTCAAGCCGGAGGAGGCGAGGGGATGGCTGTCGGCCGCCGTGAACGCGGCGCGGGACCCCGGCTGACGCGCATTTGTGTCCGGGTTCCCGAATTTCCCTCTCGCCGAACCCCGGGAACACCGCTACACTGCCAAAATCGCGCGGGAACGGCCGCATTGCCTTGACATCCGGGCTCTGGCCGCTATGTTTCGCGCAACCTTTGGGAAGCTGGGCACCTGCCATGCGTAACATTATTACCAAACTCCTTATCGCCGTCGTACCCAGGCACACCGCCGGGGGTGGCTAGCTGCCATCCACATGACAGGCGGTGTGCATGGGCCCTCTTCGGGGCCTTTTTTATTTCCCGAACCAGACACGAACGAAGCCGCTGACAACAGCGCATCCGGAGCAAGCCAATGAGTGACAAGAGCCACGATCCGAACCAGATGACCGGCGCCGCGATGATCGTCCGCGCGCTCATCGATCACGGCGTGACCGACATCTTCGGCTATCCCGGCGGTGCGGTGCTTCCGATCTATGACGAGATCTTCCAGCAGAGTGAAATCCAGCACATCCTGGTTCGCCACGAGCAGGGGGCAGGCCACGCCGCCGAGGGCTATGCGCGTTCGACCGGCAAGCCGGGTGTTGCGCTGGTGACCTCGGGGCCCGGCGCCACCAACATGGTGACGCCGCTGACCGACGCGTTGATGGATTCGATCCCGCTGGTCTGCATCTCCGGCCAGGTGCCGACGCATCTGATCGGCAACGACGCGTTCCAGGAATGCGATACCGTCGGGATCACGCGCCCCTGCACCAAGCACAACTGGCTGGTGCGCGACGTCAACGATCTCGCCAAGGTCCTGCACGAGGCGTTTTACGTTGCGACCACGGGCCGTCCGGGCCCGGTGCTGGTCGACGTGCCGAAGGACGTGCAGTTCGCGACCGGCACCTATCATCCGCCGCGCAAGTCCGACGTGCACCGCTCCTATGCGCCGCGGGTGAAGGGCGATGCGACGCAGATCCGCAAGGCGGTGGCGCTGCTCGCCAATGCCAAGCGCCCCGTGATCTACAGCGGTGGCGGCGTCATCAATTCCGGTCCCGAGGCGACCAAGCTGTTGCGCGAACTGGTCGAGGTCACCGGTTTCCCGATCACCTCGACGCTGATGGGCCTGGGCGCCTATCCGGCCTCGGGCAAGAACTGGCTCGGCATGCTCGGCATGCACGGCACCTACGAAGCCAACATGACCATGCATGATTGCGACGTCATGCTGTGCGTCGGCGCGCGCTTCGACGACCGCATCACCGGCCGCGTCGATGCGTTCTCGCCGGGCTCGAAGAAGATCCACATCGACATCGATCCGTCCTCGATCAACAAGAACATCCGGGTCGACGTGCCGATCATCGGCGATTGCGGCAATATCCTCGGCGACATTCTCCAGGTGTTCAAGGCCGAGGCGAAGAGGCCCGACGTCAAGGCGTGGTGGCAGCAGATCACACAGTGGCGCGCCCGCAACTCGCTCTATTACAGGAAGAGCAACGACGTCATCCTGCCGCAGCACGCGATCCAGAGCCTGTTCGAGGCGACGCGTGGCAAGGATACCTACATCACGACCGAGGTCGGTCAGCACCAGATGTGGGCGGCGCAGTTCTTCGGCTTCGAGGAGCCGCATCGCTGGATGACGTCGGGCGGTCTCGGCACCATGGGCTACGGCCTGCCGGCCGCGGTCGGTGTGCAGGTGGCGCACCCGGACAGCCTCGTCATCGACATCGCAGGCGACGCCTCGGTGCAGATGACGATGCAGGAGATGTCGACGGCGGTGCAGTACGAGCTGCCGATCAAGATCTTCATCCTGAACAACCAGTACATGGGCATGGTGCGGCAGTGGCAGCAACTGCTCCATGGCAACCGGCTGTCGCATTCCTACTCCGAGGCGCTGCCGGATTTCGTCAAGCTCGCGGAAGCTTATGGCGGCGTCGGCATCCAGGTGCACAAGCCTTCAGATCTCGACGGCGCCATCCAGGAGATGATCTCGGTCAAGCGCCCGGTGCTGTTCGACTGCCGCGTCGCCGCGCTGGAAAACTGCTTCCCGATGATCCCCTCCGGCAAGGCGCATAACGAGATGCTGTTGCCGGAGCAGGCCAACGACGAGGCCACGGCAAAGGCATTTGCCGGCGGCAAGGCGCTGGTGTGAGGCCATGTTCGACCTGAAGGAGCTCGAGCGCGCGCATGCGATCGTGGGGCAGGCGGTGCCGGCGACGCCGGCACGCGGCTGGCCGCTGCTCGCTGAACGCCTTGGCACCGAGGTGGTGGTCAAGCACGAGAACCACACGCCGATCGGGGCCTTCAAGGTGCGCGGCGGGCTGGTCTATCTCGAACGGCTGAAGCGCGAGCGGCCGGACGTCCCGGGCATCATCTCGGCGACACGCGGCAATCACGGCCAGAGCCTTGCCTTTGCCGCGAGCCGCCACGGCGTGCCGGCGGTGATCTATGTGCCCCGTGGCAATTCGGTCGAGAAGAATCGCGCGATGAGGGCCTTTGGTGCCGAGCTTGTCGAGCACGGCGAGGACTTTCAGGCCGCGCGCGAGGAGGCGGGACGCCATGCGCAGTTCGCCGGACTTCACATGGTACCCTCGTTCCACACCGATCTGGTGCTGGGCGTTGCGACCTATGCGCTCGAGCTGTTCCGGGCGGCCTCGGATATCGACATTCTCTACGTTCCGATCGGGCAGGGCTCCGGCATCTGCGGCTGCATCATGGCGCGCGATCTCTTGGGCCTGAAGACCGAGATCGTCGGCGTGCAGTCGACCGAGGCGCCGTCCTACGCGCTTTCGTTCGCGGCAGGCCACGTCGTGACGACCGAGACCAGCAACACGCTCGCCGACGGCATGGCGACGCGCATTCCGGATGCTGACGCGTTCGCGCTGATCCGCAAGGGCGCCTCGCGCATCGTAGAGGTCACCGACGACGAGGTCGCTACGGCGATCCGCGCCTACTGGACCGATACGCACAATCTTGCCGAGGGTGCTGGCGCTGCCGCGCTCGCCGCGGCGCTTCAGGAAAAGTCCAAGCTGTCCGGAAAGCGCGTCGGTCTCGTGCTCTCGGGCGGCAATATCGATTTCGATCTGTTCCGCCGTTGGGTCGGGACGGATGCGCCAGCGACGGCGTGACGAGAGAATAGAGGGGACGATAATGAACCAGCCCGCATCCGCCTATTTCATCGAGGAACGTCACGATCCCACCGAGACGCACACGCTCTCGGTGCTTGTGCAGAACGAGCCGGGCGTGCTCGCGCGCGTCATCGGTCTGTTTTCAGGGCGTGGTTACAACATCGAGAGCCTCACGGTCTCGGAGACCGAGAGCCAGAAGCATCTCTCGCGCATCACCATCGTCACCACGGGCACGCCGATGGTGATCGAACAGATCAAGCATCAGCTCGACCGCATGATCCCGGTCTACCGCGTCGTCGACATGACCCAGACCAAACGCTCGATCGAGCGCGAGCTTGCGATGGTGAAGGTGCGCGGAGAGGGCGATCACCGCGTCGAGGCGCTGCGGCTGGCGGACGCGTTCCGCGCCCGCGTGATCGATGCCACCACCGAGAGCTTTGTGTTCGAGATCACAGGCAATACCGACAAGATCAATCAATATATCGACTTGATGCGCCCGCTCGGCCTTGTCGAGGTGTCGCGCACGGGCGTTGCCGCGATCGGCCGCGGGCCTGAAGGGATGTGAGCCATGCTGGCGCGCGACTGGTACTATAACGAGCGGAACCGGATGGGCATCGAGCCCGCGGTGGCGTCGATCTATGACGCCCACGACGATGCCGATTTGCGGGCGCGCGCCGCGCTGAAAATGCTTGGAGTACAGCGCGGCTGGCGCATTGCCGACATCGGCTGCGGCAATGGCGTGCTGGCGACCGAAGCTGCACTGATGGGTGCCGAGGTCGACGCCATCGACATCTCGCCGGCAATGCTGGCGCTCGCCGCGATCTATGCCCGCGACCGCAAGGCACCCGTGCGTACGCAATCGGCAGGCCTGCTCAGCTTCGCCTATCAGCCGGAATCCTATGATCTGATCGTCAGCGAGTTCACGCTGCATCATCTGCCGGACTTCTGGAAGGCAGTGGCAATGTCGCGGATCTATCGCGCGCTGAAGCCGGGTGCGACCTTCTACCTGCGCGATATCGTCTACGCTTCGATGCCCGACGCGGTCGAGCGCGACGTCGAGCAATGGGCGGACTTCCACACCAAGAACCACGATTTCTCCCGCGAGAGCGTGGTGACGCATATGCGCGACGAATACTCCACCTTTGGCTGGGTGATGGAGCGGATGCTGGCCGATGTCGGCTTCGCGCTGGTTTCGGCCGACTATCACGCGCCGATGCACGGCACTTATCTCGTGCGCAAACCCAATTCTTCGACGTAAAGGCCGGCGAGCAAGGTCAGACCAGAACAACAGGGCTGCACGACAGAGCAGAACCGAGAACAACAATGAAGCCGGCCGATATCCTCATCGCCATCCTGGTGGCGATCATCTGGGGGCTTGCCTTCGTGGCGAGCCGGATTGCGCTCGACGAGTTTTCGCCGGAGCTGATGACGGCGATGCGCTTCAGCATTGCCGCGGTGCCTTGCCTGTTCGTTCGCAAGCCGAAGATTGCCTGGTCGCTCCTGATCGCGATCAGCTTCACGCTGTTCCTCGGCCAGTTCTTGTCGCAGGCCTATGGCATCGCCCATGGCGTGCCGGTGGGGCTCACCAGCGTCGTCGTGCAGAGCCAGGCGCTGTTCACGATCGGCTTGGCCGCGATCGCATTCGGCGAGCGGCCGACGCCGGCGCAGACGCTGGGCATCGTGATCGCGGCAATCGGCCTGCTGATGATCTGTGGCACCGTGGGTTATGATTTCAGTGTCGCTGCTTTCTCAGTGCTGATGATCGCTCCTGTCAGCTTCGCTGTCGGCAACATCCTGTTGCGCGGTGCCCGCGGCGTGCCGATGTTCGATCTGTTCGCTTGGCTGTGCCTCACGTCCGCAGTGCCGTTGTTCGCGTTGGCGCTGGTCGTAAACGGGCCGGCGCCGACCTGGCAGTCGCTGATCCATATGTCGCTGACCGGCCTCGTCTGCCTGCTGGTGATCGGCGCGGTCTCCACAAGCATCGCCTATTGGTTGTGGGGCCGGCTGCTGCGTGACTATCCGGCTGCGCAAGTGGTGCCGTTCGCGCTGCTCGTACCGTTCGTCGGCTCGGCCGCCTCCAGCATCGCGTTCGGCGAGAAGTTCGGCCCGTTGCGGCTCGCTGGCATGCTGACCGTGATCGGCGGCATCGCGGTGATGGTGCTGGCGAAGCGGCCGCAAGCGCTGCCGAAGACCGCGTGAGGTGAATATGGCCTACTCGCTCTTCTATGCCTTCCTCGCCTTTATGGTGGTGATGTACTTCACCCCCGGGCCGAACAACATCATGCTGCTGGCCTCGGGCCTGACCTACGGCTTTCGGCGCACCATCCCCCACATCGCCGGTATCGTTATCGGCTTCGCCTTCATGGTCGGTACCGTCGGCCTCGGGCTCGGCACGGTGTTTTTGGCCTATCCGATCCTGCAGACCATTTTGAAATATGCCGGCGCCGCCTACCTGATTTATTTGGCCGCAATGATCGCCTTCTCCGGCCCGGCCAAGCGGGGCGAGGGAGATGGCCGCGGCCCGATGACCTTCTGGGGTGCGGCCATGTTCCAGTGGATCAATGCCAAGGGCTGGGTGATCGTGATCGGGACCATCACCGCCTATGCGGCGATTGCCCAGTTCCCCGTCAACATCGCGATCCAGACCCTGATCAGCCTGCTCGTGGGCACGGTCTCGACCGTGGTCTGGGCCTTTTTCGGCACTGCACTGCGGCCGGTCCTGACCTCCGAACGGCTGGTCCGTGCCTTCAATATCCTGATGGCGATCCTGCTTTTGGCGTCGCTCTATCCTGTCTTCATGGATGCATGATGCCGCAGATTTCCATGCAGAAACGGGTTTCCCAGGGGGCTGAAAATGCTCTAGACAGCCCCCGAAATCCGCAAATCTCACCGTCCGAGACCTGACCCACGGCCGATTCTGGCCCACACCCGAGGAAACGACTATGCGTGTTTATTACGATCGCGACGCCGACCTGAACCTGATCAAGGGCAAGAAGGTCGTCATCGTCGGCTACGGCAGCCAGGGCCACGCTCACGCGCTGAACCTGAAGGATTCCGGCGTCAAGGAAGTCGCGATCGCGCTCCGCAAGGGCTCGGCCTCGGCCAAGAAGGCGGAAGCCGCCGGCTTCAAGGTGATGGAAGTCGCCGAAGCCGCCAAATGGGCCGACCTCGTCATGATGCTGACCCCGGACGAGCTCCAGGGCGACATCTATCGCGAGCACCTGCACGACAACATGAAGAAGGGCGCAGCCCTCGTCTTCGCGCACGGCCTCAACGTCCATTTCAACCTGCTCGATCCGCGCGCCGACCTCGACGTGCTGATGATCGCGCCGAAGGGCCCCGGCCACACCGTACGCTCGGAATATCAGCGCGGCGGCGGCGTGCCCTGCCTGATCGCGATCGCCAAGGACTCGTCCGGCAACGCCCATGACCTCGGCCTGTCCTACGCCTCCGCTATCGGCGGCGGCCGCGCCGGCATCATCGAGACCTCGTTCAAGGAAGAGTGCGAGACCGACCTGTTCGGCGAGCAGGTGGTGCTCTGCGGCGGCCTGGTCGAGCTGATCAAGGGCGGTTACGAGACCCTGGTCGAAGCCGGCTACGCGCCGGAGATGGCCTATTTCGAGTGCCTGCACGAAGTGAAGCTGATCGTCGACCTGATCTATGAAGGCGGCATCGCCAACATGAACTACTCGATCTCCAACACCGCCGAGTACGGCGAGTATGTCACCGGCCCGCGCATCGTCACCGACGAGACCAAGAAGGAGATGAAGCGGGTGCTCAACGACATCCAGTCCGGCAAGTTCGCCCGCGACTGGATGCTCGAGAACAAGGTCAACCAGACCTCGTTCAAGGCGACCCGCGCCAAGCTCGCCCAGCACCCGATTGAGGAAGTCGGCGCCAAGCTGCGCGACATGATGCCCTGGATCAAGAAGGGCGCACTGGTCGACAAGAGCAAGAACTAAGTCGTCGCCGTAGCGACGCGGCGTATCGCTTACGCCGCGTTGGGACACGGGAGCGAAAACACAAGCTTCGCTCGCCAAACTAATTCTTAAACCTTCGCGACTATATCTGAGCGAGATCGCAAACAGCGGTCTCGCTCTTTTCATCTCGTTTCATCTCGCGCGAAGCATTGCTGCTTCATTCAAATTCTTCGCGAATTGAAGTGCCCTCCGAGCACCAAGAACTGACACTTAAACCACATTCTTGGTCTCACGTCGTTTCTCGGCACTTCTCCCAAGCTCGCAGCCGTCAAAATGTGAGCATCTTCATAGTCGAATACGCGGCTCTTCATCTGCTCTCTCATCGCACGATCGATCTTGCCGTGGGACGCTTGCGTGCAACTTCATCTTAAGAAGCGACACCCGCTGCGCCTTCTTGCGCGAGTACTATTGCGCTTCGACAGTCTGGCGGGTCGGGCGCGAGGCCATCGCGATCAGCCGCAGCGCCATCACGGCGAGCAGCGGAACGAGGAACGCGGCATAGAGCGGCATCGCCGGCACGCGTTTGCCGAAAGACACCATGAACTGGAACCAGAGATAGTAGCCGCCTACAAGGTGCAACGCGCGCCAGGCGCGCGGCCCGAGCAGCGCGGCCGTGCGGTCGAGCGAGGTTGCGCTCATGGCGGTGATGAAGGCATAGCCGATGCCGCCGAAGATGTAGGAGGCGGCCGATGTGGCCTCCGCAAAGCCGGCTGGATCCATTTTGGCGAACGTGACGATCGCAACCGCATGGATGGCATGGGAAGCCGCAAAGCTCAGGCCGAGATGGCGGCGGTTGCGGCGCTGCCATCGCGTCCAGGCATTGGGCCAGAGTCGCGCCAGCGCCGCGGCGCTGAAGGCGAGGCAGAACAGGAGCAGCGAGCTGTGCGCCGTAAATCGGATTACCATGCGTACGCCCTCGACCTCGAACTGCCGCATCGAGGCGATCCACAGGCTGAGGGCCATCAGGCTCAGGGTGAGGGCGGCAAGCAGCCGCCAGCCTTCGAACCAGCTTTGACGTGGCGACATGGCAATCTCCTCCATTATGTAATCATCGATTACATTTCGGACGGCAATATCGTCAACGGTGTAATCGCTGCTTACATTCACGTTCGGGTGATGCTAGAATGCGCCATGCCCGCCCGTCAGACGCCCAGGCCGCGCGCCCGCCGCCAAACACCCGAAGCCCGGCCCTATCATCACGGCGACCTCCGGCGTGTCCTGATCGACGCTGCGCTGCAACTTGCTGCCGAGGGCGCCGAGGTTTCCGTGCGCGAGGCGGCGCGGCGAGCCGCGGTGTCGCCGGGGGCGCCGTTCCGGCACTTCCCCAACCGCGATGCATTGATGGCGGCGGTGGCCGAGGAGGCGCAGCGGCGCTTTCGTACCGAGATCGAGGCCGGGCTGGGCCAAGCACCGGTCGCCGACCCGCTGGCCCGTTTCCGTGCCTTCGGCCTTGCCTATCTGCGCTGGGCAATGCGCAACCCGGCGCATTTCGAGATCATCTCCACGGGGCGTTATTTCGCCCATGGCAGTTCGGCCGAGCTCACGCGCGACAATGCCGAACTGGTCGCGTTGACCGAGCGGATGCTGGCTGAGGCGGCGGAGCAGGGCCTGCTGCGGTCGGCGGACCTCAAGCGCATCCAGATCGCCGGCCGCGCCCTGGTCTATGGCTTTGCCCGAATGAATCTTGACGGCCATTTCCCGCGCTGGGGCGTGCAGGAGGACGAGGTCGAGCGGATGGCGGAGGGGGTGATAGACCTCTTCATCGCCGGGATCGAGAAGCCGGGCCGAACTCCCTGACCCTCATGGTGAGGAGCGCGCCCTTGCGCGCGTCTCGAACCATGCGGGCCCGGGCGAAGCATGCGGCCCTTCGCCGCCCGCTAACATTAAGCGAAGGTCGGTCCGTGACGCGCGTTGCTTGTCCGTGACCGTTCAATTACAGTTTTATGACAGGGTGCAGGCTTCCGGATGCACCAAACGCCGCAGGCCGGCCAGACGGCTTGGCATCACCGTGCCGGACCAGCTGTTGCGTGTCGTCAATGGCGTCCGCGCCCAATCCAGGTCCTTCTGTCGCAACCGCCGTGCTGGCGGGCGTCGCCGCGCTCGGCATCTGGCGTCTGCTTGCGGTCGCCGCGCCGCATCTCGCAGCGCTCGCGTTGATGTACGAGACCGAGACCGATTTCGGCTCGCGGCTCAGCTTCGCCCTTGCTTGGGGCATTCTCAACTTCTTCTGGATCACGCTGCTCCGGCGTCCCGCACTCTCGGGCGCGCTGTCGCTGACCGTGGTCGTCGTGCTGGTGCTGTTGTCGCGGCTCAAGCACGACGTCGTGCAGATGACGGTGAACTTCATCGACCTGATGATGATCGACCGCGACACCATCGCGTTCCTGTTCACGATCTTCCCAAATTTGCGCTGGTCGGTGATCGGGGCCGGCCTCGTCACGCTGCCGCTGATGTATGCGCTGTGGTGGCTCGATCCGTTTCGCATCCGCCGCCTGCCGGCGCTCGCTTCCATGCTCGCGTGTCTTGCCGCACTTGTGGGCTATTCCGTCTATCATCCGGACGAGGCCTGGCGCGGCTATTACGACGACGGCTATCTCTCAAAGTTCTTTCGCTCCGGCGTCAGCGCGGTTTCCGACTTCGCGCAATACGGCTTCATGGAGTCGGCCGCCTCGACCAATGAGCGGCTGAACATGCCGCTGGTAGATGCCTGCCATCCCGCCGGCCGCCGGCCGAACATCATCATGGTCCATGATGAATCGAGCTTCGACATTCGCGCCGCGCAGGGCATCAAGGTGCCGCCGGGTTATGGCAGCCATTTCAAATCCTGGGACGGCAAGGAGCGCACGTTCCTGGCTGAGAGCAACGGCGGCCCCAGCTGGTTCACCGAATATAACGTGCTCGCCGGCCTCTCCTCGCGTTCGTTCGGTCGCTTCGCCTATTTTGTGACGCGCATCGCTTCCGGCCGCGTCGAGCGCGGCCTGCCCCTGGCGCTGCGCCGCTGCGGCTACGACACCATGTCGCTCTATCCCGCCTATGGCGGCTTCATGGGCGCGCGCAGCTTTCAGATGACGACCGGCGTCGAGCGCTTCTTCGATTCGAAGGATCTCGGTGCCAAGGACGTCGAGCCGGACAGCTTCTTCTACGACAAGGCTCTCCGGCTGATGGGCGAGCGCACGCCCAACAAGCCGCTGTTCACCTTCATCTATCTCGGCGCCAATCATTTCCCCTGGGAGACCCGCTTCCGGCCCGACCTGATGCCGAACTGGCGCCGGCCGGGCAACGTGCCGTCCATCGACGAATATCTGCGCCGGCAGGCGATGAGCGCCGAGCAGTACAAAGCCTTCATCGCCGGCCTGAAGAAGACGTTCCCGGGCGAGCCATTCCTGATCGTGCGCTATGGCGACCACCAGCCGGAGTTCGCGCCGCAGATCCTCGAGCCCGGACTCGACGAAGGCTCCATCGGCAAGAAGCTCGACGATTACGATCCGCGCCTCTACGCGACCTACTATGCGATCGACGCAGTCAATTTCGAGCCGGTCAGAAGCGATGCCGTGATGGACACGATCGACGGCCCCTATCTGCCGCTGGTGATCCAGGAAGCCGCGGGCATCCCGCTCGATCCATCCTTCGCCGAGCAGAAGGAGATCATGCTTCGCTGCAAGGGCATCTTCTACGGCTGCAAAGACGGCGGCGAGGCGCGCCGCCTCAACCGGCTGCTGATTAATGCGGGGATGATCCACGGGCTTTAGCTTCTTTCGCCGGACTCGCGGGGTCGCGAGCGGCGCTTTTTGTTTGTCCGTCATCCTGGGGTGCGAGTGTTGCGATGCAAGCGCATCGCAACACGAGCCTCGAAGGATGACGGGGATTTAGCGTACGTCGAGCCCGGCGTCACTGCCTCTTGATCTTCCCCCACAGCCACTTCGCTACCGCCTCCGGCGAGGACGTCGCGTCATTGCCGGCGGCGCGCAAATTTGCTTCCCGCATCGTGGCAATGTCGATCGTCCCCAGCAGCGGCTTCAGCGCGGTCTGCAATCGCTCGTCGCCGGCGCGCTTCGGTGCGAGCAACAGGATCGCGTCGTAGGGCGGTATCGCGTGCCTGGGATCGTCCAGCACGACCAGATCGTATTTCGCGATCAGCCCGTCGCTGGTATAGCCGGCGATCACGTCGACCTCGCCGCTGGCGACCGCCGCGTACATGAAGTCCGGCTGCATCTGGCGTTGCGCGCGAAACTGAAGCCCATAAGCTTTTTGCAGCGCCGCCCATTCCGGGCGCGAGAAGAATTCGTAGTCGCCGGCGATCGACAGGGTCGATGCATGTGCCGAGAGATCGGCAATCGTGCGGATGCCAAGCGTCGCGGCGCGCTGCTTCGGCATCACCAGCGCGTAGGCGTTCTCGAAGCCGAGCTCGCCGAGCAGGGTGATGTTGTCCTTTGCGAGCGCCGTCTTCAACTCCGCCAGTAGTTCCGCGCGCGGCCTGATGTCGGTGCGATGCAGCTGGTTGGCCCAGAGCGTGCCGGAATAGTCGACATAGAGATCGATGTCGCCGGCCTTCAGTGCCCCGAAGATCACGCTCGAACCGAGGCCCGATCGCGTCGTGGCCGGAAGGTCGGCCGTCTGGAGGCGATCCCTGAGCAGCGCCGACAGCACATATTGCTCGGCGAAGGTCTTGGCGCCGACCACATAGCCCGATGATGAACGCCCCATGGTCGGCACCAGCGTCGCCGCGACCAGTGCTGCGATTCCGGCCACGCCGAACCCCGCGCGCAGGCGGCTGCGGTGGCGCAGGCCGCTCTCGATCAGGCCGAGCAGTTGATCGACGGCGAGCGCAAGCAGGGCCGAAGCAAAGCAGCCGAACAGCACGAACACCCAGTTCTGGGTCTGAAGGCCGGCAAAAATGTAGTTGCCAAGGCTGGTTTGCCCGATCGGCGTCGACAGCGTCGCGGTGCCGATCACCCACACCGCGGCGGTGCGAATGCCCGCCATCATCACCGGCAGCGCCAGCGGCAGCTCGACCATGACGAGCGACTGCCGCACGGTCATGCCGACGCCCTCAGCGGCTTCGATCAGTGCCGGGTCGATGCCGTTCAGGCCGGTGATGCCGTTACGCAGCACCGGCAGCATCGAATAGAGCGCCAGCGCGAGCATCGCCGGCAGGAAGCCGAAGGCCGAGAAGGAGACGCCGAACCAGGCGAGCGTCACCGAGGCTGCCGCGAGCAGCAGCGGATAGAACAGCGCGAGCAAGGCCAGTCCCGGCACCGTCTGCACGATGCTGGCGAGCGCGAGCAGGATGCTGCGTGGCGCCGGCCGGTTGCGGGTGAGGATCGCCAGTGGCAGGCTGATGACCAAGCCAAGTGCGAGTGCGGCGAGGCTCACCCGCACATGGTTGCCGAGATAGTCGGGCAAATGCGACAGCGCCTCGCTCCAGCGTGGATCGGAGAAGAGGCTCATGCCGCACCGCTCTGCGGCAGCAGCGCATTCAGCCGCTCGACCTGGCGCCGCGGCGTGCGCAACAGCTCCAGCACATAGCCGTCGCTGCTTTTCGAGAGTGCTGCCGGCGTGCCCTGTGCCTGCAGCTTTCCGCCGCGCATCACCGCGATGCGATCGGCGAGCAGGATCGCTTCCGTCATGTCGTGCGTGATCATCACGGTGGTCAGGCCGAGCTTGCGGTGCAGGTCGCGAAAATCATCGCCGAGCGCATCGCGGGTGAGGGGATCGAGTGCGCCGAACGGCTCGTCCATGAGCACGATGCGGGGGCGTGCCGCGAGCGCCCGCGCCACGCCGACGCGTTGGCGCTGACCGCCGGAGAGCGCCTCCGGAAGCCGGTCGCGATGCGCGCTACGGTCGAGCTGCACGAGCTCGAGCAGCTCATCGACGCGCGCGGTGATGTCCGCCGCCGGCACGCCCAGCAGCTTTGGCGTGATCCCGATATTGTCGGCGACGCTTAAGTGCGGGAACAGCCCGCCGCTCTGGAAAACGTAGCCGATCCGGCGCCGCAGGGCGACCGGGTCGACGTTTTGCACGTCCTCGCCCTCGACCGTGATCGTGCCGCCATCCGCTTCGATCAGCCGGTTGGTGAGCCGCAGCAGCGTCGTCTTGCCCGAGCCGGAGCCGCCGACGATGGCCAGAAACTCACCCTCGGCAATATCGAGCGAGACGTCGTCCACGGCCTTGAGGGAGCCGAAGCTTTTGGTGACATGTGCATAGCCAATCATCGGCCTGGAAGGCATCGGGCGGGGGCTCACTTCGCTGGCCCGCCCATGGAGGCGGGGATGACAAGACCCATGCGTACCATGCTTGGCCGGTTGATTGAACTTGGCCGCGCGAGAGGCTAAGGCATCGATCCGGGTTCGGGAGGAAACACATGACAACGCCCACGGCAGTGGCGCTGGAAGATGCCAAGGTTGCGTTCCGGTTGGGGGACGGGCGGGTCTATACGGCGGTGGAGAAGGCGCATCTCACGGTCGCCCAAGGCGAGTTCGTCGCCATCGTTGGTCCGACCGGCTGCGGGAAATCCACGCTGCTCAACGTTGCCGCGGGGCTCCTGAAACCAGCCGCCGGCAGCGTCAAGATATTCGACCGGCTGCTCGCCGGGCTGAACCGGGATGCCGGCTACCTGTTCCAGGCCGACGCACTGTTCCCCTGGAAGACCGCGCTCGACAATGTCGCGATCGGGCTCGAGATCATGGGCACCCCACGCGCCGAGGCGCTGGCACGTGCGCAGAAATGGCTGACTTCCGTCGGCCTCGGTGCCTTCGCCAACCGTTACCCGCACATGCTCTCCGGTGGCCAGCGCAAGCGCGTCGCGCTCGCGCAGGTGCTGATCCGCGACCCAAAGATCCTCCTGATGGACGAGCCGTTCGGGCCACTCGACGCGCAAACGCGTCAGGTGATGGGCAATCTGCTGCTCGACCTCTGGAACGCGGACCGCAAGGCCGTGCTGTTCGTGACCCATGATCTCGAAGAGGCGATCGCTCTTGCCGACCGCGTCGTGATCATGTCGGCAGGGCCGTCCTCGCGGATCATCGGCGACTGGCGGGTAACGCTGCCGCGCCCGCGCGACATCTTCGAGGTGCGGCTCGACAAGGAATTCCATGCGCTCCACCGCGAGATCTGGAGCGTACTCAAGGACGAAGTGATGAAGGGCTACGCGCAATCTACCCAAGCGGCGGAGGCGGTCTGATGTCGCGCCTGACATTGCTCTCGCTGCAAGTGCTGGTCGCCATCGTCTGCATCGTCCTGTGGCAGGTGCTGTCGACCTTCCCCGTGTTCGGCAAGATCCTGCTGCCGCCGTTCTTCTTCTCCAACCCGGTCGACGTATTCGACCAGATCGTCAAATGGTTCTGGAGCGGCGTGATCTGGAAGCATCTCTGGATCACGCTGGTGGAATCGATCCTCGCCTTCGTGATCGGATCGCTCGGCGGCGTCCTGGTCGGCTTCTGGTTTGCGCGCCAACCGCTGGTCGCCGCGGTGTTCGACCCCTACGTCAAGATGGTCAACGCGCTGCCGCGCGTGGTGCTGGCGCCGATCTTCGCGCTGTGGCTGGGGCTCGGCATCTGGTCGAAGGTCGCGCTCGGCGTGACACTCGTGTTCTTCATCGTGTTCTTCAACGTCTATCAGGGCGTCAAGGAAGTCAGCCGCACCGTGCTCGACAATGGCCGCATGCTCGGCATGAGCGAGGGGCAGTTGATGCGGCACGTCTATTGGCCGTCGGCGCTGTCGTGGATGTTCTCATCGCTGCACACCTCGGTCGGCTTCGCCGTGGTCGGTGCGGTCGTCGGCGAATATCTGGGATCGGCCGCAGGTCTCGGCTATCTGATCCAGCAGGCCGAAGGCGTGTTCGACGTCGCCGGCGTGTTCGCTGGCATGTTCGTGCTGTCGGCGTTCGTCATCCTGATCGACATGGGCGTGACGCTGGTGGAGCGTCGCCTGCTGGTGTGGCGGCCGACCGCCTCGGATGGACGCGGCTAGCCGCAAAAGGGACGCGCGCATCGGCGCGAGCCCCGATAGCGCGAAGTCTCAGTCCAAGAGCTTGGTATCGTCGGGCGTCTGCGGCGGCGTCTTGATCGCGATGGCCTTGACCTGCCCGCTGATCGGCTTGGTGCCGCCATGCGGCGTGCCCTTGGGGATGATGACGAGATCGCCCGGCTTCACCGTGACTTCCTTGTCGCCGAGCCAGATCGTCCCGGTCCCGTCGAGGATGTACTGGATCTCGTTGGTGTTGGGATGCATGTGCTTGGGCACGTTGCCGACCTGAATCGACACAGTGGCGCCATCGGCGCCCATGAACATCTTGGAGCGGTAGCCGACAGTGTTGGCGGGCCCCAGCGCCTCGCCTTCCATCTCGCCTGTATGGATGATCTGCGGGGTGATGCTCTCGGCGGCGAGCGCCGGCCGCAGCAGGTGGGTCGCGCCGCATCCAGCGGCAAAAGCGGTGGCGATCGATAGCCCGATTGCAAGGCGATTCATGGATGATCCTCCCCATCAAGAATTATTGTTGTTCGCGCATGCTATTGCACCGAAAAGCCAATGGCCAGTGCACTTAGGCAGTGCTTCTCAAGCCTGTCTCGCTGCTTTATGGTGCCGCCAGCCGAACGGAGGAAACCAATGAAGAACACGATTGCCAGGCTCGCCGGCGCGCTGCTCGCGCTGACGCTCACCACCGGTCTTGCCGCGGCGCAAAGCAAGGTCACGATCGCGATCGGCGGCGGGGCCTGCCTGTGCTATCTGCCGACGGTGCTGGCAAAGCAGCTCGGTGAATACGACAAGGCCGGCCTCAATGTCGAGCTGGTCGACCTCAAGGGCGGCTCGGACGCGTTGAAGGCCGTGCTCGGCGGCAGCGCCGACGTGGTCTCCGGCTATTTCGACCATTGCGTCAATCTGGCCGCCAAGAAGCAGGAGCTCCAGGCGTTCGTGGTCTATGACCGCTATCCCGGCCTCGTGCTGGTGGTCGCGCCCTCGCACACGGGCGACATCAAGTCGGTCAAGGATCTCGCTGGCAAGAAAGTGGGCGTCAGCGCGCCCGGCTCCTCCACCGACTTCTTCCTCAAATATATGCTCAAGAAGAACGGTCTCGATCCAGCCGGCACCGCCGTGATCGGCGTCGGCCTCGGCGCCACCGCGGTCGCTGCGATGGAGCAGGGGCAGATCGACGCGGCCGTGATGCTCGATCCGTCCGTCACCGTGCTCCAGGGCAGCCACAAGGATTTGCGCATCCTCAGCGACACCCGTACGCAAAAGGACACGCTCGAGACGTTCGGCGGCGAATATCCGGGCGGCGCGCTGTACTCGACCGCGGCCTGGGTCAATGGCCACGAGAAGGACGTGCAGGCGCTCACCAATGCGATCCTCGGGACGCTCGCCTGGATCCATTCGCACTCGCCCGAAGAAGTCATGGCGAAGATGCCGGAGGAGATGGTCGGCAAGAACAAGGACCTCTATCTCGCCGCGCTGAAGAACACGATCCCGATGTTTTCCGAGACCGGCAAGATGGACCCGAAGGGCGCGGACGCGGTGCTCGCGGTGTTCAGCGTTGGCTCGCCCGAGGTTGCGAACGCCAAGATCGACGTCAGCAAGACCTTTACCAACAAGTACGTCGACCAGGCCAAGAAGACCACGGGCATGAACGCCAAATAGCTGACGCGATCCCGCGGTAATCAGGCGTCATGACCTCATCGACCATTCATCGCGTCACGACGCTTGATCTTGCGGTGCGCCCGATCGCGTGGCCGTTCGCGGAGGAACGGCGCGCCGAGATCGCGGCGCATTTCGCCGAGAAGCAGCGTGAGCGGCCAAAAATCTGGAACGGCCGAATCCTGCTCGGGCGCGACGCCGTCTTCACGGACGGCCATCTCGCCGGGACCTATTTCGAGACCGATTTCGCGAGCTTCCTCGCCTGGCGCGACTGGGGCTTTCCCGATCCTGCCGTGTTCAACGGTTTCGGCATGGGTGCGCTACGTGCCTCCGACGGTGCCTTTCTGATGGGCGAGATGGCGCACCACACCGTCAATGGGGGGCGCATCTATTTCCCGTCGGGCACGCCCGATCTCGATGACGTCAGGGACGGTGTGCTCGATATTCCCGGTAGCGTCGTCCGCGAGATCGAGGAGGAGACCGGCCTGATCCCTGCCGACTACGCAGCGGAAGCAGAGTGGCACTGCGTCGTCACCGGCCAGGCGATTGCAATGATGCAGATCCTCAACCTGGATATGCCGGGTGAAGCGGCTCGCACCCGGATCGAAGCCAATCTGGCTGACCAGGCCGAGCCCGAGCTGTCGGCGATCCATCTCGTGCGCGGAATGGATGATCTCACGCCGACCATGCCGCGATTTGTCACGGCCTTTATTGCGCAGCAGTTCGCCTCGCGCTGATGCGCGAGGCTTGACATCGCTTCGCCCAGCCCATGTGATGGGCGTAAAAGCAAAAACAACAAAATTGCAATGCACAATCGTCCAGGGAGGTTTAGATGCGCCTGCGCATGGCTGCCCGCTTGGTCCGCGGGCTGTTGATCGCGATTGCGGCGATGGGCTTGGGCGTGTCCGCCAAGGCTCAAGACAAAGCTCAGGACAAGAAAATCAAGATCGGCGTGATTTTCGACCTGACCGGCCCGCTCGCGGGCGGCGGCTCCGAGCTCGAATATCTCGGCACCAAGATCATCCTCGACCATTTTAGCAAGACCGGCGTCGAGGGCTACAAGGTCGAGGCGGTCTATGCCGACGCGCAGAGCAAGCCCGACATTGCCATCAATGAATCTGTCCGCCTGCTCGAGCAGGAGAAGGTCGACATGGTGCTCGGCTTCTTCTCCTCGGCACAATGCGTGCCGGTCGCAGCCCGCGTCGAGCAGCTCAAGAAGTTCATGTGGATGACGACCTGCATCTCGTCGTCCGTGTTTGCCGACAAGAACTACAAATATGTCTTCCGCCCGCAGGCAAGCGGCGACCAGTTCGGCATGATGACGATGGATTTCATCGCGCAGAACGCCAAGGAGAAGTTCGGCAAGGAGCCGAAGGACCTCCGCGTCGCCATCATCCATGAGGACGGTGCCTATGGCGTCGACGTCTCCAAAGGCAACGAGGCGGGCGCCAAGAAGGCCGGCTTCAACGTCGTGCTGAAGGAAGGCTACTCCGCGACCGCACCAGATCTCTCCGCGCTGGTGACCAAGCTGAAGCGTGCAAAACCCGACGTGATCTTCCACACCGGCTACAATCCGGACATCACGCTGCTGCTGCGCCAGGCCCGCGAGCAGGGCCTGAAGTTCGGCGCGCTGATGGGGCATGGTGCGGGCTACGGCGTCTATGAGAAGCTGAAGGAAGGTCTTGGTGCGGACGCCACCTATCTCTTCAACACCGACCCGATCTCGATCTGGCTTGCCAACCAGAAGACCATGGATCCGAAGCTTGCGACTGTCATCAAGATGGTCGGCGAGGAGTTCGACAAGATCAGGCCCGGCGTTGCCATCCGCTCGGCCCATGTCGGCATCGGCGCGTCCAACACTTACGTGTTCATGAATGATGTGCTGCCGCGCGCGATCAAAAAGTATGGCGGCGTCGATCCCGATGCGCTGCGCAAGGCCGCGCTCGAGACCGACATTCCCGAGGGCGGCACCATGCTCGGCTTCGGCGTCAAGTTCTACGGCGAGGGCACGCCGATGGCGGGCCAGAACGAGCGCTCGTTCCCGGTCGTGATCCAGTATATCGACGACAAGTCCTCAGTGGTGTGGCCCAAGAGCCAGGCGCAGCGCGAGGCCGTGCTGCCGCTGCCGAAAGGCACCACCTACAGCAACCAGTAGCGGCGGAGAGCTTTGGTGTTGGAAGTCAACGGGCTGGTGAAGCGGTTTGGCGGCTTCACCGCCGTCAACAACGTGTCGTTCAGGGTCGAGCAGGGCGAGATCCTCGGCCTGATCGGCCCCAACGGCTCGGGCAAGAGCACGATCTTCAACATGCTCTCCGGCACGCTGGCGCCAAGCTCCGGATCGATCCTGTTCGGGGGACATGAGATCGCTGGCCTCGCGCCGCACCGGATTATCAACCGCGGCATCGGCCGGACCTTCCAGATCCCGCGCCCGTTCCGTCGGCTGACCATTTTCGAGAACGTCGCGCTCGCCGGCTTCTACGGCCAGGGCCGTCATAGCCGTGTCAAAGCCGAGGAGGCGGCGGAACGGTCGCTCGCGCTTGTGGGCCTGCCGACCGATCGTCACGCCAGCGTCGACGGCCTCGGCGCGGCCGGCCTGAAGAAGCTTGAACTTGCGAAAGCGCTCGCCACCGCGCCAAAACTGCTGCTCGCCGACGAGAGTCTTGGCGGCCTCGACGAGGCCGAGATGGGTCAGGCTGCCGACATGTTGCGCAACATCCGCGATGAGCTCGGCATCACCATCATCTGGGTCGAGCACATCATGGGCGTGCTGATGCGCGTGGTCGACCGCGTCATGGTGCTCGATCACGGCGAGAAGATCTCGGAGGGGCCGCCGAGCGACGTTGCCGGCGATCCGCGCGTGATCGAGGTTTATCTCGGCACCGACGCCGAGACCACGCAAGCCGCGGCCGCCGCAGCGCGCCGCCGCGCGGGAGGCTAGACGATGCTGGAACTGCGGTCCGTCAGCGCCGGCTACGGCACCTTCCAGGCGCTGTTCGACGTCAATCTCGACGTGAG
The DNA here is from genome assembly GCF_040548375.1 of Bradyrhizobium sp. F1.4.3. Taxonomy (NCBI): domain Bacteria; kingdom Pseudomonadati; phylum Pseudomonadota; class Alphaproteobacteria; order Hyphomicrobiales; family Nitrobacteraceae; genus Bradyrhizobium; species Bradyrhizobium sp. F1.4.3. The sequence goes on from NZ_JBEPRN010000002.1 coordinate 870,296, forward strand.
AGCGGGCGAAGCGGTTGGCGTCATCGGCCCGAACGGCGCCGGCAAGACCACGCTGATGCGCGTCATCTCCGGCCTGGTCCGCCCCTCGCGCGGCTCGATCGCGATGGAAGGCGCCGACGTCGTGAAGACGCCGCCGCACAAGATCGTCAGCCTCGGCATTGCGCATGTGCCAGAGAACCGGCGGCTGTTTCCGCAGCTTTCGGTCGACGACAATCTGAAGATGGGTGCCTTCATGAAGGAGGCGCGCAGCCACTATGCCGAGCGGCTGGAGGTCGTGTTCGATCTGTTTCCGCGGCTGAAGGAACGCCGCCACCAGATGGCCGGCACCATGTCCGGCGGCGAGCAGCAAATGTGCGCGATCGGTCGCGCGCTGATGTCGAATCCAAAGCTGCTGCTGCTCGACGAACCTTCTGCCGGGCTCGCGCCGGTCGTGGTGCAGCAAGTGTTCGAGCTGGTGAAGCGGATCCGTGCGCGCGGGCTGACGGTGCTGATCGTCGAGCAGAACGTACAGCAGGTGCTGCGAGTGGTCGATCGCGCCTATCTGATCGAGGCCGGAACAATGCGTGCGTCGGGTAGCTCGGCAGAGATGCTGGCGAGCGATACGGTCAAGGAAGCTTATCTCGGGGTGTGAAGGGCATGCAGGCATGCAAGCATTTTTGGACATCTTCGACATCTATCTGCTGGAGGCCGTCATCAACGGCATCCTGCTCGGCGGCGTGCTGGCGCTGCTTGCGCTCGGGCTCAATCTGATCTTTGGCGTCATCGACGTGACCTGGATCTGCTACGCCGAGCTCGTGATGATCGGCATGTACGCCATGTATTTCATGGTGCAGTATTACGGCATCAGCTATTTCATCGCCGCGCCGCTGACCATCATGCTCGTCGCGATCCTCGGTGCTCTCTTGCACTATCTCGTCATCGCGCCGCTGCTGACCGCGCCGCCGATCAACCAACTACTCGCGACTGGCGGCGTGCTGTTCGTGCTCCAGAGCTTTGCCACCGTCGCCTTCGGCGTCGACTTCCGCAATCTCGGCATCCGCCTGCCGGTGCTGGCCTTCGGCGACATGAATTTCAGCTACGCGCGACTGCTCTCGTTCGCGGCCGCCTTGGTCGGCATGGTTGCGGTCTATCTGTTCATGACGCGCACCTTCACCGGCACCGCGATCCGCGCCATCTCGCAGGACCGGCAGATCATGGCGCTGATGGGCGTCGACACGAAGAGGGTCTATCTCATCACCTCGGCGCTTGGCGGCGCGCTGGCCGGGCTCGCCGCCTGCCTGCTGGTGCTGCAATACGACGTGCATCCGTTCGTCGGCCTCTCCTTTGGACCGATCACCTTCCTGATCTGCGTGCTCGGCGGCCTCGGCAATTTCATCGGCGGCTTCATCGCCGCCTTCGTGTTTGCGGAGATCATCTCGCTCGGCGGTCTGTTCTCCGATCTTGAATGGGGCTATGTGCTCGCCTTCGCCTTCTTCATCGTCATGATGTTCATCCGGCCCGCGGGCCTGCTTGCGAGGCGCCGATGATGGGGCAGGGGCGGCTTGTGGCGTGGGCAGTGGGACTGGCGGCGCTGATCGCGCTGCCGTTCGTCTATCGCGATCCCTATCATCTGCACCTCCTGGTGCTGATCCTGATCTGGTCGTTCGCCTATACGTCGTGGTCGATGATGGGGCGGTTCGGCCTGGTCTCGCTGGGGCACGGCGGCTTCATGGGGATCGGTGCCTATGTCACCGCGCTGTTGTGGAATCATCTCGGCTTGTCGCCCTGGATCGGCATTCCCGTCGGCATGGTCGCGGCCGGCGTGCTGGCGCTGATCGTCGGTTATCCCTGTTTCCGCTTCCGGATCACCGGACACTATTTCGTGCTGGTGACGCTGGCGCTCTCCGGCATCGTGCTCCAGGTCATCACGGCGACCCGCGACTATACCGGCGGCTCGCTCGGCTATACGCCGAACCGCGCGTCAGGCAACAAGCTCCTGGCGCTGCAATTCGACGACAAGACGACCTGGTACCTGATCGCGCTCGCGGTCTGGCTCGGGGGCATCATTGTCTGGCACTTGGTCGACCGCAGCATGAGCCGCTATGCGCTGGAGGCGATCTCGGAGGACGAGGACGCCGCGGCCGCCGCCGGCGTCGACGTCACCGTGGAAAAACTGAAGATCACGCTGATCAGCGCTTTGATGACGGCGCTGGCGGGCGCGATCTACTGCCAGTACCAGATGTTCATTACGCCCGACACGGTCAGCGGCATCGCCGTGTCGCTCCAGATGGTGTTCGCCGCCATCGTCGGCGGCCTCTTCGTCTCGCTCGGTCCGACCGTCGGTGCCGTCATCACCATTCTGCTGGCAGAGACCCTGCGGATCGGCTTCGGCACCAGGGCGGTCGGCTGGGACAACCTCGTCTATGGCGTTTTGCTCGTGCTCTTCATCATATTCCTTCCCAAGGGCATCCTTGGTAGCGTGCTCGACCGATTGAAGCCGCAACGCAAGGTGTCCCGCGCTCATGAGCAAGAAACCGTCCAAATCGCTCGCCCAGGAACTTGATCGCTACATTACGCCATTCCGCTACGACGGTGCCGGTAAGTTTCGCCTCAGCAGGCACAAGACCAACGAGAAGGGCGATCTCGACAAGGAACAGGCGCAGGAGATCCTCGACGCCAACAAGAAGCGGCTGATCGAGTTCCAGGAGAAGCTCTACGCCCAGGATCGCTGGTCGCTTCTGATCGTGCTCCAGGGCATGGACGCCGGCGGCAAGGACTCTGCGATCAAGGCGATCTTCGAAGGCATCAACCCCCAGGGCTGCGAGGTTCACGCCTTCAAGCAGCCGAGCAGCAACGAGCTCGACCACGATTTCCTCTGGCGCCACGTCATCGCTCTGCCGGAGCGCGGCCATATCGGCATCTTCAACCGCTCCCATTACGAGGAATGCCTGGTGACGCGGGTGCACCCGGAGATCCTGGCCAAGGAGAAGCTGCCGCCAAAGCTCGTCACCAAGAACATCTGGAAGGAACGGTTCGAGGACATCTCCGCGTTCGAGCGCTATCTCTGCCGCAACGGCACGGTGGTGCTGAAGTTCTTTCTCAACCTTTCCAAGCAGGAGCAGCGCGAGCGCTTCCTCGACCGGCTGGATACTCCAGCCAAGCAGTGGAAATTCTCGATGGGCGATATCAAGGAGCGCGCGCTTTGGCCGCGCTATCAGGCGGTCTACCAAGACATCGTGCGGCACACGGCGACGCCTCATGCGCCCTGGTATGTCGTGCCCGCCGACCACAAATGGTTTGCCCGCGTCGTGATTGGCTCGGTGATCAACGCCGAGCTCGATCGGCTGGACCTGCGCTTCCCCCGCGCCGACAAGGCTTCGCTGGCCGAGTTCAAGAACGTGCGCAAGGCGCTGGAGCGCGAAGGAAACGGGCGCGGGAAGCAGTGATGCCTGCGATGGTTGCGGTTCTCGCCGGTGCAGGCTTTAACGAACTCCGCAGTTGTCCTACGGTTGACGTGCAGAAAGTGCGTTCCTGATTCGAGGTTGATGTGGCCAAGACCGCTCTCGCTGTGTCCGCGCTTGCGTTGGTTCTGATGAGCGTGCCCGCACGGGCGCAGATCTATGACCCGCGCTCCCCGGTCTGTCTGCACGTCTTCGGTGAATTAGAGGGTGAGCGCATGGACTGCATCTTCTCCTCGTTCGCCCAGTGCCAGGCCGCAGCGTCGGGGCGCCCCGCGACCTGTCTGATGAATCCCTATTTTGCACAGGCATCCGCGGTGCCGCCGGCGAGGACGGGGCGGCGCGTTCGCTAGACCTCGGGATTAGGTAGGTGCGAAAAGCGAAGCGTGCCCACTAATCTTTGTCCGGGAGAGGCGGTGGGCACGACGCTGACGCGCCTTTGCCACCCTACGATCTCCGTTCAAGCCACCCCTCAATACCCGCTGTCTCATGCGGCCAAATCTGTCGCGGGAACAGGATGGAACGCGCCTGCAAATGTGATTCTAGAGCCCGTTGATCTCGCTTGACAGTTTTGTGTCACGGGAGGACCATCACTGAGGTCGCTAATAAGCGACGCGTAACGTCCACCTCAAGAGCAAGGGGAGGTCTATGACACCACCTCCGCAGATCCAGCCGCGTTAAGTGCGATGGAGCTCGTTCGGACTATCGCATAGCGGCAGACACCGCGAACGGCACGCCGGGTCAAGGTTTAGAGGGCTGCATCAGTAAGGCAAAGCCCCTACCTGCCCGGCGCTGTGCGTTTTGCGCCAAGCGCAACCACGCATTCTTCTGCACGCCGAAGATCACCCAGCCACTGATAATAGACCGGCTGCTTGTCATGCAGCGCGATGCGGTCGTTGGGCGGACGGTCGACGTTGCCCCAGAGATAGAGGCTTCTTGTCACGGCAAAGAATTCCTGCGTTCTTCAGCGCATAGGCGTCCGGTGGCCGCATCAACCGTGACGCCCTCGATCTTGGACGAGAAATGTCCGCCACCATCGCCCTGTCCGGGCTTGACCGAAACCGCCTGACTTTGAAGAAGGTCATGATCTCGGGCTTCGCGCCGCAGTCGACGACGATGTCGATCTGATGCTTCAGCGACGCGACGATCTCCTTCAGATTCGGCAGGTCCTGCGCAGCGCTGGTGTCGACGGTGATGCCGCGATAGGTAAACGTCGCTCCGCTCTGCGCGGATAGGGATCGCGTGTCGAGCAGGGCCGCCACGCCCGCGAGCACGAGCCGGCGCCGATCGAAGTGTGTCATGTGAAGTCCCCCAAATCCGGCCGCTATCGCATGCTTTTGTGCGGCATTGGTCATAGCGCAGTTCCATCATGCCTGCGTTGCGGCAAATGCCAAGAGATTGTCGCCTCATCGGCAAACTTCCGACACAGGATCGGGGCGAATAACGCTGATCCGACATGACGCAGTGCTTCGCGCGGTCACGATTCCGCCGGCGCATTTCATTTTTTTAAGGAATCCGCGTGTCGCATAAGCTTGCCCCGGCGCTTCTCGCAGCCCTCTTCCTCGCAATCTCTTCCCTCTCCACAGCGCGCGCCGAGCCGGCTGCGCCGGCCACCAACGCCGCCGCCGCATTGTCGCCTGATGAGGCGAGGCGCGCGCTGGAGACGCTCCAGGACGACCAGAAGCGCGCGCAGATGATCGATACGCTACGCGCCATTGCCAATGCTTCGGGTCAGCGGCAGCCGGCGGCTCCGGCTTCCGAGCAGAAATCGCCGATCCCGCTCTCGGCCGATGGCCTCGGCGCGCAGCTCCTGCTCACGGTGTCGGAGCAGATCGGCGAGATTTCGCGAGAGGTCGCTGATATGGCCCGGACGCTTACGCACTTCCCCGCCTTCTATTATTGGATCGTGCGGACCGCCAATGATCCCGCCGCCTACAATCTCCTGATCGAGATCGCCTGGAAGCTCGCCCTGGTGTTCGGTTGCGCCCTCTCGGCGGAGTGGGTCATCTTTCGCCTGATCCGGCGTCCGGTCGCGTTCCTCGAAGAGCGCATGCCGCAAACCGCGCGCCTGCCGGCGCAGGCGCTGCCCATCGTCGATCCGCCATCATCCGCAGCCGACGTCGCGCCCGAGCCCGAATTGCACAAGCGCCGTCACAGCCTTGCGCGCGTCTGGCAATTGTTGCTGCGGCTGCCCTTCGTACTCGGCCGCCTGGTGCTCGAACTGCTTCCGGTGTTGGTCTTCGTCGGCCTGGCGACCGCACTGCTCGGAACGGAGATCGGCGAGCCCGCCACCGTCCGCCTCGTGATCCTCGCGGTCGTCAACGCCTACGCGTTCTCGCGCGGGCTCATCTGCGTCGTCCGTGCGCTGGCGGGGCCGTTCGGCCTGTTTCCGCTGCGCGCCGAGACCGCGGCCTATATCGAGATCTGGGCGCGCCGCATCGTCGGCATCGGCGTATCTGGCATCGCCTTTGCCAATGTCGCGCTGCTGCTTGGTCTGCATCGCGCGGGCTACGCGGCGCTGCTGCGCATGGTGATGCTGGTCGTGCATCTCTTCATCGTCGTCATCATTCTGCAATGCCGCCGCCAGGTTGCGGAAACCATTCGCGCGCCGGCCGGGCGCCAAGGGATTGCAGCACGTTTGCGCAACCGTATCGCCGATGGATGGCATTATCTCGCCATTGCGCTCGATCTTGCGCTGTGGGCGGTCTGGGCGCTGAACATCCGCAACGGCTATTCGCTGCTGCTGCAATATTTCGTGGGCACCGTCGGGGTGGCGCTGATCACGCGCGTCGCCATCATGGTGACGCTGAGCCTGATCGACCGCGGCTTTCGCATCAATCCGGAGATCCTCCAGCGCTTTCCGGGGCTGGAGATCCGCGCCAACCGCTATCTGCCGCTGCTGCGCAAGATCGTCTCGGGCATCATCGCCCTCATCGGCTTCGTGGCCGTGCTCGAGGTCTGGGGCGTCGACGCCATCGTCTGGTTTTATGGCGGCCAAATCGGCAGCCGGCTGATCTCGGCGGTGGTGACGATCGGCATCGCCGTATTCATTGCTGCGGCGATCTGGGAAGCCAGCAACGCGCTGCTGGATCGCCAGATCAATACGCTGTCGCGCGACGGACACTATGCCCGCGCCGCGCGCCTGCGCACCTTCCAGCCGATGCTGCGGACGGCGTTGCTGTGCCTGATTGCGACCGTCGTCGGCCTCACGACGCTGAGCGAGATCGGCGTCAATGTCGCGCCGCTGCTGGCCGGTGCCGGCATCGTCGGCATTGCGATCGGCTTCGGCTCGCAGAAGCTGGTGCAGGACCTCATCACCGGCCTGTTTCTGCTTTTGGAGAACACGGTCCAGGTCGGCGACACCGTCAGCGTGTCCGGTCTCACCGGCGTGGTCGAGAACGTCTCGATCCGCACCATCCGGCTGCGCGCCGGCGACGGCGCCGTGCACATCGTGCCGTTCAGCGCGGTGACGACCATCACCAATGCCAGCCGCGGCGCCGGCAACGCCTCCGTCAGCGTCAACGTCGCCTACAAGGAGGACACCGACCGCGCCGGCCAGATTCTCAAGGACATCGTCGAAGAGATGCGCGGCGAACCGGAATTTCGCGGCGTGATCCGCGGCGACCTCGAGCTCTGGGGTATCGATAAGGTCGACGGCGCGATGGTGTCGATCGTCGGCCAGATTCGCTGTACCGAGGCCGGCCGTTGGCCGGTCCAGCGCGAGTTCAACCGCCGCATGAAGCAGCGCTTCCAGCAGAACGGCATTGAGGTCGCATCTGCCACCCACACCATTTTGATGCAGATCGCTCCACCGGCCGATGCCGCCACCAACCTGACGCCGCGGCGAGCGGCGGGGTAGGGCATGATCCGGAAAAGTGTGCAGCGGTTTTCCCTCGCGACAAACGCGGTACGCGTTTGCGCGGAGATCATGCTCAAACAATAATCTCCGCAAAAATTCCCGCTTGCCTCCGCCCGCCCGGCAGCGTTCACTCCGCCCTAGTCCGCTACCGACATGCGGGCGACAAGAAGGGTGGAGAGACTGATGCGGGGGCAGTGGGCCGGATTGCGCCGTCATGTGATTGTCATTTGCGCGTTGATCGGATCTGCGGTGTGGACCGCACCTGGCAGCGCCCAGCCGTTTCCCTCACGCCCCATCACCCTCGTGGTGCCGTTCGCAGCGGGCGGCCCGACCGATACGCTGGCGCGGATCCTGTCGGAACGGATCGCGGCCGAGCTGCATGCGACGATCGTGGTCGAGAACGTGGCCGGCGCCTCGGGCAGCATCGCCGGCGCTCGCGTCGCGCGCGCGGCCGCGGATGGCACAACGATCACCATCGGCCATTGGGGCACGCATGTGCTCAATGGCGCGATCTTCAAGCTGCCCTATGACGTGGTCGCGGATTTCGAGCCGGTTGCGCTGGTCGCGATGGGGACGCAGCTCATCGTCGGCCGGAAGACGCTCAAGGCCGACAATCTCAAGGAGTTGACCATCTGGCTGAAGGAGAACCCCGGCAAGGCCACCGCCGGGACCGCTGGTGCCGGCACCGGCGCCCATGTCGCCGGCGTCTTCTTCAAGGAAAAGACCGGCACGGACTTCCAGTTCGTGCCCTATCGCGGCGCCGGGCCCGCCATGATCGATCTCGTCGCAGGCCAGATCGATATCATGTTCGACCAGGCCTCGAACTCGCTGCCGCAATACAGGAACGGTGCGATCAAGGCGTTCGCGGTGACCTCGCCGACGCGGCTCGCATCCGCGCCCGACATTCCGACTGTCGACGAGGCGGGCCTGCCCGGCCTCTACATCTCCTACTGGCACGGCATCTGGGCGCCGAAGAACACGCCGAAGGAGATCGTCACGAAGCTCAATGCGGCCATCGGCGCCGCGCTTGCCGATCCGTCCGTCAAGCAGCGCTTTGCCGAATTGGGGCAGGAGATACCGCCATCGGACCGGCAATCGCCCGCAGCACTCGGCGCTTTTCAGAAGGCGGAGACCGAGAAATGGTGGCCGATCGTGAAGGCCGCCGACATCAAGCCGGAATAGACTCGCCTCGTTAACCTTTGCGTCGCGCGCAAACTGCGATCCGCACGAAAATCTCGCTGCGGTGCGAGATCACAATCGCTGCCTGAGAGGCAACGTCCTTGATCTCAGGGGAGCACTGGCCGACAATGTTTGCAGTTCAATAAGAAACTCCTTGGGGGAATTCGTGAATAGACCTGCCCGGGTCGTTGCCCAGTCGACATCATCCAATTCGCTGCAAGGCATGGCGTTGCTGCGCGATCCCCTGCTCAACAAGGGTACCGCCTTCACGGAAGCAGAGCGCGCTGCGCTCGGCTTGCGTGGCCTGCTGCCGCCCTGCGTGCTGACGATCGAGACGCAGGCGGAGCGCGTCCTCACCAATCTGCGCACGCTACCGACAGATCTGGAAAAATACGTTGCGCTGAACGCGCTGCATGACCGCAACGAGGCGCTGTTCTTCCGTGTCGTCGTCGACAACATCGACGAGATCCAGCCGATCATCTACACGCCGACCGTCGGGCTCGCCTGCCAGAAATACGGCCTGATCTTCCAGCGGCCGCGCGGCATGTTCATCTCCTCGCGTGATCGCGGCCAGATCGCCGAGATTCTGAAGAACTGGCCTTACCCGGCAAAACTCATCGTCGTGACCGATGGCGAACGCATCCTTGGGCTCGGCGATCTCGGCGCCAACGGCATGGGCATTCCGGTCGGGAAGCTCTCGCTCTATTCGGCCTGTGCCGGCGTTCATCCCGAACATTGTCTGCCGATCGTGCTCGACGTCGGCACCAACAATGAGGAGCTGTTGAACGATCCCTATTATCTCGGCCTGCGCGAACGACGGCTCACGGGCGAGGCCTATGACAGCTTCGTCGACGAATTCATGGTCGCCGCGCAAAAGACCTTTCCGGGCGTGCTGATCCAGTTCGAGGATTTCGCCAACCATTCGGCGTTCAAGCTGCTGCACAAGTACCGCGATGAGTCCTGTGTCTTCAACGACGACATCCAGGGCACCGCGGCGGTGGCGCTCGCGGGCCTGTTCTCGGCGCTGCGTGTCAGCGGCGGCAAACTCAAGGACCAGAAGATCCTCTTCCTGGGCGCGGGCGAAGCGGCCACCGGCATTGCCGATCTCGTCGTCTCCGCGATGATGGCGGAGGGGGCTTCCGAGGCCGAGGCGCTGCGGCGCAACTGGCTGGTGGACTCTCGAGGCCTCGTCGTCAGCGGCCGCGCCGGCCTCTCCGGCCACAAGCTCCGCTACGCCCATACCGATCAGGCGTCGATTGCCGACTTCCTCACCGCGATCAAAACGCTGAAGCCGACGGCGATCATCGGCGTCGCCGCGGTCGGCGGCGCCTTTACGCCCGACGTGCTCAAGGCGATGGCCGGGCTCAACGACCATCCGATCGTGTTTGCGCTGTCCAACCCGACCTCGAAGGCCGAATGCTCGGCGGAGGATGCCTATCGCTATACCGAGGGCCGCGCGCTGTTCGCCTGCGGTAGCCCTTATGACCCGGTCAGGCTCAACGGCCGCACCTTCGTGCCGCGCCAGGGCAACAACTCCTACATCTTCCCCGGCGTCGGTCTCGGCGTCATCGCCAGCCGCTCGCGGCTGGTGACGGACGAGATGTTCATGGCCGCCGCCCATTCGCTCGCCGATTGCGTCGGCAAGGAGGACCTTGCACAGGGCAGCCTCTATCCGGCACTGCCTCGCATCCGCGAGGTTTCGGCCGGCATCGCCGCCGCGGTCGCAGACGTCGCCTATCAGCGCGGGCTGGCGGACGGACCCGCGCCCAACGACGTGAAGGGCCTGGTCCAGTCACAGATGTACGAGCCGCGGTACTGAGCCAACGACCCCGGCCGGATAGCGGTTAGGTCAGCACGGTGATACCATTTCAGGTGGAATCGCCGTTGCGCGGCGCGGCCGTATATGCGACGATCCGTAGCGTTACAAGAAAACTCAATCCGCAGGTCAGATGCCATGGACGATCGTTTGCCCGAACTGGGCGACCTCGAGCACGAGGTCATGCAATTGGTTTGGGCCCACGGTCCGGTGACGGCCGAGGTCGTGCGCGAACGGCTGTCGCGGCGTCTGAAGGAATCGACGGTCCGCACGGTGCTGCGCCGGCTTGAAGAAAAGGGCTATGCTCACCACACCGTGGACGGACGCACCTACGTCTACCACGCCGCCGAACCGCGCGCGCGGGTGGCGGCCAAGGCCGTGCAGCGCATTGTCGACTGGTTCTGCAACGGCTCGATGGAGGAGGTCCTCGTCGGCATGGTGGACAACGCGATGCTCGACCAGCAGCAATTGCGCACGCTGGCCGACCAGGTGGCGAAGGCGAAGAAAGCGAGGGGAGTGAAGAAAGAATGATCGCAACTCTGGCTGAGGCGGCGCTGCGCTCCTTCGTGCTGGGAGGCGTCGTCTGGTTTGGTCTCAACCTGTTTCGTTCGCGCAACCCGCACGTCCATATGACGGCGTGGGTCATCGTGCTGCTGGCCTCGCTCGCGATGCCCTTCGTGATGCATTGGCCGACGCTCACCATCGACCGGCTGCCCTTGTCCGTACCGGTGCCGGACGAACTCTGGCCGGCCGATATCTCGATGCTGGAGACGCCGCAGCCGGCGCTGCCGACCGCGCCTGGCGCGGCCCTTGCCCTGCCGGCCAGGACTGCCGTCGCGATCGACTGGTGGCTGGTGACCAGCATCGTCTATGCCGGCGTCGCCGGTCTGTTGCTGTTGCGGCTCGCCGTTGGCCTTTGCCTGACCTGGCGCCTGGCGCGGGCGGCGAAGCCGATGAACGGTCCGCAGATGGTCGATGCCGATGTGCGCGTCAGCCGCGACGTCGGCGGTCCCGTCACCTTCGGCTCGACCATTCTGGTGCCGCCGCAATTCGCCGGGTGGGATGCCAAGAAGCGCCTCGCGGTGCTCGCGCATGAGGGCGCGCATGTCGCCAATCGCGACTTCTACATCCTGCTGCTCGCCTCCCTCAACCGCGCGATGTTCTGGTTCAGCCCGTTCTCGTGGTGGCAGCTCGCGCGTCTCGCCGAGCTCGCCGAGATCATCAGCGACGCCCAGGCGATCGAGGTGATCGATGACCGGCTGTCCTACGCCGAAATCCTGCTCGACGTTGCAACGAGCGTAGAACCGCGGCCGGTAGAGCTCGCGATGGCGCGAGCCTCGACTGTACGCGGCCGCGTCGAACGTATCATCGCGGCGGCTGCCATGCCCGTGGCAGTCGGCTGGCGCAAGCGGCTGTGGATCGCGGGGGCGATCGTGCCGGTCGTGATCGTGTCGGCCGGCATGATCGCGTATCGCACCCCGGATCCCGCACCCATGGCCGCAGATCTCGGCGAGGTGCCGGCCGAGCATTATCGCCCCTTCGTCAATTTCTACGCCATGGGCCCGGCCTCGGTATTCGCCATCTTCCGCGAGGGCGACGAGCTCTACGGACAGCTCACCGGGCAGCGCAAGCTGCGCTTGACGATTGGCAGTGACGACACGGTCTCCTACGCGGCCTCGTTCGGCGAGATCACGTTCCCGCTCGATGCGGAGCGTCGATCCTCCGAACTGATGCTACACATGAATGGCCGCGACGTGCGCGCAGTTCGCGTCGCCGAGATGCCGAGGCCGGCCGTCGACCCGGCGTCGCTCGATCAGTATGTCGGATGGTACAGGACCGCGCCGAACCGCGTGCTCACCGTGCGGCGCGACGGCGATCGGCTTCAGGTGCAGGAAACCGTGCAGGGCCGGGCCGTGCTCCTCGCCGAAGGTGCCGACGTCTTCTCCATCCACGGCGACAATCTCTTGATCTTCCTGCGCGACGAACAGGCGAGAGTCTCGCGCGTTCTGGTCCAGAACGCGGTCTTCGGCGCCCGCCTGGCGCCGCGGATCGACGCGGCGGTGGCTCAGGCGATTGAGGCGGACTTCGCGCGCCGCGTCGCAGAAGTGCCGGATCGCTTCCGGGAGCAGGTTCCGGTCGACGGCGGCAAGGATGCGATCCTGCGCGGGATCGAGGATCTGCGCCACGGCACGCCGAATTATGATCGCATGAGTGCGCCGCTCGCCGCCAAGATCCACCGCCAGCTCGACGAACTGCACGCGACGTTCGTGGCGCTCGGTGCGGTCGAGTCAATCTTCTTCCGCGGTGTCGGTCCCGGCGGCTACGACATTTATGGCGCGAAGTTCGAGAACGGCTCGGCGGAATTCCGCCTGCTGCTCGAGCCCGATGGGAAGGCCAGCGACGTGATTTTCCGGGCCGACGGCAATGACGAGCTCGGCGGCATTGTCTCCTGCGCGGAGGAGGCGAATGTGCGCGGCCGCGCTGGCACGTCACCGATCCGGATCATGGTCTATAACGAGACAGGCGACGACATCCAAATCTTCAATCTCGACGCCGAGGGCAAGCGCAGGATGCAGAGCGTCGTCAGGCCCAACGTGTCCTGGGCCTCGCTGACCACCGTGAACAATCCCTGGGTGATTGCCGACAAGTCGGGGCGATGCCTGGAGCTCCTGGTGCCGGGCCGGCAAACGCGCTTCCACAACGTCGAGACCTCGAATCGCGGCGCGCGGCCGGGGCGCGTGGCGCGCCGTGCCGTTCCGATCGCCAATGGCGAGGAGATGCTGCGCCGCTACATCGAAGGCGTCGGCAAGGGGCAGCCGGACTACGACCACATGACGTCGGAGGTCGCCGACATCACGCGTCAGCAGCTTCCGTTCGACCAGGCGATCCTGGCGCGGCTCGGAGTGTTGCGTGCGGTATCATTCCGCGGCGTCACCGCGCTCGACAGCGACATCTATGTCGCCCAGTTCGCCAACGGCTCGGCGGAATGGCGCATCGGCGTCAGGAACGGCACGATCACCAAGATCGCGCTCGGGCCGAATTTCTAGAGTGGTCCAAATCTGAGATTGGTACTCGCCCGACCGGCGCTTGAGCGGTCGGAATCGCCCTGAAGCGACAATTTCAGGGCGGCTGTGCGCATGCGGAGATATCGGGATGAAACTCATCGCATCGATGTGGACGATTCCAATCGCACTTTGCCTGTTGGGGACGGCGTTCGCCGATGACCTCACGACACCAGGTGATGCGAAAAAGCCTGGGATTCTCGGCCTCGCGTCTGGCGCGAATCGCGCCGTGGTATCAGGCGCGCTTCGATTCTTTCTCGCAGTCGGATGGCCTTGTCCCTGGCGCCGTCGTCCCAATCGCAAGGGGCGGCAAGCTCGCCTATTTGCAGGCCATCGGATTTCAGGACCGCGCCAAGACTGTCCCGATGAAGACGAATTCCATCTTCTGGATCGCCTCGATGTCCAAGCCGGTGGCCAGCGTCGCCGCGATGATTTTGGTGGACGATGGCAAGCTCGACGTCGAGGCGCCCGTCTCGCAGTATTTGCCGGAGCTTGGGGACATGCGGGTCGCTTTCCAGACGACGGACCCGGCCACAGGCGAATCGGACTACGGCCTCGGTCTGCCAAGACCACCAAAGCGCCCGATGACGGTTCGGGATCTGTTGCGCCATACGTCTGGCCTCATCTATCCGGAGCTCGATTTTGCCTATCCGGAACGGGGCCTTGCGGACGCGAGCGCCGATCTCGGAATTCGGACGATCCATGGGCTCTATGGCCTTAGGGCCGTGTTCCGACGCGACAGGACGTTGGCGGATTTCGTGTCCAGTCTGGCCGGCCTTCCGCTCGCCCACGAGCCGGGCGAGGTCCATGAATATGGCTGGAGCATTGATGTGCTGAGCCGGGTTGTCGAAGTCGCTTCCGGTCAGCCTTTCGACCAATTCCTTCAGAGCCGCATCTTTGAGCCGCTGCATATGGTCGACACGGGCTTCTACGTGCCGAAAGAGAAGCTCGACCGCCTCGTCGATTCTCCCATGCCGGAACGGCCGCCGATCTGGGACGTCACGACGCCGCCGAAGCTGTTTTCTGGTGGTGGCGGACTCGTCTCGACCGCATCGGATTATCTCCGCTTTTGTCAGATGCCGTTGAACGGAGGCGAGCTCGATGGCGTGCGCGTGCTCAGCCCGCAGGCTGTGAACCAGATGACGGCGAACGCGCTGCCATCAGGTGTCAGCATCTTCGGAGAAGACGAGGTTGGCGCCCGCGCCGGAACAACCTTCGGACTTGGCTTCGCCATCCGCGCCGATCCAGTCCAAAGCTGGATACCGGGCGCGGTCGGAAGCCTTTCCTGGGCGGGGCTTTGGGGCACGTATTTCTGGATCGATCCGGCGGAGCAATTGATTGGCCTACAGATGGTCCAGGCGACTCCCGGCAGCAAAGGGCGCCAAGCGGTGCTGTACTCGGGGATCAATCGCCTCGTCTATGGCGCATTGACGATTCCCGAGTCGTCCGCCGTTCCGCCGGCTGTGCCGGTGATCCTGAGCACGGAAGCGCTCGCCGATTATGCCGGGACCTATGACTTCGGCGCCACGGTGAGCTCGCGTGACAGGCAGGGCTTGGCCGATGGCAAGACCGGATGGCTTGGAATCGGGAATTTCGTCGCCATGGAGCAGGAGGGCCTGAGGATCAACAAGCCGAACCTCGGCAGCAGCCCCGCAGCCAAGGCCGGTGTGATGGCGGGCGACCTCATCACTGAAATTGACGGCGCGCCGCTCAAAGGCCTCTCGCTCGCCGATGTCCTGGCCAAGCTGCGCGGGCCGGCCAACACGACGATCAAGATGAAAATCGTCCACAGGGGCCAAGGCAGCGCGAGCGATCTCAGCGTCGTGAGGGCCACCCGCCGTGTCAATGCGGTCCAACTTCAACTTCGCGTCGAGCATGGCAAGCTCATTGCGGAAGCGACGGGGGCTTGGCCGATCCTCGAATTCGAGAAAGACAAGGCGGCTCCGTTTGTGGCGACATCAAGCAACGAACTCACCGCAGACGACGAAGATCATAGCCGGATCGCTTTCGTCAGGGACGCCGCAGGCAAAGTCTCTGGGCTCATCCTGAATCCCGGGCCTTGGGAGCAGCATGCGGCGAAGATCGCGCTCGGGCCAAATTTCTAGGTCGCTCACGCGCATCCGCCGGCCTGCGGATGCGCGCTCGTTCCACCGAGACAGTGCAGCGGCGCCTTCAATCCTGAATCCTGGCTTGCGCAATCCTATCTCTAATGCTACGATAAGTAGCATTACGGTTCGTAGCCTGACGTGGCGCATCGCGCTGCCGTCGGCTGGCTCGAAAGAATTGGGCGTTCGCCATGAGCAATTCTGCAAAGGCTGAAGCTGTGCTGGCGCTTCATCGTTTCGGGATGGGCCCGCGACCGGGATCGATTGCCGCTGTCGGGACCGACCCGCGCGGTGCGCTGATCGCAGAGCTCGACCGGCCGCTGGTGCTCACCGCAGCGGCGAGCCTGCCCTCCAGTGCGAAGGCCTATCGCACCGTGGCCGATGCCAATGCGCGGCGAGCGGCGCGCGCCAAGCAGGCGCAGCAGCAGGCGAAGAAGCAGCAGGTGGCTGCGGTGCCGGTCATGTCCGAAGACCAGCCTCAAACGCAGGGTCAGGCGGCGGGCCAGAGCGCGGAGAAAGACGCCGCCGAGATCGCAGCCAAGCAGGCGGCCGAGGCCGTCCCCGATCCCGGACGCCCGATGTATTTGCAGGAGGCCAAGCGGCGCACCGAAGCCGCGCTTGCCGCCGACATCGGCTTCGCCGAGCGGCTGGTGTGGTTCTGGTCCAACCATTTCTGTATCTCGGCCAACAGGATTCAGAGCATGTCCGGCGCCTATGAACGCGAAGCCATTCGCGCCAACGCGCTTGGCCGCTTCGTCGATCTTGTGCTGGCCACCGAGGGCCATCCGGCGATGCTGTTCTATCTCGACAATCTCGGCTCGATGGGCGCGAACTCGATCGCCGGCATCAATCGCAGCCGCGGCCTCAACGAGAACTTTGCGCGCGAGATCATGGAGCTGCACACGCTCGGTGTTCGCGCTGGCTACACCCAGGACGACGTCATCAGTTTCGCCAATGTGCTGACGGGATGGACGCTCGTTCCGCCCGGCGACAATCCCGAGCATGGCGGCGAGTTTACCTTCAATCCCCGCCTGCACGAGCCGGGCGGGCAGACCGTGCTCGGCAAGCGTTATGAGGAGGAGGATGCCGAGCAGGGCCGCGCCGTGCTGCGCGATCTCGCCGTGCATCCGGCCACAGCGACCCACATCGCGACCAAGCTCGCACGGCATTTCGTGGCGGATGAGCCGCCGCCGGCGCTGGTCGAGCTGATGGCGAAGACGTTTCGCGATACCGAGGGCGACCTCAAGCAGGTCGCGATCGCGATGGTGTCGTCGGACGATGCGTGGCGCGGGCCGCCGTTGAAACTCAAGCGTCCTGGCGAATGGGTTATCGGCATGGTGCGCGCGACGGGGATCACCGTTGTCGATCCCGTTCGATACACCGGGGGCCAGGAGCTGCTCGGCGAGGCGCTGTGGCGTCCGCCGGCGCCCAAGGGCTACCCCGACGACGAGGCGAGCTGGATCGACGGTGTTGGCCGGCGGCTCGACGTCGCCAACAATTTCGCCGAGCGCATCACCGGCACCGCGGATCCGCAGGAGATCATTGAAAACGTCTTCGCATCCGAGATCGCGCCCGAGGTGAAGCAGGCCGTCGGCCGCGCCGAGAGCCGGCAGCAGGCGCTGGCGCTGTTGTTCATGTCGGCGGATTTTCAGAGGAGGTGAGCATGGGCTTCGTCAATCATTTGCCCACGCGGCGCGAGCTTCTGGTCGGCTCAGGCGCGCTGTTCGCGTGGAGCCAGATGCCGCGGCTTGCGCGCGCGGAGGGGCGCGATCCTCGCCTGCTCGTCATCGTCCTGCGTGGCGCGCTCGACGGCCTTGGCGCGGTCGCTCCGGTCGGCGATCCCGACTGGATCTCGTTGCGCGGCGATCGTGCGCTGGCGCTGGACGGCAAGCCGCCCGCGCTGCCGCTTGATGCTTTCTTCGCGCTCAATCCGGCAATGCCGAACCTGCACCGGCTCTACAGGAGCGGCAAGGCCTCGATCGTCCACGCCACAGCGACGCCCTATCGCGAGCGCTCGCATTTCGACGGTCAGGACGTGCTGGAAAGCGGCATTTCCAAGCCTGGTGTGACCGGCTCAGGATGGCTCAACCGCGCGCTGCTCGCGCTGGAATCCGGCGGGCGTGTTGATCCGCGTGGCAGCCGCGCGCTCGGCATCGGCTCGGTCACGCCGCTGGTGGTGCGCGGGTCGGCGCCGGTGATGACATGGGTGCCGCAGAAGCTGCTGCCGGCGAGCGAGGACACGCAGAACCGCCTGCTCGATCTCTATCAGCACACCGACCCGAAGCTCGCGACCGTGCTTCAGGCGCGCATGAAGCTCGCTTCGCTGGGCGGCGCGCCCGGCACGGGCGATCCGATGTCGGACGATCCGACATTGATGCCGCCCGGCATCGCGCGTGTACGCGCCTACTTCGCCGAAGCCGCCGGCACCGCCGCGCGCTATCTCGCCAAACCCGATGGCCCGCGCGTCGGCGCCATGGGTTTCGTCGGCTGGGACACGCATATCGCCGAAGGCGCGGCCTCGGGCCAGCTCTACAATCTGCTCGGTGCACTCGACGGCGCGTTCGCAGCGATTGAAGGCAACATGGGTGAGGCCTGGCATGAGACCGTGGTTGCCGTCGTCACCGAGTTCGGCCGCACCGCGCGCATCAACGGCACGCAGGGCACGGACCACGGTACCGGCACGGTCGCCTTCCTCATTGGCGGTGCGCTCGCCGGTGGCCGGGTGATCGCGGACTGGCCGGGCCTGAAGCCCGCGCAGCTGTTCGAGGACCGCGACCTCAAGCCGACCACGGATTTGCGCGCCGTTCTGAAGGGCCTGCTCAGGGATCATCTTCGCGTCGAAGAGAAGGTGCTCGTTGAAACGGTCTTTCCGGGCAGCGCAGATGTCAAAGCGATGGGGGGCCTCGTCGGCTGACGACGGGGCCTTTGCAACCGGATCGGGTCCATGATGTGCGCACTGACACAACGGGAGCTCGACTTTCTCGCCAGCCTGAAAACGGGGTGGCGACGGCTCTATCGGCGCGAGCTGGTGTGCCTCGTGAAGGCCGACGCCGAGACCGGTGAGGCTCAGGCTGATGCGCGCCCGATCATCTGGCGCGTCGTATCGGGTTGATTTTTTCGCAAGCCTGTCCCGATTCAGGAC
The DNA here is from genome assembly GCF_040548375.1 of Bradyrhizobium sp. F1.4.3. NCBI lineage: Bacteria > Pseudomonadati > Pseudomonadota > Alphaproteobacteria > Hyphomicrobiales > Nitrobacteraceae > Bradyrhizobium > Bradyrhizobium sp. F1.4.3. The sequence continues at coordinate 888,896 of NZ_JBEPRN010000002.1, forward strand.
ACGCGACTGTGGTGGAATCGCCACAGCCGGCGCGAAACGGTGGTGGCCCCAAGGCCGCTTTTGTTCAGCCAAGGTTCTGCCCTCATTGCCCACCGAAACTCTGGGTTGTTCGGAGGGCGTATCATGTCTCGCTTTGCACGTGCCGAAAGTGCCCGGATTTCCCTCGCAACCTCGTTCCGGTTGCTGCTCGCCATCATCGCTGCCGCATCGCTTGCCGCTTGCGCGCAATCGCCGGTCGGCCGCCAGAAGGCAGATCTGACCGGCACAAGCCGGCAGGTTGCGGTCGAGCGGCCGCACCGGGTGCGAGTGGCGGCGCTGCATCCGCGGCCGATCAGCCGGGTGCGCGTCCCTGATGGTAGAGAGGACGCAAAGCAGACCGCCGCGCATGGCGTCGCCAGCTTCTATTCGGACACCGAGACCGCGAGCGGCGAGAGGTTCGACAAGAACGAACTGACCGCGGCCCATCCCACCCTGCCATTCGGCACAAAGCTGCGCGTCACCGACGTCTCATCCGGCCGCTTTGTGACCGTCAGGGTCAACGATCGCGGCCCCTATGTCCGCGGACGCGTCGTCGACGTCTCGCCTTCCGCGGCCGAGGCGCTCGGCATGGTCGACAAGGGCATCACCAATGTCAGGCTCGACGTCGTGCGATAAGGCGCGTTCATCGACCTGAGACGCCAGCGCGCTTAACCGCCTGTTAGTCGCTTCTCGAGCACCATGGATGCCCAAACAACTCGGGGCTCCAATTTGGGGTCCTTTGGGGAGGCGGCGCTTGAACACGATCCAGTATCTCGAAGATCAGGCCGCGCGCGCCGAGCGGTTGGCCAAACGGATCACGGATACGCTGACGATCGAAAAGCTCCTGACCTTCGCAGGCGAACGCCGCCGCGAGATCGAGGTCATCGCCGCCAGGCGGCGGGCTTAACTCCAGCAAAGCATGCTCTGAACGCATTCGCCCCGCTGCAAAGCGTGCGACTTCTTCTCTCGTTCCGCGTCATCTGAACCATGCAGGAGGAGGCGGCGATGCGCGATCAGGTGTGGCTCTCGACGAAGTCGCTGAGATAGTCGGGAAGCCGGATGCCGTCGATATCGCAACGCGCGCGAATTTCGCCGGCGATCTCGGTCGAGATGTCCTTCATCCAATGTTCGAGCGTGTTGAACGAGATCACCTTGATGGGGTCGTTGAAGCAGCCGGCGACGAGCTCGCCGATCGTGGCCTCGAGGTCGCTCCGCTCGACGCGGATTTCAGTCCCCTTGTTGCGGCGATCGATCACCACGAACAGGGTCTGATCTGCGCCATAGGGCACGGTCGGACTGGGCACGCTGGCTTCAAGCATCTCAGGCACTCACGCCTTGGCTTCCGATCCCCGATAACGGGAACAACCGGTAGAAGGTTCCTGCCTTTGTGAAAGGCCTGTCGTGCGGACGGCGGTCAGAGATATTCCCGCAGCCGTGACAGCTCGATGATGTGCTCGGGCGACAGAATATCCGTGACCAGCGGTGGCTGCGACGCCGTGTGGATCTCATAGAGGTGTCGGGTTGCGGCCGGCTTCTCCATGAAGGCCGAGATGCATTCGTCGAGCGTGCCTTGGCTCACCTGGTAGGGCTCCCGGTCCGGTCTTCGCTGGTTTGCGAGCGACGGCCATTTATGCAGCACCGCAAGCGCGCCGAAGTCGACCTTTGAATCCGTAGCTGATGCGCCCCCCATCGTCCTCGCCTCACGCAAAAAGAACCCCAGCACGCAAGGCTTGCGTGCCGGGGTCCACACCAATCGCTGCATCTCAATGCCACGTCGACCAACGCGGCGGCCGGGAAATAGTTCCCGACCACCTTGTCGCTGTTAGCTCGCGGCCGCGGCGATCTTGTGCCCCGGGCTGGCAAGACCGTGGCTGTTCTCGTCGCCGCGCCGCACCTCTGGCGGAAGCCCGGCAAAGCGACGTAAGGCTTCTGCCATCTGCACTCGGCCCGACACGCCGGTGATGACCACGTCGACCATCGTGAAGGACGAGTGGAAATGACCGCGCGCCTTGAGTTGCTCAACGCGGACGCCGGCAGCTGCCATCGCATCGGCATAGGCGATGCCCTCGTCGCGCAACGGATCGAACTCGCAGGTGACCACGAAGGCCGGAGGCAGACCTGAAACCTTGCCCCGCAGCGGCGAGACGCGCGGATCGGTGCGGTCGGCCGGTGAGCAGTAGAGGTCCCAGAACCAGTACATCAGCGAGCGCGTCAGGAAGTAGCCGGTCGCATTGTCGTTGTAGGAGGAACGATCGAAAGTGCAGTCGGTGACCGGGCAGATCAGAAGCTGGCCGCCGATCTCCGGCCCGCCGCGGTCGCGTGCGAGCTGGCAGGTGACGGCGGCGATGTTGCCGCCGGCACTCCAGCCCGCCACCAGCACCGGGCCCGGCTGGCCGCCGAGCTCGGCCGCATGCCCGGCGATCCAGCGCGCTGCTGCATAGCCGTCCTCGGCCGCCGCGGGAAAACGATGCTCCGGTGCGTGGCGATAGCCGACGCTGACGAAGATCATGCCGGTCCGCCGCACCATGTCGCGGCAGAACGGATCGTCGGACTGCTCGTCGCCGAGCACCCAGCCGCCGCCGTGAAAGTAGACCACGATCGGATGCGGCCCCGGTGTTGCGGGCTTGTAGACCCGATAGGGAAGCGGTCCGTCGGCGCCGGGCAGCGTGCCATCGGTCACGGCGCCGATCGGCCGTCCCGCAGGACGGCCCTTGTTGAACTCGTCGACGAAGGCACGCGCGCCGAGTGCGCCCATCGACTCGATCGGCGGCAGGTTCAGCGTTGCGAGCAGGTTCAGCACCAGCCGCACGTCCGGTTGCAGCCGCACGACCTCGCCGTCATTGCACTGCGCGGCGCCGTCGGGGCCGGTGAGCTTGAAGCCGAGCATGCCGCGGCTCGCAACCTCGTCGCAGATGCTGCGATAGGGACCGACGCCACCGGTATAGGGCATCAGCGCGTGCACCTTGCCGGGCACGTTGGCGCCCGTGTACCAGGTGTTGGCGAGCCGGTGCAGCGTCAGCGTCGCGCAATCGGCCATGTGCTGGCCCCAGCTGGCCTGCGCCATCTCGGTCGGCTCGATCGTGGTGAAGCCGGCATCGCGCAAAGCCTTGAGCCGGTCGACGACCCAGTCGACATGCTGCTCGATCGAGACCGCCATGTTCGACAGCACCGACGGACTGCCGGGTCCCGTGATCATGAAGAAATTCGGGAAGCCTTCGACTGTGAGCCCGAGATAGGTCTGCGGTCCATGCGCCCAGACGTCGGACAGCGACTTGCCGCCACGCCCCGTGATCGGATGCACGGCGCGGATCGCGCCGGTCATGGCGTCGAAACCGGTCGCGAACACGATGACGTCGACGTCGAAGCTACGCTTGCCGGTGCTGATACCGTCGGCGGTGATCGCCTTGATCGGCTCCTGGCGCAGATTGACCAGCGTGACGTTCGGCCGGTTGTAGGTTGCGTAGTAGTTGGTATCGAGGCAGGGCCGCTTGGCGCCGAACGGATGGTCGTGCGGCGTGAGCGCTGCGGCAGTTTCGGGATCCTTGACCGCGGCGCGGATCTTTTCGCGGATCAGGTCCTGGACGATATTGTTGCCATCGATATCGACGCCCTGATCGGCCCAAAGCTGCGTCAGGATGTAGACGAGGTCGCCCTTGCCCCACGCTTCTTCGAAGCGCGCGCGCAGTTCGGCGTCGCTCAATTGCCAGCTCACCGCCATCTGCTGCGGATAGGGCACGCCGGTCATCGACTGGCGCGCCTGCTCGCGATAGGCGGGGCGGTCGCCTTGCAGGAGGCTCATGCGATCGGACGGCGATGGACCATTATGGGCGGGCAGCGCGAAATTCGGCGTGCGCTGGAACACGGTCAGCTGCGCGGCCTGTTCGGCGATCAGCGGGATCGACTGGATCCCCGATGAGCCGGTGCCGATCACCGCGACGCGCTTGCCGGCGAGATTGACGCCGCCATGCGGCCAGCGGCCGGTGAAATAGACCTCGCCGTTGAAATCCTTGACGCCATCGATCTCCGGCGGTTTCGGCGCGGAGAGGCAGCCGGTCGCCATGATGTAATGGCGGCAGGAGACCGGCGCGCCGTTGTCGGTGCTGAGCTGCCAGCGCTCACTCGCCTCGTCCCATTTGGCTTCCGTGACCTTGGTCTTGAGGCGGATGTCGCGCCTGAGATCGTAGCGGTCGGCGACGAAGCCGAGATAGCGCAGAATCTCCGGCTGGGTCGCGTATTTCTCCGACCAGGTCCAGGCCGTCTCGAGTTCCGGATCGAAGGTGTAGCTGTAGTCGATGGTCTGGATATCGCAGCGCGCGCCGGGATAGCGGTTCCAGTACCAGGTGCCGCCGACATCGCCGGCCTCTTCGAGGGCGACGATGCTGAATCCGGCCTTGCGCAGGCGATGGAGAAGATAGAGGCCGGCAAATCCGGCGCCGACCACGGCGACGTCGACCTGTTGGGCTGTTCCACTCGCCGCTTTGGAATCACGTGCGGCGACCATTGCGTCAGGCATGGCATTCCTCCCGAGTATTTTGTTTGCCGGCAGGCTAACGCTGCAGGTTCGGCTTGTCATCAGGACAAGTGCAATCTTCGGTAGTCGTTTGCGGCGTCATCGTGGCGGCGCGAACGTTGCTTCAATGCACGCATCGCGATGCACAATGGCCGTGCTTGCCCGGACTAATCATGCCCGATCCGTCTGTGTATGCTTGCGGTTACAAGCCACGCGTACCGACCGGGCGTCATGACAGAGTTGAGTGAGCGAACCAAAGCCAACATGGACGTCGTCCTGGAGGAGACGTGTCGCCAATTGCCGCACGGCGGCGATCACGACAGCCGCAGGCTCATCGCCGAGCGGCTGATCGAAGCGGCACAATCCGGCCATTCCACGCTCGGCGAGCTCGGCATCATCGCGCGACGCGCGCTGGCGGAGATTATCGCTAAAGGCGGCTAGGCGTGCCGCCGGGAAGCTTGCCTCGCCGCCCGCCGCGGACGTAACCTGCCGGGGAACTTTACCGCGCATCGAGATCCCCGAAGATGCGGTCCCTGCTCGCGCTCGCTGCGGCTTCTGTCGTCCTCTGCTGCGCCGGTGTGGCGGTGGCCCAGCCGGTTGGACAATTTCCATTCGCCCTGACGCGCGAGGGCCAGATGCTCGGCGCCGTCGAAGGCGAGGTGGCCTCTTTCAGGGGGCTCGCTTACGCGATGCCGCCGGTTGGTGCGCTGCGCTGGCGTGCACCGCAGGCAACGCCGGAGAGCTCGGAGATGCGCACCGCCTACGACTACGGCGCGCCCTGTCTCCAGCCGTTGACCCCGGGCGCCAGCGAAGATTGCCTCACGCTCAACGTGTTTCGTCCCTTTGGCGTCGACGGCCCCTTACCAGTGATGGTGTTCATCCACGGCGGCAATTTCGTCACGGGCATCGTGAATGATCCGCTGTTCGACGGCGCAAGGCTCGCGCAGGCCGGCCTCATCGTGGTGACCGTGAATTATCGCCTGGGCGCGTTCGGTTGGCTCATGCATCCCGCGCTGCCGGAGCGCGGCTCCGGCAATTACGGCCTGATGGACCAGATCGCGGCACTGCATTGGGTGCACGACAACATCGCGGCCTTCGGCGGCGATCCCAACAACGTCACCCTGTTCGGCAACGGCGCTGGCGCGACATCGATCGCGCTGTTGATGCTGTGTGCGCAAGCGCGCGATCTGTTTCAGAAGGCCATTCTTCAATCGGTGCCCGGCCGAGCGCGCCTGCATTCGTCGCAGGAGGCCGAGGCCGTGGGCAGGCAATTCGTCGCCGCGCTCGGACATGAGACGGATTTGCGCGCAGCCACGCCAGCACGGCTGCTTGCCGCTGAAAAAAATCTGCTGGAAAAATCGCTGCACAGTTTTGGGCCGGCGGTGGATGGAAGCCTGGTGACGGAAAACATCGCCGCGGGATTTGCGGCAGGACATCAGAGCCGCATTCCCCTGATCATCGGCTCGAACGACGACGAGACGCGTTTCGACGGCGAGCTGGAGATCAAGGAGGCGTTTGCATCCGCAGGCGATGGCATCGACGAGCTGCGCAAGCTCTATCCTGGCGCCGCCAGGCCGTCAGACTTTGCTGCCAGTTTCTACACCGACAAGGTCTTTTCCGAGCCGGTGCGGTTGCTGACCCGGCTTCATGCCGCAAGCGGAGCGCCCACCTTCCGCTATCGCTTTTCTTACGTGCCGGAAGCCAGGCGCGGAAATCCCGACGAAGGGCACGGGCGTGAGTTGCAGTTCATCTTCGGTGTGGAAGGCGTGCCCGGTGCGGGTATGTTCTCGCGAGGAGATCGCGAGGTCGCAAACCGCATGCGCGCCTACTGGATCAATTTTGCAAAGAGCGGCGACCCCAACGGTGCAGAGCTGCCGCATTGGGACTTGGCCACAGGCCGGGATCGCCTGCTGTTGATCACGAACGATCGCATCGCGAGCGGCGACGACCCCTGGTCGGAGCGTCTGGATCGGGTCGCAGGTGAGAGCAAAAAATGAGCAGGACTTACGCCGCGAGTTCGACGCGGGGCGCCGGGCTCAGTCGATCTTCCTCCAGATAGTCCATCGCGCCGTCCTTCTCTACGGCGTAGAATTGCTGGCCGTCCCTCGACCTGTAGGCGGCGCGAACGACGCCGCGGCGGCCCTTGTCACTGTTGACGACGTCCCCCAGCGCAAACTTCTTCATCTCACGTCCCGCTTGTCTTCTGGCCGACTGCTTCGGCCACGGCTGGATTGTGGGAGGCAAATCGTTAACGACTTGCTAACCATGATGGGTTGCCTATGCTCGCCGCCGATTGCGCCGCTGTTACACGCGCATGTTGCGAAACAGGCGAGCCGACATCCATGACGCGATTTCCAACCTTCTTCCTGTCTCACGGCGGCGGCCCGTGGCCGTTCATGGAGGACAGGCGGGTGCAATATGCCAGGACTGCCGCCGAGTTCGGCCGGTTGCCGCAACTTCTGCCGGCAAAGCCGAAGGCCGTGCTCGTCATCACCGGCCATTGGGAGGCCGACGCATTCACGGTATCGACCTCAGCGCATCCGCCGATGGTGTATGATTATTACGGCTTCCCCGAGCACACCTATCAGCTCAAATATCCGGCGCCGGGAAAGCCCGAGCTCGCGGCGGAAGTGAAGGCGCTGCTCGCGCGCGCGGGCCTCGATTGCCGGGAGGATGCCAACCAGGGTTTCGATCACGGCACCTTCGTGCCGCTCGGCCTGATGTATCCGAATGCCGACATGCCGATCGTGCTGTTGTCGCTGAGATCGAGTTACGATGCGGACGAGCACATCAGGGCCGGGCAGGCGCTCGCCTCGCTGCGCGACGAAGGCATTTTGATCATCGGCAGCGGGCTCTCCTATCACAACATGCGCGGCTTCGGGCGCGCGGAATCGAAGCCTGTCTCCTATGACTTCGAGGCCTATCTGAACGAGGCCATCAGCGCGCCGGATGCAGCGCGGCGCAATGCGATGCTGGTCGATTGGCAGAACGCGCCGAGCGCGCGCCTGGCGCATCCGCGCGAGGACCATTTGTTGCCGCTGATGGTGGCGGCCGGTGCTGCCGGCAACGACGTCGGCCACCGCGTTTTCGTCGACGAGGTCGCGAATGTGGCGATGGCGTCGTATGCATTTGGGCGATGATCTTCTCCCTCGCCCCGCTTGCGGGGAGAGGGTTGACCGCAAGCGGGGAGAGGTGAACAACCTCACCCATATCTCAGCTTCATGAACAAGATGCCGCCGGCGAGCACCATGGTGATGGCGTTGGCGGCGACCAGCGGGGCATCGCCGCTGAGCAGGCCGTAGACCAGCCAGAGCGCCAGGCCGAGCACCATGACCAGGAACATGCCGAGCGAAATATCGCCGGTGGAGCGGGTCTTCCAGACCTTGATGACTTGCGGCGCGTAAGCGACGATGGTGCAGGTGGCGGCGGCAAAGCCGATCAGCTTGATCGCAAGGGGTTCCATGCCGGCTCTATAGCATGGATTCGACGGTGGTCACGCCGCGCGGCGGGATGCCATGAGGCTGCGATAGAGCGCGGCGTACTCGCCGGCCCGGTTGCGCCATGAGACGTCGGTTGACAGGCCGGCAAGCTGCAATTTTCGCCACGCCGATTTGTCATGGAAGGCGAAGCTCGCGCGTCCGAGCGCCACCGCGAGGTTTTCGGATGTGACCGGTCCGAAGGTAAAGCCCGTCGCCGCGTCGGCTGTGTCCCCTGCATCGATGACGGTGTCTGCAAGTCCACCGACGCGCGACACGATCGGCACGGCGCCATAGCGCAGCGCGCAGAGCTGGGTCAGGCCGCACGGCTCGAACCGCGACGGCACCAGAAGCGCATCCGCGCCGGCCTGGATGAGATGCGCGAGCGCCTCGTCATAGCCGATCACGGCCGTGATCCGGCCGGGATACGCGCGCGCAGCGCCCTGGTAGCGATCCTGCAAGTCGGTATCGCCGCTGCCGAGCAGCGCCAGCTGCATCCCTTCGCCCAGGATGGTGGGCATGGACCCGAGCAGGAGATCGAGCCCCTTCTGCCACGACAGCCGGCTGATGACGCCGAGCAGCAGCGCATCCGGCCGCGGATCGAGGCCGAGCCGCTGTTGCAGCGCCGCCTTGTTGGCCGAACGAAACGACAGCTCTTCGGCGCTGAAGCGATAGGCGATATGCGGATCGGCGTGAGGATTCCACACGGATGTGTCGATGCCGTTGAGGATGCCGCTCAGCACGCCAGCGCGCTCGCGCAAGAGGCCACCGAGCCCCATGCCGCCTTCGTCGCTCTGGATCTCTCGCGCATAAGTCGGCGATACCGTGGTGATGCGATCGGCCAATTGCAGGCCGGCCTTGAGGAAGCTGATCCCGCCAAAATATTCGACGCCATCGACGTTGAACGAGTCCCAGGGCAGGCCGATCGAACCGATCAGCTCGCGTGCGAACTTGCCCTGATACGCCATATTGTGAATGGTCATCACGGTGCCTGGTCGCGCACGATTGTCATAGTGCAGATAGGCCGGCGCGAGCCCCGCCTGCCAGTCATGGGCATGCACCACGTCGGGCACGAAGGCGGGGACGAGGCCGTGGCCGATATCGGCGGCGACGCGCGACAGCGCGGCAAAGCGCACGCCATTGTCGGGCCAGTCGACGCCGTCAGCCGTGACGTAGGGATTGCCCGGCCGCTCGTAGAGATGCGGCACGTCCAGCACGAACAGATCAAGCCCGTCGCGCGCGCCCGCGAGCAGGCGGCCCGGCCCGCCGAAATAGTCCGGCCAGCGCCGGATCTCCTCCGCGCCCGCGAGCCGCCGCATCACGTCGGGATAGCCCGGCATTAGTGTGCGCATCTCGACGCCATGCGCCTTCAGGGCAATCGGCAGCGCGCCGGCGACATCCGCGAGGCCGCCGGTCTTGACGATGGGGTAGACTTCAGAAACGACCGCGAGGACGCGAACAGGCGTCATGTATTGAGCCTGTCGATCATCGGCTGGGTGATCAGCGAGATGCCCTGCTCGGTGGTGCGGAAGCGCCTGGCGTCGAGTTCGGGATCCTCGCCGATGACCAGCCCCTCGGGGATTTCGACGCCGCGATCGATCACGACATTCTTCAATCGCGCGCCGCGGCCGACATTCACGTAAGGCATGATCACTGCATTCTCGACATTGGCATAGGAGTTGATGCGCACGCCGGTGAACAGCAGCGAGCGGCGCAGCGAGGCGCCGGAAATGATGCAGCCGCCCGAGATCAGCGAACTCACGGCGTAACCGCGCCGGCTCTCCTCGTCGTGGACGAATTTCGCAGGCGGGGTGATCTCGGCATAGGACCAGATCGGCCAGGCGCGATCGAACAAATCAAGCTCCGGCACCACGTCGGTGAGGTCGATATTGGCGGCCCAGTACGCGTCGACCGTTCCGACGTCGCGCCAGTAGGAGCGCGGGTCAGTGCCGGTTCGCACGCAGGAAGTGGAGAATTGGTGCGCGATCGCACGGCCGTTCCTGACGATATAGGGGATGATGTCCTTGCCGAAATCGTGGTTGGATTTCGGGTCCTCGGCGTCGCGCTTCAGCTCGTCGAACAGGAATTTCGCGTCGAACACATAGATGCCCATGCTGGCGAGCGAGATGTCGGGCTTGCCCGGCATCGGCGGCGGATCGGACGGCTTCTCCAGGAACGATTGGATCCAGCCGTTCTCGTCGACATGCATGATGCCGAAGCCCGAGGATTCCGCGCGCGGCATTTCGAGGCAGCCGACCGTGACGTCGGCGCCGCTGTCGACGTGCTGCCGCAGCATCACCTCGTAGTCCATCTTGTAGATATGGTCGCCGGCAAGCACCACGATGAAGCGGCAGGCATGGGACTCGATGATGTCGATGTTCTGGTAGATCGCGTCGGCCGTGCCGACATACCACATGTTCTCCGACACGCGCTGGCTCGCAGGCAGGATGTCGAAGCTCTCGTTGCGCTCGGGCCGGAAGAAGTTCCAGCCCATCTGAAGATGACGGATCAGGCTGTGCGCCTTGTACTGAGTGGCGACCGCGATGCGGCGGATGCCCGAGTTCACTGCATTCGACAGCGCGAAATCGATGATGCGGGATTTGCCGCCGAAATAGACCGCGGGCTTGGCGCGCCGGTCGGTCAGCTCCAGCAGCCGGCTGCCGCGCCCGCCCGCCAGGACGAACGCCAACGCCTGGCGGGCAAGCGGCTCATTTCCGGCGGCACTCATGTCATCCTCCCACACTTTGGCGCATGCCAAGGCCTTCGCGAGACGCCTCCAGGCCGCGCATCATTGGAACCGATAGTAACGGTACGAATAGTAAATCGGGAAGGTGCTTGTTGGTTGCGAACGCGCGGGAAGCTTAACGCTTTGCCGCCGCTCTCAGCCCTCCAGCGTCGTCGTGCCGGTGTCATACCGGCGAGGTGAAAGCGGCGCATGTCCGCGCCGGCTGATCACAATTGAGGCATGTGCGGGTATGTTGTGCGGTGCACGCAAATTCGAGACTTCGACTTGCCGCAAGGAGGCCCGACCATGGCGCTCGCGACCCTTCTCCGAGCGAAACGTCAGACAGGGAGCAAGACGATGAGTATCTGGAAAACGGCAATTGCCTGTTCGCTGGCCGGCGCGGTCATGGCCGGCCAGGTGGAGCCGGCGGCAGCGGCCCCGCTGCCGACCAACGTCGCAACCATGAAGGCTGCGGCAGGTCATGATGTCACGCAGGTGTATTGGCGCGGCTGGGGATGGGGCCTGGGTGGGCTGGCGGCCGGCGCGATCATCGGCGGCGCCATCGCCAGCAGCACGCCTTACGGCTATTACGGCGGTGGCCCGTACTATGGCGGCTATGGATACCCGGGGCCGGGCTACGGTTATGCGCCGGCGTATTATGGCTACGGACCGACCTACGCCTATCCGCGATACTACAGGCCCTACCGTCCATATTACGGGTATCGCTACGGCTACTATCGGCCGCGCCCGTATTACGGCGGCTATTGGTGATCTCGCCTGGCGCGCGCGGCTAGAGCGAGAGCCAGACGATCAGGCTCATGCAGGCGAAATGCGCGAGCACGATCGCGGCGAGATGCAGCGGGCCGGCCTTGAGACGAAGCCCGTGCATCTTGCCGCCTCCGCTCAGTTCGACCCTGCGGCTGCGGCGGTGAAGCTGCGGTCGACGGCCTGGTTGACGTCGAGCTTCTTCGGCAGGATGCCGTAGCGCGTCGAACGGTCGGAGGCTTCCTGCACCTCCTTCACCACGTTCTCGTCGATCACGATCGGGCTGGCGCGCTGCGCGGTGTAGGCCGAGAGCAGCACGTCCTCGGGCAGCTTGGTCAGCTCGGCCGTGCTCCTGGCATATTCGCCGAGACGATCCAGCGACCACAGCCGCGCCTTGTTCAGCCGTTGCACCAGATCCAGCACCGCGATGCGCTTCGTGGCGATGGCGTTGTCGGAGGCAACGATGAAGGTAATGGTCGGCGTCAGGCCCTCACCGTCGGCAATCACGCGCGCCTTGTCCTTGAGCGTTGCGAACGAGACGTAGGGCTCCCACACCGCCCAGGCGTCGATCGAGCCTGCGACCAGCGCGATCTTGGCATCGACCGGGCCGAGTGGCGCGAAGGTCGCATCCTCCAGCTTGAGCTGCGCCTTCTCCAATGTCGCGTCGATCAGGAATTGGCCCCAGCCGCCGCGGGTGCCGGCGAGGCGCTTACCCTTGAGGTCGGCGGCCGATTTGATCGGCGAATCCTGGCGCACGAGGATGGCCTGCGTCTTCGCATCCGAGCGCGTGCCGCCGATCGCCTTGATCGGCGCGCCGGCAGCGTAGACCGAGAGAAACGAGAGATCGCCGGTATAGCCGACGTCAAGCGCACCGGCGTTGAGCGCTTCGAGGATCGGCGCTGCTGCCGGGAATTCCGACCATTCGATCTTGTAGGGCAGGTCCTTCGCGTAGCCTGAGATCTCGAGCAGCGAGCGGTTGCCACCCTTCTGGTCACCGACGCGCAGCACGACCGTGTCGGCCGCGAATGACGCGGCGGCGGTCGACAATGTGATGGCGGCTGCGAACAGCGATGCTGCAAGTCGGCGCGTGATCGGTTGGTCGTGGGAGTTGATGCTCATGTGGCCTGTCTTGTTGCTTTGCTCACGACGCGTGAGCGAACGATGCAGTGGGATGATGAAGTCTATGAGCGTGCGACGCGCAGTCAATGAAATGGCCAACCGTATTGCACGCGCGATGAGCAAGGACATTTCAACGAAAGACTGCTTTCGAGAAAGCGCGGTACGCTCATGCAAAATCGCCCAACAATGATGCAGGTGACGGAGTCGTGATACGAAGCCCGCGCCGCTGCCTCCGCGAAAATCCTTTCATCGTTCCAGTGCGTGCGGATGGAGAGAATGACTTCGCTTCGCGCTACATTCGAAATTCCATTTCATTGACGCTGCTGCGAGCGCGCCGCATGATTTGCGCATCGCATCAACGCGGCGCGGGAAGCGCCGACGCAAAGATTTTCTTTCAACGCAGCTCCGCAGGGAACACGCGCAACCCAAACCGTTGCGCAAATGGCGGAGCCGTGCCAGCGCAGGAGCCAGAGCCCGATGAACGACGAGAACAAGCGTGGATCGAGCCTCGACCGGCGCCATTTGCTCCAGGCGGGGCTTGCGGCGGCCTTCGCCGCGCCGCTCGGCGCGCTGGGCGCGCAGGCTTTCGCGCCGCAGGCGATCGGATCCGGGATCGATTTCTCGGAGTTTCCGCTGTGCCGGACCGCTTCCGATGCCGCCGCGCTCACCGGCGCACCGCGCAAGCTGAAACTGTCGTGGAATGCCGGCGCAGTCTGCCTCGCGCCGCTGCCGGTCGCCATCGAGCACGGGTTTTTCCAGAAGCAGAATCTCGACGTCGAGCTCGTCAACTATTCCGGCTCGACCGATCAACTGCTCGAAGCCATTGCGACGGGAAAAAGCGACGCCGGCCTTGGCATGGCGCTGCGCTGGCTGAAGCCGCTGGAGCAGGGCTTTGACGTCAAGATCGCCGCCGGCACCCATGGCGGCTGCATGCGCGTGCTGACGCGCGCCGATTCCGGTGTTGCCAAGCTCGCCGATCTCAAAGGCAAGACCGTCGCGGTCGGCGACCTCGCCGGGCCCGACAAGAATTTTTTCTCGATCCAGCTCGCCAAGCTCGGCATCGACCCGAACAAGGATATCGATTGGCGCGCCTATCCCGGCAACCTGCTCAACGTCGCCGTGGAGAAGGGCGAGGTGCAAGCCTTCCTGTCGTCCGACCCGCTCGCTTATCTCTGGCTGAAGGACAGCCAGTACGAGGAAGTCGCCTCCAACCTCGACGGCGACTATCGCGACAAGAGCTGCTGCATCGTAGGCCTGCGCGGCAGCCTGGTGCGCGAAGAGCCGCAGGTTGCGCGCGCCATCACGCAAGCGCTGCTCGATGCCGCCATGTTCACCTCGGAGAACCCGACCGTGGCGGCAAAGTCGTTCCAGCCCTACGCGCCGAAGGCGGCGACGCTCGCCGATATCGAGGGCATGGTGCGCTACCACACCCATCATCATCATCCCGTGGGCGAAGTGCTGAAGCGCGAGCTCAAGGCCTATGCCGACGATCTGAAGAGCGTCCAGGTCTTCAAGCAAAGCACCGATACGGCCAAATTCGCGGAGCGCATCTATGTCGACGTATTCGCTGTCTGACGGCCTCGCCTCCGGAGCGCCGCGCCTCTCGCGCACGCCACTGCTTGCGAGCTGGGTCCGTGAATCCGGCGTTGGCGTTCTCGCCAGCGTCGCCTGGATCGCCTTTGGCCTGTCCTGCCTGTGGTGGGATGATGTCGGCGACTGGTCGCGCACGCATTCGCTCGGCATCGCCGCCTTCATCGTTGCCGCGGTCGCCCTGTTCGGCACCGTCGGCGCCGATTATCTCGGCTCTGCGGGCCGGGCCTTGCGCCAGCGCGCGCCCTGGCTCGTGGCGCTCGGCGCATTCCTGACGCTATGGGAGGTCGCGACTGCAAAGTTCGCCTGGGTGCCGCTGCCGTTCTTTCCGCCGCCGCAATCGATCGTCGAGGTCTACACCGACGATTTGCCAAAGCTGCTCGACAGCGTCTTTGCCTCGATCAGGCTTCAGCTCGGCGGCTACCTGATCGGCGCCACGATCGGCTTTCTGACCGGCGTCTCGATCGGCTGGTCGCGCGCGGTCGGCTATTGGGTGCATCCGGTGCTGCGCTTCATCGGTCCGCTGCCGGCGACCGCCTGGCTGCCGATCGCCTTCTTCACCTTTCCGTCGAGCTGGAGCGCCTCGACCTTCCTGATCGCGCTCGCGACCGGCTTCCCCGTCACGGTGCTGACCTGGTCGGGCGTCGCGAGCGTCAGCAGCGCCTATTACGACGTCGCGCGCACGCTGGGAGCAAAGCCGTCGTTCTTGGTGCTGAAGGTCGCGATCCCCGCGGCCTTGCCGCATGTGTTCGTCGGCCTGTTCATGGGGCTCGGCTCGTCCTTCGCCGTGCTCGTCGTCGCCGAGATGATCGGCGTCAAGGCCGGGCTCGGCTGGTATCTGCAATGGGCGCAGGGCTGGGCCGCCTATTCCAACATGTACGCGGCGCTGATCGTGATGTCGCTGCTCTGCTCCGGCGCGATCACGCTGCTGTTCGCGATCCGCGATCGCCTGCTGGTCTGGCAGAAGGGGACCGTCAAATGGTAACCACAGCTCTTGCCGAGGCCGTGACCCATCCGGCCGCCGGCGCCGCGCTCGATATCGAGCAGGTCAGCCACGCCTTCGACATCGACGGTGCCGAGCTGCCGGTGCTCAGCGACGTCAGCATCTCGGTCGAGCCGGGCGAGTTCGTCGCACTGCTCGGCCCGTCCGGTTGCGGCAAGTCGACCCTGCTGCGCCTCGTCGCGGGTCTCGACAAGCCCAAGGCCGGAACGTTGCGCGAGGACGAGAACCGCATCAGAAGTCCGCATCCCTCACGCGTCGTCGTGTTCCAGGATCCGACGCTGTTTCCCTGGCGCACGGTCTGGGCCAATGTCGCGCTGGGGCTGGAAGCCCAGGGCATCCTGAAGAGTCAGCGCCAGCGCGTCGACGCCGCGCTCGATCTCGTCGCATTAGCGGATTTCCGCAATGCCTATCCGCATCAGCTCTCCGGCGGCATGGCGCAGCGCGTCGCGTTGGCGCGTGCGCTGGTCAACGATCCAAAAATCCTGATCCTCGATGAGCCGCTCGGCAAGCTCGACTCGCTCACCCGCATCACCATGCAGACCGAGCTCGTCTCGCTGTGGCAACGCAAGGGCTTTACCACACTGCTGGTGACCCATGATGCCGAGGAGGCGCTGGTGCTCGCCAACCGCGTCATCGTCTTCAGCGACCGCCCGGCACGGGTCAAGGCCGACATCCGGGTTGACCGGCCTTATCCGCGCCACCGCGGCGATCCTTATCTGGCCGATCTGCGCCGCCAGATCCTCGGCTTGCTAGGGTTGGACGCCACATGGTGAGTTCCGCAGCCAAAGGCCGAGCGGTTCATAGCGAGCCCGACTACATTGCGCGCGCGGAGGTTCTGGCCGAGCGTTTCGCCGAGCGTGCAGCCGAACACGATCGCACCGGGAGCTTTCCCTTCGAGAATTTTTGCGAGCTCTCCGAAGCGGGCCTGCTGTCGCTGACCGTGCCCGCGGTCCATGGCGGGGCCGGCGCGGGGGCAAGATACGCCGCGCGCGTCATTGGCATCATCGGCAAAGCCGATCCGTCGACCGCGCTGGTGCTGTCGATGCACTACATCAACCATCTGGTGATGGGCCGGAGCCCGACTTGGCCGGCGCGGCTGTCACGCAGGCTTGCACGCGAGACGGTCGAAGGTCTTGCGCTCGTCAACGCGCTGCGGGTCGAGCCCGAGCTCGGCTCGCCTGCGCGCGGCGGCCTGCCGGCGACGATCGCGCGGCGCACCGAGACCGGTTGGCGCCTCACCGGTCACAAGATCTATTCGACGGGATCGCCGATCCTGAAATGGTATCTGGTCTGGGCCCGGACCGACGAGGCCGAGCCGCGCGTTGGGCAATTCCTGGTGCCGGCGGGCCTGCCGGGCACACGCATCGTCGAGACCTGGGATCACCACGGTCTGCGCGCCAGCGGCAGCCACGACGTCATCTTCGACGACGTCGTGATCCCGCTCGACTCCGAGGTGGATGTTCGCAAGCCCGCGGACTGGCGCGCACCCGACGTGACGCAAGCGACGGTGCACACCGTCTTCGTCGCTGCGATCTATGACGGCGTCGCGCGTGCCGCGCGCGACTGGCTGATCTCGTTTCTGAAGCAGCGTGTCCCCGCCAGCCTCGGCGCGCCGCTGGCGACCTTGCCGCGCGCGCAGGAGATCCTCGGCGCCATCGAGGCCCGGCTCGCGGTCAATGCGCGGCTGATCTCATCCTTCGCCGGTGAGTTCGACGAGGGCGTCGAGCTGTCGGCTCTCGAATCCAACGTCATCAAGCTGACTGTCACGAATAACGCCGTTGCCGTGGTCGAGGACGCGCTGTCGCTGACCGGCAATCACGGCCTCAGCCGCACCAATCCGCTGGAGCGGCACTATCGCGACGTGCTGTGCGGCCGCGTGCACACGCCGCAGGACGATTCCACGCGCGTCGGCCTCGGCCGCGCCGCATTGGGGCTTTAGGCTTCCGCCAAACAATCAGGGAGAAGATCGATGTCGATCGAATTCATCGGCTTTATCAGCAACAACAATTCCTCCGAGACCGTCGTCCGCGACGGCCCGATTCTCAACCCCACCCATATCGAGACGGTCGCGAAGGCGCATGAGAACGCCGGCTTCGATCGCGCGCTGCTGGCGTTTCATTCGACGACGCCGGACGCGCTCCAGGTCGCCCAGCACGTCCTGAACGTCACCGACCGCCTCAACGTGCTGATCGCGCAGCGTCCCGGATTCACGGCCCCGACACTGCTGGCGCGGCAGTTCGCGGCGCTGGACCAGTTCTCGCGCGGCCGCGTCGCGCTGCACGTCATCACCGGCGGCAATGCCACCGAGCTGCGCCAGGACGGCAACACGCTCGACGACAAGGACGAGCGCTACGCCCGCACCTCCGAGTTCCTCGATGTCCTCAAGCTGGAATGGACCAGCGACAAGCCGTTCACCTACAAGGGCAAGCACTACCAGGTCGAGAACGCCTTCTCGCAGGTGAAGCCGTATCGCCCCGAAGGCATCCGGATCTATTTCGGCGGCGCCTCGGATGCGGCGATCGACGTCGCCGGCAGGCACGCCGACACCTTCGCGCTCTGGGGTGAGTCCTACGCGCAGGTGCGCGACGTCACCTCCCGCGTTCACAACGCCGCCGTCAGGCAGGGGCGACCGACACCACGCTTCAGCCTCTCGGTTCGGCCAATCATCGCACCGACCGAAAAGCAGGCCTGGGAGAAGGCGGAGGAAATCCTGGCGCGCGCCACCGCGCTTCAGGACAAGACCGGCTATCGCAGACCGGCGGACGGCCACGCCACCGCGGGCGCGCGGCGCCTGCTCTCGCTCGCCGACCAGGGCAGTCGGATCGACAAGCGGCTCTGGACCGAGATCGCGAAGCTCACCGGCGCCAACAGCAACACCACGGCGCTGGTCGGCACGCCCGAGCAGGTCGCCGAAGTCTTCCGCGACTATTACAACCTCGGCATCAGCCACTTCCTGATCCGCGGCTTCGATCCCCTGATCGACGCCATCGAATATGGCCGCGAGCTGATCCCGCTGACGCGCAAGCTGATCGCAGAACGCCAGGCCGTTCGCGGCGAGGCGGCGGAATGATCCGCCTCATGCTGGCCGGCGCGATGCCAGACGAGATCGTCGACGATGCATAGCTCTCGTGTCCCGGACGCGGTGCAGCGTGCAACGCTACGCTGCCTCCGTGGCACGAGATCTCACGTGGTCCTCAAGCATCCGTGAGACGAGAAGAACACCTTCTGCCCAACTGCCATTCTCGAAACGTTCGTTCTGCATTCCCCGCGCTCGACAACACTCACATTGCTATTTGCATCGCCTCCCTTGCAGCGCGCTCCATCCCGTCAAAGATCAAGAAGACGACCACATCGGGAGACCGGCCATGGGCCTGCAAGAAACAAAAATCGAATCGCTTCCCTTCGTTACCGCCGAACTCAACTATCTCGCGCCGGTTTCCGGCAAGCCGCGCACCTACGCGTTCGACCCGCCGCCGGGCGAGCCGAAGAGCACATCGCTGCCGGAGCCGCATCAGGTCCCGATCTTCGATGCACGCCTGATCGCGAACAATTTTTCGCTCGATCGCGAAGGCTTTGCGCTGGTGCGCCATCCGACCCACGTGAGGGATTTTTACAACGACGAAGAGGTGAGGGCGGTCTACTACCCGGCCGTCGAGGCGTTCCTGCGCGCAACACTGAAGGCTGACCGCGTCGTCATTTTCGATCATACCGTGCGCAGGCGCGTCGAGGGCGCGGCCGACATTCGCGACGGTGGTCCGCGCCAGCCAGCGACGCGCGTCCATGTTGATCAGACGATTGCTTCCGGTGCGAACCGGGTGCGCGAGCATCTACCTGACGAGGCCGAGGAGCTTCTCAGGGGCCGCGTGCAAGTGATCAACCTCTGGCGGCCGATCCGGGGTCCCTTGCGCGATTCACCGCTGGCGATGGCCGACGGCACATCGGTCGCGCCCGACGACCTCATTGCCTCCGACCTGATCTATCCCAACCGCCGCGGCGAAACCTATT
The DNA here is from genome assembly GCF_040548375.1 of Bradyrhizobium sp. F1.4.3. Classification (NCBI taxonomy): domain Bacteria; kingdom Pseudomonadati; phylum Pseudomonadota; class Alphaproteobacteria; order Hyphomicrobiales; family Nitrobacteraceae; genus Bradyrhizobium; species Bradyrhizobium sp. F1.4.3. The sequence goes on from NZ_JBEPRN010000002.1 coordinate 908,107, forward strand.
CGGTGAAATACAATCCAAACCACCGCTGGTTCTATTTCCCCGAGATGACAGCGGAGGAGGCGCTGCTGCTCAAGTGCTACGATTCCGCAACCGACGGCCGCACCCGCTTCGCGCCGCATACCGCCTTCATCGACCCGACCACACCGGCCGATGCGGCGCCGCGTGAAAGCATCGAGACCCGCACGCTGGTCTTTCACAAGCGCTGAAGCGCTTTGGAGGAAGTTCGGCCGTGTCGGGCCAGATTACCCGACACGGCGGCAATTTGTCTGCTGAGGTAAGTTTCCGCCTCATCCGTCATCGACAGACATAGGCTCCATTAACAAGCACGCGGACGCATCCGGTGCTTGCTGCCGCTGCGCCGACGGCCGCGCCGCCCACGACGGCGCGTCGTGTGGTGCGACGGGCGACGCCGGCCACGCTGACGGGCGTCAGGGGGCGTCCGACCCTGGCCTCTGCGCCGCTGACCGACAGCACGAGCCCCTCGGTCGGTGACCACTCAAATGAGCCTGATAGTCCAAGGCCGGTTATCAATGCAGCCAGTAGCAGCATGGTCGGCTTGCGATATGTCATCCTGACCTCCCGTCGTCTTAGAGTGAGACGTCATCAGCCCACGGCTGGACCTCCAGACCATTGATCAGGATCAACAGATCGGGCTGGCATAGGGGGCGAAAGGTGCGGTGATGTTCTGCTGCACCCTGGCATTTCACAAGCAATAACAAGGCCTGAGTGCATTCGCGGGCCCAACCCCGCAAAGCCGCGGGAACTTTGCCGGAGCGCCGGACGTTGGGACCGCCGGGCAGGGCAACCGGGGAGCGGTGCCGTGCGAGCGCTGACCACTGTACTTTTCTGTCTTTTCACCTTTTCAATGGCGCGTGCCGAAAGCGGCCTCGCTTCATACTACGGATACGGAAAGCGCAGCCAAGCTGGCGAGCTGACCTGTGCCCACCGCACCCGCCCCTTTGGCAGCGTGCTCAAAGTGTCCTATGGCGGGCGCTCCATTCAATGCCGCGTCAACGACCGCGGTCCGTTTATCCGCGGCCGCATCGTCGATCTTTCCGTCTCTGCGGCTCGTGCGCTTGGCATGATGAGCGCCGGCGTAGTGCGCGTTTCGGTGGAATAAGCTGCGCCCGCCTGCAAGCTCGCTATAATGCCGCTCAAACTGACGGTGAGGGGGCGCTATGGCAAGGATCAGGGTCGGACTCGTCGGCTGCGGCTTCGTGTCGGAGCTGCATATGTATGCGCTCCGGCGCGTCTATGGCGTGGACGTCGAGGTTGCGGCGGCGGCTGCGCGTGGCGACCATGTCGTCGAGTTCGCCCGTCGCCACCAGATCCCGCGGGTCTATCGCAGCTTTGCCGAGTTGATCGCCGACCGCGAGCTCGACGTTATCGACATCTGCACGCCGCCCAACCTCCACGCGGGGATGATCGTCGCGGCCATGCAGGCCGGCAAGCACGTAATCTGCGAAAAGCCGTTCGCCGGCTATTTCGGCCGGGAGGGCGACAAGCAGCCGATCGGCAGGCACGTGCCGAAGGCGCTGATGTATGAGCGCGTGCTGGAAGAGATGGACGCGACGCGCGCCGCGATCGAGCGCACCGGAAAACTCTTCATGTACGCGGAAGACTGGATCTATGCGCCCGCGGTGACCAAGACCGCGGAGATCATCAAGGCGACCAAGGACAAGATCCTGTTCATGAAGGGCGAGGAGAGCCATTCCGGCTCGCACGCGGCGCATGCCGCGCAATGGGCGATGACCGGCGGTGGCTCGCTGATCCGCATGGGCTGTCATCCGCTCTCGGCCGTGCTCTACCTCAAGCAGGTCGAAGCCAAGGCGCGCGGCGAGACCATCCGCGTCGCCAGCGTCACCGGCGATGTCGGCAACGTCGCCGCTAATCTGAAGCCCGAGGAGCGCACCTACATCAAGGCCAATCCGGTCGACGTCGAGGATTGGGGCACGCTGACCGCGACCTTCTCGGACGGCACCAAGGCCACCGTGTTCTCCGGTGACATGATCATGGGCGGCGTGCGCAATTTGATCGAGACCTACACCTCCGGCGGCTCGCTGTTTGCCAACATCACCCCGAACACGCATCTGATGAGCTACCAGACCAGCGAGGAGAAGCTCGCCAGCGTCTACATCACCGAAAAGGTCGACCGCAAAACCGGCTGGCAATATGTCTGCCTGGAGGAGGAATGGACCCGCGGCTACTTGCAGGAAATCCAGGACTTCATGGAATGCGCCGCGACGGGACGGCAGCCGCTGTCGGACCTCGCGCTTGCGTATGAGACGATCAAGGTGAACTACGCGGGCTATTGGGCCGCGGAGGACGGACGGCGGGTGGTGTTGTAGGGACGAGCGACGCCGCGATTTCACCTCGCCCCGCCAAGAGCGGGGCAAGGGAGCGCAGCCCCGCCCGTCGCTCGTGCAAACCCTACGCCCCGTAAGTCGATCCCTTCGGCAACGGAAACACCGGGTCTTGCGTGCGGATGTTCGTCGGCCACACCACCGAAATATGCTCGCCGGCATTCTGCATCACCACCGGCGTCGAGCGTTCGTTCTGGCCGGAGAGCGGCGTGCCCGGCGGGAAGAATTTCACGCCATAGCCCTGGATGGTGCCGCCGGGCGGGATGTCGACGTCGAGTGCGGCCTTGCGAATGGCCTCGGGCTCGAAGCTGCCGTATTTTTCCTTCGCAACCGGCAGCACGTTGTTGAGCAGCACCCAGGTCTGGTTGAAGCCCATGGAGCAGTGCGGCGGCACGTCGGTCGCGCCGGTCTTGGCCTGGTAGCGCGTGACCATGGTCTTGATCAAATCGCCGATGCCCGGCGCAAGCTTCGATGGATCGAGCAGCTGCGCCGGCACCGGATCGATGTTGCAGAAATTGTCGATGTCGGGGCCGAAGGTCGTGCGCAGCTTGTCGAGCTGGCTGTAGCCGGCGCCGGCGCCGAACAGCATCTTGAAGCGCAGGCCGCTCTCGCGCGCCTGGCGCAGGAACAACGTGATGTCGGGGTTGTAGCCGGCATGCGAGATCACATCGACCTTGGCGCGCTTGAGCTTGGTCACGAGCACCGAGAGGTCGGGGGCCGAAGCCGAATAGCCCTCGCGCAGCACCACCTGGATGCCGGCCTGCTTGGCATAGGCTTCGTCGGCAGCCGCAACGCCGACGCCGTAAGGGCCGTCCTCGTGGATCAGCGCAACCTTGACCTCGCCCGGCTCCATGCCGAGCTTGGCCTTGGCGTGCTCGGCGATGAAGCCCGCGAACGCCTGGCCGTATTGGTCCGAATGGATCTGCGCGCGAAACACGTATTGCAGGTTCTTGTCCTTGAACACGGCGGTCGAGACCGCGGTCGTGATCCAGAGGATCTTCTTCTGCTGCTCGACCTTCGCCGCCATCGGCACCGCATGCGCGCTGGAATAGACGCCGTTGATGATGTCGATCTTTTCCTGGCTGATCAGCCGCTCGGCCTCGTTGATCGCGACATCGGCCTTGCTCTGGGAGTCCGCAGCGACGGGCACGATTCTTGTCTTGCCGCCGATGCCGCCCTTCTCGTTGACGAGATCGATCGCGATCTGTGCGCCGACCGAGGAGGCGACAGAGCCGCCGGCGGCGAATGGGCCGGTCAGGTCGTAGATCAGGCCGATCCGCAATGTCTCGGCTTGCGCCTCTGCGCGGGACCAATCGAGGCTGAGTGCGGCGGCGGCAGCCGCCGAGCTCTTCAGCAGCTGCCTGCGTGAAGTGGGCATCCTATCCTCCCTCTGAACCGTTTTTCGATATCGGCCTTTGTTTTCTTTGAGTATTTGGAGCGGCGGTCGGAAAGTCAACATGCGCCGCACTAGGCAGTTCGGATGTGTGGGGGCGGTTGGCGCTTAGCCCTTAGTCTCATTCTTTGCGCGACGGGTGTGCAGCGCGCGCACTTGTGATGATTTTCAGCGGGGCGTCCCGCGTGTGCCGATGACCACCACCTGTATTCGGCTTGTGTGCATCGGAGGTTGCGTGGCATCCTTGCCGGGTAGAATGCACGGGAAGTCCAATTCCCGGCATGGCCATTGCGCCACTCAAGGGATGGACCAACGCTTAGGGAGAACAGACATGGTGTGGACGCTTCGTCTTGCGGGGCTGGCTTGCGCCGGCCTGCTGCTGTCCTCGGTCAGTGCCTTGGCAGGGCCCAAGGTCGTGTCCGGTCCGGGCGCCGATCCCGGATGCTTCAAGCCTTGGTCTTCCCAGACCAAGTTCTTCCAGTGGGACAAGAAGCCCGGTCCCTACAAGATCGCCCTCGTCAACGGCTTCGTCGGCAACACCTGGCGCATCCAGATGGTGAAGACCGCAAAGGCCTTCGCCGCGCAGCCGGGCATCAAGGAGAATATCAAGGAGTTCAAGGTCGTCTCGACCGGTACCGATGTTGCAGCGCAACTCGGTGCGATGGAGGACTTCATCAATCAGGGCTTTGACGCCATCGTCACCATCGCGGTGGCACCGGACGGCTTCGACCGCATTATCCGGCTCGCCGACAAGAACAACGTAGTCGTGGTTCCCTTCGACAATGTCCTCGACACCGACAAGGTGATGATGGTCAACGAGGATCAGAAGGAAATGGGCCGCATGTCGGCAAAGTGGATCATCGATGAAGGCGGCAAGAAGGCGGGCGACATCCTCGAGGTCCGCGGCCTGCCCGGCAATTCGGTCGACCGTGATCGCCATCTCGGCTTTCGGGAGGTCATGGAGGCGCCCGGCAATAGCTTCAAGATCACCGAAGTGGTCGGCAACTGGGACACCGGCACCTCGCAGAAGGTGACGGCGGACGCGCTCGCGGTGCACGGCCATTTCGACGGCGTGTTCACGCAAGGCGGCTCCGACGGCACCGTGCAGGCGATGATGTCGGCGAAGCATCCGTTCGTCCCGATGTCGGGCGAGGGCGAGAACGAGTATCGCAAGCAGATCGCCGATCACGCCAAGGACGGGCTCAAGGGCATGTCCTACGGCCAGTCCCCGGCGCTGGTCGCCATCGCCACCAAGGCGGCGATCTCCGCCCTGCAAGGCAACGTCATGCCGCAGCTCATCTCGATCCCGATCCCGGTCGCGACCTACAAGGATCTGAAGCCCGGCACCAACTACTGGCCGGACCTCAACGCAAACTTCTTCGCGCCGAACCAGTTCACGCCCTGCGGCGTCAACTTCACGGCGCCGGAGATCATGTCGCAGAGCGAAAAGAACACTCAGTGAGCGCACTGGAGATGTCCCGGTGGTGGCCCGGCATTCGCCGGGCCGCCACTGCGTGAGCCCCGCCATGCCGGACGCCGCCCTGAGCCAACGCGCCTTCCTCACCTTGTCCGGAATTTCCAAGCGTTACGCCGGTGTGCGCGCGCTCGAAGGCGTCGACTTCGCATGCGAGCGCGGCAAGATCCACGCAGTGCTGGGTGAGAACGGCGCCGGCAAGTCGACGCTGATCAAGATCATCGCCGGCGTCGTCCAGCCCGATACTGGCAGCATGCGCCTTGCCGGAAATGATGTGAGCTTCGCGACGCCGTCTGCCGCTAATGCGGCCGGCGTAGTCTGCATCTTCCAGGAACTGTCGCTGATGCCCGACCTCTCGGTCGCTGACAACATCTCCATTGCGTTGCCGCCGCGCCGCTTCGGCCTGATCGACGCGCGGGCGCAGCGCCGTCGCGCCGAGGCGTTGCTGGCGCAGATTGGCTGCGAGGACGTCAATCCGCTGATGCACGTCCGCGATCTGCCGCTGTCGCGGCGCCAGATCGTCGAGATCGCCAAGGCGCTCGGCAAGAAGCCGCAGCTTCTGATCCTCGACGAGGCCACCTCGGCCCTGACCAGCGCCGACGTCGAAAAAGTGTATGCGATGCTGGCGCAGCTCAAATCCGAGGGCGTCGCGATTTTGTACATCTCGCATCGCATGCATGAGGTCGAGGCGCTCGCCGACCGCGCGTCGGTGTTCCGCAACGGGCGCCATATCGAAACCTTCGACAAGGGCATGCGCTCCACCGCGGAAATCGTCCAACTCATGATCGGCCGGGACATCGCAACCCAATATCCAGCCAAGCCGGTCCGTGCCGCGGTGCAGCCGATGCTGGCGCTCGAGAATCTGTCCTGGGAAGGTCGTCTCGACCGCATCTCGCTTCGCGTCGGCGCCGGCGAGATCGTCGGCCTCGGTGGTCTCGACGGCCAGGGTCAGAAATCCCTGCTACTCGCCTTGTTCGGCGTGCTGCGCGGCGTCTCCGGGCGCGTCACGGTGGCGGATCGCGAGGTTCGTTCAGGCTCGCCGGCAGCGGCGAAGTCGGTCGGCATTGCGCTGGTTCCCGAGGATCGCAAGACCGAAGGCCTGATGCTGCCGATGTCGATCGCCGACAATCTCGTGATTGCTTCCCTCGATGCGGTTTCGACCGGACCTCTGGTCGATCGCGCCAAGGAGAGCGTCGCGGTCAAGCGGGCCATCGCGCGGCTACAGATCAAGATCGGCGCGCCCGGCGATGCAGTCCTGACCCTGTCGGGCGGCAACCAGCAGAAGGTCGTGCTGGCCAAATGGCTGATGACCGATCCTCGCATCATCCTCCTCAACGATCCGACGCGCGGCATCGATGTCGGCACCAAGCAGGAGCTCTACCGGCTGATGCGCGAGCTCGCCGACCAGGGCGCCGCCATTCTGTTCTATTCGACCGATTATGACGAGCTGATCGGTTGCTGCGACCGGGTCGCGATCATGTATGACGGCCGCATCGTGCGCGAGCTCGCGGGCGACGAACTGACCGAAACCAATATCATCGCCAGCGCGCTGAATATCGACGCCGCGCAATCGGCCAATGCCGGTGCGGCCCATGCTTGACGATGTCGCCATCAAGATCCGCCAGAACGTCGGCATCGTCACCGCCATTGTGCTGTTCTGCGTCCTCTATTTGCTCTACCACCTTGCTCATCCCAAGGGCTTCTCGTCGGCCGTCCTGGTGCAGAACGGCGACGAAATCTTTGCGCTCGCCATGCTCGCCATGGCGCAGACTGTGCCGGTGCTGGCCTCGGGGCTCGACCTCTCGGTCGGCGCCGTCATGACCATGGTCGGCTGCTTTGCCAGCTACCTGCTGACGGGGGTGGCAAATGGCGCGCCGCTGCATCTCGACCTGTTCGGTCTGCAACTCGGCCTCGGCACATTTCCCGGCGGCGTCAGCGGCATCCTGCTCGGGATCATCGTGTGCCTGGCAATCGGCGCGGCCGCCGGCTTCGTCAACGGCTGTGTCGTCGTCTATGGGCGTATCCAGCCGATCATCGCGACGCTCGCGACCGGTGCGGTCTATATGGGTATCGCGCTGTTCCTGCGGCCGACGCCGGGCGGCAAGATCGACGAGGATCTCAATTGGGCGCTGACCAATTCGCTCGGTGATTTCGCCGCGACCGTGCACATCTTCGACGATGGCGCGGCGGCTTGGTTCCTGCCCATCGCGTGGATCCCGGTGCCGTTCGTGCTGCTGGTGCTGATCGCGCTTCTGGTCTGGGTCCCGTTTCGGCGTTCCGTTCTCGGCCGCGCCGTCTATGCGGTCGGCTCGGCCGAAGGCGCCGCCTACATGTCGGGACTTCCGATCGACCGGGCCAAGATCGCGGCTTTCACGCTCGCCGGCTTCTTCGCCGGCTGCGGCGGCCTGTTCCTCGCCATCCAGACTTCATCGGGCAATGCCGACATCCCGCAGGCCGGCGCCTACACACTCAACTCGATCGCCTCTGTCGTCATCGGCGGCACATCGCTGCTCGGCGGCACCGGCAGCGCCATCGGCTCGATCTTCGGAGCGATGATCCTGCGCGTCATTTCCTTCTTCTTTCGCATCTTCGACATCGCGCCCCTGCTGCAACCGCTGTTCGAGGGCCTGATCCTGCTGGCGGCGGTCAGCATCGGGGCGCTCGGCGTCCTGCGCGTCAAGAACACGTTGGAGCTGTTCCGATGATTTCGGCCTCGCTCAGCCTCTCGCGCGATGATCGTCCGATCCTGATTGCGGCCCTGTTCATTCTCGTCATCCTGGTGGCGGGCACCGTCTATACTATTGCCCGCTTCGGCAGCGCGCCGCTGTTGTCGCCGACTTACCTGTTGCAGCAGCTCCAGATCGGCGCCTTCCTCGGCATCGTGGCGGCTGGCATGATGATCGTGATCCTGATCGCGCAGATCGACCTGTCGGTGCCATGGACGCTCGCCGCCGCGGCCATGATGGCGACCTCGGTCGGCGGGCCGCTGGCGATTCCCGTCGGGCTCGGGGTCGGGCTTTTGGTCGGGCTCGTCAATGGCATTGGCGTTGCCTACCTGCGCGTGCCATCGATGATCTTCACATTGGGCGTCAACGCAGTGATGCGCGGGCTGATGGTGGCGCATACCGGCGGTTACGCTCCGCAGACGGCAGCGACCGACCTAATGCGGACGCTCGCGGCCGACCGCACGCTCGGCGTTCCCAATGCCTTGTTCGTCTGGGCCGCGGTCTCCGTGCTGGTCGCCGTCATGCTCCAGCGCACGGCGCTCGGCCGTTACATCTATGCCATCGGCAACAAGGAGGCGGCTGCCTATCTGGCCGGCGTCGACACGCGTCGCGTCACCGTGATCTGCTTCGTCCTCTGCGGTATCGCGGCTGGCCTCGCCGGCGTGCTGCTAGCCGGCTATTCCACCAAGGCCTATCAGGGCATGGGCGATGCCTATCTGCTGCCGTCGATCGCGGCGGTGGTGATCGGCGGCACCAACATCCTCGGCGGCCGCGGCCGCTATCTCGGCACGCTGATCGGCGTCGTGCTGATCGTGCTTCTCAACAGCGTGCTGTCGATCATGGACATGCCCGAGGCCGGCCGCCAGGTGATCTACGGCCTCGTCATCATCATGATGCTGCTGGTCTATGGACGCGGCGAACGTGTCACGAGTTGACGCGGCACGTTCTATTTCGTCGTGATCGCTCTCTTACACCGCCGCCCGCGTGTTGAGATAGATCGAGTACAGCGAGGTCTGTCCGCAGACGTAGAGGCGGTTGCGGCGCGGGCCGCCGAAGCAGACATTGGCGACGATCTCGCCGATCGGGATCGTGCCGAGATGCGTCCCATCCGGCGCGTAGCAGAACACGCTGCGGCCCGCCGACGTCCAGATGTTGCCATGGATGTCGCAGCGGAAGCCGTCATAGAGCCCCTCCGGGCAGGTGGCAAACAGCGAGGCTTCTCCGATCGCCTGTCCCTTTACCTCATAGGACCAGATCGTCGGCGGAAGCCCGCTGACATGCGTCGCGCCGGTGTCGGCGACGTAGAGCCGCGTCTCGTCCGGCGAGAAGGCCAGCCCGTTGGGTTGCACCCGGTCGGACACGACGCGCGTGATGGCACCGCTGGTGCCGTCGATCCGGTAGACATTGGAAGCACCGATCTCGGATGGGCTTTGCTGCCCTTCATAATCGCTGTCGATGCCGTAGGTCGGATCGGAGAACCAGATCGAATTGTCGGACTTGACCACGACGTCGTTAGGTGAGTTCAGCCGGCGACCGTCGAACGCGTCCGCCAGCACGGTGATCGAGCCGTCGTGCTCGGTCCGGGTGACGCGCCGCATGAAATGCTCGCAACTGATCAGCCGTCCTTGGCGATCGACCGAATTGCCGTTGGAATTGAAGCTCGGCGAGCGGAACACCGACACTGATCCGTCAGTCTCGTCGAAACGCATCATCCGGTTGTTCGGGATGTCGGACCAGATAAGGTAGCGCCCGGCCGGAAAATAGGCGGGGCCTTCGGCCCAGCGGCAACCGTTGGTGAGCTTTTCGAGATTGACATGGCCGATGACCAGCCGCTCGAAGCGAGAGTCGTGGGCGACATAGGGGAGCATGCGTCCTCCTTGATAAGCCGCAGATTCTTGGAGTTGCCTGCGTGCCTCTCCCTCACTGTGATCGACGCTGCCAAATTTGCAAGGGGCGCTTCACCAACGGCGCATCGAAGCAAAAACGTGAATGCCCGGGACATCTAGCGCGAAGACGCGCTTCGCGCTTCTGCCCGGGCATCGCGCGTTTGTGGAGGCGCTCTTCCGATCCTTACTGCGACAGCTTCACGAAGTTCGGAAACTTCAGCTTTCCTTCCGCGATCTTCTCGGGCCAGACCACGATCTGCTTGCTGTCCTGCCATTGGAAGACGAGGCCGGTGACGGTGCCGGGGCCGGACTTGATGCCGTGGGTGAACTCGTCGTCCTTGCCGTAGAACTGGATCTGGCCGATCGTCCCTTCGAAATTGGTCTTCTCCATCTCCGCGACCATCTTGTCGGGATCGGTCGAGCCCGCGCGCTTGATCGCGTCGGTAATGATGTAGACCTCGTCATAGGCAGTGTAGCCGGTATAGGCCGGCGGCATGCCGAACTTGGCCGCGAAAGCCGCCGCGAACGGCTTCGTCTTCGAGGTCACGGCGACGTCGGGCGTTGCCACCGCGAGCGACGGCACGCCGTCGGCGGCGCCATTGGTGTCCTTCCAGAAGGTCGGGCTCAGCGCCTGCGCGCTGATGCCGAACATCGGGATCGGTACCTGCTGGTTCTTCCACTGCACCGTCGGCTGCACGCCGACATGCGAGATGCCGGTCACGATCACGTCGGGCTTCTTGCTCTCCATGTTGTTGAAGATCGGCGTGAAGTCGGTGGTATCCGGCGAGAACCGCACATGCTCGACGACCTTGAGCCCGGCCTTCGGCAGGCAGGCCTCGTAGCCGACGTCGAGCGGCTTGGTCCAGGCGGCGTCCTCGCTCATGATCGCAACCGTCTTGAACTTGAGCTTGTCGACCAGAAGATCCTTGGCGGCGTCGCAGACGATCTGGGCTTGCGCCGCGGAGGTCAGATAGCCGTGGAACGTGTACTTGTTCTTCTCGTAGTCGTTGTGGATCGCCTTGGTGATCTCGTTTGACGCCGCACCTGGGGTGATCAGCGGCATCTTCAGCCGCGCCGCCCAGGGCTCGAGTGCGAGCACGACCTCGCTGATATAGCTCGCGATCACGGCGGACACCTTGTCCTCGCTCACCGCGCGCTGGAACGCTCGCACCGAGTCGGCCGACGAGCTCTTGTTGTCGTAGGTGACGATCTCGACCTTGCGGCCCATGATGCCGCCCTTGGCGTTGATCTCGTCGGCGGCAATCTGTGCGCCGCCAGGTGTCGCAGCACCTGCGATCGACTGCACCTCGGCGATGACGCCGATCTTGATCGGGTCGTTCGATTGCGCGTAGGCCGGCGCGGCGAGGCACAGCGCCAGCGCGGAGGCGAGGAAGCTGCTGCTCAGAATCGTCTGTGGTTGCATGGTGTTTCCCTTTCGTTTGTTTTGTTGTGTTTGTGAGCGCGACTTAGAGTAATCCGGCGCCGGCCTCCGCGGCGAAGCGGCCGGGATCGCCCTCCCAGACGATTCTTGCATGCTCGAGCACATAGACGCGGTCGGCATGCGGCAGCGCGAATGTCACGTTCTGCTCGCCGAGCAGCACGGTGATCGACGTGGTCTGCCGCAGCTTCTCCAGCGCCTTGGACAACAGTTCGAGGATGACGGGGGCAAGGCCCAGCGTCGGCTCGTCCAGGATCAGGATCTGCGGTTGCATCATCAGCGCGCGGCCGATCGCCAGCATCTGCTGCTCGCCGCCGGACAGCGTCTGCGCCAGCTGGCCCTGGCGCTCCTTCAGGATCGGGAACAGCTCGAACAGCCAGGTGAGCTGTGCCGCGCGCCTGTCCTCAGTGAGATGCTGGCCGCCGAGGTCGAGATTTTCGCGCACGCTCATCTCGCCGAACAGCTCACGCGATTCCGGGCACTGCACGAGACCGCCGCGGGCGATCTTCGCCGGGCTCGTGCCGCGCAACTTCTCGCCGCCGCGCAGGATCTCGCCGCTATAGGGCAGGAATCCGGAGATGGTATTGAACAGCGTGGTCTTGCCGGCGCCGTTGAGGCCGACGATGGAGACGAACTCGCCCTCGTGGACGTGGATCGAGACGTTATCCAGCGCCTGCGCCTTGCCGTAATGGACGCTGACATTCTCGACCTGGAGCAGCGGCACCTTGTCCTTGAAGCTGGTCTCGGGCCGGGCATGGATCTCGAGGGCGCCGCCGAGATAAACCCTGCGCACCGTCTCGTTCTTCATGACGTCCTCGGCCTTGCCGGTGACGATCTCCTCGCCGAGATACATCGCAAGCACGCGGTCGACCAACGCGGCGACGCTCTTGACGTTGTGGTCGACCAGCATCACCGCGCGACCGTCATCGCGAAAGCTGCGGATCAGGTCGGAGAACACGTCGACCTCGGCCCGCGTCAGCCCGGCGAAGGGTTCATCCACCAGCACGACCTTGGGGTCACGCGCGATCGCCTTGGCGAGCTCCAGCCGGCGCAGATCGGCAAACGGCAGCGTCGGTGGGCGACGGTTCATCACGGAGCCCAAGCCGACGCGGTCGGCGATCCATTTGGCGCGCTCGACCAGCGCCTTGTCCGGAAACAGCATGAACAGGCTGTCCGGCAGCAGCGCCACCATGATGTTTTCGAGCACGGTCTGCCGGTTCAGCGGCCGCGAGTGCTGGAACACCATGCCAAAACCTTTGCGCGCGATCTTGTGCGCGGGCAGGCCGGCGACATTCTCGCCCTCGAAGATCACGTCGCCGGCGGTCGGGCGTTCGATGCCCATCACGCTCTTCATCGCGGTCGACTTGCCCGAGCCGTTCGGCCCGATCAGGCCAAAGATCTCGCCGCCGTTGACCTCGAAGCCGAGGTTCTTCACCGCCGTCAATCCGCCGAAGCGTTTTGTCAGGCCGCGGACTTCGAGCACGGGCCGGTTGGAAAGCCTCTGGTCCATTACGAGCGAGCCTCGCGCGAGAGGGCCGCTCCGAGGAAGCCGCCGGGGAAGAACAGCACGACGAGGAGCGCGACCGCCGAGACGATGAAGGTTGCGAGCTCGCCAGTCGGCCGCAGGAACTCGCCGGCCACGATCAGGAAGATCGCGCCCAGCGCCGCGCCAAGCACGGTGCGCCGGCCACCGAGCACGGCCGAAACGATCACGTTCACGCCGACCGCGACGTCGACGACGGTGCCGACCGAGGCGGTGCCGAAGTAGAACACAAGCAGTGCGCCGGATAACCCCGAGAAGAACGCGCTGACGATGAAGGCGGCGAGCTTGTGCTTGACGATGTTGAAGCCCAATGCGCCGGCCTGCACCGGATCCTGACCGCTCGCTTGCAGCACCAGGCCAACCGGCGATTGCGACAGGCCGTAGAGGATCGCGGCCGAGATCGTCATGAAGCCGAGCGCGATCCAGTAATTGACGCCGGCGTCGATGGAGATGACGTCAGGAATGGTCAGCCCGATCTCGCCGCCGGTGAGGTCGGCGAACACCACGATGAAGTTTTGCAGCATCAAGACCGCGACCAGCGTGGTCAGGCCGAAATACGGCCCGCGGACCCGGAGCGCCGGCAGCGCCAGCACGAGGCCGGCGACGACGGAGGCGAGGGCACCGAGCACGATGCAGAGATAGACCGACCAGCCGAATTGGGCATTCAGGATGCCGGCGGTGTAGGCGCCGACGCCGATCAGGAAGGTCGGACCGAAATTCACTTCGCCCGCGAAGCCGAACAGCAGGTCCCAGGCCATCGCGAACACGCCGAAATAGAACGCGACGGTCAGAAGCCCCAGCACATAGCCGGAGACGTAGAGCGGCAGCGTCGCTGCGATCACGACCAGCGCAAGCGAGATAAAGAACAGCCGCGAGGTAAAGAAGCTCGCCATCTCAGCGCCTCCCGAGAAGGCCCTGGGGCCGGATGTACATCACGAACACCAGCAGCAGCAGCGCCGGAATGGTGCGGTAGGCCGGCGAAACCAGATAGGCCGTAAGGGTTTCGAGATAGCCGACCACGAAGGCCGCGATCAGCGAACCGGAGACGCTGCCGAGGCCGCCGAGCACGACAATCGAGAACGCGCTCGCGGTCAGCGGTCCGACGCTGTAGGAGCTGACGCCCAGGAACATGCCGAGCAGCACGCCGGCGATGCCGGCAAGGATGCCGTAGATTGCCCATACCACGACGTAGATGTTGGTGAGCTCGAGGCCGAGTAGCGTCACGCCGCGCGGGTTCATCGACGCCGCCAGCACCGCCTTGCCGGTGCGGGTGCGGTTCACCAAAAGCCACAGCAGCGCGATGACGAGGCAGCACACGATCGCGGTGAAGATCTCGTTCTTGGGCGTGCGGACGCCGAGCACGTCGACGACGCCCTCGACGATCGGCAGCACGGTCTTGGCGTTGTTGGTGAAGAAATAGGCGATCAGCTCCTGGATCATGATGCCCCAGAGCAGCGTTCCCGTGAGGACGAAGATCTCCTTCTCCTCGTTCGGGATGCGCCGGGAGTCCTGGATCGGCTTCACCACTGCGAAGTAGGTGGCAAAGGCGGCAACAAGAGCGACCGCGACCCCGATCAGCGCGCCGGCATAGGTGCCGACGTTCAGGATGCTGGCAGCGGCCCAGGCCGCCACCGCTGCCGCCACCATGATGGCACCGTGGGAGAGGTTGAGGACGCCGGAGACGCCGAAGATCAGCGTGAAGCCGGTGGCACCGAGAGCGTAGAGGGCGCTGATGGCAAAGCCATCGATCAGAATCTGGAATGCTCGCATCTAAGATTGGCAACCTGATTTAGGAGAGGCAGTTTTGCTGGAGGAAAGTGCTGCGGCGAGCCGCATGTGGAAGCTCCCGGGAGGTGGTCCCGGGAGCATGTCCTCCTAGTTCGAGAGCTTGATGAAGCTCGGGAACTTGATGTCGACCTTGGCGACGTCCTTGGGCCAGACCGCGCTCTGCTTGCCGTCCTGCCATTGCAGCATCAGCCCGGTGATCAGGCCCTTGCCGTATTTGATAGAGTGCGTGAACGGATCGTCCTTGCCGTAGAACTGGACGCGGCCGATGGTGCCTTCCCAGTCGGTCTTCTCGAGCGCATCGACCAACTTGTCGGCATCGGTCGAGCCGGCACGCTTCACCGCGTCGGCGATGTAATAGACCTCGTCATAGGCGGTGTAGCCGGCATAGGACGGATAATTGCCGAACTTCTTCTTGAAGTTCTCTGCGAACGGCACCGACTTCGGCGTCACCGCGACGCCGGGTCCGGAGACGCCCTGGTAGAGCACGCCCTCGGCGGCCTGGTTGGTGTCCTTGCCGAAGGTCTCGTTGGTGGCCTGCGAGGAGATCCCGAACATCGGGATCGGCACCTGCTGGTTCTTCCACTGCACCGTCGGCTGCACGCCGACATGCGAGATGCCGGTGATGATCACGTCGGGCTTCGAGCCCTCGATCTTGTTGAAGATCGGGGTGAAGTCGGTGGTGTCGGGCGAGAAGCGGATATGGTCGAGCACCTTCAGCCCGATCTTGGGCAGGCATTCCTCGTAGCCGACGTCCAGCGGCTTGGTCCAGGCGGCGTCCTCGCTCATGATGACGGCCGTCTTCATGTGCATCTTGTCGACGAGCAGATCCTTGGCGCCGTCGCAAACCGAGAGCGCCAGCGCGGCCGAGGTCAGGTAGCCGTGGAAGGTGTACTTGTTCTTCTCGTAGTCGGCGTGAACGCTCTTGCTGATCTCGTTGGAGGCGGCACCGGGCGTGACGAACGGCGTCTTCAGCCGCGAGGCCCAGGGTTCCAGTGCCAGCACCACCTCGCTGATGTAGCTGGCGATGACCGCGTTGACCTTGTCCTCGTTCACCGCGCGCTGGAACGCGCGCACCGAATCTGCCGAGGAGGAGTGATTGTCGTAGCCGATGATCTCGATCTTGCGGCCGTCGACGCCGCCATTGGCGTTGATCTCGTCGGCAGCGAGCTGAGCCGCCTGCGGGATCGATGCGCCGGCGATCGCCTGCGCTTCCGCGATCACGCCGATTCTGATCGGATCCGCCGCAAATGCCGCGCCTGACGCGATCATCAACGCGCCAGCAGTCGTCGCACCGAGCGCAATTCGCACTGCAACAGAACATCCATATCTCATGTTATTTCTCTCCCTTAAACAAGCCTCTAATGAGCTATTGGCGGCGACTATAGCGGTGAGGTCATTCTCGGCAAGTGAAACTGCATTCAGGATTGTGAGAGGGGACTAAAGTCTAGCGCTTGCGCAAATGATGGGCAGGGCGTCGTTTTTCGCGTGCGGGCATGCAGATTTCGTCGGCGGGCATGCACGAGCACAACGAGCGGCGGTCGACAAGCAAGCGATGCGGTCAAGTGGGTTCAGCGCTCTTGCAGCAGCGACGGATCGAGTGGACGGAACCGCACCGGATCGAACGGTGCCAGGTCGACGTCACGCGCCGAGCCCTCGGCGATCAGCTGCGCCAGTGCCTCGCCGGTCGCAGGCGCATTGAGGATGCCCCAGACATTGTGTCCGGTTGCAACATAGAGACCTTCACTCCGGGGCACCCTGCCGATCAGCGGTAAGCCGTCCTGTGTCACCGGGCGGAAGCAGGCCTGCTGCGCGATGATCCTGTCGGGCCGGAACAGCGGCGATAAACGTTCGGAGATCGTTCGCAGGCGGGCGATCGCCTCCCGGTCCGGCGTCACCGTTGCCGGATCGACCGGCAACGGCGCGATGTCGGAAAATGCCGTGATATGCGTGCTGCCGTCGGCCCGCGGAAAGACCTCGATCGACATCGCGCTGCCGTTCTCCTCGTGCTCCAGGAACAGTGCATCGGCGGGCACGTTCGGGCCGGTGTCGTACACGATGCTCGGGCTGCGGTGGCCGTAGACGGCGGGCAAGCTCATCCATTGCGCGGCGAGCAGCGACCATGGTCCCATGGCGATCAACACGGCGTCCGCTTCGATGACGCCGCCTTCGATCTCGACGCCCTTCGCGGTCGCGCCGTCCGCGCTGCGCACGATGCCGGTGACGCGTCCCGGACGAAGCTCGGCGCCTTGCGCGAGCGCGGCGTTCATCATGGCCGAGGTGAACTTGCGGGGATGAACGATCGCCGTCGTCTCTGTTGTGCCGATGGGGTGCGCGATGACGACGCCGTTGGCGAGCCAGCCGAGCCGGGACGGCGCGTCGCGGCGCGGATCACCGTTGGCGGCGACGAAACCACGATAGGCGGTCATGGGACGGTGGCCCCAGTCGCCTGCGATTTCCTCCGGCAGTCGCGCATGAAGCACAAAACTGCGTTGGGCCAGCGCATCGAGTGGCGTGCCCGCGCACCAGTCGCGCGCCAGGAAACCGCCGGCTTTGCCCGAGGCGGCGGCCGCCACCTCGGTCCGTTCCACGACGACGATATCGATCCCGCGACGGCGGAGGAAGTAGGCGGCGCAGGCACCGATCACGCCGCCGCCGCAGATCACAACGCGCATGATCTCCCCCGAGGCTTCAGGCGTCGAACCGCGCGGCCGATGCGTTCAGACGATGAAATCCTTCGCATGGAGATCAGCCGCGTGGATTCCGTCCAGCGTGATCGTATCATTGGCCGTCAGGTGGATCACGGCATTACCGGCGCTGTTGTCGCTGATCAGGCTCTTCAACTCGGCCCAACCTGCAAAGCCGTAATCGTGCACGTTGATCACATCATGCTCTCGCGCCGTGCTGCCGACGGCCTTGTTGCCTTGATCGAAATCATGGATCACGTCGCTGCCCGAGCCGGTGTTGAAGACGAACTTGTCGTTGTTCGGTCCGCCCCAAAGCTGATCATTGCCGGCTCCACCGTTCAGAACGTCCCTGCCACCCGTGATCGAGCCGGCTGTGAACGGGGCGTAGGTCTGTGCATCTCCATACAGCGAATCGTCCCGACTGCTCCCGAGGAGGGTATCGTTTCCGCCATGCGCGTTGCCCGACATGTTTGAAGCGTCGCCGACGAGCACAATGGAGGTCGAATCCGGGTTGCCATCAACGGTCGCGATCAGGATGTCGTTTCCGCCGCGGGCATTGTCGCTCATGTAGCCGGCGTCCCCGACCAGAGACGCGCCGCCAGATTGGGCGCCCGCGCCGACGGTGTAGATGAGGATGTCGTTGCCGCCACGCGCATCGCCGCTCATGGATACGAGGGCATCGCCGGATATCGACGCCCCGCCATAGATACCGGCTTGGGTCACGTCGATGATGTCGTTGCCGCCATGGGCATGGTCGCTCATCGAATAGCCCGCATCGCCGCTGAACGCGCCGGATGATCTATTCCCCATCTCCGCAGTAATGACGTCATTCCCTCCAATCGCGTGGCCCGTCATGGTGCTTTCGGCGTCTCCAAAGAGACTGAGACTTGTATAGATCGTGGTCGAGGCATCGACGTGGAGCATGTCGTTGCCGCCATGGGCATGGTCCGACATGGTCTGCGCGTCGCCGTCGATGACCGCGTAATCCTCGAAGCCCTGGATGTTCGCGACGAGAAGGTCGTTTCCTCCGTGCGAGCGGCCTTGCATGGTCGCGTCGTCGCCGACAAAAGTCAGAACGCCGTTTACCGCGTCGACGGTGGCGATCATTGTATCGTTCCCGCCGTGGCCGTCGATCGGCAGGCCCGGGTCTCCGAACTCGGTCACGAATTGCTGGTCTCCAACGCTGACGATGATGGTGTCGTTTGGCATATGGCGCATCGCTCAACTCCCAGTTCATGTTGGGCGCGGATCAAGGACGAGGTCATGTCCTCAACCGCGGCGGCCCTACCGCGCGACTCATCTTCGTTGGATTCATGGCGGGGATTTGCTCGCGGCGTAGCTTGATTGCGATCAGGGAACCGCAACCCGGCGCGCGCGTCGTACTGTTGTCACAACGTGGGGCCGCTGCGATCTTCGTGACGGTTATTTGTGCAGAGGTGTGTGCAGGAAGCGATCGGGCGCCGGCGGATCACGCCGACGCCCTTGCGCTCGTTTTGCGTCGCGCCGCTTCAGCCCGGTCCTGCACCTTGCGTCGCCGTATACACGGCATAGAGCGACTGGCTCGCAGCCATGAACAGGCGGTTACGCTTGGGGCCGCCGAAGCAGATGTTGCCGCAGACTTCGGGCAGGCGAATGCGGCCGAGCAGCTTGCCCTCCGGCGACCACACCGTCACGCCGTTATAGCCGACCGCGCGGCCGGCATTGCTGGAGGCCCAGACATTGCCGTTGATGTCGCAGCGCACGCCGTCCGGTCCGCACTTCACGCCGTCAATCATGAAGTCGCTGAACCTCTTCTGGTTCGACAGCTTGTTGTCGCTGCCGACATCGAACACGAAGACCTCGCCCTTGCCGCCAGGTCCGGTGTCGCCCGGTCCCTTGCCGGTCGAGACGACATAGAGCTTCTTGAAGTCGGGCGAGAAGCACAGGCCGTTCGGATCGGGCACCTGGTCCTCGGTGACGACGAGGTCGATGCGGCCGCTAGCGTCGATGCGATAGCAGTTGGTCGGCAGTTCGCGCTTGCCCGGCACAAAGCCGGCCGGCTGTCCGATCCGCGGATTGAGCTTGCCACCCGAGTTGCTCGGCCCGCCCGGGCCGTCGGGCTCGCCCTCATAGAGCTGACCGCCATAGGGCGGATCGGTGAACCAGTAACTGCCGTCGGGATGCGCGACGACGTCGTTCGGGGAGTTCAGCTTCTTGCCATTATAATTGTCGCAGAGCACGGTGGCGGTGCCGTCATGCTCATAGCGCGTCACCCGCCGGGTCAGATGCTCGCATGAAAGCTGGCGGCCCTGGAAGTCGAATGAGTTGCCGTTCGAGTTGTTGGAGGGCGAACGGAACACGCTGACGCGGCCGTCATCCTCGCTCCAGCGCATCTGCCGGTTGTTGGGAATGTCGCTCCACAAGAGATAGCGGCCCTGCGCGCTCCACGCCGGACCTTCGGCCCACAACAGGCCGGTATAGAGCCGCTTGATCGCGGTGTTGGGCTGCGCGAGATCGTTGAAGGAGGGATCGACCGCGATGATGTCGGGGTCCCAGAAATAAGTGGTCGGTGCGCCGTTGGGGCCAAAATCGCGCGGCGGAGTGGTGATCGTGGTCGGCGGCGCGGCGGGTCCCGTCTGGGCCAGCGCCTGGCCCGCGCCCGTCATGGTGGCGCCGGCGCAAAGGGCAAGTCCCTGGACAAGCGTTCGTCGTGAAAGCGCAGCATCTCGGTCACGCGGTTCTTGGCGTGTCATCGCGTCCTCCCGGTCATGTTCGGCTGGCCGGTTGATCCGGCCGAGCGGCCGAAGGTTAGTCCGGACCGCGGCCGGTTGCGAGGGCTACCGCCGCATCCTCTGCGCGATTTCAAGATGATGTCGTCGAACTCGTCCTGCGTCTGACCGATAGGCGAGCCGGTCATCCGGAAACATGCGCGCGCCCGGCTGTTCCGCAAAGGGTGCAGCCACAATTTGCCCGCTCTTGCGAGGTTAACCGAACCCGAGTTTGGGGCCTGTCAAGCCTTGACCTCCCGCGCAATGCTGCGCAGAACTTTGAAACAAAAGCCGGAGCCAATTGTGCAGGGCATCGCCGTATTGATCGTAATGCTCGGGATCGCGTATGCGGCCGGCTATTTCACGCGCGATTTCAAGTCCCGCAAACGGCGTGCCCACGCCCGCCGCTGGCGCGACTACACGCAGCCGGACTGGCTCCGCCCCTCAGTTCCCGCTAACACCAATGAAACCCTGTCCCCCGTCGTCGTCGGCGAGCTCGGCCAGATGCTGGATCGCTGGGAGAGCCGGGCCCGATCCCGCCGCACGGGATAGGACGGACCGCAGGATCGTGGCCCGAATCGAGCGTAAGTGAAATCCGGGGGCAGGTGGTCCCGCTCATGCAGGCTTCGAAGCTTGCCACAAGCCCTAGCGTCGCCCGACGGGCAAAACACGCGATCGACAGGTCAATCCGCGGCTCGTGAAATATTCGCCTTTACAGAATTTCTGATTTATCGCATCCTGCCGCCATCCTGATCCGGGAAAAGGGGCGGTCGTACGTCGTCACGAGCCGCGGATCGGGCTGCGGTGGACGCGGGAAGCGCCGGGCACGAGACGCGGGAGCAGGGCGGGATGAACCCCGTGAGATCCCGGCGGCGTGCGGACGAACGGCGCTCGAAGCGTACGGCAAAACGTGTGGTCCTGGCCGTCGTTGCTACGGTCAAGCCTTTGCGGAGGCGGCGTCGCTTCAACCGGGGCGGCGTCCGTGAATTTCGCAGAAGTGACGGAGACAAGACCGAATTCGTCTCCGGGGAGAGCGCGCATAAGCCGTCAAACCACCGCGCAGGGAAGGCCGGATGTTTCGGCTGCCCTGTGTCTCTCCTGTGCCTTGCGTGTGCAACATTCTCGCACGGGAGTCTTGCGGGTGCCAGCCGGCACCCGGCCTTCCCTGCGCCCTCTTTTCCGAGAGGGCGTGACGAGCAGAGCAAAACTCGGGCGGAATGCGCCGCGAGACGGCGAAGGTGTGTCTGATACTTGAATTGGAGAAGTCGATGCCCGGAGCTCCAATCTATCACCGTCACCCTGAGGTGTGCGCCCTGGGGCGCAACGCGCCGCAGGGCAAGCCTCGAAGGGCGGCGGCCCGGCTCCACCAGCTCGGCCGTGCATCCTTCGAGGCTCCTCATGGGACGCGCTGCGTCCCATGCCTCGCACCTCAGGATGACGGAGCCGATAAGGTCGTCATTCCGAATAGCGCCCATCTCCCGCAACCCAGGTCAGCGCCCCTGACTATCTTTTGGCGTTGCAGTTGCGCCCATTTCTCGTCTAGAAACGGCGCACTGAGCTGCCCGGCAACGAACCGTCAACGGTTTTGACCGAGGATTAGGGGCTCAAAAGGGTCTGGCAAATGCTGATTCGCGGCCACATCGATGGGATTTCGGGGGAGGTGGCTCTGGCCGCCGCCACGATCCCGGCCGCGCTGCTGCCCACCCTCCTTATCGGCGGGCTTCTTCTTACCTGCCCCTGAGGGCCGGCTGGGCGCCACGCGCCTGGGCACTCAGGGGATGTACGAGATCAGCGGACCCCGACAGCGCCCAAGGAATGACCGGCGCGAAAGCTCAAAAGGAAATTTGAAATGGCCCCCGTGAACAAGTCCGACAAGGACCGCGTCATCATTTTCGATACCACGCTGCGCGACGGCGAGCAGTGCCCCGGCGCCACCATGACCTTCGAGGAGAAGCTCGAGGTTGCCGAGATGCTGGACGATATGGGCGTCGATGTCATCGAAGCCGGCTTCCCCATCACTTCCGAAGGTGACTACCAGGCGGTGAGCGAAATCGCCCGCCGCTCCAAGAATGCCGTCATCGCTGGCCTGTCCCGCGCGCACCCGGCCGATATCGATCGCTGCGCCGAGGCGGTGAAATTCGCCAAGCGCGGCCGCGTCCACACCGTCATCGCGACCTCGCCGCTGCATATGCGGGTGAAGCTGAACAAGACCCCGGAGCAGGTGCTCGAGACCTCGGTCGCGATGGTCGCGCGCGCCCGCAACCAGATCGACGATGTCGAATGGTCGGCCGAGGACGGCACCCGCAGCGAGATGGATTATCTGTGCCGCATCGTCGAAGCCGTGATCAAGGCCGGCGCCACCACGGTGAACATCCCCGACACCGTCGGCTACACCACGCCCGACGAATACACCCACTTCATGAAGACGCTGATCGAGCGCGTGCCGAACTCGGACAAGGCGGTGTTCTCCGTGCACTGCCATAACGACCTCGGCATGGCGGTGGCGAACTCGCTGGCCGGCATCATCGGCGGCGCGCGCCAGGTCGAATGCACCATCAACGGCATCGGCGAGCGCGCCGGTAACGCCGCGCTGGAAGAGATCGTGATGGCGATCAACGTGCGCAACGACAAATTCCCCTACTGGAACAAGATCGACACCACGCAGCTCACCCGCGCCTCGAAGGTGGTGTCGGCGGCGACCTCGTTCCCGGTGCAGTACAACAAGGCGATCGTCGGCCGCAACGCGTTCGCGCATGAGAGCGGCATCCACCAGGACGGCGTGCTGAAGGATGCCTCCACCTACGAGATCATGCGGCCCGAGATGGTCGGCCTGAAGCAGTCCTCGCTGGTGCTCGGCAAGCATTCCGGCCGCCACGCCTTCGTGCACAAGCTGGAGGAGATGGGCTACAAGCTCGGCCCCAACCAGCTGGAAGATGCGTTCACCCGGATGAAGGCGCTGGCCGACCGCAAGAAGGACATTTACGACGAGGACATCGAGGCGCTGGTCGACGAGGAGATGGCGGCCTCGCATGACCGCATCAAGCTGACCTCGCTGACCGTGATCGCCGGCACCCATGGCCCGCAGCGCGCGACTATGAAGCTCGACGTCGACGGCCAGATCAAGATCGAGGAAGCCGAGGGCAACGGTCCGGTGGACGCGGTGTTCAACTGCATCAAGCGCCTGGTGCCGCACGAGGCCAAGCTCGAGCTGTACCAGGTGCACGCTGTGACCCAGGGTACGGACGCGCAGGCCGAAGTGTCGGTGCGGCTGTCGCACGAGGGACGTGCGATGACGGCGCGTGCGGCGGATCCGGATACGCTGGTGGCCTCGGCCAAGGCCTATCTCGGTGCGCTCAACAAGATCGTCATGAAACGCCAGCGCGACACGGTGACGACGGCAGCGGCGAGCTGACGAACGCAGTTCGTCATTCCGGGGTCGGCTCTTCGAGCAGCCCCGGCGTGACGGCGTTCATGATGAATAGCTGCCCTGCTAACGGCCAATAGCACGCATGGGCGCCGGCCTGTATGGATGCTCCCGGCATGAGGACAGGCCGCCCGCGCGCCGGACGGCCCAAAAACAACAGGGAGAGATTATGCGCACCTTCGCGATCGCGGCGTCCGTCGCGGCATTGGCCTTGGGTCTTGCCGGCCCAGCCAGCGCCGACCCGATCATCATCAAGTTCAGCCATGTGGTCGCCACCGACACGCCGAAGGGCAAGGCATCGGAGAAGTTCAAGGAACTCGCCGAGAAGTACACGGGCGGCAAGGTCAAGATCGAGGTCTATCCGAACTCTTCGCTGTACAAGGACAAGGAAGAGCTCGAGGCGCTCCAGCTCGGCAGCGTGCAGATGCTGGCGCCGTCCAACTCGAAATTCGGCCCGCTCGGCATCCGCGAATTCGAGGTGTTCGATCTGCCCTATATCCTTCCCGACCTGAAGACGCTGCGGAAGGTGACGGAGGGCCCGCTCGGCCTCAGGCTGCTCAAGCTGCTGGACTCCAAGGGCATCACGGGTCTCGCCTATTGGGACAACGGCTTCAAGCAGATGAGCGCCAACAAGAAGCTGGTGACGCCGGCCGATTATCAGGGCGTCAAGTTCCGCATCCAGTCCTCGCGCGTGCTCCAGGCGCAGTTCAAGGCGCTCGGATCGCTGCCGCAGGTGATGGCGTTCTCGGAAGTCTATCAGGCGCTCCAGACCGGCGTGGTCGACGGGCAGGAGAACACCTGGTCGAACATCTATACCCAGAAGATGCACGAGGTGCAGAAGTACATCACCGAGACCAACCACGGCTACATCGGCTACGTCGTGATCGTGAACAAGAAGTTCTGGGACGATCTGCCGGCCGACATCCGCGACCAGCTTTCCAAGGCGATGAAGGAAGCGACCGACTTCAACAACGCGCAGTCGCAGAAGGAGAACGACGACGCGTTTGCCGAGATCAAGAAGAGCGGCAAGAGCGAGATCATCAAGCTCACGCCGGAGCAGGACGAGGCGATGCGCAAGGCGATGGAGCCGGTCTACAAGGACGCCGCAAGCCGCGTCGGCCAGCCGCTGATCGACGAGTTCCTGAAGGAATCCAAGAGCACGACGAACTAATATAAACAAACGATGAATGAAGGGCTTTCGCGCGAGCTGCGCGGAAGCCCTCTGTTGCCAATGATGTCAGACTGCGGCTGAATCGCAGGCGTTACATCTTGATAAAAACGCTCTCTGTCCAAGTTGTAAGTTGCACCTTGGCCCCGCGACCCTCATCTTCAGAACATCCTTCAGAGGAGGCTCGTATGAGGAAGTTCACAATCGCCGCCATCGCCGTGCTCAGCATCGCCGGCTCGGGCGCGGTCTACGCCCAGTATCATCGCCCGTGGATGGAGCACTTTCGCCACATCCGCATGAATCCGGAAGACCGCGCCGCCTTCGTCGACGCGCGGATCGCCGCCGTTCATGCCGGGCTGAAGCTCAACGCCGATCAGGAAAAGCTGTGGCCGCCGGCCGAGGCCGCGGTGCGCGACTTCGCCAAGCTGCGCATCGACCGCGCCAATGCGCGGATGAATGCCGGCCCCGGCGATGCCGCCAAGGACGGCAACAAGGACGCGGACAAGCCGGAGGATCCGGTCGCCCGTCTGCGCCAGCGCGCCGAGGACATGGGGGCGACCTCTGCGGCCCTGAAGAAGATCGCCGATGCCGCCGATCCCCTCTACAAGACCCTGGATGACGGCCAGAAGCGGCGCCTCGCCCTGCTGACCCGCCACCGCGGTCCGTTCGGCGGCGGCGAAGACGGCCCGCCCCACCGGTTCATGGAGCGCGGCATGGACCGCTTCCACGGCGGCGACCGTTTCGACCGGGATGGCGGCCCGGACCGGGAGGGCCGGCTCTGAGCGGCCCGGGATTCCCCGCGGATTAACCCTTGCGAAGCCGCTGGAATCCAGCGGCTTTTCGCATTTTTGGACTTGTGGAAGAACCCTTGGAAAACCTTTGCCGCATCGCTTGCCAGACCCGGATCGCTTTGCTAAACGACCGGCCTCGCAAGGCTTTGACCGCCTTTCGGGCGCATAGCTCAGTTGGTAGAGCAGCTGACTCTTAATCAGCGGGTCCCAGGTTCGAGCCCTGGTGCGCCCACCACCCTCAAGAGGTTGGCCCGCAAGGGCTTTTTTAATTTCCCCGACAGAACAAACCCGGTCTCGTGCGACGCTTTTTGTGGTCGTACGTCGCACGCCGTGCGACGAGTCGGATATTTGGGAGCGTTGTTCGTCGGGCCAGGGCGCGGACGATCGCCGACGGCTACCCGCGCGTTCACGGTGACCCAGTGCCGAAGCGCTCGGCTCGCTCCAGGAACGACCCGAAGCACAGAGCGTCGGATTGGTGGTGGCGCGCTGCACGACTCTGGCTTCAGCTGAAGGCTTAGGGCCGGGACCATGCACCGCAGAAAAACACCGACCGAATGACCTACCGGTCTACGTTCAGCCCTTCATGCCTTCCTTCCGCACCTGCAATTCAAGCCTGTCGATGCCGGAATCGGCCCGAGCCGCGTTGCGGGCGCGGTAGTGCTTCACGATGGTTTGCGCGCTTCGATATGAATGCCCGGTGATGTCGCAGATCGTCAGCAAGTCGCAGCCAGCCCGATCGAGCAGCATGACGCAGGTATCGCGTAAGTCCTGGTCGTGCTTTTGGTCGAGTTCGCCGGCGCCATTGACGAACATCAGCGCGGGACAAGGCTTCAGACGCCATGCTGTCTCATCGCCATTGCTGTCGCGTGCGGCCTGCGCATCCAGCCAATCCGCTAATGCACGCTTGCGCTGATCGACCGCTCGAGCGCGCTGCGCCTTATTCACCTCATCCAGAGGAAAATTTGCGAACAGCCTATCGATATTTTCAATCAGTTCGGCGTTCAGTCGCTCTGCGCGGATAATTGCCTGGCGCACGTTGTCGCGCGCGAGAAATCCGAAGATAGCGACGGCCCGGGCGGTCGACACCCAATGGTGATAGGTACTCTCGTCATAAGGCTCACCATTGTCCTCGTTAACCACGAGTTCGGGTGGCACCTTATCCAGTTGAAGCCGAAGCTTGAGTTCCTTTATTCGTGCACGCGAGGCATTTAGCCGGGCGCTGAGTTGTGGCGCCTCTTTGATGTCGACAAGTTCGCCGGTCTTGCTCTGCCGGAACGCGTGCCGGCCCTCGACGTCGCTCTCATTCCGGATAATTAGACGGTCAGTCTGGCGCTGCCCAGTGAACAGCGCCAGATGAAAGCTGTCGCCGACCGAAGGCCGTTCGATCGCATCGGCAGCGGCGACCCAAGCGGAAAATTCGGGCATTGCAACCTGCACGATGCGTCCGTCTGGATGATCGAACTCCATTCCCTCCCGCGGGTTGGGTCCGAGACGCCACATGATGCTTTCCTGCCCCCATGTGAACGCCGCTGAGAGCGTTGCTATCATTGAGAGCGCCATATGATGGCCGCGAGCCGATTTCGCATAGTTATAGAAGGCGCGGAACTCCGGTTTGCCGATTGATGTCGGAGTGGCAGTCGCGATCGCCTCGAGTTCTCGTGCGGGCTCGGCCACGCCGAGCAGCTTGGCGGCACGGATTTCGGCACGCATCTTTGCCGCGGATTCGCGTGATTGCGGTCGGTACAAGATAGCGGAGATACATTTGCGATAGGAAGATTGCGAGGCGGACGACAGCGCCTTGAACTCAACCGACTTGCTCCAATCGTCCAGAAGATCTTCGATCGTAGAACGCTTCCGGATCGTAATTTTCTTCGGCAGCTTGCCGGCACGGCGAGCCGCCTCAATTTCCGACTTTCGTTTGTCTGAAAAGTCTGAGGCTTCTTGGAGATTGAACCACGCACCGACCGGACGTCCTTTTTCATCGTACGGCGGATGGCGCAAGTCGGCATCGACAAAGCCGAGTGCCCTGGCATAGGCGCCGTGCGACGATCGAGGACGGCCATCACGCCACTTCACATGGGGAAACTTGGGATCGGCCATAAAGAGCCTCAGTGCCGGTAAGAGATGGCACTCATTGGAATCTAGCGCGATCTAGTCTGTCAAGCGTCGTGCTGGCCGTAGGCTCTGCGCAGCCGCTCGCGGTGTTCCTCGTCGCTTGCTGCCGGCGGTGGCGCGAATGCGTCATTAGCAATCGTCTTTGGGCGCATAGGATGGTATCGGGTAAGCCAAGTATCGAAGCCCGTGCGTTCCCATTTCAGCGGTCCTCGCTCGCTGATCGGCGAAGGCAAGCCATCGCGCTCGTGCCTGAGGTGGCGCGTTCGATAGAACGTATCTAGAGAGACGCCAATCGCTGTCGCGACCTCGGTCGAAGAATAGGGTGGCTGCATGCTCTGGGGACGCAAATATAATGCCTCGCCACTCTTGGCTTTTTGAGCGGCGAAGCAAAATGAACAGATAAAGCTACAGGCGAGAAGCATTCCTCACCGCGCGTAGGGAATTCGGCTTATTTGGAGTACGAACAGGATGCCCCGGCGGACATTTGTCCGCCGCCTTCGGGGATTCAAGATAGATGCGTAACTGGTGCGGCGAGCCAACCCTCACGTCATGGGAGCGCAAATTCCACTGCTCGGTCAGCGGATTCGAACCTGCAACCAGACCGTTATGAGCGGCGGGAAAATGGCCGCCGCCGTTGATTTTCCTGCGCTTTTCGTAGAATTCGACCACGTTCGCTGCGCTTCGTGCAGGTTGTTTCTGGTGCGAAACTGGTGCGGCTCGTCTGCAATCGAAACTTGGACTTAGGGCATTGCGTTCTGTTGCTGATAACGTGAGAACGCAAATCAGTCCCGGCGACCGACGGCAAGCGAATTCCGTACGCCATCGTGCCGGCTGATCCCCGCGGCCTATCAAGGTCAGCGTCCCGGTTCGCGCGCTATCGGTAGCGAGCAAAAAGGGTTCATAGGAAAGCAAGCGAGGTGAAATAGATAGTGAGTTTCTTCGAGCGTCTAAAGACAAAAGCATCCGCTGAGTGGCGGGCCTACACCGAGCATCCGTTCACGGACGGGTTGGCTGACGGCTCGCTCCCCGAGGCGGCGTTTCGTCACTACCTCGCTCAGGACTACCTGTTCCTCATCGAGTTTGCTCGCGCCTACGCGCTCTCGGTCTACAAGTCGCCCAAGCTTGCCGATATGCATGAAGCGGCGGCCGGCCTCGCGGCCATCCTCGACGTCGAGATGAACCTGCATGTGAAGCTCTGCGCCGGTTGGGGCCTATCCCCGAGCGACCTCGAACAAACCCCTCCGGCGGTCGAGATGCTGGCCTACACACGCTACGTGCTCGACGCTGGAATGCGCGGCGATCTGCTGGCACTCAAGGTGGCGCTTGGCCCCCTGCGTGATCGGGTACGCGGAGATCGCCACGCGGCTCGCCTCGCGACCCGATGCGGACGCTGCGACGAACTCCTATCGCGTTTGGATCGCCGAGTACGCCGGCGTGCCATACCAGGATGTCGCGGCGAAAGCGCGGGCGCACCTAAAACATCTCGCTGATCTCTATGCCACGCCGGCCCGCGAGGTAGAGCTGGTTGCGATCTTCAAGGAAGCCACCCGACTCGAGGCAGACTTCTGGGAGATGGGGTGGCGCGCGGGCCAGCATGTTGAATAACCTTGTCACGCCATCGTAACGCTCTCAATGAGCTTAGAACGGGTGTGTAGAATGCGCGACGAAATCCTCGCGTCCAATCGACGCGCCAGGGAGGTCAAAGCAGTTGCAAGCAAGGATTGCTTCACGATAGGCTATCGCGCTGCAAACAGTCTCGTGACGGTATCCATGTCATGATCATGGGGGATAAGATGTCTGCCATCTATTTGCGGGTAGCAGCTGTCATTGCGGTCCTGATCCCAGCTACCCTTGTTCACGCCCAGAGTTTCGACGGCGCGGCCAAGATCGAGCAGGTTGATGCCTCACATTGGAAATTGCTTGCTCCTCTAACCTATACCGACAAAGGTAATGTCCCGTGGTTTGCACCAAAGGATTATGTGACAGACGGAGCCACTATTCCGCGGCCCTTGTGGCCAATCATAGGATCGCCATTCACAGGCAACTATGTGAGGGCCGCTATTATTCACGACGTGTACTGCGATCTAAAGAGCAGGGATTGGAAACTGGTTCATCGGACCTTTTATGACGCGATGATCGCGGGTGGCGTATCGCCAATCCAAGCCAAGATCATGTACTACGCAGTCTACCGCTTCGGTCCAAAGTGGGTGGTCGACAAGACAATCAGATGCCCTTTGGGATTTATTTGTAACCAGGCGGGACCGCCGCTTCAGGTCACCCTGCAAGCGCGTCCGCAACTGAACGTTGACGACGCAAAGCGCGCAAAAACTAAGATTGAGCAACAGAACCCTGATGTCAGCGAAATCGAGCAGATGGCAGACGAGGAATTATTCTCCAAGGACAGCCAGATACAAGTGTCTGGAACTGAAAAGAGCGCGAATGGCGACGTTCGAACGTTAAACCAGTCCTTTCCTGGCTCTGCATTGTTTAGGACTCTGTCAAACGATTGACGAAGCAGCGTAAAACAAGCGGCTCACAAGCTCAGTCCCCTAACATATTCAAGGCCACGTTCCGCGACTAGTTCAGGGCTAACCCGCCCCCCGAGGCCTAATAAATAGCCTGCATACACGGCATCGCCGCGCTGTTCGTATGTGCCATGGCTTACGGCTACGTACTCTATTTGATTGGCCTCTTTCTTATCGCCAGCCTCGAATTGTGTGACAGCCTGCGTTAACGCGTCGTAGAGAGGATCAATCCGTTTGCGATGGGCGCCGTAGTATCCGCACACGAAGTCAGCGTGCAATTCGATCTTGATATCACCCTTAGGAAGCCGCTGAAGCTTGTCATAGACTGTCCTAAACTGAAGGATGTGCCCATACTCGTGGGCGCATGTCGCCGTTAGCGCGGAGCCGAAGTCCGCGGATTTAGCCCGAAGCAGCTCAATCATCCTCCGTCCCACGGCAACCGTGCCGTCTTTCGAAGAGCCCAACACCTCGGTCAATAAGGGGGTCTGGCAGGAGAGGGCATTTGGATTTTTAGCGGGGTCATCGTAGAGCGCAAAGTTTGGCCGGATACCTAGTTGGTCCCCGAGATCAGCCAGGATGGCTATCAGGCCATTCCCATAGTCGACGTTAAGGTCAAGCTTCGCCAGTCCGGACAAACCCCCGCTCGCATCTGCGGGAGCTGTCTGATACCGGACGCATGTCGGAACCCTTTGGGTCTGCGCAAAGCTTGGACTTACCCAGCAGGCGCAGGCCATCCCGACTAGGAAGTCACGGCGTGTAACCATCCCTCACTCGCACATTTTTGGCCAGCGGCGGCACGCTTCTATTCGTTGTTGGCTAGAAGCGGCCGTTGACACGACGCCCGGGCATCCCAGTTGCGTTGGTGGGGTAAGGGTCTGTTGCCCTCCCGGTGTGTAGGGCGGAAGCACTGCGGGAGGTCCCATCCCGCCAGGCAGGTTCATTCCGGGGCGCAAGGGTATTGCAACGATAGACACAACAACTTGCGGGTCGCGGGTCACGTTGACAACCCAGTCAACAATCGCTGGCCCATGATAAGTCCGGAAGCTGAGTTCGCTCCCATTTGGATATTGCACTTGCAATGTTTGGCAAATTCTCACATTGCCGCCGGGAAGGCTCATCAACAGGCTCTCGATAACTGGGATTGCCCTTTGCGCGCCTAGTGCCAAGTTAGTCGGATCCGGACTACCCCGCTGGAAATCATCGATCATTCGTTGATGCGCTGCTGCCGGGTCAACGAAGTATAGGTATTCAGCGAACGCCTCTCCGCGAGGCCACAATAACAACGCAGCAAAGGCTATCCAAAAAGACAGTCGGCCAAATTTGTTAAGCATCAGAGAACAAGATGAGCGAGGCGACATCTGACTACCTCGGATAAAGTTTCTAGCAGAAGAATAAGTGAAATTGATGAAGTGAGCTAGTACAACCGATAATGACTGAATGTTTTTTGCTTGGTGTGGCGACATTTCTGCTTAAGGCTCCGCCCTCGCGCGGCACTAGGAGAGCCCGCCGGGTCTTGGTTCTCCAGCGAAGGCATGTGATGTCTGCTTTGCGCGCGCGCCGCGAGGCAAGGGTACACGCAGCAGTATCACCGTATGCTAGGCCTTGTTGGACACATCCTGGTGGCACATCTTTGTCGCAGCGTCGCACAAGTTGTGATCTGCTTCATAGTCTTCCGGCGGATTGTGGTCCAGGATTTGGTTTTCTGTACCGGAGCCCTAGCCTGTAAAATGTCTCACGTGGGAGGCTGGAATGCGCCGAGCGGTAATTTACGCGAGCTGGAGTTTGTTCGCCCTTGTTGCGGCCACTTTCGGTGCAGCGCGGGCGGATAACATATTCGGCGGTCCGAACTCAATTTTCAACAATCCTGGTCAAATTGCCGGGGGGCGCAACTCGGTTATAAACAACCCCGGTCAAATCACGGGTGGACCCAACTCCGTTATAAATAATCCCGGCCAGATTACGGGAGGACCTAATTCCGTTATCAACAATCCTGGTCAAATAACTCAGGGCATCGCAAGCGCTCTCAATGAGCTACAAGCAAGCGTGTTGACGGGACCCACTTTAGAGCGAGCGATAGTAGAATCGAGAAATACAGCCATAAACGGCTCTATGCCAATACCTCCAAACGTACGTCGGGCCATGACCGGCTACATAGACGAGGACAGTCTAAACAGGGCGAGATTCAAAATAGGTGACAATGGCTTTATCAATCTCGCTCGTTTGATAGAGCAAGGAGGTCAGGCCTCCGCCGTCACCCTCATCGACGTCATCGTCTTTCGAGGGCCGAGCGAAGCAAATGATCTTTCGATGTGGGCGCATGAACTAACACACGTTGGTCAATACGCGGCATGGGGAGTCCACAGCTTTGCGGTTCAGTACGCCCGCAACTGGCGCAGCGTTGAAGACCCAGCCTACGCGAAAGGCAATGGTTTTGCTGGGTGGTACAACCAAAACCAGACTAATATGCCCCCGGCAACTATGCCTGTTAACACGCTGCCTCAAGTGTATCCGCTCCCTCCCGCAAACATGCAGCAGGTCGGTGCTTTTTGCTACACGCAGGCAGGGCGCTTTGGTCCGGGACCTATTCAGCCACAGGGTAATCCTTGCTTCGTGGGCAACATGCCAGGACGAGTCGGCCCCTAATTAGTCAGGGCGTCGGGACGCGGACTTTGCGTTGATCTGTTCTTGCGTGGCGGGCATAGGATTCTGGCGCTGACGATCACGCGCCTCAAAGCAAGCAATCAAGATTTAACTGGTGCAACAATAACATGGGCGTTCCCAGTTTCATCCTCCCGGGCGCGCCGTCGGGGCCGATGTCGCTGGACGAGGCCGCGGGCGACTTGGACGCCAACCGCGAATCCGATTGTAACCTCATAAGTTGTGCGCTCTACTCCATACCCGCCTCGAAAAAGGCGAGGGCTTTCGGGGGTCAATTGGGCTCGTGGCGAACGCCTTGCGCGAGAGAAACCTCGGCGGTCAGTCGAGCCTGCGGGACGGGCCCAAAGGCTTACGATGAGTACCGATATTAAGGAAGGGCGGAAAAGTACCGCTCCGCTTGTCCGCTGCATGGGCCTTCGTATCTAATGCCAAAAATCACCTTGCGACCCAGCTTCTCGAAAGATCTGGACGGCCTGCGACGCTCCTCGCGCAAGCACTATCAACGTGCCTGCGAGATTCTTTTGGAGATTCAACGCGACCTCGATCCATCGGCTCCACGTCGAGCGGAAACGCGCATTCCGAAGTGCGTCAAGTACGAGCTGCCGGACGGCTATCGCCTCGTCTTGCAGCGAGGCGACTCCGATGGCGTGATGGTAGCCCTATCCGTCGGCACCCATGATCACGTCAGCTCCTTCCTGGACGGGCACAAAGGATACGTCTTTGACGAAAAGACCGGTCAGCTTCGCGAATTGCGAGTAGGAACGGCCACTGAAACGGCCGTGGAAATGGTTCCTTCTGCCGCTCTGCAGGCCGAACAGAAAATTCCGCATCAAGCCTCGCTCCGCTGTTCGACGGTTTCACCGACAACATGCTTCGAAATCTAGACGTACCCGACGAAGACTTCGCTGCCATCCGGGGGCTCTCGGATCCCAATGATTTCGAGTGCATGACGCTCCTGCAGGCTTTGGCCGAGACGGTGCCCAAGGCCGCGGACGCATTGCTGGCCTTCGCAACGGGCAATTCCGAAACCCGCCAAACGGTTGTCGATCTGGCTTCCGGTTCGGCAAAGTTGGCGGAGCAGTTTCCCGAAGCGGCAATGCAGGACGGATTGGGCCGATCCGAAGAGTTCTTCACGTTCGAGGATTCGAACGCGCTTCAAGAAGTGCTCGATCGCGGCACACTTCAGCAATGGCAGCTATTCCTCCACCCCGATCAACGATCGTTGGTGGAGCGGACATTCTCGGGGCCGGCGCGGCTGCGCGGCATCAGCGGATCGGGAAAGACCGTCGTCGCACTGCATCGCGCGAAGCGCCTCGCGAAAGCGGCGCTCGAAAACGGTGAGAAGGTTCTGTTCACGACCTTCGACAAGGGTCTGGCCGCGGCCGCCGGGCGTCTCCTCGATGAATTGTGCGGTCCCGAAAGGAGCGCGATAGAGGTGACCCATCTTCATCGCTTATGCCTCGACTACATATTTCAACGTGGACTTGGAAACCCGAAGTATTCCCCCGAGCAGAATCGTCGATTTCGGAACGACGCGTTCTGGAACATCTCGGCAGAGCACAAGGGCGCGCTCAAGGCCATTCCCCACGAGTACCTCTCGAGCGAAATCGACTTTCTGATGGGGCGCTTCCTGCATGAGGAAGCGGAATCATATCTGACGTGCGATCGCAGCGGCCGCGGCCGCGGTCTATCCCTGGAGCAGAGGCGCGCGGTTCTGGACGTCTATCTGTCGTACCATCAGTCGCTCGCGAATGCCGGCCTGGTGGACCCAGCCGACTTCGTCAGAATAGCCTACAGCCTCAAACTGAAAGAAGAGGGGACGGAGTCCAGCTACGCCGCCGTGATCGTCGACGAAGTTCAGGACATCTCGGAGATCGCTCTCCGACTGTTGCACTCGCTCGTTGGGAATCGTGAGGACGGTCTCCTGCTGGTTGGCGACGCCACGCAACGGATCTTCACGCGAGGGTACTCGCTGCGTGGACTCGGTATAGATATCTCCGGGCGCGGACTTGTCCTGCGAAAGAATTATCGAAACACGAAGCAGATACTCGAAGCGGCTTTTCCGCTCGTCGAGCAGGAGTGGAACGACGACATCGCTCAAGCCGAAGCCGGAATAGCCGATCTGAAGCCTGAATTCAGCGTGCGGGAGGGCACGCGACCTATCGTCGTCCGTTGCCCCGACGAGTTGGCCGAGTCCCGCTTCCTAGCGGCCGAGGTGGCCGCTCTGCTCAGGTACAAGCACTACACGCCGCGAGACATCTGCATCCTCGCCCGAAACAGGCACTATCGAGCGCTGGCCGTCACTAGTCTCAGGGCGGCTGGAATTCCGGTTCACCTATTCCGCGATCCCGATGCCGGCGAGGTCTCGCCGGACAGAAACGCTGTCCGGGTAAGTTCGCTCCACGGCGCAAAGGGCCACGAATTCGGCACGGTGTTTGTCGCCGGGGCAGTCGACGGTGTCATCCCGCTGGGATCTGATTTAGATTCGCAGAATGCCTCGTCCGAGGCCGCAGTCCTTTACGTGGGCATGACACGGGCCCGAGATCTTCTGTACCTTTCCCACGCGTCGACCGATCGCGACGGAAAGCCCCTGTCCCGATCCTCCTTCATCGACCGTATATCGAAGTCGTGCGACTTCGCGGAGTTCGATCGCTGACAAGATTTCGCCCGCGCCAAGGCTCCTTCAAGCCTCCTGGCGGAAGGCGTGCCACGCCTTACGGGCCTCACAAGCCGTGGTAGCCGCAACATGATGGTTGATACTCAG
Source organism: Bradyrhizobium sp. F1.4.3 (assembly GCF_040548375.1). Classification (NCBI taxonomy): domain Bacteria; kingdom Pseudomonadati; phylum Pseudomonadota; class Alphaproteobacteria; order Hyphomicrobiales; family Nitrobacteraceae; genus Bradyrhizobium; species Bradyrhizobium sp. F1.4.3. Next base: position 943,594 of record NZ_JBEPRN010000002.1, read on the forward strand.
ATCCTTTCGTATGCCTTCAAGGGCCACCGCCACATGGATGGCGTGCGCATCTCCTCCGTGGTCGCGCACGAATTTCTCGAAAGTTACGATCCCGGGTCTCGGACTAACGCGAAATATTACATCCGGTATCACCCGGGGCACGCCGTGCCGCCCCGGCACGAAATACCGTCAGACCACAAGCCGATCAGAGGCGAGCGCCTCGTCTTCGATTTCGGAGGCGAGTATCCCAAGCTTGTCCAGCATGGTAGCCGTTCGATGGCGGCACTTCTGAACGATCGGAACGCCCCCGCGTTCGCCAACATCATCTGGTCCCTCGACAAGAAGTTGCAGAAGCGTTTGAAGCAGCGCTTTGCGTTCCTTTGCACTGCGATTGCCGATTGCGTTCCGCTCAGCCGAGAGACGGCGGACGTCGGACTGACGCTGCTCGCGAAATTCTGCGAGACGCACAACATCAAGGACAATGTCCGCAACTCCGTGAATGACATCATGATACTTGCCGCCGCCATCACTAGTGGAGAGCAGCTTGATACGGCCGATACGCTGTTGGGCCGGTTCGTAGCCGATGCGTACAAGGCCGTAGCCACCCCGGTCGGCGTGGCTTCCTTGAGGATCGACTTTCGGCGCGTGCACCAAGGCAAAAAGCGCGTTAGCGCGGAGAGCAAGGGCTACATCAATCGCGGCTGGCAGATTGCCTAAGGCATCAAGCGCACAGCGGCGCGGGCGTAGGTCAACTGATAAACGGGACGAAATTGCCGCGTGCAATGCGCCCGCCATAGTGCCCGGTCCGGGGCCAAGTTTCCTCGGAGCATTCCCGAACGTTCTCAGAGGCTTAGCGTGCTGCCCGGGATCGGGCCGGTCCGCGAAATTCCGACAAAGCCGAGTTGGTATCTACGCAGCCTCATCGCCGGAGATCGCCTCGGAAAGTGCCTCCATGGCTGCGGCAACATCTGCCTCGGTGGTGAATCGACCGAAGCTGAATCTCACCGAGGAATCCGCTTCCTCACCCGTCAGACCGATTGCCCGCAACACGTGCGAAGGCTCGGCGATCCCGGATGAGCACGCCGAGCCTGAGGAAATGGCGAGTCTCGGTTGAAGCGCCGCGATCATATCCCGGCCGTGCCTGCCGCGAAATCGTACATTGGAATTGCCCGGATGGCGGGAGGCCCCGGTACCGTTGATGGCGATGGGGTGTCCGAGTCGTCGGAGGCCGTCTTCGAAACGGTCACGGAGAGACGCGATCACGGCCCGTTCACTGACGGCTTCCTGTGTCCTAAGAAGCGCCGCCGCGGTACCGAAGCCTACGCAAAGGGGTGTCGGGAGCGTGCCTGCCCGCAACCCCCGCTGCTGTCCGCCGCCGTAGATTTGAGGCTCGATCGAATTACGGACGTCGCGGCGCACGTAGAGCGCGCCGATCCCCTTGGGGCCGTAGATCTTATGTGCGGAGAGAACGAGCAGGGGAATCCCGCACCTCTCGACGTCGAGGTCCACAGCCATCGGAGCTTGCACGGCGTCGCAAACGAGATAAACGTCGGATGCGGCGCAGATCGCCGCGACGGCCGCGATATCCTGAACGGTGCCGATCTCGTTGTTGACGGCCATCGCCACCACGCAGATCACGTCATCAGAGATCGTCCCGGCGAGACGATCGAGATCGATCCGACCCTCATGGTCGACCGGTATCGTCTCGACGATCGTCCCGTAACGGTCCGCAGCTGCCCGCGCGGCGGCGAGCGCGCTCTTGTGTTCGATCGAAGACACGAGCATCCGCCGACGGGCGGCGGGTGCGCGGTGGGCCAAACCGAGTATCGCGAGGTTGTTCGCTTCCGTGGCGCCGGCCGTGAAGACGATCTCGTCGGCCTCCGCGCCGATCAGCCGGGCCACGGACGCCGCGGCCCGCTCCACCGCCTCGTCCGCGCGCCAACCGAAGGCGTGTTCGACGGAATGCGGGTTGCCGAACGATTCCGACCAAAAGGGCGCCATCGCGTCGACAACGCGCTGATCGACGGGAGTGGAGGCCATGTTATCTAGATAGACGGGACGCTCGGTCATGCGCTGGGGACTTCATCCAGTTTGCATTGACCCTAACGCCGGGGGCCCCTACTGTCCACCTGGAGACATCCGCCAGGGGAGCCCATTCGTGAAAAGCCCGTTGTTCGAGGACGGCTACCGTTCGCAGTTTTCCGGTCACGAGACCTTCCCCCTGCGCTACGGTTGGTTGAAGAAGGCTTACGATGCCACTTCGGAAACCGCCGACGAGGCGAACAACAAGCGTACCGTGTTTCTCGCCGAGGACGCAATCGCAAGATTTGGCGTCGGAAAGAATATGGTCGCCTCGATCCGGCACTGGGCCACGGTGACCGACGTCATCGAGGATGACGATGACCGCATCAGGCCGACCGCCTTCGGTAAGCTGATCTTCGGGCCCAGCGGGCAGGATCCGTACATGGAGCATCATGCGACCATGTGGCTGCTGCACTGGAAACTCTGCGGCCGAGCGACCAAGACGACTTGGTTCTGGGCGTTCAACCATTTCGGAGCGCAGACCTTCCGACGCGACGATCTGATACAGGGACTACTGAAGCTTGCCGCATCGCGAGGGTGGCCCAAGGCGTCCGAGACGACGGTGCGTCGTGACGTCGAATGCTTCCTGCGAACGTACGCGTCGCCGGCCGCGTCCCTCGTCGGCGCTCCCGAAGATGCGCTCGAATCCCCGCTCGCCGAGCTCGGCCTCGTGAGGACTGTCGGGCGCCGCGACGACTATCAGTTCGCAAGAGGTGCGAAGCCCACCCTTACGGCGGGCGTCTTTGCCCAAGCGCTGCACTCCTTTTGGGAGCGGGTCGGCGCCACCCGAACGCTGTCCTTCGAGATGATCGCGCACGAACCGGGCTCCCCCGGCCGTGTCTTCCTGCTTGACGAGGCGGCCCTCGCCGACCGGCTCGTCAAGCTCGAGGATCAGACCGAAGGCCTATTCCGATGGTCGGAGACTGCCGGTCTGCGGCAGGTCGTGCGCGGGGGAGGGGTCGATGGCCGGGCGATCAATTCGCTGATCAAGGCATCATACAAGAAGAGCAAGAACGGGGAGATGCGATCATGACGCTCCTGGACCGGGTCCGCGTCGCGCCGCGATTCCAAAGGGCGATCCGCATCGACACCGACGTGGACGACCCGCGCGCCCTGGAAGGATTCCTCTGCCCACAATCCGCGGTCGAGACGCTGCTGACCATGGCCCGTCACGTCGCGGAGACCGGTCACTCGGCGTTCACCTGGACCGGTCCGTACGGTAGCGGAAAGTCCAGTCTCGTCGTCGCCCTGAACGCGGTTTTGGGCGGCGACGCGAAGCGCCGCGCCCGCGCCGCGGAAATCGTCGGCAAGAAGTCATCCGAGCAGTTGTGGAAATCGATGCCGCCGCAATCGAAGGGCTGGCGCATGCTGCCCATCGTGGGACGGCGTGGCCCCCCGGTCGAAGCGGTCGGCGAGGGCCTTGCGGCGGCAGGGCTGTGCAGGCGTCCGCGCGGCGAGTGGACCGAGGCCAAGGTGCTGGAGACGCTTTCGCAAGCGGCCAAGGAGCAGCCGCGTACGCACGGCGGACTCATCCTCGTCCTCGACGAGATGGGCAAATTCCTGGAAGGAGCCGTCGGCGAGAACACCGACATCTTCTTCTTCCAGCAGGTAGCCGAACTCGCGACCAGAAGCAGTGGCCGCCTCGTCGTTATCGGCATCCTGCACCAGGCCTTCGAGGAGTATGCGCAACGCCTGTCGCGCGAACAGCGCGACGAATGGTCGAAGGTGCAGGGGCGGTACGTCGACCTTCTCGTCGATACGGCCGGCGAGGAGCAGCTCGAACTTCTGGCGAGGGCGATTCAGGTCGATGGGGCCCGCCCTGACCGGTCTAAGTCGATCAAAGCGGTCGCGGATTCCATCGCGAACTCCAGGCGAGGCGACGCAGGCAAGATCGGCGCGACGCTCGCAAAGTGCCTGCCGCTACATCCGATCGTGGCCGCCCTTCTGGGGCCGATCTCGCGCCGCCGCTTCGGACAGAACCAGCGCAGCGTCTTCGGTTTCCTCAATTCGGCCGAGCCGTACGGCTTCCAGGAATTCCTGCGCACGTCCGACGACGGCGAAACCTACGATGCGCCGCGTCTCTGGAACTACCTCCGCTCCAATCTGGAACCTTCAATCCTTGCGTCTCCCGACGGGCATCGATGGTCCTCCGCTGTAGAGGTGGTTGAGCGCTGCGAAGCGACGCAAGGCGAACGTCTCCACGTCGATATGGTGAAGGCGATCGCTGTCACCGAATTGTTCCGCGAACGATCCGGCATCGCCGCGACGAAGGCGCTACTGTCCAACTGCATCCCCGGCACCTCCGAAGCGGATGTGCGCGCGGCACTGGACGACCTCGCGATGCGCTCGCTGATCGTGTTCCGGAAGCACCTGAGCGCGTATGGCGTCTACGCCGGCAGCGATTTCGACATCGAGGCGGCTCTCGAAAAGGCCATGTCGGAGCAGCTCCAGCCGGACTTCGCATCCCTGCGGTCACTCGCGTCGTTCCAACCGGTTGTCGCCAAGCGTCACTATCACGAAACAGGATCCCTGCGTTGGTTCGACCTCGACGTCCTCCCGGCGTCCGAACTCAAGAGCCGCGTCGAGCGGTACAAGGTCGGCAAGGGCGCGATGGGGCTGTTGCTCCTGCCTATCCCGACGGCGAACGAAACCGTGGAGGAAGTCCTGGCCACCGCGCGCGAAGCGTTGTCGAGCGACCGGGACATCCTGATCGGGGTGTCGCCCAATGCCGCAATGGTCCTGGACGCCGCGAAGGAAGCGCTTGCACTCGAGCGTATAGGCGAAGAGCGACCCGAACTCCACGGCGATCCCGTCGCGAAGCGCGAAGTCATGGCCCGGCTCTCGTCCGCGCAAAACCAGCTCGAAAACGTGCTTCGGCTGGTGCTGGACTCCGCATCGTGGGTGCGCAGGGGCGTGGCGAACAAGGCGCTGACTGCGGCCGATCTCAGTTCGCTCGCATCCAATCTCGCCGACACCAGATATGGTGCGGCGCCGAAGCTCTTCAACGAGCTTCTGATCAGGGTCTCGCCGTCATCGAACGCCAACACGGCCAAGAACGTGCTGTTGAAGGCAATGGTGGCGAGCGAGGGGATCGAGCGGCTCGGCATGACCGGCTTGCCCGCGGAGGCGGGATTGTTCATCTCGCTGTTGGAGAAAACGGAGCTCTACAGGCGGGTCGGAAGGAAATGGAAGTACGTAATACCCGGCACCGACGACGTCGACCCCGCCGGACTGGCACCGTTGTGGAACGCCACCGACGACTTCCTGCGCAAGCACTCCAAACGCGTCGTGCCGCTCAACGAGATCTTCAACTTCTGGCGCGATCCGCCTTTCGGCATCAAGGACGGTGTCCACGCGGTGCTGGGCCTTGCGTACGCGCTGTCGCGCCGGGACCACCTGGCCTACTACAGGCAGGAGGTCTTCCAGCCCCAGTGGACCGACTACGACGCCGACCTCCTGATCAACGATCCGGGAGACATCCAGGTCCGCTGGCTGGAAATCTCTGCTTCCGGACGCAAGCTCCTGGAAGGTGTGCGCGACGTTCTGGCCGAATTCGACGAAGCGGAGGCCGCGCTGTCGAATTCTCCGCTGGACGTCGCCCGCGCGCTGGTCGCAACGTTCGAGGCGTTGGAGCCGTGGACGAAGCGCACGGTGCGACTCGACGCCGAAGTGCTGTCTACCCGCGACATCCTCCGTCACGCTTCGGATCCGAACACGCTTCTGTTCGACGACCTTCCGAAGCTGTTCATGGGAGATGACGGTACGACCGACAGCAAACGCGTCCGGGAGGCGGTCGCGCGCATCGGTTCGACCGTCCGCGTCCTCAAGAGTCGCTACAGAAGCATGCTGGACGAACTGCTGGCGCTCATGCTGCGCGAGCTCGACATGGACGGCGTATCGGATCCCGCCGCAGTCCTGCGCGACCGGGCGGAGAACGTCCAACAGATATCGGGCGATTTCGATCTCGACGCGTTTGTGCTGCGGCTATCCCGTCCGCTGGACGACAAGGTCGACATCGAAAGCATCGCCAGCCTCGCCGCGCACAAGCCCGCCAAGGATTGGAGCGATGCCGACCTGGATCGGGCGCGGGTCGAGATCGTGGCCTTCGCGCAGCGTTTCGTCCGGCTGGAGGCGCTGGCGATCGTGAACGGGCGCAAGCCGAAGCGGCATGCGATGGCCGTCGTGGTGGGCATGGGCGACAGGCGCGACGCCCGCTCGCACGAGTTCGCTATATCCGATCACGACGCGCAGGCGGTGCGTGACGTCATCGCCACCGTCGAGCAGGCCATGAAGTCGGCCTCCAAGCAGCGGAAGAACGTCATACTCGCGGCACTTGCCGAGATCAGCTCGCGCTACATGGACGAGCCGTCGGACCGCCCGACCGCGGCGCCGAAGGTGGGAGCGAAGGCATGACCGAACGGCACGTGCTGGGATTGTCGGGAGGGCGCGATAGCGCGGCGCTCGCCGTCTACATGCGGCAATTCCATCCCGAGATCGAGATGGAATACTTCTTCACGGACACCGGCAAGGAACTGCCCGAGGTCTACGTCTTTCTCGACCGGTTGGAAGGAATCCTGGGAAAGCAGATCGTCCGTCTGAATCCGGACCGGGACTTCGACTTCTGGCTCAAACGCTACAAGAGCTTCCTGCCTTCGGTGCGCACGCGCTGGTGCACCCGCATGCTGAAGATCAGACCGTTCGAAGCGTGGGTCAGACCGATGCTCGATGCAGGAACGAAGGTCGTGAGCTACGTCGCCATCAGGGCGGACGAGAACTTCCGCGACGGATACACCTCCACCTTCGACAACCTCGTCGTGAAGCTGCCGTTCAAGGAGGCGGGAATCGCGAAGTCCGGCGTCATGGAGATCCTCGAGGGCTCCGGGCTTGGATTGCCCGAATACTACGAATGGCGCTCCCGCAGCGGATGCACATTCTGCTTCTTCCAGCAGAAGATCGAATGGGTCCGGTTGAACGAACGGCACCCGGACCGGTTCGAAGAGGCGCAGGCCTACGAAAAGACCGCGCTAAAGAATGGATCGCCGTTCACGTGGAGCGAAGGGGAATCGCTGGCCGAGCTCATAAGACCCGAACGCGTCGCGGAGATCCGCGCGGACCACGAGAGGCGGGTCGACAAGCTGCGGAAATCGGTGCGACCCAATCCCCTCCGCCCGAACGCTCCGCCCGAGATCGAAGAACTCTATGCGGACGCGGGTTCCTGCGTCGTCTGCCATAAGTGAAGCACAAGGATGATCTCCGTCCCGGGCATTTCGATCAGAGAGCTGCTGGAACGGGCGCCTGAAGCCGCCCTGCGGGACTTCGTGGGCGAAGCGCTCTTGGGCGTCCTCGCCATCTTGAACCCGGAGTTGCTCACGAAGGACAATCTGGTCGTTCTGGCCTTGCGCTCGGCCGAGCCGTGGCAAATGCTCCGCGATCCAGAGTCGCGTGACCGACTGATCGCGATGCTGCCGGTCGCGAAGGCGACGGAGCTTGCCGAAAAGCTGGCGCTCGGTGTCACGGGAAACCGCGTTTTCGACCGGCTGTCCGACTTCCTCCGGAAGAACGGATCGGACAATCGTCTGCTCGAATTCTTCGGTGTCGCCGTTCCCGAGCGCGCGCCCGGCGGAGAGGAATCCGCCGAGCGGACGGTCAAGCCCGCATATCCGCTGTTCGCGCACCAATTGTCGGTGGCCGACCGGGCCCGTGACGCTCTCCGGGAGCACCCCCACAAGGCTCTCGTCCACATGCCGACGGGCGCGGGCAAGACCAGGACCGCGATGCACCTAGTGTGCGAATGGCACAATCGCGCCGGCGATAGGCTGGTGGTCTGGCTTGCCCAGAGCTCCGAACTTCTCGAGCAGGCGGCCTCCGAATTCGAGAGGGCATGGTCTTCGCGCGGCCGTTCCGCCGCGAACGTGTACCGCTACTGGGGGGACTACGAACCCGACCTCTCGCAAGCCCGAACCGGCGTGCTCGTCGCCGGGTTCGCCAAACTGTACGCGCTCTACCGCAGGGATCCGAACATGATCCTGCGCCTTGGCGACCGCGCGACGCTGACGGTGGTCGACGAAGCACACCAGGCGGTCGCTCCCACCTACGGGTCCCTGACCTCGTTCATCTCGGACAAAAGACCCGGCAACGCCCTTCTGGGTTTGACGGCAACTCCGGGCCGCACATGGTCGGACATCGCCAAGGATGCGGAGCTGTCGGCATTCTTCGACAACAGGAAGATCACGATCGAGGCGGAGGGTTACGAAAACGCCGTCGACTTCCTCATCGATAGGGGCTTCCTCGCCCGCCCGACCTTCCGGGTGCTGGAGGCCGAGGCGGGCGCAGGCGACGGAAAACGGATCACTGCCGGCGATACGGACGAAATCACGGGTCTGGGCGAAAACGACCGCCGAAACGTCCAGGTTCTCAATGCGATAGAAGACCTTGCGACCCGGCACCGCCGCATCATCGTTTTCGCCGCCTCCGTCGGCCACGCTCATCTGCTGTCGTCGATTCTGACGCTCCGGGGCACCGAATCCCACGTCGTCACGGCCTCGACGGACCGCAATTCCCGGGAGCGTATACTACGCAGGTTCAAGGGCAACGGAGTTGAGCCGCAGGTCGTGTGCAACTACGGTGTGCTCACGACCGGATTCGACGCGCCCAACACGAGCGCGGCTGTCATCGCCAGACCGACCAAATCGCTCGTCCTGTACAGCCAGATGGTCGGAAGGGCCATCCGGGGTCCGGCAGCGGGCGGAAACGCGACGGCCGAGATCGTGACGGTGGTGGATACCGATCTGTCGGGCTTCGGAAGCGTGGCTGACGCTTTCGTGAATTGGGAGGACGTGTGGGGCAATGGCGGTCGGAGCGAGGCAACTTCCTAAGGACAGCTACATCATCCCGGCAGAGCTCGCCATCAAGGCGATGCGCGACAGCGGATACCGCAACACGGCGTATGCGCTCGCCGAGCTCATCGACAATTCGGTGCAGGCGACCGCGTCCGTCGTCGAGCTGATCTGCAACGAAGAGATGATCCAGGTCGGCGAACGACGGCGCAGGCGTGTGAAAAGCATCGGCGTCCTCGACAATGGCTCGGGCATGCCGCCCGATCTGCTGCGGCACGCGCTGCAGTTCGGATACGGGACCCATCTCGACGATCGCTCGGGAATAGGGCGTTTCGGGATCGGGCTCCCGAACGCCTCGATCTCGCAGGGGAGACGGGTCGACGTGTGGACCTGGCAGCGCGGACCGGCGAACGCCGTGCGCTGCTATCTCGACGTTGACGAGATCGAGGCGGGCAGCATGCAGATGATTCCGGAGCCCGTCTTGGATCCCGTACCGTCCGAGTGGCGCGCCCTGTCGGTTGGGCTTGGAACCACCGGCACGCTCGTCGTCTGGAGCAAGTTCGACGAGGAAAGGCTGACCTGGAAGGGTGCGAAGCATACCCTGGAAAACACCGGGATGCTCGTGGGACGCATCTACCGCAAGTTCATCGCAGACGGATCGCTGCGCTTGCGGCTGTGCGCAGCCGAAGGCGGGCAAGTCGTGAAGGAGCAGGATGCGCAGGTCAACGATCCGCTGTACCTGAGCGCGCCTTCAGTAACTCCCGCGCCCTTTGACGCGACTCCGATGTTCCAGACGTTCGGCGAGCGGGACGAGGAATTCCACATCGAATTCGGAGGCAAGACCCATGTTGTCTACGTCAGGGCGTCTTGGGCCACGCCCGCCACCCTGCCCGCGGACGGCACCGATCGAGGCAGCAAGGACTACGGTAAGCACGCCGCCAAGAACATCGGCGTGTCGATCGTGCGCGCGGGCCGAGAGCTCGACCTCGATCCATCCTGGACCAACAGCTACGATCCGCGCGAACGCTGGTGGGGCCTCGAAGTCGAATTTCCGCCCGAGCTCGACGAGATCTTCGGCGTCACCAACAACAAGCAGGCGGCGACGACCTTCTCGCACATGGTCAATTTCGAATGGCAGACGGAAGCCGAACCGAACGAATCGTACGTCGAGTTCAAGAGGCGCCTCACCGAGGAAGGCGATCATCGGGTCCCGCTGATCGAAATCGTGCGATACATCGAGAAGACGCTTTCGACCCTGCGCAACGCGATCGCGGATCAGGGCAAAGGCCGACGCGGCCCGGGCAAGCGGCACGACGACACGAACGTCGAAGACAGGGCATCAACAAAGTTCAAGGAGCGTGCCGACGCCGGCCATACGGCTCCAAGCGACGCCGAAGTATTCAACGACGCGGCGCAGGATAAACTTGTCGAGGATCTCGTCAAGGAGAAGAAGTACGAGGAGGACGTCGCGAAGGAAATCGCGGCGGCGGTGCTGCTTCGCCGACGCAAGGTGATCTTCGTCGAGACGGCCAGCGACATGGATGCCTTCTTCGCGGTGGAATCGAAACCCGGTGGCGTAACCGAGATCGTCTTCAACAGGTCGCACCCGGCCTACGATCTTCTGATCAAGACGCTCGACGCGGATACGACCCAGGCCACCGAGAAGGATCTGGTCAACCGCATCGTGAACGCTTCGGACACCATCAAGATGCTGTTCGCAGCGTGGGCCCGGCAGGAGCTCGAAGACGTGCCCAATCGCGAGAGGATCCGGCGGATGCGCCAGGACTGGGGCCGGATGGCGCGAGACTTCCTGACTGACGAGAGCGGGGACTGAGCGTTGGCATTGGGTGAAATGCTTCTCGAGGCCGCACGCACGGCGCGCGCCGATGCCTGCCTTATCGCGCCGTTCATCAAGGCGGAGGTCATCGAGCGCATATTCGCCGAACTGCCCCAGGACGTCCGCGTGGACGTGGTGACGAGATGGATCCCGGCCGAGGTCGCGGCCGGAGTGAGCGATCTCGAAGTATTCGATCTCGTTTCGGCCCGCCCGGGTGCACGGCTGCTGCTGAACGGCATGCTGCACGCCAAGCTCTACCGGTTCGATCAGACCTACAGGCTAGGTTCGGCCAACCTGACCGGAAGAGCCCTAGGATGGCGGGCTCCTTCGAACATCGAAATACTGCGAACGGCGGACGGCCCGGACAAGGACCTTCGCACTCTCGAGCGGACGCTACTGTCGACGTCGATGCCGGCAAACGCGCGGTACAGGGACGAGATCAGGCAACAGGTCGATCTGCTGGTGAAATCTGGATTCGATCCCCGGCCGCTCGCCGCCGAGATAGGCGGTCTCGCGGCGTCGTGGCTGCCGACCTGTCCATCGCCCGAAAAGCTATGGGACGTGTACTCCGATCCGGTGAACACGCGCCGCAGGATGGTGGAATCGTCCTTCGAGGCCGCGCGTGCGGACATCGCATGCCTGGAGGTCGGCTCCGGACTGAGCGAAGTCCAGTTCTACCGCGTGATGTCGGGCGCCCTAAACCAGATGCCGCTGGTTCGTCTCATCGAGCGCGAGGCCGAAACCGGGCTGGACGCCGGGCGAGCCGTCGAACTGATAGCCTCCGCAGGTGGCGCCGCGCCATACGCGACGGACGAGATGTGGGAAATTCTGGCCGCGTGGCTGCAGTATTACTTCCCGGACCGATATAGAATGGAACCGACGGGCGAAGTGCTTCGCTACGGGCGCGTTTTGGGGTGATCGGGGTCGAGTTGAAACGAAGACGGCGCAATTCGCGCCGGACCGTTCTGAGGGGGATTTTTTGAATTTTCGCGTCAATGCCCGTGCCGTCCTCGAATTGGGATCCGAACTGATCAGTTCGGACATCATCGCATTCTATGAACTCATAAAGAATGCTTTCGATGCCGGCTCGAAGAGCGGTGCGGACATTCGTTTCCGCATCGCGATGCGCAGAAACGCCTATTTGCGCTTGCGTGGCGACGCCTTGAATTCCTTGAGCACCAAGGCATCGAAGGCGGAGCGAGCGGAGCAGCTTTCCGATCTGGTCTTGAGGACAACAGGGAAGATCGACCCTGCGGTAGGCGAAGAGACGGTTTCCAAGTTCGCGGCCGCCATCGAAGGCGCCACCGACTTGGAAGACTTCCTGGTGCGCCTCGACGCGTGTTACGACGAACACAACACCATAGAAGTCTCCGATGCCGGAAGCGGCATGTCGATTCCCGAGATCACCAATAATTTCCTCACGCTGGGGACACCCGCCCGAAAACGCGAGGTGGAGCAGATATTGAGGCAGGGCGGATCGAAGACGCCTCTAGGAGAAAAGGGGATCGGCCGCCTGTCCGCCATGAGGCTCGCACATCTGCTGAGAATGGAGACCGCACGCGCGGAGGATCCGCACTGGAATCTGCTCGAGATCGATTGGCGCGCTTTCGATGATCTCGACTTGATGATCGAGGACATTAAGATCGTCCCGCGCAAGGGATCGCGCAAGGCCAACGAAAGGGCACATGGAACGAGATTGGTGCTGGGCGGCCTGCTCGAGGACTGGACGGAAAAGCGCGTCCGGCAATTCGCCGACTACGAATTCGCGAGGCTGGCCGATCCATTTCTCGACCCAAAGTCGAGACCGCGTATCGGACTGTTTTGGAACGACGAGCGCATCGCCATTCCTTGGCTCGATCCGGCGCTGATCGAGAACGCACATGCCAGCCTCGTCGGAACCTACACGGTCAAGGCGGGGGAGCCCAAGCTCGATCTTCGCATGGTCGCGACTAAACTCGGCAATTTCGAGCATCCGCGCGAGACGGATGCGCTCGTTCTCACGAGGCCGGATTTGGAAGGTCTCCTGGCCGGCAGCGACAACCAACTGCCTGAGACCGCGCTGACCACCGTCGGCGATTTCGATTTCGAGATCTACTGGTTCAATCGGCGCTACCTGGCGCGTATCGACTCGATCGGAAATCAGGCCGCCGTCAGGTCCCTCGTCAAGAAGTGGTCCAGCATCATGTTGTTCCGGGACGGCTTCCGGGTCTTTCCATACGGCGAAGCGGAAGACGATTGGCTGGGCCTCGACGCCGTCGCCCTTGGTCGCACCGGCTACGTACTGAATAAGAATCAATTCATCGGCCACGTCAGAATCTCGCGCGCCGGAAACCCAATGCTTGTCGACCAGACTAATCGCGAAGGCCTGCGCGAGACGCCTGAATCGAAGGTGTTCGAAGAAGTCCTGCATGATGCGGTAGCCGAGCGGTTGTGGAGCTTCTTCAAGGACGTCGACCTGCGCTATCGCAAGCGAACGGAACATCTGGCCGACATCGGCAAGGAGATCGGTGGACTAGAGAGCCGCGCCAAGGCGGCGTTGGGCAAGCTGCGCAAGCACGTTCCCCGCAACGAGATGGAGACGTTCACCGACCTCGAGCACGCTCTCCGCGAGTTCCACGAACTCTCGACGAATGCCCAGAAGCGCATTGAGGAGATCGAGGCGGACAGTAGACAGATGGTGCAGATGGCGGGCGTAGGACTGCTCGTCGAGATGGTCGCGCATGAACTCGCGCGATCCACCGAGAGCGCCCTCGCTTCTTTGGAGGGCTTGCGCGGCAAGGACATTCCACAAGAAGTGAAGGCGCGGCTCGACACATTGCGCGCCGAAATCAAGAGCATTTCGAAACGACTGCGCGTCCTCGACGAAGCGAGCGTGCCCGGCCGGCAACGCTCGGAGACTTTTGATCTCGTTCGCCTGGTCGAGGACCTCAAGGACGGTCACTCAGCACAGTTCGCTCGGCACCATGTCAACATGGACATCAAGGCGCCCAAGGGGCCGCTGAAGGTCAAACTGGTCAAGGGAATGGTGGTTCAGATCCTCGAGAATCTGCTCGCGAATTCCATCTACTGGATGAAGATTCGCGCCGATCGCGAGGCCTCCTACCGCCCCGCGATTACCGTCCGCATCGAAGCCGACCCTCTCACCATCCGTTTCTCAGACAATGGCCGCGGAATCGCACCGGATCACCGCGAGCGCGTCTTCCGCGCATATTGGTCGCTCAAGGAAAAATCGAAGCGTCGCGGCCTCGGATTGTTCATCGCGGCCTCGAATGCCGAGGATCTGAAGGGAAAACTGATGCTGTCGGAGAAAGCCGACCGGCAGACCGGTCGGCTCCACGAATTCATTCTCGAACTCCCTGACTCCGCGGTCGTGCGATGATAAAAGATGTCCTGGAAAGCGCCGGCTTCAAATCCGCGCTGATCGTCGACGACGCCTTCGATTCCGTCCCCGTGGCGGCGGATCTCTCCATGGAGCCGGACGCCTGGAGCATCTTCATCGCAGACGTAAATTCCGAACTTGAAATCGTCGAGAAAGCGTTTCCCGCATACAAGTCGATGGATGCTGTCGCGCTCCGTGAATCCGACGAATTTGTCCAGGCAATGTACGGGCTGAAGGGCGAATTGCGCGAAGACCTGTGGAAGACCCTGTTCGGAGGCTATGAACGCGATCGAACCTCGGACCTCGATTTCCTGGGTAAGCTGCAGGCGAGGCTTTCCGCGGCCGGCCTGGACGTGCGAACGGTGGGACGCGCCGGCGCCGACGACGCCAAAGTTTGCAGGATCATTTTCGCGGATCTCTTTCTCGGTGCCTCCCAGCAGGACTTCGACGTCGAGAAGTCGATCGAGCGGTTGCGCAGTCTGATCGCAGGACGTGAAAGCAACCCTCCAGCCGTCGTCCTGATGTCCCGAAGCACCCGGCTGAAGGACAAAAAGGAGAGATTTCGAGACGACGCGAAAATGGTCGGTGCCCTGTTTCGGGTCTACCAGAAGCAGGACCTGATCGCGGGCTCCACCGTCGAGACTGTTCTCGAACGTCTCGCGACGCACCACGCGGATGCCGTCCGCGTCGCCGCGTTCCTTGCCGCTTGGGAGAAGGGCCTGACGGGCGCCGGCAGTGAATTCATGAGGCTGATAAGGCGGCTGGACCTGTCGGACTACAGCAAAATCCGAGATCTGCTGCTCGACGCCGAGGGGCAGCCGCTGGGAAGCTACATGCTCGACGTCTTCGATCGGGTGCTTCAGCACGAGATTGAGGGCCACAAGCCGACGATCGCAGCGGCTCAAGCGCTCAACGGCATCGATCCGAACAAGTATCCAGCCCCCTACATCGAGGGCTCGTCAGATCTTCAGAATCTGGTCGTTCGGATGCTGTGGCAGAATCCTGAGCGGCTAAAGGTGACGGCAAACACCGCCGGAATGCCAGTAAGCTTCGGAGACGTGCTCGTGCGTCGGTCAAGACTCGACACGCCGTCGGCCAATGCGCCCGCGGACCAACCCGATGTCCTCGTAGTCCTCACGCCTGCGTGCGACCTCGTCCGCAGTCCGGAAAAGCGGCGCGTTCTACTGGTCGGAGGAGCGCTCAAGATGCTGGACCACAGGAGTTGGACCTACAAGTCGAAGGGGGCGACCACGCCCATCGTCCAACTCGAGCACCAGCCGCGCATGTCGATACAATGGGAGCTCGACGACCAACGCATGCTCAATCGAGCCGAACTCACGGCGCTGCTGGCGCCCGGTAGCAGCTACGCGACGATGCTGCGCCTGAGGGAAAGCAATGCGCTCGAACTGCAACAGCAGATGCTCGCCGAAATGGGCCGGGTCGGACTCGTAAGCAAAATGCCGTTCACCTTTCCGGTTGAGATAAGTCTCTATACGACCGATCTTGCCGGCAACGTCCAACAGCTCGATCTTCCGGCGACGACCGCGGACGGCGGGGTCTGCATAACCGGTCGGGACAAGGAGAGCGATCTCACGTGGCTTGTTCTCACCGAACGATCCGTGGACGAGATCTTGAGCGCCATACCGAAGATCAAGCCCGAGGACGTCAGTGAACGATCGAGGGAGACCCTGAAGCGTTTGGTCGCGTCGTCGTCCTTCCGGTCGCATCTGCAGCGCGGATTGAAGGCGCCGGCGGCGACGGCGAAGGGAGGGCTCTCGCCGTTGAAGGTACCCGGCGCGGCCAAGGACGCGGATGGGAAGCCCATCGAGGAGATCGTCGGCTTGATAGCGCGAAATCCGGCAGAGTTGAAAACGCTTGCAGGAAACGAGCTGAAGAATGCCGGAATATTGCTCGTCATCAGGGATCAGCAGCCGGAAGCAATCATAGCTGCGACCGCGGAGCATGCAGCCGCGGTGGGACCCGCGGTCGAGGCGGCCCCAAAACCCGCGGTATAGAGGTCATTTCGCGGCGACCAGTGTTCGCCTCTCCGATTGAGGCTCCCACTTCCGCCGGGGAATCCTAGCACGTGAGCTTACGCAATGCCGGAGCCAACAGATAGATCGCGCCGGCGATCGATAAGGCAAACGCGACCCAGAGCACTCTAACGAAAGCACCCAAGGTGGAGAGTTGGCTGGGTCCGCCCGATGCCGGCCTAATGGTGACGGCGTATTGTCGGTCGAACGCGTTAATACGATCGACGTATAGATTGAACGCTGTTCGAAAGCGGTTCGTAATGTAGATCGAATGGGCGCA
Organism: Bradyrhizobium sp. F1.4.3; assembly: GCF_040548375.1. NCBI lineage: Bacteria > Pseudomonadati > Pseudomonadota > Alphaproteobacteria > Hyphomicrobiales > Nitrobacteraceae > Bradyrhizobium > Bradyrhizobium sp. F1.4.3. Next base: position 960,020 of record NZ_JBEPRN010000002.1, read on the forward strand.
GATTACCGCGGCAAAGACAAAAACGCCTAACGCAATCAGAGTATCGCTCTTGGCGGAATAGGCGAAGAACCACAACGCTCCGATAAGAGCCGAATAGAGCGTGGGGAGCTTGTATATCAGGTCATTCATGCGCCCGAAGTGAGCATAGTGCTGCTTGTAGATCTCGACCGCGGGAATTTCGTCGGCCGGCGGAGTGGCTTCGGTCATGATCTTTGTCCTCTATGGCGTCACCCTAACACGCAGGCTGCGAAGATAGCCGAGGCCAATGCATCGGCTCAAGCGGAAGGCCTAGGCCTGTTCATACGCATTTTCCTGCACCGTCCTCGATATCTTTGGATCCGGCTCGCGAAGCTTTTCGCTGCGGCGGATGGGCGACCTGACCGGCGACGTCGATATTTGTCGAAGCCGATCCCGTCCTGGCCGGCTGGCGTTCATAGAAAGCCCTCAGTCAAATCGGGAACCCTAGTTGCGACTCTGCCCGGTCGTCACTCTGCAGCGCCGACAAGGACACGCCCAGAAGCCTGACCGGCTTGGGGACCGGCATCTCGTTCTGCAGCAGAGCGACTGATAGGCGTTTCAGGTGGCTGTGGCTCGAAACGGCGACGGGTACGGATCTGCTGCGCGTGATGGTCTCGAAGTCGTTGAACTTCACCTTCAGCGTCACCGTGCGACCCCGGTTGCCGTCGCTCCACATCCGCTCGTTCCAGCTTTCGCAAAGAAGTCTGTCGGCCTGCTGGATCATAGCCTCACCTTTGGCCCGCATCTCGGCCGATTGGGCGGCCAGGATGTTGGCCATTGCCCGCGCCTTGCCGAGCTCCTTCGCCAGAGCCTTGCGATCGCCGCCCGACAGAGGCGTGGGGTGATACTTCGAGGCCATCCGGACATCCAGGCGCAAAGAGATCGGATCGGCAATCCAGAGCGGGCTACGGCGTCTCGAACGCAGGCCAGCACCCGTCTTCTTCATGCCTGCCGGTGCGTTGCTGGCAGGTGTTGTCGAGCAGCCGCTGCGCGACGTCCTTCCAGACCGCGTTGCCGCCATATAGTCGGACTGCATCGACGGTCTGGATTTCCACGGTCCGTTCGCAGCGGCGGCAGGAGACGCGCAGCACGTGACGCTGAAGCTCCGACAGACGTCGCTGCCGCATCTGGGCCCCGGTCGCGCCGGCGCGAGGGTCTTTGAGGACCGATTCCCAATATTCGGCCGGGAGCGGCGCATCCGGACCCGCAGCGGAGGGTCTCGCCCCGCGGGCGGCTTCAGCGGCCAGCTTTTCCATCTGCTTTGGGGTCGGCATGCGCCAGCTCGCGGGTCGATCGGTCATTTTCGAAGTAGAACATAAAGAGAACAAAAGTCGAGTCCGCTCCGGCCCGCGTCAAGAAAAATCATCCGGGGGGAAGGGACGCGATGTCGGAACCAAGCTGGGTGGATCGTCTTGAATCCGGCATCAGTATCGGAGTTCCCCGCCATGGCCCCGCGCGCTAACTGGAAAGGCTTCCTGCGTCTTTCCCTCGTCACCTGTCCGGTCGCGCTCTATCCGGCCACGTCGGAATCCGAAAAGGTCTCATTCAACCAGCTCAACCGGAAGACCGGCCATCGCATCAAATACGCCAAGGTCGACGCAGATACCGGCGAGGAGGTCGACAACGAGGACATCGTCAAGGGTTACAAGGTCGACACCGACACCTTCATCGAGGTGACGAAGGAGGAGCTCGAGAACGTCGCGCTGGAGTCGACGCGGACCATCGAGATCGACGAGTTCGTTGACCGTAGCGAGATCGATCCGAGATATCTCATCCGTCCTTATTATCTGCGCCCCGACGGCAAAGTTGGGCACGATGCCTTCGCCGTCATCCGCGAAACCATCCGTGAGATGAACAAGGTCGCGATTGGTCGGGTGGTGCTGACCAATCGCGAACACATCATGGCGCTCGAGCCGCTCGACAAGGGGCTGATGGGGACGCTGCTGCGTTATCCCTACGAAGTCCGTTCCGCGGATGAGTATTTCGACGACATCCAGGACGTCAAAGTCACCAAGGACATGCTCGATCTCGCCAGGCATATCGTCAATCAGAAGGCGGGCCATTTCGAGCCGGACAAGTTCGAAGATCAGTACGAAACCGCTCTCATCGAGCTCATCAACCAGAAGCGCGCCGGCAAACCCATCACCGCGAAAGCGCGACCCCGCGGCGAGAACGTGGTCGATCTGATGGACGCACTGCGCAAGAGCATCGGAAGAGACACGTCGGCAGCGACAGAGGCGCCGAAGAAGCCGGCCAAGAAGGCGCGCAAGGCGGCGGCCGGGCAGAAGGAAATGCTGATGCCGATCGCCGGCAAGAAACCGGCCAAGGAGGCTACGAAGAAGCCAGCGGCCAGACCGCAGCGGAAGTCAGCCTAGCGTGTCGTTAAGCATCCAGTGACGCCAGACGGCTGTTGCTTCGTCGTCCGCGGCAGGGAGCGATATGGCTGAGCTGAAAAAAACTTCCCGGAGATCAATGTTGAGTGCGGGCATTCTCGCCTACCGCAAGGGCGCTCGCGGGCTCGAGGTTCTGCTCGTTCATCCCGGCGGTCCGTTCTGGCGCAAGAAGGATGATGGCGCTTGGTCCATTCCCAAGTGCGAAATCGATGCCGCGGATGCTCCGGAGCACGTCGCCCGGCGCGAATTTGCTGAGGAACTCGGCCCGAGTGCTTCGATTGGTCCACTCCGGACGCTGGGGAGATTCGACAGCGAGGAGGCAAGCGCGTTATCGCATTCGCCGGCGAGGGCCATTTTGAACCGGCGGCGCTGACCAGCAACACCTTCGATATCGAATGGCCGCCCCGAAGCGGTCGACGGCAGAGCTTTCCTGAAGTCGACCGCGCGGAATGGTTTGATATCGAGTTCGCACGGACCAAGATGCTGTCTGCTCAGGTAGAACTTCTCGATCGTCTTTTGGCGATCGCGGCGGAGAGCGACGGGAAATGACGTTCAGGATCGGAATCATTTCGGACACGCACGGCCGCTTGAGGCCCCAGGCGGAACGAGGCCTGACGGGTGTCAATCACATCATCCATGCCGGCGACATAGGGCGCCCCGAGATCGTCGACGCGCTTCGCCGGATCGCGCCCGTCACGGCCGTCCGCGGAAACGTGGACAGCGGCGAGTGGGCCCACCAATATCCCGACACGAAACTCGTGCGCCTGGCGGGAAAGTCGATCTACGTTCTGCATGACCTGAACACGCTGCAGACCGATCTTGGCGCCGGCATCGACGTCATCGTCTCCGGGCATACCCACGTGCCGAAGATCGACACGGTCGGTGGCGTTCTCTACCTGAATCCCGGCAGCGCGGGACCGCGGCGCTTCAAGCTGCCGATCACGCTAGCGACGCTCGAAGTCACGCGTGAGGGCATGCGACCGGAAATCCACGACCTTGGAGGTGACTGAGCGGACCACCGCGGAGCGAAATCACAGCGGTAGGCGAATGCGTTAATTCGTTCCGTTTGCCGGTTAGGCCCGTAGGGAAGCGCTATTTGCGCGGACGTTCTCGCTCGCGCACGACATCCTTCGCCTGCTTGTCGGATCTGAGCCCGAGGTAGACGGGCTGGCGCAGCTCGCCCTTGCTCGTCCACTCGGCGAATTTGACCTCGGCCACCAGCGAGGGCCTGACCCAGGTCGTGTTGGCCTCGTCCTTCACCTTGGCAGGAAAGGGTGATTTGGCGGCCTTTAGCTTCACGAGCTTGGCATGGAGGTCTTCCAGGACCTTGTGGCTGAAACCAGTGCCGACATGTCCGATATAACGCCACGCGTTGCCTTCCCGCACGGCGAGGACGAGGGCGCCAAAGAACGGCCTGCTGCGCCTGGGCGCCGTGAAGCCGGCGATTACAACTTCCTGCCGCTTTGCCGTCTTGATCTTCAACCAATCCGCCGTCCGGCTTCCGGATGCATACGCGCTGTCGGCGCGCTTCGCCATGATGCCTTCAAGACCCTTCCGCTCGGCCTCGGCGAAGAATTTCGTGCCGTTCCCTTTACGGTGAGCGCTAAAGGCGATCAGCCTGTCGCGCGGCAGGATCGCCTTCAGCCGCTTCTTGCGCTCGAGGAGAGGCTGGTTGCGCAAGTCCATTGCATTCTCAAACATGAGATCGAAGACGCAATACTTGAGCTTCGCTTCATGGCGCAGTGCGTTTTGGAGCAGCTGGAAATGTGAGACGCCGTCCTTTCCGATCGCGACGAGCTCGCCATCGATCACGGCGTCGCCCTTCACGCCCTCCAGCGCTTTGGCGACCTCGATATAGCCGCGGCTGATGATCTTGCCGTTGCGGCTGTAGAGTGCAACCTTGCCCTGCCGGATTTCCGCGATCATTCGGAATCCGTCGTACTTGTCCTCGAAAACCCAGCCGGGGTCGTCGAACGGCGCGTCGGTGAGCGTAGCGAGCATCGGCTGCAGGCGCTTGGGCAGGGTCGACGTCCGGCTCATTCGAGGCCAATCCTTAAGAGCGCGTTGCGAAATGCATGGACGTCCTTCAAGGATTAGGGAACGCTTCGAGGCCTTGTCGTGTTCCGCCGGCGCCGTGGCGTGCGCGACGTTGACGATCGATCGGGGAAGGGCGGATCAAACCGATGGCCAGAAAACTGAAGACCTACCAGACTTCGCTGGGCTTCTTCGATCTGGCGATCGCCGCTCCTTCGATGAAGGCGGCGCTGCAGGCGTGGGGCACTGACAGCAACCTCTTCCATCAGGGCGCGGCGAAGGAGTGCGACGATCCGGACGTCATCGCTGCGACCATGGCAAAGCCCGGCGTCGTTCTCAGGCGTCCGGTTGGAACCGACCGACCTTTCAGCGAACATGCCGAGCTGCCCACCGATCTTGGCGGTGGCGGACCAAAGACGCCGCCCGCAAGTCGCATGGCCCAAAGGCGAAGAAACCTTCCTCTCGCCCCGTCGACAAGGCTGCAGAACGAAAGGCCGCTCTCGCCTTCGAACGGGAACAGAAGCGCCGCGAGCTTGGACAGGCGAAGGGAGAGGCGGCCAGGCAGAAGGAGCGTGAACGCCGTCAGCAGGCGGTCGACAAGGCGCAGGCTGCATTGGACAAGGCCGAGCAGGAGCACGCGAAGCGGGCCGCCGCCATCCAGGCCGAGATCGAGGCTCTCGAGAAGAGAGCGCAGACCGAAGAAGCCCGCTGGGACAAGGAGAAGGCGCGATTGGAAGCCGCGCTGCGGCGCGCGCGGGGTTAGTTTCTGTGGCGGCACTCACGAGCGAAGGACAGCGGTCCCCTTCAAGCATTCATCGTTGGGGGTCTGGTACGCGTGCTGCGGCCTGGTTCACGGCGGCGCGGTCCCGCCGGTCCTCAGGAGCGAGCTCAATGAATAGCTCTGCCGGAATCGTCTGTTGGCTTTCCAGGGGCTTGTTGGCCCATTGCCAGAAGCGATCGAATGCATCCATCACAGATCCTCCCGCAGGCCCCGGAAGAACGGATGCCGTACCTTTCCCTCGGCTGACTTCGCGCGATACTCGATCTCGGCGAGCAGCTTTGGTTCAACCCAGATGCCCTTATGTGCGATCCGCTTCGTATACGGCTGTGTCTTCCGGATCAGGGGCTTCAATTTCTTCTGCAGATCAGCGGCGGACGTCTTGTCAAAGCCGTGGTCGACCTTGCCCGCATAGATCAGATCGTCGCCCTTGAGGCGGCCGACATAGATGCCGTCCCATTTTCCCTCGTCGAGCGAGAAGCCGGCGATGGTCAGCGTCTCGCGCTGGACGCAGGTTTTCTTTACCCAGTCGCTGGTACGGCCCTTCGGATAGGGACCGTCTCGCACCTTCGAGATGACACCTTCCAGGCCGAGTTTGCAGGCGTGCGCGAACATCTCGCGTCCCTCGATCTCGAAACTTTCGCTGAACTGGACATCAGTGCCGATCAGGATCTTCTTGAGTTCGGCTTTGCGCTGAATGAGCGGCAGCTTCCGGAGGTCGCGGCCGTTCAGATAGAGCAGATCGAACGCCACCAGCACGATCTTGGTCGACTTGCCCTTGAGCTCGTTTTGCAGCACCGAGAAATCGGTCGTGCCGTCGGCGGCGGGAACGACAATCTCGCCGTCGATGACGGCCGATCTCGCCTTGATCTGCCAGGCATCATGGGCGACCTTCTTGAAGCGATGCGTCCAGTCGTGTCCGCGCCGGGTGAAAATCTTCGCCGCCTCGTTGGCCAAGTGGACCTGGACCCGGTAGCCGTCGAACTTGATTTCGTGAATCCACCGCCTGCCGGACGGCACCCTCTCGATCGAGGTCGCCAAGGCCGGTTCGATGAAGCCGGGCAACGGCGCCTTCACGCCGATTGCCGCGGGGCTCTTACGCTGAGACGCCACTCAAGCACTCCACGCAACAGCTGATTCAAACTGACACAGTTCGAATCGTTCCGGAACCCGTGAATCCCTTGCTGCGTTGCTTTGTTATCAGTCCGACAGGAGGAGCCGATGGCGGCAGCGAAGAAGAAGACGGCGCGCGGGCGCAAGCAGGACCGGGCCCGCGTGGCCGGCGGGCAAAAGTATGAGGTGCGATACGAGTCCAAGAAGACCGGGCGGTCGGCGTCAGCAGTCAAGAAAGCAGTCAAGAAGGTCGGCAACAGCCGGAAGCGGGTCGAGAAGCGCCTCACGCGCTAGGTCTTTGCTCGCGCCGATTGACCGACGCGCTGCCTGGAGCGTTTTCGCGCGAAGTGGGTACCGGTTCGCGTAAAGAAAACGCGTCAAAACAGGATTCTAGAGCCCCGTTCCGATTCCATCGGAACGGAAAGGGCTCTAGACCTCGGGCGGGCATTCGGGGCAGGTATCGCCGATCGAGTCCAGGACCTCGGTGATAGCGGCGGCGGCCGCCTCGGACGAAAGGCCCGGCGGCGGATCCTGGCGGGCGATTTCGAATGCCCGCTCACGGGCGTGCGGATCAGCGCGGTCCTGCACCCAGCCGTGGTACCCACACTCGCGGATCGCGCCTGCCTCCTGCAGCACGGCTGTCGCCCATCCCCGTACCGTGCGGAGCGCCGTCCGCCTCTCCTTGGACATCAGCATCAAGATCGCTCCTCCGCGGGGACGAATCCTTGCAGCCCTCGATTCGTTCCGGCTGCTAACACAGAGCAGGGATTCCAAATCGTCGGGGCAGGTGCTTGTCTACGTGTTCCGCCGTCCTGTGCAAAATCAGCCACGCAGCAATCTTGTCTTCCTTGTTCGCGTCGCGCATGACGACTTTCAGCGCCTCGTCCGGCAAAGCGCGCTGCAGCGCCTTTGCCTCATCCCAAGGGGGCGCGCTGGGACGAAATTTACGCGCTTTTGCCGGCTGAGCGGCCTGCCATTCAACGCGACCGGCCAAGATACAAAGAATGACGGCGTTTGGAAGGTTCATGAATTCGCTTGGCAGATGGACGTAATTCTGTTCTGGGCTCATTTCGAGGGCCACTGGCTGGCAGCACGGAGTTTCATGATCCCGAGCGGCCGGAGCACCCGCCGGCGCTGCAACATTCGATAACTGGCCGAAATCCAGTCCGCATGGTTTGCGGTAGCTACAAGGTCACTGGAAATGCGTCGAACCGCTGTCGCATTGATTCTCGCCATTCTGTCGAGCGCGGCGCTGGCCGATCAGTTTGTCGGACAGGCCAGCGTGATCGACGGCGACACGCTGGACATGCATGGCGTGCGCATCCGGCTTTGGGGCATCGATGCACCGGAGAGCAGCCAGCTGTGCCGCGGCGAAGACAGCTTGCAATATCGGTGCGGTGCGCAGGCCGCAAACGACCTTGACGCCTTCATTGCCCGCCGTCCTGTCAATTGTGTTCCAGTCAGCCTCGACCCGTATGGCCGCACGGTTGCGACCTGCTCGGTCGCAGGTAGGGATCTCGGTGAATGGCTTGTACGCAACGGCCTTGCGTTGGATTGGCCCCAATACTCGAAGGGCAGGTATCGCGAAGCCCAGCGCGAGGCTGAGCGCACCGGCCAGGGACTCTGGAAGGGCAGCTACGTGGAGCCGTGGCTCTATCGTGCATGCATCCGCGCCAGTGGAAAGCCGTCCGCCTGTTCGGATGATGCAAATGCCCATCCTTGAGGCGATGCCAGCAAGGCGCCAATCCACAACTGCGTTGGCCAAATCGCCGTACTTGGGCAGGTGGTTCTGGCGCGGTTTGGGCGACTCACGCTACCCATCATTCTCGACCACCTCACTGCACGATGGGAATGAAATGGTTGCTACCGCCCGTGAATTGCCGGCCTCTGGTTACGCGCTTGAAGTCGACGGCCGGCTCAAAGCCGAATTTACAACCAGAGACGGCGCCAGGGCAGGTGGCGAAGAGCTAAAGAGGCGTTTTCCCATGCTTCAGATCAGGATCTATGACGCGCAGACGCATGCGCGCGAGGACATCTAGGTCCTCCGACTCAAGCCTTGGCGGAGTTCTTCCGCTTGCGCGCGTGCGGCTTTCGCCGCATCGGGCTCTCGTTGAACCGAGCCGCTTTGCGTCTCGGCCGTGCGGCGTCGATCCCTCGCGCAGTGGATGCGGAGCTCCTCGCCGGGGGCACTCGGAAAAGGGGCTCGCCTGCGGCGATCGCTATCACTGCCCCGTTCCCGGGTGCCGCTATTGAACCGGTCTCGTCGCTGCACTCGGACCCGCGTGCCCCTTCGGGTCGCTATGCTCACGCTCTCCGGGTGCCATTTTCCGTTGAGGCGATGCGCCCCTGGCGCACGCCTGGTCGGGCCTCCGGCCCTAGGTAGCTCAACGCAATTCCATGAACACCCGACGGAAGGCGGGCTGCGTCGCAGATTGCGCATTCTCTCAGGTAGAGGCGAGAGTCAGAGTGTCGCTCGGTTTTGCCGTGACGGGTTACAGGCTGCGAGAGAGGCTCGCGGCGCCCGTCGCGGAGATCCGCGATGTCCAGACATCATCCTCGGGCGCGCACCGGTGAGGACCGGGCAAACCTTTATGACGACGTCACCAACAAGATCATCGCCGAACTGGGGGCTGGCCGCGTGCCGTGGGTGCAGCCTTGGGGTACCGCGGCGGCGCAGGCGTCTTTGGCCATGCCGAAAAGCGCCGCGTCCGGCCGCCAATACACCGGCATAAACATTTTAATTCTCTGGGGGGCCGCCACGGAACGCGGATTCACCGGTCAGAGCTGGCTTACATTCCGCCAAGCGCTATCGCTGGGTGGCCACGTCCGCAAGGGTGAGCGCGGCACGACCGTCGTTTACGCCGACCGCTTTGTGCCGGTCGACGAAAAGCGCCGCGTACACGAGACCGGCGAGGAGGCACAAGCTGTTCCATTTTTGAAGCGCTTCACCGTTTTCAATCTCGATCAATGCGACGGGCTGGCTTCGGACATCGTAACCGCTGCGCCACCACCGCCACCCGGCATGATTGAGCCGACGGTCGATGCTCTGATCAAGGCGACCGGAATCGACTTCCGCATAGGTGGCAATCGCGCCTTTTATGTGCCGACGGAAGATTATGTGCAGGTGCCCCCACCGCAAGCCTATTTCGAACCGATCAATTGGCATCGAACGGCCTTGCACGAGCTGGCGCATAATGCCGCGATCCAGATTATGCCGCATGGCCTCTGTTGGAGGCTGGATATCCCGGTGTTGGCCATGCGGCTGTTCGGCATAATCAGAGCCCTTCAAGGAACGCGAGCAGTTTGTCGTCCGGCCGGAACCGACCCGGCGGCGCGGGTGGTGCGGCGACGAGAGCGAGCGCCTTTTCCTTCATCCGCATATCGGCGTGGATGTAGATCTGGGTGGTCTCGACGTTCTCGTGACCAAGCCAGAGCGCGATCACCGCAGGATCGACGCCATGATGGAGCAGGTCCATCGCCGTGCTGTGGCGCAGCGTATGCGGTGTGACCCGCTTGGTGCCGATGCTCGGGCACGCGCGCGACGCCGTGAGGCAGTGCTTGCGGACCAGATGCTCAAGAGCGTCACGGCTCAGCCGTTCGCCCCGGATCGACGGGAACAGCGGCTTGCTCTGATCTTTGTCGTTGCCGATCCACGTCGCCAGCAGCTTGGCTGTCTCGCGGCGAAGTGGGGTGGCGCGCTCCTTGCGACCCTTGCCCATGCAACGGATGTGAGCGCCGGTTCCAAGCGCGACATCGCCCCGGGTGAGGCCGACCAGTTCGGAAGCTCGCAGGCCTGTCTGGACCGCGAGCAACAGCAGAGCATGATCGCGCCGGCCCGCCCATGTGGTGCGATCCGGAGCCGCCAGCAACGCCGCCATCTCTTCGGCATCGAGGAACGTAACTGCACGCTTCACATAGCGCTTGTTGGGCATGGCTAGGATACGCTGGCAGTGCAGTAGCCAGGTCGGATCGGTCATCGCGACGAAGCGGAAGAACGATCGGATCGCCGCGAGCCGGGTGTTGCGGCTGCGAGCGCTATTGCCCCGCGTGGTCTCGGTATGGGCGAGGAAGTCCGCGACCAGATCGGCGTCGATATCTTCGACCGTCAGGTTGACTGGCAGCTTGTTGCGGCGAGTGCTCGCGTACCTGAGCAGCAGCCGGAACGTATCGCGATAGCCAGCGACCGTATGTCGGCTCGCCTCCAGTTGCGTGCAAAGCCGCTCGGTGAAGAAGCGCTGGATCAGCGCAGGTAAGGCGATGGTGCTCATTGTGCCATCTCCCCGCCGCTCGCGGTGGCGCGGCCCATCGCTAGATCGAGCAGTTCCGGGACCGCCTCCAGATACCAATATGTTCCAGAGGGGTTGCTATGACCCAGATAGGTCGTCAGCCGGATCATCTCGCGCGCCGGGTCCTTGCCAGTCCGGTACCAGTTGATCATCGTACGCACGGCGAAGGTGTGGCGCAGGTCGTGGATGCGCGGTCCCCGGCCATGCCGCTGGTACTGCTGCTCGGATCGCAATCCGATCTGCTGGCATGCTTGCGCAAAGTTGTAGCGGGCCCCACAGTCGGTGAGCCGGGTCGCCTTGTCAGTTACGAACATCGGCTTCGCCGGATGACCGATCAACCGGTCGCGTTTGACGCGATAGTCTAGCAGTCGCTCGACGGCGCTGGGGTCGAGCGGCAGCAGCCGCTCCTTACCGTTCTTACCCTGTCGGACGCGTAACACACCATTATCGGCATCGAGGTCGTCTCCATCGAGCGCGAGCGCCTCGCTGACGCGCAGGCCCGTGATCGCGATGAGTGCGAACAGCGTCGAGCAGGTCAGCCCGCGCAATCCGCAAATCGACGGAAGTGCCATTGCGGCCGCGATGATCGAAGCGACTTCCGCATCGCTGTAGATATACGGTCGGGAGCGCATCACGGTATTCGGCAACAATCCCCGGGGCGGGGCTTCATGCGCCAGATCGAAGCTACTTAGCCACTGCGCGAAGAGGCGCACGACGGTAAGCCGCGCCGCTCGCGTCCTGCCGTTGGCCTCGTCGAGCGTCGCATGCCAGCGCAGGAACAGCGCCGTGTCGATATGCGTCGCACGCTCGCGGTCGGCAAACCGCGTGAAGCGGCGGAGGATGCGCTCGCTGGTGCTCAGGTCGTAGCCGAGGCTGCGCCGCACGGCCAGATAGCGATCGAGTTGGGAGGTGAGGCTCATTGCGCGCCTCCCACTACGGGCCAGGGCATTGCTATCGACCGCAGCCCATCTATGTCGAGACGGGCATATATCATGGTCGATGTGCGTGAGCGATGCCGCAGCACGTCGCCCACCTCGTCGAGCGATGCACCCGAGTTCACCAACTGGACCGCAAGGCTATGACGCAGCAGGTGCGATCCCACATAGGGCGTCACCGGTTTCTGGCCGGTCGCCTTCAGGGCATCCTTTAGGACGGCGTTGACGATTTGGCTGTCATTGAACGGGCGGTGTGGCGCGCGATGGGTAACGAACATCATGCGGCAGGACGTGGGGCCGCGCTCCTCGCGCAGATAGCGGCTCAGCGCATCGCCAACCTCCGAGCTGATCGGTACGCGATCGTGGAGTTTGCCCTTGCCACGAACCAAGAGTTCGCCCGCGCGCCAGTCGACGTCGTCCAACCGGATCGCGATGACCTCGGCAGCACGCAAGCCAAGCCGGGCCATGATGAGCAGCATCGCATAGTCCCGAGCCCCGTGCCGCGGGTTGTCGCGCACGCAGGCGAGCACCGCCTCAACGCCCTCGGGCACCAGATGGCGCGGCAGTCGTGCTCCCCAGCGTTTCGCCGTTCTAGGCAGACTCAGCGCTAGATTGGTCGCTGTCGCGCCGCTGCCGAACAGATATTGCAGGAAGATACGAACATGCGTCGCTACCGTCTTGTCGCGCCGCGCACTTGCCATTACGTGCTCAAGGAAGCTGATCACGTCGGCGGGCCGCAACCGCCCCGGATCAACCATCGCATCGCCAAAGCGATGATCGAGGAACCGGTTGGCGAACCGCAGCGTGTGATAGATCGTCCGCGGGCTAAGGCCGCGATGCTTGACCAAATAGGTCTCGAAGTCCGCCAGTAGGGCCGCACGCGCTTGCTGCGCCTCGCTCAACGGCACTGGATGCGTCACGCCGATATCGAGGAGATGCTGCGCGAACCGGCGGGCCAACCTATACGGCCATATCGTGCCGGTTTTCTTACGCGGCACCTTGCGTCCCAGATGCTCGGCCATATCAAGCGTCAACGCTGAAGGACCGATGCCCTGGACATCCATCGCGTGACCCACCTTCCGTAGGATCGATAGGTAGGTCTTGACCGTTCCGGCGCTGTAATTCTCCGCCGCAAAACTCGCTGCGAACGAGCCAAGATGCGGCTCGATGCAGGTCTGCAAATATTGAGACATGATCTTCGTGCTCCTTGTTGTTGGAGCGACGAAGATTATGCCGAATGGGATTGGCGCGATCATGCCGCCAACCGGGCCCAGCCGAGCAGATGCGGCATAATCTGGATCGCGGCATTATGCACGTTATGCCGATATCGGCATAAGGCGCATGCCAGCGGCCATCCATCACGTCTCAACCGCGACTTGTCGGGCAGCTTTGGTACCAGGAAGTATGCCTTTGAGGAGTTGGTTGCGGAAATCGCGTCTGCGTTCGGTTGCGCGTCACTCGGTATCGTGCCGACGGTGCGGAACGCCGACTATATCGGCTCCTGGCTGGAGGTGCTGCGAGAGGATAATCGTGCAATTATCCGGGCCGCATCCCAGGCCAGCAAGGTCGCGGACTATCTCCTAGGATTCTTACCCGAACCCGCTGTCGACACAATGGCGGAGGGAGCGGAGCAGGAAGCGGCGTGAGGTTCTCCTCCGTCACCGCGAGCACAAGAGTAAGAGGGCAGGGGCGTTTCCGCGACGGGTTGGAGGTCGAGAGAGAGGCTCCCGACCGCCCGTCGTGGAGAATCGATATGACGAAGGCTGTCCAAAAGATCACGCTGTCCCCCTCACGTGACATTCCGTTCAACAGGCTGGTGCTGAGCCAGTCCAACGTCCGGCATGTGAAGGCGGGCATTTCCATCGAGCAACTCGCCGAAAGCATCGCGCAGCGTACGCTCCTGCAGAGTCTCAACGTGCGGGCGGTGGTGGACGCCGAAGGCAATGAGACCGGCATGTTCGAGGTGCCGGCCGGCGGCAGGCGTTATCGGGCGCTGGAGCTTCTCGTCAAGCAGAAGCGGATGGCAAAGACCCAGGCCGTTCCTTGTGTCGTGCGCGAGGGGGGCATCGCTGAAGATGATTCTCTTGCAGAGAATGACGAGCGGGTAGGGCTTCATCCGCTCGATCAGTTTCGAGCCTTCCGGACCTTGAGTGGCGCCGGCATGTCCGAGGAGGATATCGCTGCTCGGCACTTCGTATCCCCGGCGGTCGTGAAGCAACGGTTGCGATTGGCGTCGGTGTCGCCAAAGCTCCACGACGTCTATGCCGAAGACGGCATGACTCTCGAGCAACTCACGGCCTTCTCTGTAACAGCCGACCACGCAAGGCAGGAGCAGGTCTGGGAGAACGTCAGCCGATCCGGCTATGATGAGCCCTATCAGATCCGGCGAATGCTGACGGAAAATACCGTGCGCGCGTCCGATCGCCGCGTCCAGTTCATTGGGCTCAATGCTTACGAGCAGGCTGGCGGCGGCGTTTTGCGGGATCTGTTCGAGCACGATGATGGCGGCTGGCTGCAGGACGTTGCTTTGCTTGATCGTCTCGTGACAGAAAAGCTCAAGGCCGAGGCCGAGACGATCGCTGCGCAGGGCTGGAAGTGGATTTCGCTCGCCGTCGAATTCCCCTACGGCCACACGGAGGGCCTGCGCGAAATCGAGGGCAAGCCTGTCGATCTTTCCCCGGAGGATCAGGCCACCATCGACGCACTCAACGCGGAGCAAGCCAGGCTTGAATCCGATTATCAGGATGCCGACGAGTTGCCCGATGAGGTCGATCAGCGTCTCGGCGAAATTGAGGCGGCACTGGTCGCGTTCGAGGACCGCTTGATGATTTACAATCCGGCCGAGATCGCCCGCGCTGGCGTCTTCGTCAGCATCGATTCCGAAGGGCGCCTCTCGGTCGACCGGGGTTACGTCCGGCCGGAGGACGTTTTTTCGGCGGCCGAGCCCGATGTCGGGCAGGGCGGCGATACACAGTCGATCGAGGGGAAGGCCGCTGCCACTTCCATCCAGCGCACGGTCATCGCGGTCGCAGGTGGCGGGGCTGATGCCGAAGAAGACGATGAGGACGCGACGAAACCTCTGCCGGATCGGCTGATCACCGAGTTGACAGCGCATCGCACACTGGCATTGCGGGATGCGCTGGCAGAAAATCCCGCGGTCGCGTTCCAGGCGGTGCTGCATAACTTCGTGCTGACGGCCTTTTACCGGTCCGCATCATCCGGGAGCTGCCTTGAGATCGGACTTCGTACGCCGACCTTTCCGGCTCAAGCGCCCGGCTTGAGGGAAAGCGTGCCCGCGAAGGCCGTTGAGGCGCGGCATGAGTCCTGGAAAGCACGGTTGCCGAAGGGCGAGAACGATCTCTGGAATGCGCTCACAGCCCTCGACGGCACTGCACAGGCATCCCTGTTCGCTCACTGTGCGTCATTTGCGATCAACGCCCTCTACGAGCCGGCCAACCGCTACAATCAGGGCCGCGTCTCCGCCCACGGCGTCCGCACCCGACTCGACCAGGCGGGTGTGCTGGCACGTGCCGTCGGCCTCGACATGGTTCAAGCGGGGTGGAAGCCCTCCGTCGACAACTATTTCGGCCGGGTCACCAAGCCTCGCATCCTGGAGGCGGTGCGGGAAGCCAAGGGCGAGTCTTCCGCGCAGCTGATCGACCACCTCAAGAAGGCCGACATGGCCAAGGAGGCCGAGCGTCTTCTCGATGGTTCGGGCTGGTTGCCGGAGCCGCTGCGTCTGGTCGATCCCAATGCGGCGCCAGGGGAGCAGGAGAGTGAAGCGGGCCCGCTGCCCGAATTCCTCGGCGAGGACGAGGATCAGGACAACGCGAACGACGATGATCCGCAACAGCTCGACGCGGCTGAGTGACGTCTAGAACGGGATGGCTCCTGCCGTACCGCAGCTGCTCGGGGACCGGCGTGCCGCGCCGGTCCCCATTTTTATGGAGGAGGACTGAGAGGGAGAGTCGGGCCGGGAAGGGTTTGAGCCGTCGGGTCTTAAGGAGAGCGCCTGATGGTTCGATCCATTCCTGCTCTCCGAAAGCACCCTGCCATGACCGAATCTCTCGCCGGCGGCGCTGCCGCCGCGCCGCTCTCGATGCGCGCCGCTGCAACTCTCACCTCCGCCGCCGTCAAGGCCGCCCGACAGCTAGTGACCGATCTCGAGCGTGGCCGGCGCATAGATGCCGCTGTCCTGCGCGGCGCCATGGAAGCTGGCTTCGGCGCTTCCGACGCCGCTGGCGCCTGGAACTGGAAGACCGCCTATGATGTCTGCGAGGCGGCAACCGTTCTGTTCCTTCGCAAGTTTGGCCCGGCTATCCGTGTCAAGGCCGGCTCGACGGCCGCGATGCTGCCGATGCTCGCGAGGATCGCGCGCTGTCTGCCGACCCACACGCGGCGCTCCGAGGACAGCCAAGCCCTTCAACAATTCTCGACGCCCATCCCGCTTGGGTTCGCCGCATGCACAGCGGCCGGCGTCACGCCGTCCGACCGGGTTTTGGAGCCCTCCGCGGGGACCGGCTTGCTCGCCATCTTTGCCGAGCTCGCCGGCGGCGGCTTGGTATTGAACGAGCTGGCCGAGACCCGCGCGGCGTTGCTCGACCAACTGTTTCCCAACGTTGAGGTCACGCGGTTCGACGCCGCCCAGATCGACGATCACCTCGATGCGGGTGTCGTACCGAGCGTCGTCCTGATGAACCCGCCGTTCTCGGCATTGGCGAACGTCGATCGGCGGATGGCGGACGCGGCTGTCCGGCATATCGCATCAGCCTTGGCGCGGCTTTGCGACGGCGGGCGTCTGGTCGCCATCACCGGCGCGAGCCTTGCGCCGGACAATGCGGCATGGCGAGATGCCTTCGTTCGCCTCCAGCACCGCGGGCGGGTGGTGTTTTCTGCCGCCATCGACGGCGCGGTCTACGCGAAACACGGAACGCAGACCGATACACGGCTGCTTGTGATCGACAAGCAGCCTGCCGCAGAACCGAAGGTCTTTCCCGCTTCACCCGGCATGGCAAGCGATCTCGCTACCTTGCTTGACTGGGTGACCCAGCATGTGCCTCCGAGGCTGCCTGTTGCCACCCCCGTCGTGGTCGACGACATCAGGCGCCCCGCGACGCTGCGGCCGGTCAGCGCCTTTGCGCCACGCCCACCGTCCCCATCGGGAGATGGCGCGCCACAGGGCGTCGAACTTACCTATGAGACGGTCGAGTGGATGCCTCCGGACGGCGCCCGGCTCACCGATGCGCTTTATGAGGAATACGCGCTGCAGACGATCCGTATTCCGCACGCGCATGCGCATCCGACCAAGCTCGTCCAGTCCGCAGCGATGGCCTCGGTCGCGCCGCCGAAGCCGTCGCACCGGCCACATCTGCCGGCCACTGTCGTGGCTGATGGCATCCTGTCCGACGCCCAACTTGAAAGCGTCATCTATGCAGGCGAGGCCCATTCCGAGTTTCTTGCGGGATGCTGGGCGGTCGATGCGACCTTTGACGTTGTGGCGGTCGCACGCGACGATGCAGAAAATGCTGTCCGCTTTAGGCGCGGCTGGTTCCTGGGGGACGGCACCGGCGCGGGCAAGGGCCGGCAGGTCGCAGGCATCCTTGTCGACAATTGGCTCAAGGGCCGCCGCCGCGCGGTCTGGATCAGCAAGTCCGACAAGTTGATCGAAGATGCGCAGCGCGACTGGTCCGCGCTAGGCATGGAGCGGCTGCTCGTGACGCCGCTGTCTCGGTTTCGTCAGGGCACTCCGATCAGGCTTTCGGAAGGCGTCCTTTTTACCACCTACGCTACGCTGCGCACCGATGAACGCAGCGAGAAGCTTTCGCGCGTGCGGCAGATCGTTGAATGGTTGGGCTCCGACTTCGACGGAGTGATTGTCTTCGACGAGAGCCACGCGATGCAGAACGCGGCGGGCCAGAACGGCGAGCGCGGCGATCAGGCGGCCTCCCAGCAGGGGCGCGCGGGCCTGAGGCTCCAGCACGCCTTGCCGAATGCCCGCGTCGTCTATGTCTCCGTAACCGGCGCCACCACAGTGCACAACCTCGCCTACGCCCAGCGGTTGGGCTTGTGGGGCGGCGACGACTTCTCGTTTGCGACCCGCGCCGAGTTCGTCGAGGCGATCGAGGAGGGTGGCGTGGCGGCGATGGAGGTGCTGGCGCGCGACCTCAAGGCGCTCGGCCTCTATGCGGCCCGCTCGCTCTCTTACGAGGGCGTCGCGTACGAGCTCGTCGAGCACCAGCTCACGCCCGAGCAGATTCGGATCTACGACGCGTACGCCGGAGCGTTCGGCGTCATCCATAACAACCTCGACGCGGCAATGCGGGCCGCCAACATCACGGGCGAGACCGGTACGCTGAACGGCCAGGCCAAATCGGCCGCGCGATCCGCCTTCGAGAGCGCCAAGCAGCGCTTCTTTGGCCACCTCCTGACTTCGATGAAGACGCCATCGTTGATCCGCTCGATCGAACGCGATCTTGACGCCGGCCATGCCGCCGTCATCCAGATCGTCTCGACGGGCGAGGCGCTGATGGGGCGCCGGCTTGCTGAGATACCAACGGAGGACTGGGGCGACGTCCAGGTCGACATCACCCCACGCGAATATGTCCTCGATTATCTCGCCCATTCCTTTCCGGTCCAGCTCTACGAGCCCTTCACGGACTCGGAGGGCAACCTCTGCTCGCGGCCTGTTTATCGCGATGGGCAGCCGGTCGAGAGCCGCGAGGCGGTAGCCCGCCGCGACCGCCTCATCGAGAAGCTTGCCTCGCTGCCGCCGGTGCCAGGCGCGCTGGACCAGGTGGTCCAGCGTTTCGGCACTGATCTGGTCGCGGAGGTGACCGGCCGCTCACGTCGCATCGTTCGCAGGGGCGACCGGTTGGTGGTCGAAAACCGGGCCGGTTCGGCCAACCTCGCCGAGACCTCAGCCTTCATGGATGACGTCAAGCGGATCCTCGTGTTCTCCGACGCGGGCGGCACAGGGAGGAGCTACCATGCCGAGCTATCGGCACGGAATCGACGCCTCCGCGTCCATTACCTGCTCGAGCCCGGCTGGAAGGCGGACGCCGCAATCCAGGGGCTCGGCCGCACCAACCGGACCAACCAGGCGCAGCCGCCGCTGTTTCGCCCG
Organism: Bradyrhizobium sp. F1.4.3; assembly: GCF_040548375.1. Taxonomy (NCBI): domain Bacteria; kingdom Pseudomonadati; phylum Pseudomonadota; class Alphaproteobacteria; order Hyphomicrobiales; family Nitrobacteraceae; genus Bradyrhizobium; species Bradyrhizobium sp. F1.4.3. Next base: position 978,700 of record NZ_JBEPRN010000002.1, read on the forward strand.
ATCGCTACCGACGTGAAGGCCGAAAAGCGCTTTCTCAGCACCATTGCCCGTCGGCTCGACACGTTGGGAGCGATCACGCGCGGCCAGCGCCAGACCGGAGGCCAAGGGCTGTTCCGGCCCGAGGACAATCTCGAAAGTCAGTACGGCCGGGACGCGTTGCGCCAACTCTACACGCTGCTCGCGCGCGGCAAGGTCGAGGGCTGCTCGCTCGAGAGGTTCGAGGATGCGACCGGCCTGAAGCTCACGGATCCCAATGGGCTCAGGGATGACCTGCCGCCGATCACGACGTTCCTGAACAGGTTGCTGGCGCTCACGATCGATCTTCAGAATATCCTGTTCACCGTCTTCGAGCAGCTGTTGACGGCTCGGATCGACGGCGCGGTCGCGTCGGGCACCTATGACGTCGGGCTGGAAACGCTTCGCGCCGAGAGCTTTTTCGTCACCGACCGGCGCACGATCTATGTCCATCCGGGCACCGGTGCCGAGACCCGGCTGCTCACGATCACCCAGCGCCTGCGCAACCATCCTGTGGGTCTGGATGACGCTCTTGCTCGCGTCTCCGATCGCAACGCTGTCCTGCTGATCAATGAGCGCTCGGGACGAGCCGCTGTGCAGCTCGCGGCTCCGAGCTTCATGCTTGATGACGGCGAGATCGAGCGGCGCGTCCGCCTGATCCGGCCGATAGAGCAGCACAGCGTTCCCTTGAAGATGATGGTGGAAAGCCATTGGGTCGAGGCCAACCGCGAACGCTTCGCCGCGGCCTGGCTGGCGGAGCTTGCCGACGTGCCCGAGTTCACGGAAAGCACGATCCACGTCGTGGCCGGCTTGCTGCTGCCCATCTGGAAGCGGCTGCCGAACGAGTCGACCCGGGTCTATCGGCTGCAGACCGACGCGGGCGAGCGGATCATCGGCCGCAAGGTCTCGGCGACCTGGGTCGCGAACGCCCTTGCGGCTGACGCGCCGGCGTTGACGCCGGACGCTGCCTTTGCCGCACTCGTGGAGGGACGGACCGTCCTCGAGCTTGCGGAAGGGCTCCAGCTTCGCCGCGTCCGCGTAATGGGCGCATACCGCATCGAACTGTCTGGGTTCAACGACACGATGCGCGACCGTTTGCGGGCCTACGGCCTCTTTGGAGAGATCATCTCCTGGAAGCTGCGCATGTTCGTGCCTACGGACGCGAGCGGCGTCGAGATCCTGTCGCAGGTGCTCGACACCTATCCGGTCGCGCGCATCGCTGAGCGGGAGGCCGCGTGATGTCCCGCGATGCTTCCGAACTGGCCCGCCGCCTCGCGCGCGATGCGGAGGCGGTGTGCCGACACTATCTCTCCAATGGCAAGCGGGCAGGGCGGTACTGGGTGGTCGGCGACGTGCACAACACCCCGGGCCGCTCGCTATTTGTGCGGCTCCAGGAATCGCCGAAGGGGCCGGCGGGCAAGTGGTCCGATGCCGCAACAGGAGAACATGGCGATCTCCTCGACGTCATCCGTGAAAGCCTGGGACTGCGCGACTTCCGCGAAGTCGCCGAGGAGGCAAGACGCTTTTTGAAACTGCCTCGCGATGAACCGGAGCTCGTCCGAAGGACTGTTGGTCCGGCAGTACCGGCCGGATCGCAAAAGGCCGCCCGTCGGCTCTTTGCGATATCCGGCCCGATCGAGGGGACCGTGGCCGAGGCATATTTGCAGCGTCGCGGCATAGCCCGCGTGCACCATGGTGGCAGTCTGCGTTTCCATCCGCGCTGCTTTTATCGGCCCGATGAACACCTGCCGACCGAGACCTGGCCGGCGATGATCGCCTGCGTCACGGACCTTGATGGACGGATCACTGGCGTGCACCGCACATGGCTCGATCCGGATGGCTTTGATCGCATTCGGCTGGGCAAAGCGCCGATCGATACGCCACGACGCGCGATGGGCGATCTCCTCGGCAACGCGGTTCGCTTAGGCGTGGTGGACGACGTGCTCGCTGCCGGCGAGGGTATTGAGACCATGCTGTCGTTGCGCTGCGTGCTGCCGACTATGCCAATGGCGGCTGCGCTTTCGGCCAATCACCTTTCGGCAATGTTGTTGCCCTCGAGCCTGCGTCGGCTCTATATCGCCCGCGACGCCGATGCCGCCGGCGATGCGGTGCAAGCTATTCTCAGCCAGCGCGCAGCAGACGCCGGCATTGAAGCGATCGCGCTGTCGCCCCGGTTGGGCGACTTCAACGAAGATCTGCATGTCTTCGGCCTCGACGCGCTCCGAGCAGCATTGCGGCTTCAGCTCGTGCCAGAGGATGTCGTTCGCTTTCTGCATTCGTCGACGGTGGCCGCGGAATAGCTCCTGGTCTCCGATCGACGTTGTATCGGCCGGTCATAGGCGAGGCCAATACCGGAAGAGAACGCGACCTCGGCCTTCTAGAGGGCGATCGGACGGCAAGCGGCCCGGGCCGGCAATGGCTGCGTCCGGCTATTTTCCGCCGCGCGCCAGCGATGTGAAGACACATCATGCGTTTGGCCGCGCGCTTTGCATCGCGAAGCAAAATAGCCGGCCTCCGCCATCCTCCGCTGCCGCTTCGGCCCTTCGGGTTCTGGCCCGTTCCGCCTGCCGTCAGAGGATCGCCACGAAGGCCGCGATGGTCGCGGCCGATCCGGCAAAGGACCCCTTCTCATGACCGACCATGACGACATCGAACCGCCGCACGCCTCTTCTTCAACCGACCACGTCCTCACCGAATTACAGCTCTTCGGCTACCGTCCCTTCGACGACCATCCCGATCCACGGCCGCTTCCGGAGGGCAAGATCATCACCGGCGCTGTCGCCGATATCTTCGACGCCCTGGTTGCGACCCTCAACGACACGCGGCTTGAACCGGACCTTGACGATTTGCTCTGGTCGACCGTCAATCTGTTCCATCGTGCCGTCGACCGCATCGAACGGCAGCTCGACGACAACGAGCAAGCGCAGCATAAGAGCCAGCGTGAGCAGAACGGCTCGGAAGTGCGATCGGTCGAACTCGAGCGCTTCACCGCCGAAGGCATCACCCTGATCGAGCGCCGCAATTGCCTGGAACTGTTCCGGGATCAGGCCATCGAGCGGTTTGAGCTCCACACCGGTTCGTCCTGGCGTCCTCGGTCGGGATCATTAGTCAATCACCGCTCGCTGACCGCAGCAATGATCGACTCCCGTGACTTCATCGCAGCCAAGCGTCGCGCCGAGACTGAGGTCATGTTGCCGCCGGGGCCGAAGATCGCACTCACCGGTGGACTCGACTTCAATGACCACCACCTCATCTGGGATCGCCTCGACAAGGTTCATGTCAAGCACCCCGCCATGGTCCTGCTCCATGGCGGCTCCCCGAAAGGCGCTGAACTGATCGCCTCGAAATGGGCGACGAGCCGCAAGGTGCCACAGATCGCTTTCAAGCCCGACTGGACGAAGCACGCGAAGGCTGCGCCGTTCAAGCGCAACGATGCACTCCTCGAGCTGCTGCCGATCGGCATCATGCATTTCCCGGGCACGGGAATCCAGGACAACCTCGCCGACAAGGCGAAGCGGCTCGGCATCCCCGTCTGGAGCTTCGGCGGCGCGTGAGCGCCGTCGTGCTTGACATCGAGACAACCAAGCCGGAGTTGCACGCCGCAACTCCGCCTCGTTTCGATTTTACCTCCGAAACTGCGCCGTGGTGGTGGTGGAAGGCGCGACCGGTACATCTATGCACATGGAGCCACCACCATGCTCGCGCTTGGGCTTGTTCTCAACACACTCGGCATTGGCTTATTCTGCTGGGCGATCTTTGCGCTCGCGGTGTACGCTTTGCCGTTTTTCGTCGCACTCAGCGTCGGAATGCTGGCATTTCATGACGGTGCCGGGGTCGTCGGTGCGCTGCTTATCGGATTGGCCTCCGGCGCACTGGCGCTTGCTGTCGGTCAGGTCGCCGTCGCGGTTAGTCGGGTCCGGACCTTGCGCGTCGCGATCGCAACCGCGTTCGCGGTCCCTGCGGCAATCGCTGGCTATCATGTGGTGTTTGCCCTCTCGCAGATCGGGGTGCCTTCGCTGGCTTGGCGCGAGGCCTTCGCTTGCGGAGGTGCGGTTTGCATCGGCGGCACGGCGTGGACGCGCTTGACCGTTTTCGCGGAGACCCGCCCGTCGGAGTCGGTCGGGGTGGCGGAGAATGCGCCTCAACCAGTTCTCACAGCCGCCACGCAAGAGTGATGAGGCATCGTCGCCATCATCGGTCGAAGGTCGCACAGGGCGCCACGTTGAACGAGGGGTCGTCGAGCATGAGTGAGAAGTAACAGGGCTTCTCCTCGGAGCGCTTTAAGCAAGCCTACCAATCTATGTCTGGCCCACATGGCTGCGGAGGAGCGGCACGCCGCGCTCGATCATTCCTTCCGGGACCGATACCGCCCTTTGCGGCAGATTGTTTCTCTTTCTGCGCCGAACCGTACCGACCTCTTGTTCAGCGCAACCGAGATTCGCCAGACTTCTCCTCAAGATTGCGGTTCAGCACGCAGACCACGTGGCCTCTTTGATGGCTTGATCTGGCCGAAGACCGGCTGCGCCTCGATCGTCTGAGCCGCAACGCCGTTGATGCGACTTTCTTCCCCTGGGCTTCGCCCATTCCTCGCGAGACAAGAAAGTCGCCACAACGACGTCCTCCGCTGCGCTCCGGCCCGCGAGCGGGTGCGTCGCCGATCGTCTTCGGCCTCTAGATCGCCATCGAGGCCGCGGTGGTCGCGGGCTCGAAACACAACAGGAGAAGTGACATGGCTAACATCGGTTCTTTCAAGAAAGTCGGCAACGATTTCCAGGGCGAGATCATCACCCTGAGCTTGCAGGCCAAGGGCGTCCGCATCGTCGCTGAGGCCAATCGCTCCAACGAGAACGCGCCCAGCCACCGCATCTACGTGGGTAGGGCGGAGATCGGGGCGGCCTGGTCGAAGCGCTCCGACGAGGGCCGTGATTACCTCTCGCTCAAGCTCGACGATCCGTCCTTCAACGCTCCGATCTACGCGAACCTGTTCGATGACGAAGGCGGCGAGGGCTACACCCTGCTCTGGTCGCGGCCGCGCAAGAACGGGGAGTGAGGCTCGCTCTAACCCCCGCCCGAGTTGATCGGGCGGGGTCCCTTTGGAACCTAAAGCCGCAATCATCAATGGCGCAGTCGATTTTTTATGATTTTCGCATTTTAGAGCGCGCGGTGCCGCTACCGATTCTGCGTGGCCATAAAGTCGCTCTTGCAGCAGTGCTATTTCTTCTTGGAACGTGGGCTTCGCTGGCTTGCGGCCGTTAGGCAAAGTCTTGGATGTCGTCGCTCCTCTGCATGGCTGAACATCGACTTCAGATAAAAGAACACCCAGCGTCTCGGCCAGCCGGTCGAGAAGATCAATGTCGGGTTCCCAGATTGCCTCTCAAGGCCACCCATATATGAGCGGTCAAGCCGGCATCGTACGCAAGTTGCTCTTGCTGCATCGGAGCCTTGCCGAGCCGGGTGCGGAGCGCGTCTGCCTCACATGTCGACGCCGCGGCGCTATCGCTTGCTGACCTTGCATTGGACAGCCGACAGGCACCCACGATTGGTATGCTGTAGTACGCAGTCAGGGACTGCAACGCCACCTTTGGCTCAAAGAAGCGCCGCAGCTAGGGAAGGATTCTGTTCCGTGGAACTGGCGCTCGATGCAGACTTTGAAGTCCGTGCCAATACCTCTCTTGTTTCCGCTTCGCCTCTTTGGCTTAAGAGGAGGCTGAGGCAGCACGTTCTGTATCGGACCGAACACGTGGCGCGCTAACCATAGACGGTCGGGACCCTTCGGAAGCAGGTGGATCGCTATCGCGTGAAACCCATCGAAGAAGGCACCCGGATGCAGGATTTAAGCGTGAACATGCGGCTCATTGCATTAATCAACATTACAATATTGTTACGGTCAGCCCAGAGCAATTACATGCTCTCGGAGAGAGCATGTTCGGCGACCGTTACCTCGGCGAAGCTCGCAGCTTCGATCCTCTTTGGGAGCTTTTTCCAGTAGTGCAACAGCGCGCAGATTGGTTCTAAGCGAGATGGCAGGGGCTTTGTACGAAACGCACCCATCTGAAGCCGAGACGCCACACTCACGTGCGAAACAAGATTGTCCGTTCGCTACGTGCCGTGTTTGTCGAAGCAAAGGCTCCCAAATTTGCCATGCCTCTGCGCGAGGTGGGCACGAACACTCGGCAGGGAGTGAGCTGGCCAAGTCAGCCTGCCGGCGTGGCGTGAACTACGAGAAAAGTTCATGTGAGCGGCGCTGCCGGCGGGCTGAACGAGTAGAGGGTTGGAGTTCTTTGTGAATTGGCAGCGGCCGGGTTGATCGCTACAGGCGGGGCACAGGCCGATCTTCCAAGGCGAAAGCAGTTGAGTGCGTGAAGCTATCGGTCCGACGGGATCGAGAGCCTCGTCTGGTGCTTGTAGTATGATCCTTCGGAAAATCGGTGAAAACTTTGCGCTAACGCGGTCCTGCAGGTCCGGATCATGCTCTGCTTTCGCGGGAGCGGTGGGATGAGTATTTTCGACCAAGAAAGCGTACTGAGCGTCCATCACTGGACCGACAATCTCTTCAGCTTCACGGCGACGCGGAATCCGTCGTTCTGCTTCCGCAGCGGCGAATTCACCAGGATTGGCTTCAAGATCGACGAGAACCCGCTGCTGCGTGCCCGCAGCCTCGCCAGCGCCCATTACGAGGACCGGCTGGAATTTTTCTCGATTAAAGTGCCGGATGCTCCCTTAACCTCGCGTCTGCAGCATCTGAAGGAGGGTGACGAGATCATCGTCAGCCGCGAGGCGACGGGGACGCTGGTCATCGATAACCTGGAGGACGGGCGCAATCTCTATCTGATCAGCACCGGCACCGGGCTTGCGCCGTTCCTGAGCGTGATCAAGGATCCCGAGACCTATCTACGATTCGAGAATGTCGTACTGCTGCATGGCTGCCGCCGCGTTGCCGAGCTCGCCTATGGCGAGATGATCGCGGAAAAACTGCCGAGCGACGAGCTGGTCGGCGACTTCGTGCGCTACCAGCTGATCTATTATCCGACCGTGACGCGCGACAGCTTCTGCAACCGCGGCCGGATCACCGACCTGATCGAGTCAGGCAAGCTGTTTACCGAAATCGAGCTGCCGGAACTGGAGCCGCAGCATGACCGCGTCATGATCTGTGGTAGCCCCGCGCTGGTGCGCGATGCCCGCGAGCTATTGGCAGCGAAGGGCTTTGTCGAAGGCGATCGCGGCGCGCCGGCGCAATTCGTGTTTGAAAAGGAGTTCGCTGAACGCAATACTTTGAGCTCTTCTCGGAAAAGGGGTCTACATGAACCATGACGGTAAGTAAGAATCGCCATGAAGCCTCTGCAATAACAGACGAACGGCGCGAGCTGGAGCGCTGCAAGCAAGAGATCCTCCGTCTCTCACAACTGTGTATATTTCTCAAACGGCAGCTTGTGCAGCTTTCTGAAATCGTCTTACGCAATGTCGTAAAGAGCGCCGAGGGCGGAAAATCGGAGCGTTCCTGAGTCTCTGAGCGACGCCGAAGTAGCGCGGTGTTTCCCAGCAGCGTGGCTCCTTGGTTTTGGGCGGCGGGAGCAGCCCCGCCCTTGTGCTCCATGGGGGAGGGGCCCTCAAATTTTCAGTCGGAAGCGCGGTTATGGCACGACAATCAGGATGAGAGCGCGTCTTACCCTGATCGCCACCGCTCAGCCCGAACTGCTCGGGCGGGGCTCGCTCTTGGAGAAAAGCCGACTGAGCAAAGCTGCAGCTGGACCGGCTTGGTCGAATTGATTATTTCACTCCTTTAAGACAACACTTGCGTGGCGCTTGTCGCGTGGCTTGAACTCGCCCAATGCTATTGCTTCTTGGAACGTGGACGCGCTGACTTGCGACCCTTAGGCAACGTCTTGGGTGTCGCCGCTCCCTTGGGTGGCTGAACAAAGAACTCAGATAAATGAACACCCAGCGTTTCGGCGAGCCGGTCGAGAAGATCAATTGTCGGATTCTCAGATTGCCGCTCAAGGCCGCTCATATATGAGCGGTCAATCCCGGCATCGTAGGCCAGTTGCTCTTGCGGAATGCCGCGATCCACGCGAATCCGGCGCACATTCCAGGCCACGAGCGCACGAGCTTTCATGCGCTCAAACAGCCATTAGGCAGACCATCAAACCACTGGCTATAACCGAACTATTTTGGTAAGTTTCGCTTACAATACAGATTAGCGAAGTGCGCGCATAAGCCTACATGACGAAGCCACCGTTAGATCCCAATGTCGCGGATGTCGCGCCGCATGAGCCGGTGTTGACGACCTATGACGAGCAGCATCTCGTGACGTATTGGCGACTTCTTGATGCCGAAGCCGATGGCGCGGATTGGAAAGAAGTGACCCGGATCGTGTTGCACATCGATCCGGGTCGTGAACCGGCCCGCGCCCGCAATGCGTTTGATAGTCATCTGGCCCGAGCAAAATGGATGGCAGACCACGGCTACCGCGAGTTGCTTCGCGGCGGCACGCCTAAATAGCAAAATCTGTCACGAAGGATTCGCACTCGAGAACAGATTTCCCCGCTGACGCGTGATCGCCTGCAGGCATCACGCAATGCATAATTGGCGACTTCCCCAACAATCCCAAGCTTCATAGACATTGCGCCGCAATCGACTTAAAGCAGGGGATCAAAGCAATGTCCGAGTTCGACTGGCGCTCACCGGAGGCGTATCAGCACGCTATCAAGTCTGGCGAGATGACGGATTTCGCCTGGGAGTCACTGCGGCGCAGCCCCAACTATCGAGCTTCCTATCGTGAAAATCGGTCGCAGATGACCTCCGAATTCCGAAGGAGATGGGGCGTCTGCTTTCGCTCATGACCCGCAGGGGTCCTTTTACCAACAGACAATCTTCTGGGCACCTGAGGCGTTGCCGACGGTGGTGCCGGTCGTTCGCAGCGCGTCCGGCTCAACAGCGGTCGGCGCGGGGCTACAGCTTGCCGACCTTTCATCGGGCGCCATCAGACAGGCATCTGACGGCTGGCATGCCGTATTGCGCCTTCAAGGGGCACAACATCATCTCTGGCTGA